>CALEZT010000113.1 GCA_937927975.1 uncultured Phycisphaerales bacterium
CTCCTGAGCCGCCCCAAGTGCTTCCGGCTGGGACGAGCATCGCCGGTCGGGATTTTCACCCGAGGATTCAACGTGCCTTTTCAAGGCGCACACAACCCGTACTATGCCCCGACCGATAAATCGCGAAAACCGCGTTCTTTTGTGCTTGACAGGGGGTCCGTGTGCTTCAGTTCTTGCCGAAAGGAGTGCGCGTGGTGACATTTCCAAGACATGACATCACGCGCTTTCACGGTGATGCATCGAGCCTGTTTGAGGACGTTACTTGGCTTCTCTCGATCTCCTCTTGCACGCCGACTTCCTTCTCACAGCGGTCCATGTGGGCGGCGAAATCGCGCAGAAAATCCTCGCGCAATGGCTCAAAGTTCGGACCCCGATGTGCTCGCCTTCGGCCACATTCGGTGATGGATCGTCCGTCCACCACTGGGGCAGTCGTGGCGAAGGGTGCTGGGCGGCATCGGGGGAGGCCTCGGGGACGTCAACTCGCTGGACCTGACTTCCAACGCCAGCACATTGCTGCTGATCATGTAGCGATAGGTCTTTGCATCCTTGGGCGAGAACCGCCATCGCATCACTCTGTCCGCGTCGACCGATCCGACCAATTCCCGATTCTCGATCAACATGCGTGCTTCCAGCCGTGCCGGCCCGAGATCGCCCATCGGCAGAGCCAGTTCGAAGACCCCAAACTGCTCGATGCGGTCCTGCGGGCCCGTCAGCCGGGTAAACACCACACGCGGCCGCTTCCAGGCCCGGACGAACCGCCCGCCCCAGCCGCCTTGGGACGGGTCTTCCGGCATCCCATGCAGCAGGTCGCCGACGGAGTCGTGTGCCCCCATTCTCATCTTGCCTTCGAGCAGCGTCGCGACACAATCGCCCAAGGCACCGTGGCCTGCGACGTCTGTGGCGACGAATGACTTGTTACCCTATTGGCCCTCCTGGTTGCCGCTGGCCTGCCTGCCCGGTCCGAGCTTTCTACACGGGTTTGGCGCCGCTGATGGCGAATTCGGCGGGCGAGGATGCAGAAACCTTGATCCAGATCACCATGGTGCGGGTGCCGTCGGTGTCTACGAAAGCGCCCTGCCGCACCTCGTCGGGGGTTTTGCCATTCATGAGCACGCTGGCAGTGCCGCCAGCGCCCCAATTCCTGACGGTGAAACAGACGTTCACGAGCGGGTGCTCCGGCGACGCCGCAATGGCAACCGACATGGCCTGGGCACCGGCGCGCAGCGGGTATTCCCGTTTGGCCGGGTTGTATGGTTCCGCAGTGCAGCCCGCGAGCGCCTTGATCTCAGGCGCCTGCAACCACGAGCGGGCGAGGGTCGCGAGTTCGGCAGGCGTTTGTTTGCTCATGCCCTCGAGGAGCAGGCGTTCTTGATAAGGCCGCTTGCCTTCCTGGTTCCGATACACGGCGGGAACGACGTGTGTCAGTGAACTGTGTGCGGTCCGGTCGGAGTGCTTGGCGTAGCGACCGTCGGATGGCATCTGCGCCACAGGCCAGTGGTTCCAGGAGGGAAACACCGAGTAGTCCGTGAGTTCGCCGGCATAGACATCGCCCTTCTGGAAGTCGCCGATCGTGAATGGGTCATACTCGCCCTTGAAGTTGATCACGTGGATCTTCGTATCGCGGTAGTTCACGCCGCGTGGCGGTCCGTTCTTCCAGGAATACTCGCGGACCTCGCCGGCGAGGGTGGCCAGCACAAGCGTCGGGTCGGTTTCCACGACTTGTTCCGGGTGCTGGTCGGGTCCCGTGATGACCATGCCTTCTTGCCATTCGTGGTTGATCGGACCGCTCGACCACAGCCGCATGGTCTTTGCCGCCACGCCGTCCGGATAGATCGTATAGGTCCAATCGCTCCAATCACCCCAACCGGTTTTTTCGTCGTAATTGGCGATCGTGTGGAAGACATCGACCAATGGGTAACGCCACTGCACCACGGTGCGGGCCGGGGTGTTCTCCAGGATCTTGGCGTGGTTCGAGAACGCCTCCTTGTCGGACATCGGCTCCTGGCAACCCTGGCCGCCCGAACGACCCCATGTTTCGTTGAACTCGTTGCTATACCATTCACCCTTTTCGTTGACCATCATGGTGATGAATCCAACGCCGCGCCAGAATACGAAGCTCGTCGGCTGCCGGTCGAACTCGACGACCACGTCCGGGTGCTCGCTGAAGCGGAACATGCCTTCCCAAGTGTCGTAAAACGGCAGATGCGTGTAGTAGGCGCCGAACTTCCCGGTCTTGAGGCCGGCCGGAAGAACCCGCCGGTCGAGATCCGGCTTGGCGCGCGCCGGATTGGACATGCCGAGCAGAGCGCACGATGCGGCCACCTGTTCCGACGTCATGGCGATGTTGTAGATCCGCACTTCGTCGATAAGACCGTCGAAAGAAAAATCGTGCGGATCCGCGAACCGAACCGGATCGGATTGGCCCATGGGCGTGCCTTTGCCAATCTGGATCGGGCTTTCGCTACGGGCGACGCCATCCTTGGGCGCGGCCTGTTCGTTGCAGAGCTTGCCATCAATGAACACACGGACGGCGCCGCTGCTCTTGTCGTAGGTTCCCGCGACATGATACCAGCGCTTCGTAACAAGCTGAGGCTTGGACTCCGCTTTGACAAGTTGGCCGCCGGCTTTGACCGATATGGCCACGGAGCCATGCGGTCCGATGGATAATGCGTAACTTTCCTCATGCCCCTGTTGGACCACCGGCGTCCAGTTCCACGGATAGGCGCCAAGCGCCACCCATCCTTCGAGGGTGACCGCGTCGGAAATCGAGGGAGCCTTATCCGCAGGCAGGCGGACGACGCTGTGGTAGCCGTCGAAAGCCAGCGCGGTACCGGAAACGCCCTGCTTCCAATAGCTCATGTGCCCGCCAATCGCGCAGGCCTCGCCGGCTGAGCTTTCCTTGGTGATATCACCGGTGCCTTCGTCGAACTTCCACCATCGCACCGGCTGAACGACCACCTTGTCGTGGATCGCGCGGCCGGAGACTGGCTTGGCCGGTGCGGGCGGTGGTGGCACCTTGGTGCTTTCGACGGCGATTCCTTCTGCAGTGAGACCCAACTCCTGAACCGTGAGGTTACTTGGTGCCAGCCAGTCGTTGTATTTCGCGGTGCCCGCTTTGAAAGTGCGCGTGACCTTGCCTTCCGGCGTGATCGTGAAATACTCATCCACGAAGCGGGTTGGATCCACAAGATGCGAGGGCGGCTTGCCGCCGAGTTTCTTGAGATGCTTGGGCAGGTTCACCGCATTGTAATGCGGGTTCGTGCCCTCGAACGTGGGCAGGTAACGCCAGTGGATGACGACTTTGTCCGGTGAGCTTTCGATGATGCGGGCCACCGAGTAGGTGTTCACGTTGTCCGGTCTCTCACGCGGGCCGTCACCTTGACGCTCGGTCAACTCCGGCACGAACCACTTTCCGCCTTTGGCCTCGAAATACGGGAGGTAGCTCGAGCCTCGCCAAAACACGAATCGCCCATGGTCCGGGCCGATGTCGCGGACCACAATGTCCGCCTCCGGTCCGGTGCGAGAATACTCCTCGAACGCTTCGCCGGATTTGATCTTGGTATAATAGGCGCAGAACTCGGCTTGGGCCGGGACGAGCGACGTAAGCAGAAACGTCAAGTAAAGCAATGTTCTCACGGCGATCTCCTCATGATGGTTGGTGGGATTCAGATTCAGGATTGGACGTCATTCTAATGATGCCTCACGGATTTCAAAGCGGGCGGTGGATTCGGACCGTAGGTCAAAATAGAGGATCCTCGTGGTTCCGCCGGTGGGGGTGCGAACGACTCCCTGCCGGAAGGCCTTGCCCGGCGCGACTTCCTTGTCGTTGATCGTGACGCGTGCAGCGGCCGCACTGTCCCAGTTTCCGATGACCAAGCACGGGTTGTGGATCGGCGAGTCTTTCGATCCCCGCAGGGTCAGTGAGATCGAACGGGCGGCGGCTGTCAGGACGTACGCGCGTTGGTTGCGGTCGTAGCCTCTGGATTCGCCATTGCGGACATCTTCGACTGCCGGCGGGCGGTTCCAAGACTTGGCAAGTGCCGCGAGGCTCGGTGCCGGCTGGTCGGTGAAACCGTGGAGAATCGTGCTGCCGGGGTTACCGCCACCAAGGGCGGCGTGCGTCACGCGGTCGGTCGAGACCGCATAGCGGCCGTCGGAGGGATTGAGCCCCACCGGCCAGTGGTTCCACGGGCCGGCGAATGGATCGGGGGTGTGCTTTGACTGCTCCTGTTCACCCCATTGGCCAATGTCGGCCCCCTCCTCCTGGTAGATGGCGAATACTCTCCACCGGGACTTGAAGTTGATCAGCTTGATACAGGCATCCTCGATCGGATTGGGGGGAACATGGTTGGGCAATCGCCAGGTCAAATCCGCGCTCCGGCCCTTCGTGTTGGCCACGGTCAGGGCCGTGAGATCGATGTTGTCCAGGCAGGTTGTTCCCGGTTCGCAAAGGAACTGCGTGTCGTGCCAGCCGCCGTTGATGCCCTCGACGTGGCGGACGCCCACGCCGTCCGGGTAGATCGTGTAATACTCGTCCGCCCAGATGCCGGTCCGCCCGAAGACGTAGCCGACATCAATGGATGCGTAGCGCCAGTGGACCACCACGCGGGCGTCGGTGTTCTCGATGAGCCGGACATGATTGAAGCGTCCGCGTTTGTCGGCCATGTGCTCGGCGCAACCGTGCGGGCCGCCGATTTCCCAACTCTGGTCGGCCATCCACTTGTTGTTCTCGGTTACCCATCCGGAGCCGAAATTGATCCCCTGCCAGAAGACCACGCGGCCCGGAAGCGTGTCGAAGCGAACGATGATGTCACGATACGGGTCCGACCGCCACAGGTTGTCCCACAACTCGTGAAACTTCAGCGTCTCACAGGATGCGCCGAACTTCGCCGCCGGCTGGCCGGTGACCGTGCCCGGCAGGATGCGCCGTTCCAGATCCGGCTTGGCCACCGCATCTGCCGGGGGGCAAAACGCCTCGAAGGAACCGCGGATTTCGTCGGCTGAGAGCGATTGGACGTGGATCCTCACCTCGTCGATGAGACCCTCGATGCCATAAACGAGAGGCAGGTTGTTGTTGGCGGCCCGTTTGCTGTGGGACACGGGATCGGAGACCCGCTGGGCATCGCCGTTGAGACCGATCAACAGATTCCGGTCGGGCAGCACGACGGGGCCGGACGCGGGTTCGGATGATACCAGCCTGCCGTCAACATAAAGGCACATCCGGCCGTTGCCGTACGTGCCCGCCAGATGGGTCCAACGGTAGGTTGCCAACACCTCCCGCGCGGGGACGGTGTCCTTGGGTTCGAGGACGCCCCCGCCGACCTGCCGCCCGTTGAGTTTGAAGATGGGGCGGCCGTAGGGATCCACGCCAAGCATGAAACCTCCCATCTTCCACGGGCTGTAGGTGTATGGATCGCGATAGCCGTGTTTGTAGTCTTCCGGAGATACTGGCTCCCCCGCCGAGCAGTGGACGATTCCCGCGTCGTTCCACGGATAGGCCCCGAGCGCCACCCATGCCTCGACGGTCAGTTGATCAGTCAGGGCGGGAACCTTTGCCTTGGGCAGTTCGACTTTGGAGAAGTACCCATCGAATGCCAGTGCCGTGCCGGAGACACCCTTTTTCCAGAGGGCCTTGTTGCCAGCGACGGGACAGATCGTCCCGTTAACCAGCTCGCGTGCTTCGCCTCGGTTGGCCGCCAGGCCGTCGTCGAACATGAACCCGAGTGCCGGTCGTCGGGCGGGGGGCTGGCGGACGGGCGCGCCGGCCACCGGCGCGAGGGGTGAGTCAGACTGCGAAGCCTTGGTCAGCGACAACTCGGTGACTCCGTCATCCGTTAGATTCAGTTCCTGGCTCGTCACGTTGGCCGGGTCGTTGAAATCCTCGATCTTCGGGGTGCCGACGCGGACCTCACGCCGCACCTTGCCATCGGGCGTGATGGCAAGAATCTCATGCACGACTTCAGTCATCACAACGCTGGCGGGGTCTGGCACATGGCGCCAGTGAACGACGATCCGCTCCGGCCGGTCCTCGACAACACGGACGAATGAGCTAAGGCACAGGGTATCCGGTCGGCAATCGGCGAGCGGCTGGAGCGGGAACCTGCCCTTGGGAGTCTCGAGATAGGGAAGGTAACCGGCGGCCCGGCCAAACACAAGGCGGCGGCCCGTGGCCACGTTTACGATCAGATCGGCGTATCGGCCCCAGCGGATGGCGCCCTCCCGGGGCGGCCGGGGGGCTTGGTCGGCCCTGTCGGCCTGGTCCCCGGCAAACACCTTGGCGGCGTTGACTGGAATCCGGCCAAGCAAGGACTGCTCCTGCGGCTGATGGTAATCCAGCCGGGTGTAGCACGCATAGAAGTCCCCTGCCCGTGCCGTAGAAGCAAATGCCGCCACCAGGGCGAGCACGACCGCAATCGTGTCTTTGCGAACGAGATGGATCGGGGGAGACGCCCTACAAAGAGAACTGTGCATGACCTGCCCTTTCGAAGATCGCTGTTTGAGTTCTTCTGCGATCCGCCATTTCTCTGGTGGTCAACTTATGGGTATCGGCCCAGGATCCCCAACACATCATAGTGACAATACACATAATGACAGCATTAGCGTAGGACTCAACGATGACCATATTGACTCTCCGTGTTCAACGGAACAGCACACTTCACGTTGTCGTTTGTTAGGCTTCATAAACAGCATTCTTGCCTACTCCGGCCGCCGTAACAGATATGATTGGGCGGCTCGACTTCAACGAACTAATCATAGAGGCCATAGGCCTGCAGGGTTTCCCACCACGCGAGGATGTTCTCCGGCGGAACGCCGGCCTGGATCACGTGGATCGGGGCGAACACGAATCCTCCGCCGGGCGCCAGGTCTTCGATACGACGGCGCGTTTCGTCGCGTACCTGCAGGGGCGTGCCAAACGGCAGCACGACCTGGGTATCGCAACTGCCGCCCCAGATGGTCAGGTCGTTCCCGTACTCCTGTTTGAACCGCCGGATGTCGCCCATGCCCCGGCAATTGACCTGCCAGGGATTGAGGATATCGATGCCGGCCTCGATCAACAGGGGGATGAACTCCCAGATCGCTCCGTCGCAATGGAAGAAGATGAAGATCTCGGTCCGGGCCCGACTCTTGAGAAACTGAAAGAGCCGGCAGTGGTACGGCCAGATCAGATCCTTGTACATCGCCACGGAAACCAGCGGACCGGACTGCGTGCCCAAGTCGTCGGCAGTGGAGAGGACCAGGGTGTGCTCGTCGAGCAGATCAAGGACGCGGCCCCAATAGGCCATCTTGATCTCCAGTTCCTTCGACATGATCGCATGGACCATCGCAGGATCCGTGGCCATATCCATGAAGAACCGTTCGTATCCGCGCATCCACATGGCATGCTCCCACATGCCCGCGTGCATTCGCTCAATCACCACGCCGGACTTCTGTTGGCTGACCACCTGATCGACGCGCTGCTTGAAACCTTCATAGCGGGCTGGGTCGAGCGCATCCGGCCAGGGATAGCGCTCGACGTCCTGCACGGTCTGGCAATCCGCCAAGGGGCTGAGGTACAGGTCATAGTAGTGTCCACCCTGCCTGGGCATTTGCCAGCCCATCCCGAACTCGTCGATCAAGCGATAGTAGTCCCCAATCATGCCGAGGTCATGGGCCAAACCGGGCCGGACCGGAGCAGAGGGCCGTACGCTTCGCACGTCCACGCGGAGACGCTCCCGCACGTCGTCGCCGGTGTCGGCCATCTGCGTGACGCGATCCAGCACTTGTGCCTCGCCGGGCAAGCCGAGCACTTGGCGCAGCGCCGTCAGAGCACGGACATTGATCCCGGTGACCATGGAGCCGCCCAGATCGAACGGGACACGATCCGGCTCGCGATGATGGAGCGCCGTGACCAGACGTTGGTAGCTCGTCCATCCCTTGTCGCCAGGCGTCCGCCGGGAACTCTCACGTGCCGTCATATGCGTCGCTCCTGTACACTGTACGACAGGGGAAGGCACGAGACGCAGGCGAATCTCCATGCCTTTGTCGGTTGAGTCTGCTCAGTAGATTTCATATTGCAGGGGCTGATCGGATTGTTGCTTGACCCAGATGATCATGGTTTGCGTGCCATCGGTATCTCTGATGATTCCTTGCCTGAAACTCGGGCCGGGAACCTGTGCCTTTCCGTCGATTGCGAGGTGAGCTGAAGACTGCCCGCCCCACGCGGTAATGACGAAGCAAGGATTCAGAACGGGGGTATCCTCTGAACCGTTCAGGCGGAAGGACAGCCGGTCCGATTCCCTCTTCATCGGATACGCTCTCTGTCTCTTGTCGTATCCGGTGCCCTGGCAGCCGCTCAAATCCGTGATGGCCGCGGGCGAATTCCAGGAACGGTTCAAGGTCCTCAGTCCGGCGGCGGGAAGGTCTGTCATCCCGTAGATATTATATGCCTCCATTCGGCCATCTTCCAGACGATGGTGCAAGCCGTTGAGTGTGCCCAGGCAGGAACTGCTGGTCCGGTCTCTGCCGGTCGCGACGGTGCCGTCGCTCGGCAGCAGACCGACCGGATAATGGTTCCAGGCGTTATAGCGTGTGAATCCGGGAGCGAGCCTCATGGATTCCCATTGGCTGTACGGGACCCAGTGCGAACCGGTCTGACCGATATTGAAATGCTTGTACTCGGACCTGAGATTCATATACACGAGGTTCTTCTCGCCGGAGATCGGCGGGCCCTTGCGGAACGTCGGACCCACCGAGTAGTTCCACAACTCGGTTTGTCCCTCCATGTTGGAGAGGGTGATCGAATCGTAGGGAACGTTGTCTTCAGGCCGAGTCCCCGGCGGATTGAGCAATTCATTCTGCTGGGTCTGCGTGTCCGGGAAGTCGGCCAGTCGCCCGCTCACCTGGTACCGGACGGATACGGCATCGGGATAGATGTACCAGTACTCGTCTGTCCACAGTCCCCATCCGGCTTTGTCCAGTTGCAGCCACTCATAGCTGATGCTCACGCTCGCATTACGCCAGTGCACGACCACCCTGGCATCGGTATTCTCGATCAGTCGCACGTGTGAATACCGACACATCTTATCCGACATGTGTTCGAAACACTGGTTGGTGTAGTTCTCCGGTCCCTGGTCGTTGACCCAGATGCCCTTTGGGCCCGGTTGCGTGACCAGGCTCGGAAGGTAGTTCGTTCCCCGCCAGAAGACGAACCGGTTGGGTCGATCGTCAAAGGAGACGACGATGTCCGCGTGGTCCCCCACTCGCCATAGGCCGTCCCATTCCGGACTGAATCGCAGCTTCGTATACGCCGCTCCGAATCCTCCGGTCTCCGGGGGTCCCGCGGGCAATACCCAATAGTGCAGGGGCGTCAGGATCTCGGGCTTGAAGACCTCGTAGTCCGCGCGGACTTGCGATGAATTCAAGGCCCGGTCGAAGATCCGGACCTCGTCGATGAGCCCGCTGAAGACCATGTTGGAGCGAAAGGCCTTTGTGATATTCCGCTCAAAAGCCCAGGGATGGCTCTTCTCATGAGCCATGCCAATGTAGAGGTCCAGATCCCGGGCGTCCTGGATGGGTCCCGTCGCCGGTTGGGAACCTGCCAGGACTCCGTCGAGGTAGATCGAGAAGCCCTTGGCTCTTTCATATACCCCGGCCACGAAGGTCCATTTCAGCAGGTCCACCGTCCTGGTCGTAACCAGCCCTTGCCACTCTCCGTCCACATGCGCGTGCAGACCAATCTGGCCCAGGTGATTGATCGCCAGACGGTATCCGGCCTGCTTGTCCTGGTCATGATCGACGATCCCCGACCAGTTCCAGGAATACTCCTGAGGCGCGATCCAGGCTTGGATCGTGAAATCGCCACGAATGTCCGGCAGTTCGCGGGCAGGCAAGGTCACCTTGTTGGTGTATCCATCAAACGACAAGCACGTTCCGGATACACCCTTTCTCCAGTAGCTGTCCACGCCGCCGATGGCACACCTGTATCCCTTGACGCTCTCCTGGGCGAAGTCGTGATTGACGTCCAGTCCTTCGTCGAATCGCATCCATACCGCAGGAGACTCGACTCCGCCCTTGACCAGGGGAGCCCCCGGAACCGCCTCTCCCGGCAGATCCTGCCGTCGGGCCGGCACAGTTTTCTTCACGAGAATGCCTGAACCGGTCAACTCCAGCTCCTGCGTGATCTCGTTCAAGGGATCGTTCCAGTCATCCAGCCGATAGCAGCCCATCCTCGCTTTCCTCGTAACCTGTCCTGCGGCGGTGATTGTGAAATACTCCTCCGCGTAGTCGGCAAAATAGCGACCCATATCGCCCTGATAGCTCTTGCGGAAATCGGTGAAGTGCGCACTGTTCAGATCGGGAGCATACCTCCAGTGGACAACGACCCTGTCAGGGGAATTCTCAATCAGGCGAACGTAGGAGCACTTGTTGGTCTTGTCGGGCCTTTCCGCGGGTCCGTCGCCGCTTACGGGCAGTATTCGGTCTGCGAAGTACTTCGTTTGGGAAGGTTGCCAGTAGGGCACGTAGCCGTATTCACGACTGAACACGAATGTCCCCGCCGTTCCCACACGGACAACCAGGTCGGCGTACTTGCCCGTGTTGCCGCGATCGTCGTAATCCAGACGTGTATAATAGGCATAGAAATCGGAGACCTGCGCCGGAGCAGAAAGAGCCATAACCAAGGACAGGGCGGTTGCCACGCGATAAGACAACAGGCCGAACGCCGCCTTCTCGCCGGACCTGTCGTATCGGCATATCTTCACAGCAGACTCCCTTCAATAAGACGTCGAATTACGGCAAGATGAACCACATCTTCTCATTTGCAGAAACGTCCTCACTGCCTCCATCGGTGTTCGGCGAGCCGATGAATTGAAATACGGTTTCCTTCCTGCGATAGGCCGCACTGCCGTCCACAAAAGAGACATTCGCCCCTTCGCTGTGCCGGTAGGACGTTAGCCGGATCTTGTCCGGGTGTTCATAAATCTCACCGACTCGATCCCAGTAGATGACGTAGTTCGCCCTGGGCATATCCACGACACAGTCCGAGCTGTCGATGAAGATGATCTTCTGCGACGGCTGTTTGATCTTCAACTGAGGCAAACCCTTGCCACGATAAACCTCGGCGTCATAGCCTCGCGTGGCATCCTGGACGTTGTAGCCGTACGTCGTTCGAATCTCCCAACGCGTAGCGCCGCCGATCTGGCGCGCCCAGTACGCGTCCTTGTCGATTATGCAGCTCGGACACCGCAGCTTCTTCGGGAGGGCATAGTTCCCCGTGGCGCTGGTCCCAGCGGATATGACGGGGAAATCGAGGGTGTTTTTTGCCGTGGCATTCAGGGCCGCTATGTAGGCCGGGATATTGCACCATAGCAGGGACTGCGTCGAGCCGTTGTTCAAAGTGAAACGCTGCGTCGGATCTACGAACGGAACGAGCCGGTTATCGCAGTCCGCCGCGTACAGCACGTTCGCGAACCCCAGGGTCCTGATATTGCTCAGGCAAGCTACCTTCCTGGCGCTTTCCCGGGCCCGGCTCAGGGTCGGCATCAGAATCCCCATCAGAATCGCGATGATGGCGATCACGACAAGCAGCTCGATGAGGGTGAACCCGAGTCGTCTGATGACAGCGACGCTCATCGCCCGTGGAGCGAGTCCTTCCACCGGTGTACGCCTCTGTTGCGCCTTCATCATTCAGCCTCCTTATCGGTATCAACCGCATCAGGTCTGATCCTTCCCCAGAGTTCTTTCGCTGTTTCGGCGAGCCGACGCGAAAGACCCGCCGTCGCCACACCATCGAAGTTCATGCATTCCCATGCGACGGCCGTATCGGACAGAGCGAGAACCTGTGCATCGCTGCGATACATACTACCAGTTATGCTATTGTGTACAAAAGAAATAATGGACATTGTGGGGGTGGGGCCCAGGGCCAGCGCACCTTCAGGTAAATTGTGCTGGCGCGGTAAGGGGTTTTCGCGGAGAATCGTTTCGTGTGACATGCTTTTACATGAGAGGATTCTCTATGCTGGTGATGGGTGCTCCGGATACGGTCAACCTGCTGCGGTTCTTCGATGATCTTCCCGACCCTCGGTCGAACGTCAATCGGCTTCATCAAGCAACATCCAGGCAAGCAAAGCAACATCATGAAGCGCCGCATGGCGGGCTGGAGTCCCGACTTCCTGATGCAAGTCCTTACCGGAAAAGGAACTCAGGGTACGCTGGCCATGGACCAACACCATCGAAAGAAGCCTCTCCATTGAAACTCTTGCCCTGTAACGAGACGGGGGGCGGTGGAGTCGCCATCGTCTTGCGGGGTCTGACCGGAAGACCCTGCGGAGCAGGGATCGAATTCTCTTGTAGACAATATCACAAAATGCTATGATCTGACGGCTGGGGCTGCGACCGACGAAGACGGAGTCTGCGCGAGCGGAGCATGCGACGAAGACTGACGGCAGGCTATGGGTCCATGTGGGGGCTGGACCCCACCAAGCCCAGCGACAAAATCGGCCCGGAGTTCACCTTCGGCCTCACGATGGATGCGGCGTTGGATGAACCCGTGCTCATCATCAAGGCGGCGTCCCGGCGTCTCTGACAGCTCATCACAAGGTTGCATTCATGAAGATGATCATCCGAACGAGCAACCGACACGGAAGAGCGGTTCGCGCAGCATGGAAGCGGGCTATATTCCCATCGCGACCCATCAGGAATTGGCGGGTGCGGCAAGTCGTCCAAACGATCAAGGAAAGGTACGATAATGAAACGCAAGACAACCAAGCGGCTCGGCTACCTCACGAACAGCAAGCCCCAAACTCACTTGAAACCGAAACTCGCTCTTCTGCTGTTCTGTCTTCACCTCGGCTTCGGAGTAAATTGTCACGCGGCGTCAGAGCCGGCAAATGCCCCGCCCGCCGAGCAAGGACGCCCCGCCATTGTGCCTGGAGCCACCGAGTTAAGCCCGTCGCGCTCCCAGTATTTCTCGTGGATCAACAACCGCAACGAAGGCTCCACCGAGGCGCAGACTCTGGTCAACCTGGAGTTCTTCAAGTGGCTCCATGATGAGTATGGGATGCAGCTCGACATCTACGCCTTTGACGCGGGCAACATTGATGGCCCGCAATACTACGGCCGCATGGACAGCGACAAGTTCAAGGCGCAGTTCCCGCGCGGCTTCGCGCCCATCTACGAACTCGCGAAAAGCTTTGGCTGCCGCCTCGGCGTGTGGCTCGGCCCGGATGGATTTGGCGACACGCCGGCCGAGGAACAGGCGCGCATCAGAATGCTGGTTGGCTTGTGCCGCGATTACAGCTTTGCCCTGTTCAAGATGGATGCGGTGTGCGGCCAGTTGCGACCGGAAAAGCAAGAGGCCTTCGCACGCCTTATGACCGAGTGCCGGGAATACAGCC
>CALEZT010000114.1 GCA_937927975.1 uncultured Phycisphaerales bacterium
GTATTCGGTGACTGGAGTTCAGACGTGTGCTCTTCCGATCTGGCCACGTCCGAAAGGCTGGAAGAGCGTTCGCAAGTCCTCTTCGCGGATGCCCGGCCCCTCGTCCGAGACGCTCAGCACCGCGAGTTGTTCCCGTGTCTCCACGCGCACCGTGACGCGCGTGCCGGGAGTGCTGTACTTGACGGCGTTCGAAACCAGGTTCTGCACAACCCGCTCGATTCTCTCCGCATCGCCGAGCACAAAGCACTCTCCGCTGGGTTGCAGGACGATCTCATGGCTTGAGAAGGCTTCGGCCTGCGTCTGAACCAATTGTCGCACCAGAGCGACCAGGTCCACTCGCGTCTTGCGAATGGAAAGCCGGCCGCTCGCCACTTGGATATCATCCGTCAGGTCGCGGACGATGCCGCGAAGGCGTTTCACCTCGGTGGCGATGGCGTCAAGATAGCTGCTCCGCTGTTGCTCGTTCTCGATGGACTTCCGCAGCAGGCGACCGGCCATCTCGATGGCGAGCAGCGGGTTCTTGAGATCGTGTACCACCATCGCCACAAACTGTAGGCGGTTCTTCTCACGGTCGGCGATATCGACCGCCATGTTGTTGAAGGTCCGGGCCAGCGAGCCGAGTTCGTCGTCGTGCAGGACCGGCGCCCTCGCGGAAAAGTCGCCCTGACCGATGGCAGAAGAGGCGTGGGTCATTGCCAGGGCAGGACGAATCACTCGGTTGACCACGGCGAGCGCTCCAGCAAACAGCAGGCCCGCTGTGCCCAGCGAAAGGACGATTGCCCCACCGCTGACAGCCCTATGCACAAGATCAGCCGCCTGGACAGTCTCATTCATCCGGGCTTCATGCTGCGTCTGGAAACGATTCACTGTGGCCAGCAGCTCGTCCGTGATCCGAGATTCAGCTTCCGAAAATGCTGAGCGTGAAGAATTGCCCCGTTCCCGCAGAGCTCTCATCTTTTCCTGGACTTGCTCCTCGATCTCTCGCTCTTCATCCGTCGTCGCATAAGGATCAAGTCGTGCAGCGATACTCTCTGCCGTGCGCAAGTGTTCGTCGTGGCGCTGGTAGTGGTAATCAAGACCTGTCGCCTGCCAGAGAAGATACTCCCGTTCATGCGCGAGAATCTCCGCTTCGAGTTCCCGCGAAGCGCCAAGGGCCTTGGTATCCATCACGATTTGATTTCCCAGGTTCCGCAGTTCACTTTTGGCGACAAACCAGCCACCCACCAGGCAGGCCCACGCCAGGAATACACTACCGGCCCAGAATACGATCAGCATCCGTATGCTCATCGACCGAACCGCAATCCCTGCAAGTCTCGCGTTCATGTATCGGTCCCATGCAGCTTTTAAGTCACGCGACTGTTCAAGAGGCGCAATGCATTGGAAGTAACCAACAACGTGGCGCCGGTGTCAGCCGCGATGGCAGCCCAGAGAGAAGCTACACCGAGCAGAGTGAGCACGATGAACAGCAGTTTCAGCCCCAGCGAAAAGGAAATGTTCTGCTTGATGATGCCCACCGTGCGGCGCGAGTGCTCGATCAACCAGGCAATCTTCCCCAGCTCATCGGACATCAGGGCTATATCTGCGGTCTCAAGGGCCGCATCGGTCCCCATCACACCCATCGCAATCCCACAAGTGGCCGCAGCCAGCGCCGGGGCGTCATTGATGCCGTCGCCCACCATAGCCACATCGTCGAACTCCTCGACCAACGACTGAACGGCAGCGACCTTGTCGTCCGGCAACAACTCTGCTCGAATGTCGTCCACCCCAATGTCCTGCGCAATCGCTCTGGCGGTTCCGGCATTGTCGCCCGTGAGCATCACGATCTTCTTGATCCCCGCCCTCTTCATCGTCCTTATCGCTTCTTTCGCATCCGCCCTCACGGTATCGGCAATGCTGATGAGACCACAAACGTGCTCGTCGTTGCCAACCGCCACAACGGTATGGCCGAGGGCTTCGAGTTCCTCCGCTCGGGTGTGAACGAGAGGGGTTTCCTGTGTTTTGTCGTGCATGAGTCGATGGCTGCCGATCCAATAGCTCCGACCATCGATCCGTGCCTGAGCTCCCTTTCCCTTCACCGCCTGAAAATCCTCTGCTCTCGGCAGTTGGATGTCCAAGGCTGCTGCCTTCTGGAGGATGGCCCGTGCGAGGGGGTGCTCGCTGTTAGCCTCCAAGGCCGCTGCGATTGCCAGGAGCTCGCGGTCCGTATGACCGTTCAAAGGAACGACCTGTTGGACTTCAGGCCGGCCATAAGTAAGTGTGCCTGTCTTGTCCAGCGCAATCGCCTTCAATCGACCTGCCGCTTCTATGTATGCTCCACCTTTGATCAATACGCCGTTCCGCGCCGCCGCCGTCAGGGCCGACACGATGCTGACCGGCGTAGAAATCACCAAGGCACACGGACAGGCAATGACCAGGATAACCAAGCCGCGATAGAACCAATCGGTCCAGGAGGCCGAGAACACCAAGGGCGGCACGAAGGCGATGGCCGCCGCCAGGATCATCATGGCGGGCGTGTAGTAATAGGCGAAGCGGTCCACCCACTGCTGGGCCGGCGCCCGACGCGACTGGGCCTCCTCGACCATGTGAAGGATTCGGCTCAACGTGGTATCGTTCGCCGGCTTTGTCGCCTTGACCTCCAATGCGCCGGCCTCGTTGATGGTGCCTGCATACACCTCCTCCCCGGCCTCCTTTTCGACAGGCATGGATTCACCTGTGATAGGGGCTTGATTGACGGTGGAGCGCCCCGCCGTCACGGTCCCATCCAGTGGGATCTTCTCGCCCGGGCGGACAAAGACCATGACGCCCACCGGGACCTGTTCGACGGGCACTTCCCTGATTTCGCCGGACTCGGGATCGCGATAGCGAGCCGTCTTGGGCGACAAGTCCAGCAGTGCGCCGATGGCCCGGCGGGCGCGGCCCGCACTCCAGTGCTCCAACAGCAGCGCCAGGGCAAACAGGAATGCCACGGTCGCACCCTCGAACCACTCGCCGATAACGATGGCCCCGATGACCGCCACGGTCATGAGCAGGTTCATGTCCGGCTGCAATTGCCGAACGGCGGAAAAGGCCATTGGCACTACATACCACGCCCCGGCAACTGTCGCGGCAAGGTACAGGACAATCGATATCATCGGCAAGACGTGTGACTCTGATTCCCCTGCGGAGAACGCGTCCAGCAGACCGCCATGCAGCAGCCAATGGCTGAGCAGTGCCGCCAGCAGAAGGACCGCACTGGCGGCGGTCATTACGAGCCGTCCCCTTCGCTGCCAGAATGACACGGTCTTGTCTTCGGACCGCTGTTCCCAGGGGATGGCCTTCATGCCAGTGGACTTCACGACTCGAATCAGTTCCTCGGACGATGTTCTGTCCGGCTCATACGTCACTGCCATCCGGGCGTTCACGACATCGAAATCCAACTGGACGATCCCCGGGCTGTGCCCCAAAGCCTTCTTGAGAACGGCCACTTCATCGCCACAGTCCAGTCCCTCTACCCTATATACCGCCTGTTCTGCCATGATCTTCACCTTTCAGGATGTTCGCCCAGGTGAACCGTCATTACGATTTTCGCATTGTCCAGGATCACATCAGGCAACTCGACTCTGAATCGCGTCCAGCCCGGTCCTCTGCCCACTCTGTTCGGAGGGACAGGTATGTCCTTTGAGTACGTCCGGAACTGGACGGCCCCATCCTCACCCCGCACCTCGATATCCACGTGCCGTCTAATGGTTTGGGTTCTGTAGCCTCGTTGCTTCAAGGCCCCATAAGCCCATATGCGGCCATCTTGTCGATAGACGTCCGGCCATAGGATATCCACTCTCTCATTAGCCTGTATCTCAACAGAGATACGTCCTGGATCGAGTAGACTGGTCCTGGTGCTAATACATCCGGCAGATGCGCCCGACAAGGCCAGTAAATTCACTAATGTGGCTACTCGTACTGCATTCATCTCTTGCACTCCCGAAACACTACACCGCGTTCTTGCCGCGTTCACAATTGCTGACATGAACGGCGTTCTCTATCAGCAACCCATAAAGGAACCAACGGGCCACAGTGCGGCTCGCCCACCGTATCAGGTCAACTCCCAGGTTTCTCTCCTTGATTAGCCGACACGCCATTTGCGGGGCTGATCATGTGGATCGGCGAATTCACCATGTGCAAGCGTCATTCGCGTCCGTTCATTCACCGCTTATCGGTGGTATCGAATCCATTTCACCGCCATCCATACTGTCATCACGATCATGCAGACTTCCAGAAAGAGAAGCTGCAGATTGATGTGCACATAGCCGTCCATGCCAAGACTTCGACGCCCGCTGGCGACTGTGCCCAATATGAGAGTCCCGGTCGTCACACTCATCGCAATAACCGGCCACAGTCGAACACGCCGACCTCTGCGGTGTCTCTGTCTGTGCTGCTGTCTGGTCTTGTGGGTGCACGTCGCCAACATACAATCCTCCGTGACTTGTTCACTCAACGCGGATGCGCGGTCCTTCGTAGTCGCGCGAGAGTCAACGATACCATTTGCCCTCAAAGACCTCTTCTTCCCTGTCTTTCGTCACGTCCAAGTGTCCCGCTCCCCGGTACGAATTTTCACCGTCTGCTCGACCGGGATGACAAAGATGCGTCCATCACCGGCAAGGCCCGTGTGCGCGGTTCTTTGGATGACTTGAACCACCAACTCCACCAGTTCGTCGGGCACCATGATCTCCAGCTTGGTCTTTACCACCTGGTCGAAGGTGCCTCGCTCTACGGACAAGCCGTGGGCGGTGGAGAAGATCGGAAGAGCGTCGTGTAGGGAAAGAGTGTAGATCTCGGGGGTC
>CALEZT010000115.1 GCA_937927975.1 uncultured Phycisphaerales bacterium
TCGTAGGACGAGCGTCCTCGCTCGTCTCGCAAGGTCGGGCGCGGGCGCCCGACCTACGAAGAAACGCTCGTCGCCCGGCCCACCGAATCAGGATGCCCGGCGGCGCGGGCCGAAGGCCAATCCCCATCTACCCTGCCTCCCTCCTGCCTTCTCTCTTCTCTGCGTCCCTGCGTCTCTGCGCGAGACATAACTCTCTTCTATTCAAGTTGTTACGTTCATACGCCTCCGGCTTTCCAGACCGCTGCCCTTCGGGAAAGCGGAAGGCCTTCGACCAGGCGAACGGATCGCGTTAAGCGCCTCTCACGATACCGGCGGACCGAGGGGCGGACCGAGGGACAGTCCCTATTTGTCCGTCAGCTATGAGCGCATCATGGGCGCAGTCGGCTCGAAGATCAGTTGCAGGATCTCCGTCCGGCGCCACCTATAGGACGCGGCGTCTCCGCAGGCAACCGACGACACCTGTCCCGATTGTCGTCAGGAGGACCGCGCCCGGCGCAGGGATCACGGGCTGGTTGTCGGAGCCGGGGTCGTACGCGGGGACCGTAATCAGTTGCAGCGTCGGTGCGGCGGGGGCTTGGTTCAGTACACTCGGCACGATGAGAGCGTCCATGCCACTCACCCAGCCGTCCCGGTTGAAGTCGAGAGGGGAGTCGATCCCGACGGAGAACGCCCCACCGGCACTGTTTATCGCGTTGATGACGATGAGCTCATCGAGTGGGGTCACCATTGCATTCGAGGGGTTGTCGCCCGTTTCGCCGATGGCGCTGCCGAAGTAGAAGATGTCCGGGGCGGGCAGCCCCGTTCCAGGAGTATTCAGGATGCTGATCTGAAGCCATTCGTTCTGAATCGTGTTGTGCGTCCAGAGGAGCGTGACGCGGTCGGAGCCCAGGGCGCCGGCGCCGGCGCGGACGGAGATGCTCGTCGGGACCGCAGCCATTGCCCACGTGGAAGGGTCGTCGTTGTTGCCGATGCGGAAGACGAAATCAGAGGCGTCAAGCGTGGCGCCGCCAAGTCCGAACAAGTCGACGATGATTCCGTTGATGCCCCGATTGTAGGAGGTGTAGTTCGCGAACGTGGCGGTCTGGCCGGGCATCAGGGGGACCTTGTCCGGGGCGATCGCACCGTCGTCCCAGATGTTCGCCGACGGATCGTACTGGTCGAACGCGCAGTCATTATGAAACACATAGCGCCCGGCCACGCCGGCATGAGCAGACATGGAAAAAGCGGACCCCGCCACCAGCAGAAACAGCACATTCTTCACGAGACACCTCCGTTGCCCTTTGGTATCTGACCGTGCGATGCTCCGATATGCAGCCTCGCGGTGTGTTCCGACCGCGAACTCCTTTATCATACCCGATCTCGCTTGTCCGTGTCAAGCCCAACCGAAGGTAATGTCGATCCATTTCAAACGCTGCAGCCTTCGCCCCTTCGCAGAAGATCGAACGTCCTTCGGCCGGGACTGACTGCGTTTGACGCGTTGCAGGAGTCATGCGTTCTCGCGTGTCTTTTCTTCTGGGGTGGTTGCTGCTCGTTCTTGATCGGCCTTATAATAGGGCGAACGGGAGTTGAATGCTCCATGGAGACAAGAGATGAAAGCAGAGAGAATCACGGCTTTGGGCTTGGTCGTCCTGTGTTTGTGTTGCGGATGTCAGAAGAAGCCGCCCGCCAACGCGAGAACGCCGCTCCACGATGCGGCGATGCGCGGCGACTGCGGACGCATCCGCGCGCTGCTGGCGAAAGGTATGGCGGTGGATGTGCGGGACGAGTTCGGCGTCCCGCCGTTGTACCATGCCGCTCGGGAGGGACGGAAGGACGCCGCGGAGTTGTTGATCGACGCAGGCGCGTCCGTCCAGGCCGTTCGTCGGGGCGGCGTCTCGCCCCTGCATGAAGCCGCGGCGGCCGGCCACTTGGACGTGGTGCGTCTGTTGATCTCCAAAGGGGCCGACGTAAATGCCCTGGTGGGCTCCGACCGGACGCCGCTCTATGACGCGGTCCGCGGCGACTACAAGGACATCGCAGAGACGCTCCTGGCGGCGGGTGCGAAGCTGGATATTGGGGACCAGACCATCGACAAGCTGTTTCATACGGCCGCCTCGGAGGGTTCGGAGAAAGTCCTGGAAACGCTCATCGCCCGCGGAGCCGACGTCAACTCCACGACCGACCGGGGCGTCTCCGGGCTTCACAAGGCGGCTTACAGGGGACATGCCGGGGTGGTCAGACTGCTCGTCGACAAGGGAGCCACGGTTGATGCGAAAGATGTTTGGAGCAGGACGCCGTTGTTCTGTGCAGCCAGCAACGGATTCGTCGAAATCGTCGAGATCCTGCTGATTGCGGGGGCGAACGTCGATCCTTCGGCTGCCGCTCTCCTGGAGTCAGACCCATACTGGGATTCCTCCTTTGACCCCGAATACCCTCCGTCCACGACGGCCCTGCTGTGGGCAAGCGGCCGCGGCCATGTCGCCGTGGTCAAGACCCTGCTGGCTCACGGCGCCACTGTCGGCACACGCAGCGGCCTGCGCAACGGGACCCCTTTGCTCGAAGCAGCCGTCGGGGGCCATGCGAGGATTGTGGAGTTATTGATCGGCCACGGCGCGGACGTGAATGCGAGAGACGATGCGGGCGACACACCGCTTCTTCATGCCATTGCGTGGGGGCACCACAGGGATATCGTCAAACTGCTTCTTGCCCAGGGGGCCGATGTGCATGTCAAGGGCAGGTACGGCTGGACTCCTCTGCACGAGGCCTGCATGGGCGGGCATCCTCGCGACCTGATCATGTCGGGAGATGACGAGATCGTGCGTATGCTGATCGAGGCCGGCGCCGACGTGATGGCCAGGGATGGCGACGGCGCCACTCCTCTGCACTATGCGGCGTCTACGCACAGTCTCGATGTTGTGAAACGGCTGCTGACCCACGGAGTGGACATCAACGCAGTGGACAATGAGGGCCGGACTCCCCTGTGGGAGGCGAATTTTCGTGGTGCGATCGACGTTGCGGAAATCCTGGTCTCGCATGGGGCCAGAAGCAGGCCCGAGAATTGACGGATGCAGATAGGCGTTCGGAGAGCGAGGATCGGGAGACAGGAATGAAGAAATCGAGCGATTCAGCCAGGAACGTCGACGAGTACATCGACCGCTTTCCGCGCGAGGTGCAGGAGATCCTTGGGCAGGTGCGGGCCGCGATTCGCAGGGCTGCGCCGGAGGCGACCGAGACGATCGCGTACGGGATTCCGACGTTCGTCTTGAACGGCAATCTGGTGCACTTCGCGGCCTTCAAGAACCACGTCGGATTCTACCCCACGCCGTCGGGCATCGAGGCGTTTCGGGACGAGCTGGCCGCCTATCGCAGCGCGAAAGGGTCGGTCCAATTCCCGATCGACCGGCCGATGCCCCTGGCGTTGATCGAGAAGATCGTCCGGTTCAGGGCGAAGGAAGCGAGATCCAAGCCGCCGGCCGGCGGGACGCTCAAGCTGGATGGCGTGCGGCGGCGATCAGGGCCCTGAGATTCTGTGGCGGAGTCTCCGCGGGGATGGCGCAGCCGGCGTTCAAGATCAGACGGGGAGAGCCGGCGTAGACATCGAGGACCCGCTGGGTCGCGCGGACGACGTCGGCGGTCGTGCCATGGGCGAGCACGCCACAGGGATCGATGTTGCCGATCATGCACGCGGCATCGCCGAAAGACGAAAATGCCTTCCCCAGATCCGTCTTATGATCCAGTTCGAAGGCATCTGCGCCGGTCGCACGCATGTCGCGAAGAATGGCGTCGGTGTTTCCGCAGATGTGCAGCGCGTAGGGCAGACCGAGGCGGTGGGCCTCGTCGACGACGCGTTTCTCGTATGGCAAGGCGAATCGGCGGTACACCTGCGGCGAGATCATCTCCGGACCCGCGGGGCTGTCTCCGTTGGAGACCATGTGACAACCCGTCCCGGCCATGAGCCGGATGAACTGGCAGGTCACGTCCGTGCAGTACTCCAGCAGGGCCAGGGCGTTATCCTCGTCCTCCAGCAGGTCCATCATCCACAGTTGGGGCGTCCGCATCATGCTCGCCAGGGCGAACGGGGCCTGATCGCAGTTGCCTCGGATGAAGATCTCGTCGCCGAAGTGGTCTTTGATCCTGCCAACGGCGTCGAGCCAGTTGCGCACGTAACGGTAACCGCCGATCTCGACCGGGTCGAGGCGCTTCGCATCCTCCAGTCGTTTGAGATACAATCCATGTGCTCGCGCCGGCTGATCCTGTGGGAAGGCCACAGGGACACCGACCGCTCCGGCGAGTGTGGCGGTATCGATATCCACGACGATGCCGTCGTATTCGTAGGTCTCCACGGCCCGGATGAAGCTGGCGGCGATCTTCTGCGGGTCTTCGCGGAACTCGGCCATGGTATAGCCGGCCTCCCGCGCCGCCATCATGAAGTTGTGCAGCATCACCGGTCGGGCATCGGGCATTTGGCCTTCCAGGGCCGCGTTGATTCTCTCGAAACCGTTCATCAGAATTCCACCGTCTGCCCTTGCCGCTCGGCGGAGGCATAGCAGGCGAGCACCCGCTCGAGATTGTGCAGTGCGTCGCTTGCGTCCAGGGGTTGGCCCTTGAGGATGGATTCGGCGTGCCGGCCGATCACCGCCTGGTAGATATTCCGGACCTGGTCGATCGCGACCACTTCGGTCCCCGTAAAACGATCCAGTTCCAGGCGGATCGGGACGGGTTCGCCAGGATGGCCCGACAACTGGAAGAGCGTGCCATACCCCCGAAGAACACCCTCGGCGCCGTAGATCTCGTAGCCGAGGTTGGTCAGCGTGCCGCCCAGGCCGCCTCGAGGCTGGTTGAAGGCGACGCGGGCCGTGCCGTGAATCCCGTTGTCCAGGCGGAACTGGATGAAGGCTCCGTTCTCGACGGCAATCTTCAGAGTACGCGGCGTATAGACGCAGGACAGGCTTTTCACCAGGCCATCGAGCAGGAACTCCGCCATGTAGAGGCAGTGACTGCCCACGTCGCCGATCGGTCCGCCGATCTCCAGCGCGTCGGCGCACCGCCAGGCGGACGCCTCTTCGCTGGCGGCGCCGTACTGGAACTCCATGTGCAGGCAGATGTCGTTCACCTCGCCGATGGCGCCGGACGCGACCAGTTCACGAGCCCGTCGATTGTAGGCGTTCTCGGTCATCATGTGATCGACCGCCAGGCTGATCCGTCGCTGCCGCGCGAGTTCCTTCAGCCGGCGGGCATCGTCCAGGGTGGTGGCGATCGGTTTCTCGACGAGACAGTGCCGGCCCGCCCGAATGGCTTTCTCGACCAGCGGGGCGTGGGACCGGTTGTTCGTGGCCACGAACACCGCCTCCACCTCGGGATCGTTCAGGACCGCGTCCACCGAGTCGTACCATTTCAGACCGAGCCGCGATGCCGCCTCCTTTCGCATCCCGTTCACATCGGTGACGCCCATCAGCGTGGCATGGGGATGCCCTGCGAAACGGCTCCCGTCGAGACCGAAGCCTTCCCTGGCGATGCGATTCTCCGCGATGCCGCCGAACCCGATGATGGCATATCCGACCGTGCGCATGGGCCGTCTCCTTTATTGGGCGTAGGCCTGAATCACTTTCCTCAGGGCCGCCCCGATCTGCCGACAATCGTCCTCCGTGAAAGTCGGATAGGCGAAGCACGTGAAGGTGTGGCCCTGGTGCCAGATCGCGTTGGGGACCTCCACGGCGCGGTAGTCGACGCTCTGCGGATCGGCGTACTCCTTTGATTTGAACGGGAACCCGCTTCGGCCGAAGGCGTGGTGCTCGGTGTAGGCCTTCTCCGTGTGGCACTGGGGCCAGAAGACCTTCCAGCACGGCGCCCCCTCCGCGCCTGCGGCTGCGACGAATTTCTCGATATCGCAGCTCATGTTCTCGATATCCAGGGAGAAGGCCATCACGTACCAGCCGTTCTGCCTCTCCGAGGTGTCCACGGGAAGGTACTTGATCTGCGGAAGGTCCTTGACCGCATCCATGATGATGTGGGCGTTGCGCCTCCGGTTGGGCATATTCCACGTGTCCATCCGATCCAGCTCGGCCAAGCCGATCGCCGACTGCATTTCCGTCATACGGTAGTTCCAGCCGACCATGTTGTGAATATAGGGCAGCTTCTGCTCCAACTCCAGCAGGTGCAGTCGTTCCTTGACGTCGTAACCGTGATCGCGGAAGCTGCGGGCGTTCCAGGCCAGGTCCTCGTCGTCCGTCGTGACCATGCCGCCCTCGCCGCCGGTGGTGAACGTCTTGTTCTGGCAGAAGCTGCACGCGGCGATGTGGCCGAGCGTGCCGGTCTTGCGCCCTTTGTAGACGCCGCCGAAGGCCTCTGCGTTGTCCTCGACTACGAACAAGCCATGCCTCTTGGCGAACTCCAGGAGGGGACCCATATCGCACACGTTTCCGTAGAGGTGCACCGGCATGATCGCCCGGGTCCGTGTGCCGACGAGTTTCTCCGCTGACGCGAGACTGATGCAGTGGTCGTCCCGGTTCACATCGGCGAAACGCGGAATCGCGCCGGCCTGCACGATCGAAAAGCTGCTCGCGATGAACGTATAGCTGGGAACGATCACTTCGTCGCCGGGACCGATCCCCAGGGCGCTCAGGGCCACGTGCAGAGCGGACGTCCCGGAGGAGGTGCTGATCGCGAATCGGCTGCCTTGCCAGGCGGCGAATCGCTTCTCGAATTCCATGCCCTTGGGCCCGGTCCAGTAGTTGACCTTGCCCGAGCGCAGGACCTGCTCCACCGCCTTGATCGCGCTCTCATCGAATCGCGGCCAGGGCGCCAGTTTGTTGGTCACCGTCTTGGGTCCGCCGTCGATCGCCAGCTTGTCGGCCATTTCATTCTCCTTTCATGCGTTTGCATCACCACGCAAGTCACCGATCGGCCGCAACGGGCGCCTGGCGATCCCGCAGCATCGAGAGCAGGACCTCCACGATCCTGGGGGCCGCCTGAACCTCCACGCTGCTCGTGCCCAGCCAGGTCTCGTAGCCGCCCAGCTCATGGTGCCGGACGGTGGGCAGATAGCCGTAGCTGCCGTTGGCGTGGGAGATCGTGAAGGTTTGTCCCATAGGGCTGCTCTGCTTCAGTTCAAGGCCGATTTCCACGAAGACCTCGAACGGAATGGCGCAGATCCCCAGGTCGCCGATATACAGGGCCTGGAGAGGGACCGATCTGTGCTGCGGCGCATCGGCCAGGTCGAGCACGCGATCCGCATAGATTCGTTCGCGCACGTGATGTCTGGGCGCATCCTCCGGTTTGGCCAGGACCTCGCGGGCGTAGGCCAACTGTTCCGGCGTGGGCTTGCGTACGGCCAGCGTGAGCTCCTGTTGGCGGGCTCTGAGCGGGACCCAGTCGTGGAACTCGATCTTCTCATGGGCCCGGCAGACTGCCTGGGCGACCAGGTCGGCCACCTGTCTCATCTTGGCATAGGGCGGCCAACGTTCGTCCGACTTCTGAAGCCAGTTGATGTTGTTGATGTCGCCGCTGCTGCCGTTGGACAGGATCCCGACGAATGGGGGGTCGAGCCGGTCGGCTCCGAGCCGTTCCTGAACGCGGTCGGCGAAGACGCCGAAGTAGTCGGCGGAGATCACATCCCCCACACCCGGACCGACGTAGTGCAGCGAGTAGTTTGCCAGCAGGGCGATCGGCCGGCCGCTGGCGGACTGCACGGAGACAAAAGCGATCTCCGGGTCCGTGGGACCGGCGGCCTTGTCGATCGTAGGACTGCCCTGACCGGGGTTCATGACGACCTGGTCGGTCCCACCGAAGGGATTCGGAGTCGGCGTGCCGGGCTTCATGAAGTAGCGGCGGTTGAAGACCTGGCTCGGCTCCTGGGCGCGGCCCCAGCCGATGCGGGCGGGTTCGAGATTGTTGACGGCCCTGCGGACGCCGTCCGAGATCCGCCGGACGAGGAAGCTCTGATAATCGTTCAGCGGCCCATTGGATTTCACCTTGTTCGACGCGCGGGCGCTGATCGAAGAATGGGTATGGGTGGCCGCCATCAGCATGTTCTCGACCGGGATGCCTGTCTTCTGGCAGATGCTCTCCTTGGCCGCGTCGAAGACCTCCCGCGCCACGCCGACGCTGTCGACCAGAACCAGGACGAGCTTCGTCGAGCCGTCGTCCAGTACGAGGGAGCGTGCGTACAACTCATCATGGATATGGGTAGCCGGAGGCGTGCCCCATCCTCCCACGATCCCCTCGTCCAGGGGCGGGGTGATGTTGCTGGCCGCCGCTCCGGCTCGAAAAGTGCGGCTCGTTGTATCGCTCGCCACGCCCCGCGAAACCAAGGCCGGCGTCACGCAGAAGCCAACAATACAGAGGAATCCCACTTGTCGTGAAAGGCCCGATGCGCGCCTGGGGTTCGCCGTGGTATCGAATAGACGCTCTTGTCCCATGTTGCGTTCCTTTCGATTGGATCAGTCGGTCAAGGGCAATCTCACCGGCCGGCCGGTTGCGATCGAGCGGTCGATCGCCAGGCAGAGCTCATGCGACTTGTAGGCTTCCTGGATGCCGGCCGAGGCTTCACCGTCCTCGACGAGAGCGCAGGCCAGATCGTCCACCATCCCCTGGAACGGGTGATGGGCCACATCGCCGCTGTCGGCGAAGGTGGTGTTGAACGACTGCCAGCCCTTCTGGCCCGGGAACCAGTGCTTCGTATAGAACTTCTCGTTCAGGACCGAGCCCTTGTCGCCGTGGAGGACGATATTGAGGATGTACGGGCATTCGTTTTCGAAGCTGCAGCCGGTCTTGCCGATCTTGCCGTTGCGGAACTTGACGACGGCTGCGTACGTCGGCTCGTACTCATAGTCCCGGCGATGGCCGAACGCGCCGTAGGCGAAGACCTCCTCGACCTCGCCGCCGAAGTGCCGCAGCAGGTCCACGGCGTGACAGCCGGCCAGGAGGCTGGCGCTGGGCCCCCCCTCGCGGGTGGCGGCTCCCCAGTTCCAGCCGCTCCACCAGGGGCCGATTTCGTGGTAGTAATCCACTTGCGTGTAGTAGAGATCGCCCAAGCCCCCCTTGTCGATCATGTTGCGGATCGACTGGATGTGCGGATTCCAGCGCAGGACGAATCCGGCCTGCGACTTGACCCCTGCCTTCACGACGGCGTCGCGAACCGCCTTGAGCTCCCCGAGGTTCATCGCGATGGGTTTCTCGATGACCACGTGTTTGCCCGCTTCGGCCGCGGCGATCGCCTCCTGGGCATGCAGCACGTTCGGGGAGCAGATATCGATCACGTCGATATCATCCCGGCGCAGGAGGTCATCGAAGGTGTCCATCACGTCGCAGTCCAGGCCCAGCTTGTCCTTGGCGGTCTGAGCCGACTGCCGGCGTCGCGACGCCAGAGCCACGACCTGCATGTGCGAGTTCCGCTCGTATGCCTTGATGTGTTCGCCCGCGACCCAACCGATCCCGAACACGCCGACCCCGTATGTCGTCATGGCTGCAACCTCCTATTCATCGTACCTGCCGGTCGGCAGCATTCTCCGTCAGATCCTCCGGACAGTCAAGCTTCTTGGCATGCCTGCCATGGCATAGGGGTTCGAGTGGATGAGAGCGCGGGTCGCATCGGTCTGAATCGACAGGCGGACCTTGCTTCATGGCGTCGAAGGCATGAGATACTCCTTGACGCACAAGACCTCGGTGCTTGACCTGTTGTCGTCGTTGCCTCTATAATCGCATGGCACGGGCTGCTCTATGTCCAGATTGCCGTTACTTGGCCGTGGTGTTGTGTAGAGGACATGACCGTATGCGTAGAATCATCAGGGAGATTTTCGACGCGGAATCGAAGGTGGACGCCGTGCTCCAACAGGCGCGTGAGCGGGCTGCCGACATCAGACGTGCCGCGGACAAGGAGGTGTCGGAACGGGCGAGCGACGCCCGGCGGCAGGCCCAGGCAATGGTGCAGGCAGCGGCCCAGGAGGCTCGGAACGAGGTGGCGGGCATCCAGGCGGAGGCGATCAGACGGGCGGACCAACAGGCAACTGCCCTGCGAAACAGTAAGGCGGAGGCGATGGACGATCTGCTGAACCGGATCTGCGCCGCGATTTTGAATACGGAGTGTGAGATGGACAATCAGTGATGCCGGGGCCCCTCTCCAAATACGCGTTCATCAATGCCAAGCTGCGCGCCCGGATCAGCAAGATCCTGTCGGACCGGGTCTTCAAGCAGTTGGCCCGGGCCCCGTCCCTCGAGGCGGCGCTCTCGCTGCTGCGGGAAACGCCCTTTGTCCGTCTGGAGGAGATCTACTCGGCCACCGGCGACCTCCGACAGGCGGAGCTGGAACTGCACAAGGACGAGATCGACCTCTATCAGAACGTCAAGCGGCACCTGCACCGGGATTCCATCGGGCTGGTGGATGCCCTGCTGAGCCAGTTCGAGATCGACAACCTCAAGAACGCCATCCGGGTGTACTTCGACCGGACCGTTCGCCACCGTCCTGCGGACGCCAGCGCTCACTACATCCTGTACGATCGGATTCTGCACGACCTGCCGATCGACATCGTCGTGAACGCGCGGAGCTTCGACGAGATCGCCGGCGTCTGCGAAGGGACGCCTTACGGCCCGATCATTCGCAAGTACAGCCACACGGTGGAAGAGGAAGGCTCTCTGTTCCGCCTGGAGATCGAGTTCGATCACTATTACTACGCGAACCTCCTCGCGGCCATCGAGACTCTGGACTGCGAGGACCGCGCGATCGCCCTGAGGATCGTCGGGGTGAACATCGACCTTCAGAACGTGGACTGGATCATCCGCCTGCGCAACTTCTACGATCTTCCCCTGGAAACGGTCATGGCGGCCATCGTGCCGGGCGGTTTCAATCTGAGCCAGGCCACGATCGGCGAATTGTACCGCGCCCAGAACGTCACCTCCGTTCTGCAGGGATTTGTCAAGGCGCGATACCCGGGGCTTTCGGCGTTGCTGGCTTCCCAAGTTTCGGACAGCGCCTCCCGGCTCCTGCTGATCCGCCGGATCATGGAGGAGATCATGAAACAGGAGGTCCGGCACATCCTGGCGGGGTATCCCTTCACGGTCGGGATCATCCTGGCGTATTTCGCGCTGAAGAAGGATGAGCTCGGCAAACTCCGAATCATACTCAACGCCCACCAGCAGGGCATACGAACCGAACGGATCGAGAGCCTGATATGATCTTCACCAGCCGGATGGCACAAGTCTTCGCCGTGGTGTTGCGCAAAGACCGTCAGCGGGTCACCGAGACGCTCCTGCGCGAAGGGGTGATCCAGTTCATCAGCGCCTCGGAGCTGAGCGCCGAGACGCAGCATCGGATGTCAACACCCGCGGAATCGGCGGGCTTGTTGACGGAGCTCTCGGACCTGAGGAAGCGAATCGAAGGGCTGCTGCACACGGTTGGCGTCATCCCCACACCGCCCGACCAGGCGGACCTGAATCGCCGCGTCGCGATCGATATCGAAAAGGAGAAGGCCTGGCTCAACAGCATCGACAGCGAGCGCGCCGTGGTCAGGGAAAGGCAGCGGGTGTTCCAGCAGGAGATTCTGAAGCTCGAGGATCTCCGCCGGCAGGTCGGGCTCTACGGTGCGAATCTGTCCGATGTCGGGGCATCGACGCCGCACGCCTTCGTTTCCCTGCAGACCGGCAAAATTCCGGCCTCCCAGGCGGCGAGATTCGCCGAAGGATTGAAGAACCTCCCTTCGGTGAGCGTCCCGGTGGGGACCGAAGCCGACAGCGTTCACTACCTGCTGATCTTCATGAAACGGGACACCGAACAGGTGCAGCGGGTCCTGGAGAGCGCAGGGTGGACGGCCATCGAGGTGCCGGAGGAGGTGAAATCCGTCAAGGAGGACGCGTTCAAAGAGCTCTCTGCGAAGATCAAGGCGCTCGTCGAGGAGCAGAAGAAGCTGGAGGCCCAGGCCCGCGGGGTTGTGTCGGAGAAGACGGAACGACTGCGCGAGGTCTGGTGCAGTCTGCGGGTCAGCGAACTGCTGCACCGTATTGAGACCCATTTCGCCTCCCTGTCCCGCGCGATCGTTTTCACGGGCTGGGTCCCGGCGGAAAAGCAGGCCCAGTTGACCGAGGCGATCCGACGGGCGAGCGAGGGTCGCTGCTACCTGGAATGGAGCGAGGCGGACAACGGCGCCGCCGGCGACGAGGTCCCTGTGCGATTCGACAATCCGAAAGTGCTGGCGCCTTTTCAGATGCTGGTGAGCAACTTCGGGGTGCCCCGGTACGGGACGATCGACCCGACGCCGTTCGTGATGCCCCTGTACCTGGCGATGTTCGGACTCATGTTCGCCGACGTCGGTCAGGGGCTGGTTCTGGCCCTCCTGGGGATTCTGGGCATCACGCTCCTGAGGACGCCGGGGGCCAAGAAGAGATGGTGCCGGCTTTCCTGGCTGATCGTCTGGTGCGGCCTGTCGTCGGTGCTCTTTGGCGTCCTCTTTGGATCGTTCTTCGGGATGGGGCTCTTCAAGCCGCTTTGGTTCGATTTCCACGGGATCGTCGCAGGCCATCGGCCCGACGGCTCGGCTGTCGACGACGTGTTCGACATTCTGGCGCTCACCGTCTATTTCGGCATTTCCGTCATTGGGATGGGCCTGCTCTTCAACTGGGTGAACATCATCCGAACGCGCCGCTGGATGGAATTGGTCTTCGACAAAGGCGGGATTCTCGGGGCCTGGATCTACGCAGGCGGAATCGACGCGGCGTTCTATCTCGTCCGGCACGACTACAAGGGGTTCCCCTCGGGGGAGCGGTTGTTTCTGCTGATGGGCCTGCCCGCGTTGCTGCTGTTTATCAAGGAGCCGTACCATTATCTCCGGCACGAGAGGGGGAATTCGGGCCCTCCGACGCCCCTGGTCTTCGTCGCGATCAACGCGGTGATGAAGTGGGTGGTCGAACTGCTCGAGATCTTCAGCGGTTACCTCTCCAATACGCTCTCGTTCATGCGGGTCGCAGGGTTGGGCATCGCGCACGTCTGTTTGATGATCAGCGTCTTTGCGATGGCCGAGATGACGTCGGGGATCGCCGCGGTTCTCATTCTCGTTCTGGGCAACGTTCTGGTCATCGCCCTGGAGGGTCTCTCGGCGGGAATCCAGGCCCTGAGGCTCAGCTACTACGAATTCTTCACCAAGTTCTTTCACGGAACGGGGAAACTGTACACACCGATCTCGCTGGACAGCGAGGGGTAGGGAAAGGATGGGGTCTATGGACGACGCGGGAAAGAGACTGAAATCGCACATCGCCCAGAGCATCGTGATGCTCGTTACGGTGATGGCCATTGTCGCAACGCTGTTCTGCAGCAGTTCGTTCGGCGCGGCGCCGCCATCGGAGCAGGTGACTCCGCCGGCGGCATCGCCCGAAACCGTGAAGTGGGGTCTGCTCGCGGCGGCGATAGCCTTTGGTCTGGGCGCCATCGGCGCCGGGATTGCGATCTCGCACGTGGGGGCCGCCGCGATGGGAGCTGTCGCGGAGAAGCCTCAGATTGCCGGGCAGGCCCTCATTCTCGTGGCCCTGGCGGAAGGCCTGGTCGTGTTCGGCTTCATCACGGCCCTGATGATTCTGGGCAAGGTGTAGCGTCCATGAAGTACTCGATCATAGGCGACGAGGATGCGGTGCTCGGTTTCGAGATGGTCGGGGTCTCGGGCCGGACGGCGCGGAACCCGGATGAGGCGCGCCAGGCGTTCCAGGCCGTGCTGGAGGACAAGGACGTCGGCATCATCATCATCACGGAGCCGGTTGCCGATATGATTCGCCCGCTTGTGGACCAGTACCTGTTCGGAGAGAGTTTTCCGCTGATTGTGGAAATCCCGGATCGCAAGGGCCGACAGCCGGGCCGGCCGGGCATCGGGGAACTCGTCAACGCGGCCATCGGAATACGATTGTGAGAAGGCAGGACACCGTATGGAACCGGTAGAACAAGAGACAGCCGCACTGATCCGGGACATCGAAACCGACGCGAGGACGGAGGCCGAAGGGATTGTCAAGGAGGCCGAACTGCTGGCGACCGAGAAGAGGGACTACGCGGCCAGGCAGGTGGAGTCCCTCCTGAATCAGGCCCGAGAGCAAGCTCGCCAGCAGGCCCTGGCCATCAAGAACGAGGCGGCGCGGAAAGCCGAACGCGAGGCCCGACGCCGATTGATGTGCCTGAAGGCTCAGATCGTTCAGGAAATCATGGAACGGGTCGAGAAACGCTTGGCGACCATGATCCACGAACCGGATTACCGATCCGCCCTTGTCAATTGGATTGTCGATGCGGCCCTCGGCCTGGGAGCGGAGTCCGCCGAGGTGAACGCATCGGAGCCGGAGCGGGGCTTGATCGATGAGCGAATGCTCTCGGAGGCGTGCGAAAGGGTCCACGCGGCAACGGGCAAACCGATCACACTGACCCTGTCGGCCGCCGTGCCGCTGTCGGCCCAGGGGATCGTCCTGACAGCGGCGGACGGGCGCACAGCCTTCAACAACCAGGTGAGAACGCGGATTCGGCGGAGCAGTCGCACGATTCACCGGCTGATACACGACTGCCTGTTTGCCGACAATCGAGAAAAATGACGATGACGCAGAGGGTCATAGGACAGGTAAGACGGGTCAACGGTCCTGTCATCGAGGCGATGGGGATTCGCGACGCCGAGATGTTCGAACTGGTCAAGGTCGGCCAGGAAGGACTGGTCGGCGAACTGATCAAGCTCGAAACCGACAGTGCCGTCATCCAGGTCTACGAGGATACGACGGGCATCGCGCCGTTCGATCTCATTTACGGGACAGGCATGCCGTTGTCCGTGGAACTCGGTCCCGGCATGGTGGGTACGATCTACGACGGCATTCAGAGGCCGCTCGAAGCGATCCGCGAGGTCTCGGACATCTACATCCGTCGCGGCCTCACGGTTCCTTCGCTGAATCGCACGAGGAAATGGCTGTTTGTGCCTTCGGCGCAGGCGGGCGCCCCCCTCGGAGGCGGAATGATCCTGGGGACGGTTCAGGAGACCGGAAACGTCCTGCACAAGGTCCTCGTTCCTCCCGGCTTCGAAGGCATTCTGGAATCCATCGTCCCGCAAGGGGAATACACGGTGCAAGAGCCCATCGCCGTGCTGCGCAGGGGAGATGGTCGGACCGCCAAGCTTTTCCTCATGCATCGCTGGCCCATCCGCGTGCGACGACCGGTGCGGACGCGTCTGGCTCTCGACGTGCCCCTGATCACCGGGCAACGGGTCATTGACACGCTGTTCCCCGTGGCCAAAGGGGGCACCATCGCCATTCCCGGCGGCTTCGGCACCGGCAAAACGATGACGCAGCAGGCCATCGCCAAATGGTGCGACGCCGATCTCATCGTCTACATCGGTTGCGGGGAGCGCGGCAACGAGATCACCGATGTGCTGACGGAGTTCCCCAAGCTGGTGGACCCCCGCACCGGCCGGTCGCTGATGGAGCGGACCATCCTGATCGCCAACACGTCCAACATGCCCGTCTCGGCGCGGGAGGCGAGCATCTACACAGGCATCACCATGGCGGAGTATTTCCGCGACCAGGGGTACGATGTCGCGGTCATGGCCGACTCCACCTCACGGTGGGCCGAGGCGTTGCGCGAGCTTTCGGGCCGGATGGAGGAGATGCCCGCGGAGGAGGGGTTCCCGGCCTATCTGCCGACCCGAATCGCGGAATTCTATGAGCGGGCGGGCTCGATGGAGACCCTGGGCGGCGGCCGGGGTTCCGTGACCATTATCGGCGCCGTCTCCCCGCCGGGCGGCGATTTCTCGGAGCCGGTGACCCAGCACACGAAGCGGTTCATCCGCTGCTTCTGGGCGCTCGACCGCAGCCTGGCCAACGCCCGCCACTATCCCGCCATCTCCTGGCTCGACAGCTACAGCGAGTACCTCAGCGAGGTGGCCCGCTGGTGGGGCGAGCGGATCAGCGCCGACTGGGCCGCCGACCGCACGGAGATCATGGACCTGTTGCACCGGGAAGTCCGCCTGCAGCAGGTGGTGAAGCTGGTCGGTCCCGATGCGCTGCCCGATACGCAGCGGTTCGTCCTCGAAGTCTGCACGCTGTTCAAGAACGCCTTCCTTCAGCAGAACGCCTACGACAAGATCGATGCCTTTTCGGTCGTTCAGAAGCAGGTGCGCATGCTGCACGTCATCGTCATGTACTGGAAGCGCGGCTCGGCGGCCATCAAGGACGGCGCCACGCTCATCGCGCTCAAGAAACTGAAGGTGTATCAGGACATCGTGAAGATGAAATTCTCCATCCCGAACGACGATCTGGCCGGCTTCGACAAGATCGAAGCCCGCCTGGAACGAGCCATGGACCAGTTGGAGGCCCTGCATGCCAGCGATGAGAAACCGAAGTCTGCTGCCCGGCCGTGAGTATATCGGAGTCGACAGGATTGACGGCCCTCTGGTGTTCGTCACCCGGACGCATCCGGTCGGATACCGCGAGCTGATCGAGTGTGTGGACCGCCAGGGCAACGTCCGCCTGGGGATCGTCCTGGAATCCTCCACCGATTTCGTCGTGGCGCAGATCTTCGAGGGGACCGCAGGCCTGACCCTCCCGGAGACGCGCGTGCGGTTCCGCGGCGAGCCTCTGACCCTCTCGGTTTCGCGGGAGATGCTCGGACGCGTGTTCAACGGCTTCGGACTGCCGATCGACGGGGGACCGCCGCCGCGGGGCGACATCGAGCGCGACGTCAACGGCATGGCCATCAATCCGACCGCCCGCCAATACCCGCGGGACTTCATCCAGACCGGGATCTCGGTCATTGACGGCATGAACACCCTGATCCGGGGCCAGAAGCTGCCCATCTTCTCGGGCAACGGCCTGCCCCATAACGATCTGGCGGCCCAGATCGCACGACAGGCCCGGATCCGCGGGTCGGACACGGAATTCGCGGTGGTCTTCGCGGCCATGGGGGTCAAGCACGACGTGGCCCGGTTCTTCACCGATTCGTTCGAAGAGAGCGGCACGCTGGACAACGTCGCGCTGTTCCTCTCGCTGGCCGACGACCCCTCCATCGAGCGGCTGATCACCCCGCGCACCGCTCTGACCCTCGCGGAGCATCTGGCCTTCAGCGAAGGCATGCACGTGCTGGTGATCATGACCGACATGACGAACTACTGCGAATCGCTGCGCGAAATCTCCACCATTCGCGGCGAGATCCCGTCCCGCAAGGGGTATCCCGGTTATCTCTACTCGGACTTGGCCGAGCTCTACGAGCGTTCCGGCATGATCAAGGGGCACAGCGGCTCCATCACCTCACTGCCCATCCTGACGATGCCCAACGACGATATCTCCCATCCCATCCCCGACCTGTCCGGGTACATCACGGAAGGCCAGATCGTCTTCGAGCGGGAGATGGACGGGCGGGGGATCTATCCGCCGGTGGCGGGCCTGCCGTCGCTTTCTCGCCTGATGAAGGACGGCATCGGCGCCGGCATGACCCGCGAGGATCATCCCCACCTGGCGAGCCAGCTCTTCGCCGCTTACAGCCACGTGAAGGACGTCCGCAACCTGGCGTCCGTGATCGGGGAGGAGGAGCTGACGCCGCTGGATCACAATTACCTCGAATTCGGCAAGGCCTTCGAGCAGAAGTTCGTCTCGCAGCGAAAGGACGAGAACCGCAGCATCGAGCAGACGCTCGATCTGGGGTGGGAGGTGCTCAGGCTCCTGCCTGCAAGCGAATTGCACCGGATCACCGAGGAGGAGATCGAGAAGTACTACGGAGCGTGACGGGGAATCCCATGGCACTATCGAACTGTGCGCCGACGAAGACGAACCTGCTCAAGCTCAGGAGCGACCTGAAGTTCGCCGAGCAGGGATACGAGCTCCTGGACCAGAAGCGGAACATCCTCATCGTTGAGCTTCTGTCCCTGGTGGACCAGACGGTAGACCATCAAGCCCGAGTCGATCGCGCCCTGGCCCAGGCGTACAAGGCGATGGAGGAGGCCATACTCGACATGGGACGGCTCAAGGTGCAGTATCTGACCGGGGCGGTGAACATCGCGGCCGATATTGCCGTGCATTCCCGCCGGGTTATGGGCGTCAACCTTCCCGTCGTGGAGACCCGCTTCACGGAACGCAGTCCCTACTACAGTCCGATGGGGACCAGCTTCTGGATCGACGGCTCTGTGCAATCGTTCCGAGAGGTCCTGCAGTTGCTCGGCAAGCTGGCCGAACTGAAGATCTCCGTGCTTCGGCTGGCCAACGAAGTCAAGAGAACGATTCGAAAGGTCAACGCTCTTGAGAAAATAGCCATTCCTGACCTGAAGGAGACCGTTCGGTACATCCAAGGAAGGCTCGAGGAGAACGAACGGGACATGTTCACGCTCATGAAGATGGTCAAGGAGAACCTGGACCGCAAACGAAGGAAGACCAGAAAGGCCGATCATGGGTAACCCCATCCAGCGAATCATGGTTTACGTCGATGGCAGCGAGCAGTCCATCACCGCCGCGCAGTACGCCATCTGCCTGGCCTCGTTTTCCCGGGCTGAGCTGATCGCGTGCTACATCGTCAATACGACCGCCGTCGAAGACCTCCTCCGAGCCAGGATCTTCCTGCAGGACGAGCAGGTGGAGTACGAGCACGATATGGAGGCCGATGCCCAGCGCTATCTCAACTATGTCGGTGAACTGGCGGCGCGCAAGGGGGTGACTGTCATCCGCAAGAGCGGTCGGGGCAGCGTGCACAAGGAGATCGTGGCCGCCGTCAAGGAGTACGAAGTGGACCTCCTCGTCCTCGGGGAGTTGTCCCACATCCGCAGTCGCCGGGACGAGTTCTACGACGAGGCCGAGCGGGCGATGCGCGCAACGTCCTGCTCCGTGCTGATCGTCAAAGACGAGGATCGGGTCTACGAAATGTACGAGTCGCTGACGTGACAGGAAAGAGTCGAACGAGTATAATTGCCTTCGCACGAGAAGTACCAGGAGAATTGTGCCATGGCGTTGATTGATTTGGTGGTGCCAGAGGTCATCAAGCTGCCTCTGGAGTCTACGGACAAGCCCGGGGTGTTGCGGGAGCTCGTGAACGTGCTGCACCAGGCGGGCAGGATTCAGGATTTCGATGCGGTGCTCAAGGCGGTCCAGGAACGCGAGTACAAACAGAGCACCGGATTGGAGGAGGGGATCGCGGTCCCGCATGGCAAGACGGCCGCCGTCTCCAGCCTGCAACTTGCCATCGGCATCGCTCCGCAGGGAATCGACTTCAATTCGCTGGACGGCAAACCCGCGAAGCTCTTCTTTCTTCTGGTCGGTTCGCCCGATCAGTCCGGCCCCCACGTACAAGCTCTTGCGGACGTGGCCAGGCTGGCTCGCTCGAAGATGTTCTGTCGCGCGTTGATCGATGCCGAGGATGCGCAGCAGGTTGTTGAGCTGATGAGGAACGAGTAATGACGGAGGTGCCCCATGCCGATTCGGGAGTGGCCCGGCAGCGCTCTTCTGGCGGAGTTCCCCTCTAATCCTGCGCTGGGAGACGAATTGTGCGGCGCCACGCGTTTGCTGCAGGACCGCGCCGCCGGCGGCGTCTGCCATGTCGTGCTGGACTTCATGAACGTGGACTTCGTCGATTCCAGTCACCTGAGCAGTCTGCTGCGGTTTCGCCAACTCGTGCAGCATCACGGCGGCAGGCTCTTTCTCTGTAGCCTCGGTCCTGCGGTGGGACGCATGTTGACCAAGGCCGGTCTGGATGGCATGCTCGAGATCAAGCCCAACCGATTTGACGCTCTGGCCGCCGTACAGACCGGCGACCTGCGTGGCGGGGTCAAGTAAGCACATGCCGCCATTCCATGATGGGCGCCGCCGAGCCCCTGCCGACAGGATAGGCCTTCACCACAATTGGTGACGACTCGCTGACAGCCGTCATCTCGCCGTACCACCAGCCGGCCGGATAGATGACCATCGCTTCGGCACATCCGAACAGTCCGACCAAAACACTATGCCTCGTCAGGAGAATTTGTGGGCAGTGTCTGGCTCCGGTAGTGCCCCGAGGTTGTGATAGAGGGCCAATTCCAGCGTCTTGAAGACCTTGAAGCCGTAGGCTCTTCTCGTGGTCACTTTCGCCTTGGCGTTCAGGCCCTCCACCACGCCGCTGGAAAACGCCTTCTTCGCCCGAAACCGGTTCAGGATCAACTCCCGATGCCCCCGCAGCATGCGAGCCGCCTTCTGCCTCGGCTCGATCCGAGAGCGCATCACCCGCGTGCACCAGCGATCCAGAAAGCGGCCCGCCCAGGGGGCACTGCAATCCTCCCAGAAGAATTGAGACTCCTCTTTCAGCAGGTAGCTGCGAACCGCTTCATCCACCCCAAACGGGCCGGCGACGAATCGGCGAAGTGGAAGGGACGCCCCTGCGAACTTCCGAGGAAGGCCGAGGTCTTCATCCCCTCAATCCCGCCCACAAATCAGTCAAGTGAGCCGCTTATTTCTTTACAAGCTCTTAGTGAGCCGGGGGCTGGAGTGTTCCAGCAGTCTCTGGGTTACTGCGGTTGACACGCCTCTTTGGGCGAGGAGCGAAGCGAACGTCTTGCGCAAATCATGGAATCTCAGTTCGGGCAAACCGACAGCTTTCCGGATTCGCCCTGACTTCTTTGGACTGAACCTGTCACCGAAAGGTCTTTCTTGCCCATCAGGGAGCGTGGCCACGTGATTGGATAACTCCGTAACGATCGGTTCGGGGATCGGACGCTCCGCCATTGCCTTTCCTGCTTTGCGGTTCCGTGTGGTGATGGTATTTCGGTCGAAGTGAACGTCACCGATGTGGATCGCTTCTATGTCACTGCGACGAAGCCCTGTCGTCACAGCCAGAAGCACTCGCAACCGCAGAGTCGGATGTTTCACGGTAGTCGAGAGTAGAGCCTGGACCTGCTGCGCTGTCAGGGCTGACTGTACTCCTCACAGGCGTGGATCCTCTACAGGATTCTGCTGCTCGACATTCTGAACGAGAGCCGCTACAATGCGTATTCACACGCCGCCAAGTCCCTGATGACCATGCAGGAATTGGCCGCTGTCGCCGGCATTGAATCGCAACAGACGGAATTCGTGCAACACCTTCGACAGGCCCATGGCCGCAAGAGTTCATTCTGGGCAAGAGTCAAGACAGGCTCATGAGGGACCCGATGATCCTGCATCACCAAATCCCCATGAAAGACGGTCCAACGTAATCCCTGCGGGATAGTCCGTCCTGGCGTCAGACGACCTTCGATCTGGCCGGCCGCACCCGTGTTCACTGTTCACTCCACTGCCAAATTCCTGTTGACAGAGGGGCATACTGTTGCCAAGATGCACACATGCACAGCTTTGCACAAATGTAACAAGCTTACGGGAATCGTGGAAAGGATCAGCATGCACAATGCGGAGCGATTCTGTGTTTTGGTGACCATCACGGCCCTGATTTTGGTCGGTGTTTCATGCTCTCGTCGAGGGGATGGCCAGGGGCGGACGACCGTCTGTTTCGCATTCCAGGATTTGGAGACGGAATTCTGGATTGCCGGCCACAAGGCGATTACCGAGACGCTCAAGGAGAAGGGCATACGGGTCATCGAGTACAACGGCAACGAGGATGCCAATCGGCAACTGGAGCAGGTCCGTGCGGCGATCGCCCGCGGCGTGGATGGCATCATCATCATCCCCCAGGACGGCGAGAGCGCCGTCACGATCGTCGGCGAGGCGAACAAAGCGGGTGTCCCGATCGCGGTCTTCAATCGCCCGCCTGCGAACAGGAGCAATCCCGCCATCGTGATCGTGGCCGACAACGAGAAGATCTCCGAACAGGCGGTATTGTACATGGCCTCACAGGCGCAGAAACTGGGGCGCAAAGTCACGCCGCTGATCCTCGTCGGCGACCTCGGCGACAGCAATGCGGTCGCCAGGCGAAAGGGGTTCATGAACGTGATCCAGAAGTACCCCGATCTGTTCAACGACGTGATCGAAGTCCCGACGAAGTGGGACGCCGTGACTGCCCAGGCGAATCTCGAAGCCGCTCTGCAGAGGAACCCGAACGTGGACTTCGTCTTCACTTCGTCCGATTTCCTGTACCCGCAGGTCCGCGCGGTTCTGGAGCCGCTGGGCAAGTGGAAAAAGGTCGGCGAACCCGGGCATGTCATTCTCGGCGGGCTCGATGGCGATACCCGCGCGGCCCGCTGGATGAGAGAAGGCTATGTGGATGCCACCGGCGTGCAAGACCTGTTCTATGAGGCGGATGTGTTGCTCACCGAATTGCTCCGGGCCATTGAGGCCGGAGAGAAGACCCCCGAGAAATGGATGGCCGATCCGGGTTTTGCATTGACCCAGGCCAATCTGGCCGAACGAGCCATGGATATGTGGGGCTACAGGTTGCTCATGGAGCAGGACCGGCCCGCGGCGGTTACGAAGTAGAGGTCCGACCTGTCATCCGTCTGAAGGATAGATCTTCTCCGGCGGGTTCCTTCGTTTCGGCCGCTCGATGAGTTCGATCGTCGTTCCGATGAGACTCTCGGTATCCAAGTAGGCGTAGTGCCCGTCGTCGTCCGGGCCGAAACCGGCGCCGTCCTGGGTCATCGCGAGACCCGCATGGGCTGCCCGCTCGACGGCCTGCTGCATGTTGTCCGTCAGAACGCCGAGATGGTGGACGCCGTAACCATGCTTCTCGACGAACTCGCTGTAGACGGTGTCGCCTTCGAGCGGCTCGATCAGCTCGATCCGCAGATTGCCGATGTGCGACAGGGCCACGCGCATCTTGTACTCGGCGGGTTTGCCATGGCGGGTCATACGCTTCACGAGCGGTTTGCCATACGTGTAGAAATGCCAGGGGCCGATGCCGAAGATCTTCCAGTAGTTCTCCACCGCCTGATCCAGGTCCGGCACGATCATGCAGATCTGGGCAATCTCCCGAATCGGAAACGGGGCCTCGTTCGACTGCTTGTCCATGGTAATGCTTCCCTCTAGGGCAGAAAGACTGCTTTTCTCACCTGGCCCTGCATGGCCAGCTCGACGCCTTTGGCGAACTCGGCCAGGGCGAATCGGTGCGTGACGATTCGATCGCCGTCGATGCGGCCGCTCGCGAGCAGGTCGAGAGCCGTCGCGTAATGTCGCAGCGCGAAGATCGTCGTGCCGATTACCTGCAGGGCGTTGTAGTGGATGATGTTCGTGTCGAGAGCCGGCTTCGATTGCCCTTTCGGCAATCCGCCGAACAGAAGGATGCGTCCTCCCTTGCGGGCCATCTCCACCGCCTGCACCTGCGATGCAGGCGAGGGATTGGCGGTGATGACCACGTCCGGCCCCTTGCCGTCCGTGAGCCGCCGGGCCTCCGCAACGAGGTCCGACGTGGAGGCGTCGATCAGGCCGTCAGGTTCAAGGTCGCCGCAGGATCGCAGACGCAAGGCATCAAGGTCCGCGACCAGAACTTTGGCTGCTCCGTGCATCTTCGCAAGAAGCAGGTGAATGCCTCCGATGGGTCCGGCGCCGAGCACGGCCACCGTCTCTCCCGGACGGATGCGGCCCTTCTCTTGGGCGTGGAGGCAGGAAGCCAATGGCTCCGCAATCGCCGCAACGGCAGGGTCCAGGGTCGGAGGGATCGGCGCGATCGTTCCTCGCTCTGCCGCCTCTGGTGGAATGGCAACATACTCCGCAAACCCGCCAGGCCAGGCTTGGGCGATCTCCCGATACCCCTCGCACAACTCATGCCGTCCGTCCAGACAGAAGTCGCACCGCCCGCAGAAGACCAGCGGCCCTACGGCCAGCATGTCGCCCGGTTTCCAAGGGCCCTTGAAACAAGACCCGACCTCCGCGACCCGGCCGCTGATCTCGTGGCCAATGGTCCAGGGGAAGGTCACTTTGCGATGGCCGTGGCGGAGAGTCCGCAGGTCCGAGCCGCACAGTCCGCATGCATGGACTTTCAGCAGCACACCGCGCTGGGGGCATTCGGGGACCGGCGCGTCCTCCACGGAGAAATCCATCGGAGCTCGAACGATGACAGCTTTCATATTCTCAACTCTGCGATGCGAGTAACTTGTCCTGCTCTCTTCTCATTCGATAGATGAACGTCGTGCTGTCCGGCGTGAAGTTCTCTTGCGTCAGGATAGAGCCTTTGGCAATACTCTTTGTGACGGTCCCGCCTGCAGCGATGCCCAGAGGGATGGCTTTCAGCTCGCAAGCCTGCCTGTACGCGTAGATACAACCGCGGATGTCGGCGCTGCCGATGCCGCCGATCTTCTCGCCGGCTTTGATGTTCCGCTTGGCGACGGCAACCACCTCCGAGTGCATCTCATCGGACGCGACGGTGGCCTCTCCGAGCAGCACGGCTTCCGCGATCGACTGCGGCGTTTCGATGTCGCACAGATGATAGGGCCGCAAGTGGAGGTAGTATGGCCCTTCCGCCTTCGTGATGAACTTCATGTCCTTGCGGATGCGCTTGTCGTCGGTGAAGACGATCGCGAAGACGCCGGGGGCGAAGCTGCCGGTGGAGTAATCGACGGCGCCCCGGTGCGCGAAGATGCCGCCGTCGGCCTGCGGGATGAAGACCCGAGCCAGGTCCTCGACCTCGACCTTCGGCCCGTGCATGCCGGGCACGTCCGGCAGCAGGCCGGTGGCGTTCGAGACCGCCGCCATCTCCACCATCGTCTTGGTTCCGTCGACGAAGGAGGCGAGAATCTTGGGATTCATGTCCTTCGAAGCGGCCTCTTGGGCGTAGCGCTCCGGCGTGGCCTCCGGATTGATGGGATTGTTCTTGCACTTGCCCAGGCAGACGACCTCAAAGCCCATCAGAATCGCCTGCTCATGCAGCATTTTGCAGACGCCGGGCTCATCGCCCGAGGCCACCGTGTAGATCGAACCCTTCGCGCGGGCGAGGTGGCTCAGGTACGCGCCCACCGTGATGTCCGTCTCGACGTTGAGCATGATGATGGGCTTATGGCTCTCGATCGAACGCAGGGCGATCCGGGCGCCCACGTCCGGGACGCCCGTGGCCTCGACATTGGCCTCGATGGCCTCGGCCTGCGCAAGCAGTTCCGCGTCCGCCGTGACGGCGCGCGATCCCCCTCGCAGGGCGTCCTGAATCTGCGAGACCGTTTCGGCCGATCGGATCGACTCGCGCGGGACTCCCATGTCGAGAAACGTCGTGATCGCCCGATTGATGTCGATGTCGGCAATGGCGGAAACCGCCATCCCCTCGATGTTGTTGATGGTGTGGGCGAGGCCCGAACCCATCTGGCCGCAGCCGACGAGACCCACGGAAATGGGCCGACCCTCGGCTTGCCTGTGCTTGAGTTTCCGAATCAGTTCCAAGAGTGTCCTCTGTTCACGTCACTTCGATGGTTTCTGCACGGTTCGGATGTCCTCGATGGACAGCGCACCAGATCCGTCGACTCGACTTGCGAAAAGTCTCACCTCGTCGATGAGCCCGCGGAACATGCGATCGCCGGCATTGCCCCGGGAGCCCGGGTTGAAATGTCCTACCGTCAGGACCCCGGCGTCCTTGCCCACGGGACCGCGATCACACGAAGTCGCCTTGTGAAGGCGGACACCGTCTGCGGGCGTGCCGACGTAGATCTTAACGTGGTCCTTCACGGCGGTCGAATCGTACGTAACAGCGATGAATCGCCAGTTGCCCGCGCCTACGCCGGAGTCCACAGGAATCAGATCCGGGTCACTGGCCGCTTGCGTTGCATCCGGCCATTCGTTGACGCCGAGTTTCAGTCGGCCGTCCCGTGTGACGACGAGGTCGATGCCCGCCCGGCCGCCCATCGTATCGGCCATGTGCACGATCCGGTTGCCACCGGCGCCCTCGTCACCACTCGTGCGGTTCACCCAGGCGGTGATCGTGAAGGACTTGAGCCCCTCCAGCCTGGCGCTCGCCTCCTCGGACAGATCGACGGCGTAGTTGCCGGGCTTGTTGCCGAAGTCCAGACTGTGTGCGCCGCCCCCCGGAGGCGTGTTCGAGGATGCGGCCGGACGCTGGTCGGTCAGTCGCGCCTTCTCACGGATCGTGCCGGTATTGACGGCAGATCGATCCCCTGTGCCGTCGAAGCGAAGCTCCACCAGCGGCCGTCCCGGCGGGATATACGTGAACGAGGTCTCCGCCATCTTCATCCGGTTGCCCGCCCGGTCCTTTAGGTTCGAGACTACAAGAGTGTATGACCCATCCTCCTGAAGGCCCGCGACGGAGAGGACGGCGGTCGTGCCGTAGCGGCCTTCCAACGAGACGCTCCGGACCTCGATCGCCGGTTCGATGCGGTAGTTGCCGGGATCGGTTGCGGAGGCCTTCTCGGGTTTCTCGTTGAATTCGACGAGGATCTTCTCGCCTTTGCCTTCCGCGACGACGGATACGACCTCGGGGGTCGCGGTGTCTTTGAGCGTCTCGTCCTTTTCGAGCCACAGGACCCAGTCGTTGCCGTCCGGCGTCGGGGGCGTGACCCAACCAGGTCCCGAACCCTGGCAGACGCCTTGCCACCGTCCGGCCCGCGGGTTGAACCATTTGCCTCGGTACTGATGGTCGGTGAGTTGGACGCCGGCCCGGCCGCCTTCGCGGAAGTAGAGGATGTACACTTGTCCCGGCTTGCCCAGGCAGGAGGCGGAGCCCTCGACCGCCTGGGGCAGCGGCGTACAGTTCCACCAATCGAAGGCGGTGAAGAAGTCCACCATGTGGCCGTAGCCCAGGAGCATGGTCATCGCGTCGTCGCCCCGGCCGTTGACCCAGCCGCCGCCGGTGTCGGGGGCTACGCCTGTGCCCTGGCGGGCTGATTCGCCGGTGGTCTGGTAGCAGCCGGCCATGCAGACCTCCCAGGCATCCTTGCGACGCGTCTCCGCGGCCCGCTGGCCGGGGTACTTCTCCCAGAGGTCCTCGTAGCCGTATTCCTCGTTGATCTGCGGGATGATGTAGCCCGTCTTCTCCTGTTCGACCCGCTGGCCGAGCATGTAAGCGGTCTGGCCGCTGTCCCATCGCTGGATCAACTGCATGTCCAGCCAGGTGGATTTCGGCGTGCGATGCGTCACGTTGTGGGCCGAGGTCAGGTGGTCGTAGGGGTCCCACTCCTTGACCCGATGGCCCATGGCGTCCGCCCAGTCGGAGGCCTCGCGGTGAAAATTGTACTCGTTGCCAAGGTCCCAGGTCACGTTCGAGAAGGCCGCGAGCCGCGCGACGGCGTAGCGATAATAGAGGCGTTCCTCCTCGCTGTCGGCCGCGAACGGCGTCGGCAGGACCTGCCCGCCGATGTAGAGGATCACCGAGACGATCATGTCCTTTTCCCGGGCATAACGAAGCAGCCGCTCGTACTTCCGCCAGTGCTCGATATTGAACCGCTTGAGGTCGAAGCCGGGATTCTTGATGTCGTCGGGCCGCTGGGCGGGCCATGGGTTCAGATGCAGCTTGAAGTTCTCCGTCGGTACGACCGGCTGGCCCCACGGTCGCGGTTCGTTCCGTCCATAGACCAGAACCCGCAGGCGGTTGATCTTCAGCCGGCTGAGCCGGTCGATGCTCTGGCGGATCGTGTCTTCATCCCAGCCCATCAGGTAATAGGTGGTGGTGCCGTTCCAGAAGTAGTGCTCGCCGGTGCCTTCCCAGATGAAGTGCCAGCGGTTCTCGGAGTCGACGCGGAGCAGGCCCTTGCGGCCGGCATCGACTGCCGTAAAGGAGCCTCGGTGCGATCTTTCCAGGCCGCTGTGCTTGTACGTGATGGTGTACTCATATGGACCGGCCTGCGACGGCATGAACCGGATGCGGAACAAGCTGCCGTCCGGCGAATCGCAGAAACCGTCGACCTGGGCGGTCCTCTTGCCCGGGGCTCCGAATTGGCCCTGCAACGACACCCCCGTGAACGGATTGGCCACAGCGGGTTCTGTTATGCGGACCGTGATCTCGACGAAATCGAATGTCTGTACCTCGGCCGGATGCGCCGAGAACTCCACCGTGGAGGCCCCCCATGCCGGGTGGAAACAGCCCAGCAGGGACAGAACGGCGCAGCAGGCGATTGTGCGAAAGCTTCTCATACTCCACTCCTTGATCCTATCTGTGATGCTTCTCCCGCAGAGCCGCCAGGGTGCGGTAGTCGTCCCGAACGTGTTCGTAGAGGCTCTTGTACAGGGCGAAATACTCCATGTAGACGGCGTGGCTCGTCGAATCGGGCTCCATGGGCTCGATGTGCTCGGTCCATTGTCGGGCGACGGAGAAGTCCTGGAACAGGCCGGTTGCGACGCCCGCGAGGATTGCGTCGCCGTACGGCGCGCCGGTCCGGCGTTTGACCAGAACCGTGGGCACATTGAACACGTCGGTGATGATCCGCCGCCACAGAGGGCTCTTGGCTCCGCCTTCGTTCAGGACGATGGGCGTGTTGATCCTCTGGCCGGTCCGCTGGATGATGTCGAAGGAGTCGTACAGCGCGTACGCGACGGATTCCATCATGGTACGGATGACATGGCCCCGCGTGTGGTTCAGCGAGAGCCCGAAGATCGTCCCCCGCGCGTGGACATCCCAAATCGGCGTCCGCTCGCCCATGAGAAACGGCAGAACGACCAGGCCGTCGCTGCCGGGCGGGACCGCTTGGGCCTCCCGGTTGATCAGGTCGTAGGTGTCCGTTCCTGTCTCCTTCTCGCGGGCCAGTTCGAGCGGGTAGAAGTTGTCCCTCATGTACCGGATCAACTGGCCGCCGGTGGTCGTGGTGGGGACGGTGATATAGGTGTTCTCCGAGTCGGTCGTATAGGCGAAGGCGATCATGCTGCGGTGAAAGCGCGGGGCCGTGTGGATGATCCCAAAGTTCCCGCAGGTGCCGAGGTTCATCTGAATATCGCCTTCTTCGATGGCTCCGGCCCCGACCCAACCGGCGTTGCAGTCCACCTGCCCCGCCGCCACCGGCGTCCCGGCTGCCAAGCCTGTCGCCTCGGCCGCAACCGGTGTTACCTCGCCGACGATCTCCTCGCAGCGGTGGAGAGCGGGCAGCAGACCCGGACTGATGCCGATCCGGTCGAGGATCTCCTGGTTGAACGTGCGGCCCAGGAGGTCGTAGGCAACGCCGTAGAAGGCGGCTCCGGAATAGTGACATGTCGCCCGGCCCGTCAGCTTCAGCGTGATGAATCCGTCGATGGTCAGCGCCTTGTGGATTCGCTTGAAGTCATCGGGCCGGTGGTTCCTTTCCCACAGGAGGTTCGCCAGTGCCGGGTGGTCGTCGAGCCGGTTCTTGGAGATCTCAAAGATTCGATCCTCGCCGATATTGTCTTTGAGCCACTGGACCTCGTCGGTGGCTCGCTTGTCCATGAGGTTGTAGGCGTGATGGACAGGATTATGGTCTCGGTCCACCATCACCATCGAGGGCAAAGCCGAGGAGACGGCAACCCCTTTGATGTCCCTGGGATCGATGCTCGCGTCGCCCATCGCCTTGCGGATCATGCGACAGGCGCATTGCCAGTACCGGTGCGGGTCGTGCTCGGACCAGCCCGGCCGAGGGGTCAGAATGGGATACTCCTCGAAGGCATAGCCCAGGACAGTCCCCTGCGCATCGATGATCGTCGCCTTGGCGCCCCCTGTCCCGTAATCGATTCCCAGCAGAAACATGATTCTGTCCTCACCTGGCCGGCTTGCAGCGAATACCCGATATCACCATTGCGTTCGTTTCCTTGCCGTTCTGGCCGCGTCTACCCGCTTACGGCGGGAGCGGTGATCCCGATGACTCCCTGATCTTCTTCAGACCAACCCCAATAGCCCGGCGGCTGATCGGATGCTCCACACTTGCACCCTGTGATCGAAACTTGCATTCACAGGGGACCTGAACATCTGCACAAGTGTGTGCATATGCTCATTATCAAGAACATCGCTTGGCCTGTCAAGCGAAAATGTCGGTACTTCTTCGTCTCTGGCTTGTGTTCGTGACGTGCTTGGCGTGCTGCGTTTGCAGAGAGCTCCGCAAGACACTCGCCTCTCTGCTGGCCCAGAGAGGGATCTCCACGGCAGTCACGCAGCGGTTACTGTGGCACTCCAGGCCACCCCCCCCTTGGTCTTCATCCCTTCGCAATGCTCCCTGAAGTACGTCTTGAAACCCATGGGTTCTTACGGGATACTAAGGCTATGGCTCGCTTCGATCCAACCAGGCCCGAGTTCTCGCCGTATGGGTTCAGTTGCACGCGATGGACGGCCACGATGATGCCGCGTTGCGACCGCCACAACGAAATCGAACTGAACCTCTTGGAGCGAGGGAGGGTGATCTATCTCATGGGTGGGAGGACCGTCGCGGTCCCTGCGGGACGGTTGTCTGTGTTCTGGGCGTGTGTTCCGCATCGAGTTGTCGGTTTTGAAGGCTTGACGGAGTACTTCGTGCTGACGATTCCCTTGGCGTGGTTCCTCCAATGGCGACTGCCGGACCATTTTGCACAATCGATCTTGCACGGAGGCATCCTCGTCGAACCAGATGAGGGCCATTTGGCTTCGGATGGAGCGAAGTTCAGACTGTGGGTCGAGGACGTGCAGAGTGGCTCGGAAGAACGCCGCCAGGTGAGTCTGCTGGAAATCGAGGCCCGCTTGCGGCGCCTGGCCCTGGGCGTGGCGGCACAGACCTCGCCGCACTCGCGACGCGAATCGCCGGCTGTCTTGGACCAGTGGGACTTGAGTCGGGCGGAACAGATGGCCTGTTTCATCGCTCAGAACTGCACGCAGCCTCTGACCGCCGAGATGATCGGTCAACACGTGGACTTGCACCCCAACTACGCGATGACCCTGTTCCAGCGAACGTTCGGCACCACGTTGATGAAATACGTGACTCAGTATCGGCTCTCGCACGCGCAGCGACTGCTCGTAACGACCACGGATTCGATCGCCAACATCGCGTTCAGTTCGGGCTTCGGCTCGCTCAGCCGTTTCAATGAGGTATTCCTGCAGTCCTTTGGCTGCACACCGCGAGAATACCGTAAGCTGCATAAGTTGGAGTAGTGCGCGAATGAACCGCCGCCAGCAGTTGCCCGATTCCGCCTTCTTCAGGTCATAACCTGAACCTTAGGATTCCGTAAGAAATTCTCTTTCTGCCGGTAGTTATTCAGCAGCCGTTGTGCGAAAATGAAGATGTGATAACGCTGCCGCAGGGAACCAGCAGCATCTGCCCAAGCTAAAGACAGTGACCAGACGCCGGCATTTGTTGACGGGTACGAGGGCAAGAATGATGCGACGCCATTTCGGATTCACACTCATCGAGTTGCTGGTGGTCATTGCGATTATCGCGATTCTCATGGCGGTCTTGATGCCGGCCTTGAGCAAAGCGAGAGATCAAGCCCGCACAATCGGATGCCGGTCGAATCTCAAGCAGTACGGCATCGCTTTGCGGATGTACCTGGACGAGAACCGGTACTACTTTCCCGATGCGAGCACCTGGCTGAAATCCGACAAACACGCATGGGTGCGCAAGGGGGATACTCCGACCGGCGTGTTCTGGCCTTACGTGAAGGCCCTCGACGTCCACATGTGCCCGAAGTTCTCCCAGTGGGCCAAAGGCACGGATTGGGCGGATACGGCGGTCAGCTACGTCATGAATTCCTACGTGGGCAAAGGCGGCGAGATCTGGTCGAGTTGGCTGGGGGCAGGCGTCAAAGGCGTCTCGAGAGAGACGGAGGTCCACAATACGGCAAGGGTGGTCGTCTTCACGGAGGAGAACACCTGGACGATCAAGGACTACAGCGATTATCCCTTCAATGACACGCATTTCACCGTCGGTAATCGGACGAGACGAATTGACAATTTCGCCACGTTTCACAATACGCCGGGGGATCGCGACAAGGGCGGAGCCAACGTCGTGATGGTGGATGGTCATGTGGAGCTGTTGCGACGCGTAGAGGACTTGGACGAGGGCTTCCGTCTGTGCTGGCCGAAAAAACAGTTGCCCTTCTGATCCTGACCCGCGTCGGATGATAACAGAACGGAGTGTTGATGATGCTGTTGCAGGCCCTGAAAGAGCGTTTTCTCTCATCTTAACGTCACGAGGTACTGTCCTCGGAACTGAGTGAAGGAGGCATGAAATGTGCACGAGAACGCATTGCTCGCTGTGGGTGTTGGTGTTCTGTGTGATGGGAGGGGTCTCCGCAGGTGCGGACGTAATCTGGGACTTTGAGAAGGGCAACGATCACGGCTTCGTGCTGACGTGCGTGAACCCGGCGACCCCCGCGTCGGACGATCCCACTGTGGCCGGTGACGAAGCCATCACGGGGGTGGGCGGCCCCAAGGGCCTGCCGGGCGCGGGCGTCGCCTGGAGCATCGGGCGTCCCGATCAGTATGACGGCATGAAGCCCGCGGTCCAGGAAGGCGACAAGGCGGGACCCGACGGAACCATGCAGTACAACCGGGCCGGAACGAACCATCCCTTCACGTTCCCCACAAACGGGCGCGGCCAGGAGAGCTACCTGAATACGTACAATCTTACGGGATGGGGCGACAACCTCCACACAGCGGCCAACGACCAGATCGCCAAGTCGCCGTTGGTATTGCTGGGCGAAGGCGCTGTGCTGACCGTCTGGGCCCACGGCGGGGGCTCGGGCACGACGAAGCCGGCCTTGGACCCGAATCCGGCGGCGGGATACACGAACGGCTCCTCCGGCGTTGCCGTGATTTCCGCCGTCGATGGTTCTCTTCTGGCCAGTGTCCTTACGAACGGCCAGGGAACCCTGCGGCAGGACACTCTCAATCTCTCCGCCTTTGCCGGCCAGAAGGTACGCATCGAAGTCGTGGACGCCTTCGCGGGAGGCTGGGGGTGGCTGGCCGTTGACGAGATTCGCATCACCAATGCCGTCTCTCTGGGGGCCAGTCGGCAACTGGCGGCCGCTCCGAATCCGGCCGATGGGGCTACCGACGTGCCGCTGGAGGTGGTTCTCCGTTGGGAACCCGGCGAGTTCGCCCCTGCCACCGATGGGCATCGTGTGTATTTCAGCGCGGATTTCAGGGATGTCAATGACGGGTTTGCCGCAGTCGGTCTCACCAGCGAACCGGCGTTCGACACGACGGATCTCCCCTTTGCTTTGGATTTTGGGACTGTCTACTACTGGCGTGTTGACGAGGCCAACAGCGTCACCGGGTGGGACAAGGGGAGAGTCTGGAGCTTCACCACGGAGCCGTATGCGTATCCGCTGGCGAACGTGACGGCCACCGCCTCCAGTGCTCAGTCCGGCTTGGGACCCCAGAACACGGTCAACGGCTCCGGTCTCAATGCCAAGGATGAGCATTCCGCCGATCTGACGCACATGTGGATGAGCACCGGCGGATTGCCGAGCTGGATTCAGTATGAGTTCGAGAAGGTTTATAAACTCGATGAATTGTGGGTGTGGAACTCCAATCAGTTGATCGAGGCGTTCGTCGGTTTCGGCGCCAAGGCAGTCAGCATTGAGTACTCCGTCGACGGCGCCACGTGGACCGTATTGGAGGGCGTGCCGGAATTCGCGAGAGCGACCGGTCTACCGACTTATACCCCGAACACGGTCGTGAGTTTCGGCGGCGTCATGGCGAAGTTCGCCAAGCTGACGATCCACAGCAACTGGGGCGGCGCCACGCCGCAGACGGGCCTGAGCGAGGTCCGGTTCTTCCACGCCCCGGTGCAGGCCCGGGAGCCACAGCCGGCGACGGGGGCGACAAACGTCGACGTCGAAACCACCCTGACGTGGCGGCGCGGCCGCGGGGCAACCGGTCACGAGGTGTATTTCGGAACCGACCAGGCCGCGGTGGCCCAGGGCGCTGCTTCTGTAGGGACTGTGGCCGAATTGAGCTTCTCCCCGGGCTTGTTGGACCTCGGCACTACCTACTTCTGGAGAGTCGATGAGATCGGCCAGGACGGCGTCTATTCCGGCGACGTCTGGAGTTTCTCCACGATGCCGTATGCGACCGTGGACGACTTCGAGAACTATAACGACGCGGAGAACGCCGGCACGCGCATCTACGAGACCTGGATCGACGGTTTTGGAACCACGACCAACGGCTCGCAGGTCGGCAACCTCCAAGCTCCCTTTGCCGAAAAGACCGTCATTCACGGAGGCCGCCAGTCGATGCCGCTGTTCTATGACAATTCCGGCGGCAAGACGTCGGAAGCGACCCGGACATTCGAGGCCACGCAGGATTGGACCGCCAGCGGGGTCAAGAGTCTGTCGCTGTGGTTCTACGGCGGCGCCGACAACGCGGGGCAATTGTACCTGAAGATCAACAACGCCAAGGTGATGTACAATGGCGGTGCGGCGGACATCAAACGACCGCAATGGCAGCCGTGGAACGTCGACGTGACGACGGTCAGCGGAGCGAACAAGGTTGCCAAACTGACGATCGGGATCGAGGGCGCGGGCGCGACGGGCACCATCTACATCGACGATATCCGCCTGTACCCGAAGACGCCGGCCATGCAGATCCCTGTGGAACCCGCCAGGACGGGTCTGCTGGCCGAATATCTGTTCGATAATGGGGCCAACGACACCTCCGGCAACGGCCACCACGGCACGTTCCTGGGCGACGCCCGGGTCGCCGACAGCCGGTTGGTCCTGGACGGTACGGACGACGCCGTCTTCATCCCCCGGCTCGGGGGCGCCGCCGCGACCCACGCGCAGTGCACCTACTCGATGTGGATGTACTCGCTCACGAAACCGGACGTCTCCGGGATCATCGGGGGCATCAACTACGACAACTGGGCCGAGGGCGGCGGCATTCACTGCAAGCTCTACAACGGCCGGGCCAACGTGGGCATCTCCGGCGTACCCGGCGGCGATCTCAACGGCACCACCATCGTCAATGCCGAAGAGTGGATCCACCTGGGCCTGACCGTCACGGACACCACGGTCACCCTCTACCTCAACGGCCAAGTGGAGGCCTCGCGGACCTACACCACCCCCTTGCAGATGATCCTCGGTCGCGGATGCATCGGGGCCTATCGCAACAACAACGATATCCAGCGGGAGCTCAAAGGCCAGATGGACGACGTGCGGATCTACAACCGTGCGGTGTCGCTGGAAGAGATGCTGTGGCTGGCCGGCCGCCGCGATCCGGCGCACAAGCCGTTCTGATCCGGCCCCGTGATTCGATCCTGGCAGCGAGTCAGAAGGCTGTGGGCCTTTCCCACAGCCTTTTATCTGCTCCATGTTTTGCGACAGTGGTCGTTGGCTTGCCGTTCGATGGGGTATAAAATTCATCGCATGAGGGCGAATCGGTTCGCACCCTCTGGGCCGACCCTTGTGCCAGAACGCCAGATCGGACTGATAATCGCGGAGTCACGCGGATGACAGTATGGCTGAAGCAGGCGAAGCCTTGATACTTGAAAGGGATCATCCCATGAGAATGGTCACGTTGAAACATTGGATCGGCGGTTTGTTCGTCCTCGCGGGAACGACGTTGCCCGCGGCTGGCGTTGCGCCGGCCCAGCGACACACCGAGGTCAGCATTCAAGGGCAGGGTTTTTTCATCAACGGCCGTCCCACCTACCAGGGCCGTTCGTATCAAGGGATGAAGATCGAGGGGCTGCTGATGAACGCGCGGCTGGTGCAGGCCACCTTCGACGACCTCAACCCCGAGACGCGAGCCCGCTGGGCGTATCCCGACGGCCCGTGGGACCCTGAGCGCAACACCCGCGAATTCCTCGACGCCATGCCGGTGTGGCGTGAGCACGGACTGCTGGCCTTCACCCTCAACCTCCAGGGCGGCAGTCCCGAGGGTTACAGCGCTGCCCAGCCCTGGCACAACTCCGCCTTCACCCGCGACGGCGACCTGCGGCCCGACTTCATGGCGCGGCTGGAGCGAGTCCTCAACCGCGCCGACGAACTCGGCATGGTGGTCATCCTCGGCCTCTTCTATTTCGGACAGGACGAACGCCTGGCCGACGAAGCCGCCGTGGTGCGCGGCGTGGACCACGCCGTGGACTGGGTTCTCGAACGCGGCTACCGAAATGTGCTGATCGAGGTGAACAACGAATGCAATGTGCGCTACGACCACGCCATCCTCCGTCCGGATCGGGTCCATGAACTGATCGAGCGAGTGAAGTCCCGCCAGCGCGACGGCCGCCGGCTGCTCGTGAGTACAAGCTACGGCGGCGGAACCGTCCCGCATGAGAATGTCGTGCGCTGCGCCGACTTCCTGCTGCTGCACGGCAACGGCGTGCATGAGCCGGCACGCATCCGCAAAATGGTGGACGACTGCCGCGCGATGCCGGCCTATCGCAGCCAGCCGATTCTCTTCAACGAGGATGACCACTTCAACTTCGATCAGCCGGACAATAACATGCTCGCCGCCGTAAGCCGCTACGCGAGTTGGGGCTACTTCGACTTCCGCATGAAGGGCGAGGGATTCGACGAAGGTTACCAAAGCGTACCGGTGAACTGGGGCATCAGCTCGGTGCGCAAACGCGGGTTCTTTGACCTGCTCCGCCGCATGACGACGGGAGCCGGCGAGAACCAGCCATGAACCGCATTCACGTAGTGTCGTTCGTGGCGTTTGTGAGTTGCACTATCCTTGTCGGGCAAGCGCGCCGTGGCGAACACCGCGTCGGGTTACGGCTGATCCCCCGTTTTGTTTGGGCCAATCGGGGCGTCACGGAAATGACTGTCTGGATGGCCCGCGATACCGAATAAGGAGAACACGATGACGCACAAGAACAAATCAAGATATGTTGTACTTTCTGTGCTGATTGCCCTGCTGACGCCTGCTGCATGGGCGCAGACGACCGCCGACCGGGTGGCACGTTGGGATGTCTACGAGGTTGCGCTGAAAGGACCGCAGGCGGGCAATCCGTTCGTGGACGTGCAACTCAGCGCGGAGTTCAAGCGTGCCGATCGGCTGGTGAAGGCGCCCGGCTTCTATGACGGGCAAGGCACATACCGCATCCGTTTCATGCCCGACGCCGAGGGCCAGTGGACCTACGTTACCAGGAGCAACTGCAAGGAACTGGACGGCAAGACTGGCATGTTCACCTGCATCGCGGCTGGTCCGGGCAATCATGGGCCGGTGCAGGTCTTCCAGACGTTCTATCTGCGTTACGCCGACGGCACGCCGTATCACCAGTTCGGCACGACCTGCTATGCTTGGGTGCATCAAACGCGTGAGTTGCAGGCACAGACTCTCCAGACGCTGGCCGCTTCGCCGTTCAACAAGATCCGGTTCTGCGTTTTTCCCAAGGCGTATGCGTACAATCAGAATGAGCCGGAGTTCTTTGCGTTCAAGAAAGGTGCGGACGGCAAATTCGACTTCAGCCAACCCGACCCGGCATTCTGGCGTCATTTCGAGCAGCGTATCCTGGACCTGCAGCGGCTCGGCATCGAGGCGGACATCATCATCTGGCACCCTTACGATCGTTGGGGTTTCGCGGACATGAGCGATGAACAGGACGACCGATATCTACGCTACTGTATCGCGCGGCTCTCGGCGTACCGCAATGTCTGGTGGTCGCTGGCCAACGAGTATGATTTCATGACCAACAGGCCCCAGGGCCACCGCGGCAACAAGCAATGGGAGGACTGGGACCGTTTCTTCTCGATTCTCCAGAAGGAGGACCCGCACCAGCGGCTGCGAGGGATTCACAACGGGAGCAAATGGTATGATCACACGAAAGACTGGGTCACGCACGCCAGCCTCCAGACTTCCGACATGGACGGCGGCGTGCGCTTCCGCATCCAGTACCGCAAACCGGTCATCTATGACGAATGCAAGTACGAGGGCAACATACCGCAGGGCTGGGGCAACCTGACCGCGCGGGACATGGCCCAGCGATTCTGGCTGGGCACCTTAAGCGGCTGCTATGTCGGTCACGGCGAAACCTACAAGCATCCGCAGGACATTCTCTGGTGGGCCAAGGGCGGCGTGCTGCACGGCCAGAGCCCCCAACGCATTCAGTGGCTCAAGGACCTCATGACGCAGGCCCCTGCGTTTCACGAACTCCAACCGCTCGGCGATGGCAAGGGGACCTTCGTGCTCGCGAAGGAAGGCGAGTACTACGTGGTCTACTGCCTGGACCAGCGGTCGCAAAGGGTCCGTCTCGCAGGTTCGCGCCCCTACAAAGTGGATCTCATCGATCCGTGGGAAATGACAGTATCCCCCCTTGGCACAGCTTCGCCCGGCGAATACACCTTTTCTGCGCCGAAGGCGGATCAGGTCTATCGGTTCACCCCCTACCAGGCCGGCGAAGCACTGCGGCCCGAAGCGAGAATTATTGCTTCTGTGACCGAAGGGCTGCCGCCTCTGAAGGTGCAGTTCGCCAGCGCTGCGGAAGGACGGGTGACGTGGGATTTCGGCGATGGCACAACGAGCCAGGATTCCAAGCCCACGCACGTTTTCGAGAAACCCGGCCTCTACTCGGTGAGACTGACCGTCACGGACGCGCAGGGCAGCAGTGCGGAGGCCTTCCAATCCATCGCCGTGGACCGGGACGTCACCGAGCCCGTTCTACGCGTCGGCATGCCTGAGGGGAAGGAGACGCCCGGAGTGAAGTTGCACGGCACAGCCCGGCGGGCCGACCACGGTTCTTTTCACCTGCCCGAAGGGGCGCCTTGGGGCTGGGTGCAAGTGGGCGATGGTATGATCGAGGGGCTGCGCGGCCTGCGTTCCTTCACCATAATGGGATGGCTGAAGCCCGAAAGCCTGCAGGTCGGCAGCGGAGGCAATCGAATCCTGTTTTGCCTCAAGCAGAGTCGCTCCGGCATCGATCTCGTTTGCCAAAGCGACGGCCGTCTGCGTCTGGCTGTGAATGAATGGCCGGATTCGGTCCGCAACGACAGTTCACCCGGCAAGCTGCAGCCAGGCAAATGGACTTGCTTTGCGGTGACCTACGATGCGACAGCGTCCGGCGACAACGTGAGCTGGTATTTCAGCGTGCCTTCAGACACACCCGGACAACCGGTGGTCGCGCTGGACCGCAAGACGGCTTACCACGCCGGCCCGGTAGACAACGACATCGGTCCGTTGGCGATCGGCAATTTCAACAAGACCATGCACGGTTACGGCCTGGACCGCCAGTTCCGCGGCGAGATTGGCGCCGTGCAGGTGTTCGGCAGTCGTGTGAGCGGGCGGGGAGCCCTGAAAGTCGATGAGATCAACTCACGGCTTCGGTCGCTGGAGTCAAGCGCAAACGCCACAGGACCAGAAGCAAACGCCATAAGGGCGAATGCAGGCGCCTTCAGGCCACGTGTGATTGTCTCGACGGACTTTCCCCCCACGAATGTCGTCATGAGGGATGCCCCGGCCGATCAATGCAGCGACCCGGATGATATGCAGTCCATGGTCCGCTTCCTGCTGTACGCCAATGAGTTCGACATCGAGGGATTGATTGCTTCGTCGGGCACCTTTGCCAACATCGCCAGGAAGCAGAACATGCTGGATGTGATAGACCTCTACGACCAGGTGGATGAGAATCTGAGAAAGCATGACCCCCGGTATCCCACCGCGGACTCCTTGCGTTCGGTCACCTTCCAGGGTCTCACTGGCACGTATGGCAAGTCGATCAGCAATAACATGGGCGCCGGCAAAGACAGCGAGGCCTCGAACGCGATCATCCGCATCGTTGACAAGCCCGATCCGCGGCCGGTGTGGTTTTGTGTCTGGGGCGATTCCAGCAATATCGCGCAAGCTATCTGGAAGGTGCAGAACACGCGCAGCGCTGCCGAGTTGCAGACCTTCCTGAGCAAGATGCGCATCCATCAAATCGCGCACCAGGACGACACGATTGATTGGCTGCTCGAGAAGTTCCCTGATTTGTTCATCATCTACTCGAAGACGACGTACCAGGGTATGTTCGGCGGCTCGGATCCGATTTCGGACCTCGCGTGGGTCAACACCAACATTCGCCAAGATCACGGACCGTTGGGCGCTGTGTATCCGCCGGCGGGAATGGGGTGCTCGGGGGTCTGTGAGGGGGATTCGCCTTCGTTCCTGCATCTGGTCAGCGCGGTGCGGGGGTTGAACAACCCCGAAGATCCCACCCAGGAAAGCTGGGGTGGACAATTCACACGCGTGGGCACGACCAATCACTACGTTGATGGCCCCGGTCGTTCGAGCATCTCCAAGTGGCGCACGCAATACCAGGCGGAGTTCGCCCTTCGCGCAGACTGGATGACAGCCCGGTGATTCGCTATTGATTATTGATGATGGATGATTGAAGATGGATGATTGAAGATGGAGCCTGCATTCATTGGTTGTCTTCGGCCTTTGCATAAGGAGTCAGGAATGGCAAAGAAGTGGTTCGCGTGGGTCGTGGTGTTTTCGCTGATCGCGACTGTGATTGTCGGCTGCGGCCGTCGGGAACAGCCGATGCAGGGACAGAGGAAGATTGCCGTAGTCATCTCGACGCTGAACAATCCGTGGTTCGTGGTGCTCAAGGATGCCGCCAAAGCCCGCGCTGAAGAGTTGGGCTACAAGGCCGATGTGTTCGACAGCCAGAACTCGCCGGCCACGGAAGCGGGTCATTTCGACACAATCATCGACGGCAAGTACGCGGCGATCCTGTTCAACCCGACGGATGCGGAAGGGTCTATCGCCAGCGTCAGGCGGGCCAAGGACGCCGGCATCCCGACGTTCTGTATGGACCGCGAGATCTCCGCCAATGATGTCGCGGTCAGCCAGATCCTCTCGGACAATTTCTCGGGCTGCGTGGCGTTGGGCGAGTACTTCGTGCGCCGACTCGGGGAGAAGGGCACCTATGTCGAGCTGCTCGGCCTGCTCGGCGACAACAACACCAAGAACCGCTCGGACGGCTTCCACAGCGTGGTGGACAACTATACGGGCTTGAAGATGCTCGCCCAGCAACCCGCGGATTTCGATCGTACCAAGGCCATGGAAGTGATGGAGTCGCTGCTTCAAGCCCATCCCGACATCAACGCCGTTTTCTGCGGCAACGACGCCATGGCGATGGGCGCGCATCGGGCGCTCATCGCCGCGGGCAAAGACAAGCAGGTGATGGTCTTCGGCTTCGACGGGGCCAAGGACGTCATCGACGAGATCCGAGCCGGTCGGATCGTTGCCACCGGGATGCAGTTCCCCAAGACCATGGCCAAAATGGCGGCCGAGTTCGCTGATCAATATCTCAAAGGCAAGAGGGACTTTCCCCAGAAGGTCCCGGTGGCGGTCGAACTCGTGAATGCGGAGAACATCGACAAGTTCACGGCCTACGGCCGCAACCAAGAGCCTGGGAAGTGACGGCCGGATGAGACGGAAACACCTTCTTTGCGTCATCGGGTTCGCGGCTCTGGCTCTTGTGCTGGGCAATTCGCTTGAGTTTCGCCGCTTGGACGACAAGCGTGCCGAAGAGCGGGCTTCGCGGTTCAGTCCGACCGAGTACGCGCGGGATTTCTGGGACAATCGACTGCCGGCCGCGCTGGACCACCCGTTGTCCGCCGGGGAACTGATCCGGCTGTTCAATACGGACATGAAGGCCGCGATCGCCCAGGGACGGACCCTGGGTCACAGCCGGGTCCATGCCTACCTGCTGCAGGGCAGCGGGCGGGTGACGGCGGTCCGGAAGGATGGGCTGCTGGTGAGCGTGCTGCCGGAGGACCCCGGGCCGGAAGTACTCCTTTGCACCGACAGCTACATCGCGGGAAACGCCGTCCGGGATGCGTCCGGCCTTGTCGATGTCAGCGCCTTCTCCGACACGATGAAGTTCAACCGGATCAGCGCCGAGATCAATCGGATCGTCGTGCAGGAGGTGATCGCGCCGTTTCTGAAACAGACCCCGCAGGCGGGGATGAACGTACGTTTCATCGGCGCGGCCGAAGTGGCCGAGGACGCGACGGAAAGAACTCCTTTCGGCGGTCGCCAGCAGCATGACGGATCGGAAGATTCCTGGCGCCTCCTGAGGGTCGTGCCCATTCGGTTGGAGGTGGAGTAATCTCTCCGCAGAACACCCCGTATGATCAAGCATGGTGAGATTGTCCTGGCGGCACAAGGAGTCACGAAACGCTTTGGCGGCGTCAAAGCGCTGGATGATGCGCACCTGGAGGTGCGTGCGGGTCAGGTGACCGCGCTCATGGGGGAAAACGGCGCAGGCAAGTCCACGCTCATGAAGGTCCTGGCCGGCGTCTATCAGGACTACGAGGGGCGCATCCTCCTGAACGGACGCGAGGTGGTTTTCGCCAATCCGCGGCAGGCCCAGGAGCAGGGAGTGGCGATCATTCACCAGGAATTGACCTTGATTCCCAACCTGAGCGTTGCCGAGAACCTCTTCTTGGGCCGCGAGTTTCTGGGGCGACTGGGTCTGGTGGATTCTCGCCGGACGCGCTGCGAAGCCGCGGTTCTCTTGCATCGGCTGGACCTGGACGTGGACCCTCGCACACGCGTCGGCACGCTGCGCGTCGGCCAGCAGCAGATCCTGGAGATTGCGCGGGCCCTGGCCCTCAGCGCCCGCGTGATCATCATGGATGAGCCGACCTCGGCGATCAGCGAACGCGAGGTGGACGTGCTGTTCGGGTTGATCGAGTCCCTCAAGCGCGAGGGCGTGGCCATCGTATACATCAGCCACAAGATGGACGAGGTGTTCCGAATCGCCGATCAGATCACCATCATGCGGGACGGCCGCACCGTCGGCTCGGCGCCCCGGAGCGAGTTGAGCCAAGACGATGTCGTGAGGATGATGGTCGGCCGGGACCTCAAGGACCTCTTCGTCCAGAGCGAAACCGCTCATGGGGCAGAAGTCCTTCGGGTGGAGAAGATCCGCCTGCCCCATCCGGCCCGGCCCGGCGACTTCCTCGTGAAGGACGTGAGCTTCTCGGTGGCTGCGGGCGAGGTGCTTGGCCTGTTCGGTCTGATGGGCGCCGGCCGCAGCGAGCTGTTCGAGACGATCTTCGGCCTGCATGCGAGAACATCCTCCGGGCGGGTGTTCGTGGAAGGACGGGAGGTTCGCATCGCCTCTTGTGCCCAGGCCATTGCGGCGGGTATGGCCCTGGTGCCGGAAGACCGCAAACGCCAGGGTCTGGTGATGGACATGTCCGTGGCGGCCAGCGTCTCTTTGGCCAGTCTCGGACGCGTCGAACGGTTCGGATTCCTCAGCGATCGGCGGGAGCGGGCCCTGGCCGGAGACTATGTCGATCGCTTGAGCATCCGCACGGCCACGCTGGGCCAGTTGGTCAAGCATCTCAGCGGCGGCAACCAGCAGAAGGTGGTTCTGGCCAAATGGCTGGCGACCCGGCCCAAGGTCCTGCTGTTGGACGAGCCCACGCGAGGCATCGACGTCAACGCCAAGAATCAGATCTACCGGCTGATTCATGAATTGACTGGGGCGGGCCTGGCGATCGTGATGATCTCGTCGGAGATGCCGGAGATCATGGCCATCGCACACCGGATCCTCGTCTTGTCCGAGGGTCGCCAGACCGCGGAGTTCTCCCGCTCCGAGGCCACGGAGGAATCGATCCTGAAGGCGGCCCTGCCCAGAAGCCTTTCGAGCGGTGGGCTCTCCTGTGAAATTGGCACTGGATGATTGATGATGAATAAAGACTACCGAACGCTCCTGGCGAAATTGCACTCGCTGATCGCCCTGCTGCTGATGGTGATTGCCTTCAGCTTGCTGGCCGACGGCTTTCTCTCGCGGGAGAACTTCTGGACCATCATGCGGCAGATCTCGGTCAATCTCTGTATCTCGGTGGGGGTGACTCTGGTGATCCTGACCGGCGGGATCGACCTGTCCGTCGGTTCGATCCTGGCGCTCAGCGGCGCGATCATGGCCGGCCTGCTCAAACGGGGCACGGAAGTGGAGGCACTGAATCTCTACATCGGCTACGGCGCCCCGGCGGCCATCGCCGTCGGCCTCTTCGTCGGCGCAGCGCTGGGGTGGTTCAACGGCGTGATGGTCACTCGCTTTCGCGTCCCGCCGTTCATCGCGACACTGGCCATGCTGACCATCGCCCGCGGACTGACCAAGCTGCACACCGGCGGCGAAGCGATCACCGGCCTCGGCGAGGTCTTCGTCGGCATCGGGTCGGGCCGGCTGCTGGGGATTCCCAACCAGTTCTGGATCGCCGCAGGGATCGTGCTGGTCGCTGTCGTGCTGCTGCGAAAGACGCGTTTCGGCCGATATGTGTACGCCGTGGGGGGCAATGAAGAGGCCGCCAAGCTCTCGGGCCTGAACGTCGCCCGTGTGAAGCGATCGGTGTACCTGATCTCCGGCATGCTGGCGGCGGTCGGGGGCTTGATCGTGACCTCCCGACTGAACTCGGCCACACCGATCGCCGGAGAGGGCCTGGAACTGGACTCCATCGCCGCGGTCGTGATCGGCGGCACGTCCCTCTCGGGCGGCCGGGGCTCTGTCCAGGGAACGGTCTTGGGGGCCCTGATCATCGGCGTGCTCAACAGCGGACTGGTCATCATGGGCGTCGATCCCTTCTGGCAGCAGGTGATCAAGGGATTCGTCATTCTTCTGGCCGTCGTCATCGACCGACTCAACTACAAGGAATAATCGCATCACATACAACGGGAGAACCATCGTGAAACCACCTGATAGAAAAGTAACGTTTGGCCTGATCGTGGGTACGAGGGGTTTCTTCAACCCCAGATTGGCGCAGGAAGGAAGAAGGCAGCTATTGGCGAAGCTCGACGCGCTGGGCTGCTCACATGTCATTGTGCCGGAGAACGCCACGGCCTACGGCGCCGTTGAGACGCTTGCCGACGCCAGGAAGTGTGCCGAACTGTTCCATGCCCATCGAGACCACATCGACGGGATTATCGTGACGCTGCCCAATTTCGGCGATGAGCTGGGCGTCGTACAGACGCTCGATCTGGCCAGGCTGCACGTCCCGGTGCTCGTCCAGGCCTCTCCGGATCGATTGGATGCGGTGGATGTGTCCGGCAGGCGGGATGCCTTCTGCGGCAAGCTCTCCGTCTGCAACAACCTGTATCAGTACGGTATCCCGTTCACCGATACGCGCGAGCATACCAGCGATATCGACAGCGCGTCGTTCGAAGGCGACGTGACTTTCTTCGCAGGGGTCTGTCGTGTGGTTGGCGGGTTGCGTAAGGCCCGGGTGGGCGCCATTGGCGCCAGGCCGGCGGCATTCCAGACCGTGCGGTTCAGCGAGAAGCTGCTGCAGGATTCAGGGATCACGGTGGTGCCCGTGGATCTGTCCGAGATCATCGCTCGGGCCCAGCGGCTCGACGATCAGGCGGTGCAGGTTCAACAGAAAGTGACCGAGATCCGGGAGTACGGGAGGATCCCGGCCCGCGTTGCAGACTCCAGTGTGCTCAAACAGGCCAAACTCACCGTCGCCATCGAGGGCTGGATGGCGGAGAATGAGTTGCATGCCAGCGCTATCCAATGCTGGACGTCTATACAGAACAACTATGGTTGTGCCACCTGCCTGTCGATGAGTCTGATGGGGCAGAAGGGAATGCCCAGCGCCTGCGAGGTCGATGTGGCCGGCGCGGTCTCCATGTACGCCCTGCTGCTGGCGTCCGGGCAGGCGCCAGGTTTCCTGGACTGGAACAACAACTACGGCGACGACTCGGACAAATGCGTGTGCACGCATTGCAGCAACTTTCCCAAGGGCTTCATGGGCAGTCCGATTGAGATATCCGAGCTGGATCTCCTGGGAGAGACGCTGGGCAAGGACAAGTGTTTCGGGGCGATCAAAGGCCACGTGGCCCCGGGTCCGATGACGTATTTTCGCATTTCGACGGACGATCGACGGGGCAGGATCAAATCGTATCTCGGCGAGGGCCACTTCACGGACGATCCGTTCGGCATGGACGGCGGCATCGCCGTGTGCAAGGTCGAACGCCTGCGGGGACTGCTGGGCCACTTGTGCCGGAACGGCTTCGAACACCACGTGGCCATGGCGCGGACGCACTGTGCCGACGTGCTGCAGGAGGCGGCCTCCAAGTATCTGGGTTGGGACTTGTACCGTCACGAATAGGAGGGATCTACGAGAATATCATGACAACGCGTGAACTAAAAACCAGGTCGATTCAGTATCGCAAGACGCTGCTGCGATGCATCAAACGGGCCAAGGCCGGCCATACCGGCGGCGACCTGTCCTGCATCGACATCCTGAACGTCCTGTACAACCGGGTGCTGAACGTCTCGCCGCAGACGTTCAATGATCCCGGACGCGATCGCTACGTCCAGAGCAAGGGACATTCTGTCGAGGCGCTCTACGTTGTGCTGGCGGACCGGGGCTTCTTCCCGGAATCGGATCTTGATACGCTGTGCTGCTGCCAATCTCATTACGCGGGCCATCCGACCCGCAAGGTCCGAGGCATCGAGCAGAACACCGGCGCCCTCGGGCACGGGCTGGCCTTCAGCGTCGGCGTGGCGCTGGCGGGCAAGATGGACGGTGCGGCCTACAAGGTCTACACCCTTCTGGGCGACGGCGAACTGGCGGAGGGCTCCAACTGGGAGTCGATGCTGACGGCCGCCCATTACCGCCTGGACAATCTGATCGCGATCGCCGACCGCAACATGCTGCAGATCACCGGCCGTACCGAGGACGTTTGTGCTCTGGAGCCGCTTCGAGAGAAGTTCGAGGCGTTCGGATGGGCGGTTCGGGAGGTCGATGGTCACGACGTCGCAGCTCTGACCGAAGCCTTTCTTGGGGCGCCGTTCGAGACAGGCAAACCGAGCATGGCGATCGCCCGCACGATCAAGGGCAGAGGAATCAGCTTCATGGAGAACGACCCAAAGTGGCACCATCACGTTCCGACCGACGAGCAGTACGAGCGGGCGCAGCAGGAATTGGATCGACTCCTGCGGGAGGTGCAGGCATGAGTTTCACACCAGGAGTGGAACCGGGCAAGGCAAATCTGGACGTCTTCAGTGAGACGCTGCTGGCCCTGGCGCGCCAAGATGGGAACGTGCTGGCGGTCACGAGCGATTCGAGAGGCTCCGGCAAGCTGGTTCCCTTTGCCGCCGCACTGCCGGCGCAGATCGTCGAAGTGGGTATCGCCGAACAGAACCTCGTGGGCATCGCGGCCGGGCTGGCCTCGGCCGGCAAGATCGTCTATGCCATCTCGCCGGCGTCCTTTCTGACCGCGCGGGCCCTGGAGCAGATCAAGAACGACGTCTGCTACTCCGACCGGCCCGTCAAGCTGGTGGGCATCAGCGCCGGCGTCAGCTACGGCGCCCTGGGCTCGACGCACCACTCCACGCACGATCTGGCGGCTCTCCGTGCGATCGACAACATCACAATTATTGTGCCTGCGGACAACTTCGAGACGGCCGAGGCCATACGAGCTGCCGCTATCATGGAGCACCCCGTGTACCTGCGGTTCGGCAAGCGGCCTCTCCACCATCTGCACTCGCCGCAGACGCAGTTCACGGTGGGCAAGGCCCTGACGATCTGCGAAGGAACGGACGTCGCGTTCATCGCCACCGGCGAGACGGTGCATCCGGCGCTGATGGCTGCGAGAGAACTGGAGGCCCAGGGCTTGTCCATCCGCGTGATCAGCATGCACACAGTCAAGCCGCTCGACGCCGATTCGCTGATTCAGGCGGGTCGGGAGTGCCGGGCGATCATCACGGTTGAGGAGCACAGCGTCTTCGGCGGTCTGGGCGAGGCCTGCGCCGCGGTCCTCCTGCAGGCGGGGATTCCGATCCCCTTCCGCATCGTCGGCTTTCCCGATGAGTACATGGTCACAGGAAGCCAGTTGGAGATCTTCGAGCATTACGGCCTCAGCGTTTCAGGATTGGCCGAGACGGCACGGACGCTGTTGAAGAACGGAGGTGGCCTGCGATGAGTGCCAAATTCATCCTGGCCGTCGATCAGGGGACCAGCGGAACCAAGGCCGTCGTGTTCGACGACCAGGGACGCATCGCCGCCAAAGCGACCGAGCCGTTGAAGTCGTATTTTCCGCGTCCGGGTTTCGTGGAGCAGGACCCTCGTGAGATCTACGACAACGTCCTGGCCGCAGTGCAGGCGTGTCTTCGAGAGTTTCAACTCGCGACCTCCCAGACGGTGGACACGATTGTTGCCTGTGGGATCTCCAACCAGCGAGAGACATTCGTCCTCTGGGAGGAATCGGGAGAGCCCCTGTGCAATGCGCTGGTCTGGCAGTGCAAGCGTTCGGTCGAGATTTGCGACCGTCTCAAGGGTTCGGCCCTCGAAAACGAGATCCGCCGGCGGACCGGCCTGATCGTCGATCCGTACTTCTCCGGCACCAAGCTCCTGTGGCTCAAGGAGAACGACTCCCGGATCGCGGAAGCCATCCACGCGGGTCGGGCTCTCTTCGGAACGATCGATACCTGGCTGCTGTACAAGCTGACCGCCGGGCGAAGCTATCTGACCGATCACACCAATGCCTCTCGCACGCTGCTGTTCAATATCGATCAACTGCAGTGGGATCGACACTTGCTCGATCAATTTGGCTTTCAGGGCCTGCGACTGCCTGACGCGAAGCCGTCGTCGTGGGATTACGGCCGGACCGATTTCGGCGGCCTCTTGCCCCAGGCGATCCCGATCTCTGCCATGATCGGCGACTCTCATGCCGCGGCCTTCGGCGAAGGCTGCTTCTCCTCGGGGGCCGCCAAGGCGACGCTGGGCACGGGCTGCTCGATCCTGCTGAACACGGGCGCCAAGCGCATCGAGCCGACCCAGGGAACCGTAGCGACGATCTGCTGGAGCATGCCGGGCCGGGTGGATTACGCACTGGAGGGGATCATCGTCACGTGCGGCGCCACGATCCAGTGGCTTCGCGATCAGTTGGGCCTGTTCGCGCAGAGCGCCCAGACGCAGGAGATGGCCCAGGCGGTCTCGGACAATGGCGGCGTGTACGTCATTCCGGCGTTCAGCGGTCTGGGCGCTCCACACTGGCGGATGGACCTGCGAGCGGCGATCCTCGGCCTTACCTTCGCCTCAGACAAACGCCACATCGCGCGGGCCGCGCTGGAATCGATTCCCTACCAGATCCAAGACGTGATGACCATCATGGAGCAGGACAGCGGCATTCAACTGCGGCAACTCAAAGTCGACGGCGGGATCACCGACAATCGTTTCGTCATGCAGTTCCTGACGGACTTGCTGGGCGTGGACGTCGTGAACATCGGGATACCCGACGTCTCGGCTCTCGGCGCAGCGCTCCTGGCCGGTCTCCACGCAGGGCTCTTCCGGGACATCGAGCAACTCGACGGGCTGAGCACCAACCGGCAGATGTATTGTCCGGGGCCCGAACGCGAGAGTGTTCAAAGGTGGTATCACGGCTGGAGGAAAGCCGTTGAGCAACTGCTGAGATGACAACGAACCGTGAGCGCGTACGCTTGCTCTCTGAAGCGATTCCTCATAAAGAACGGCCTTGATCCCGAGCCAGACCTGACCCGCAAGACGACTTGGAAAAACTTCATCAAGAACCACTGGGAGGTTCTGGCGGCGTGTGATTTCTTCTCCATGGAGTTGCTGTCCAAAGGGAAGCTCGTCCGGCGCGTGGTGCTCTGCGGGCAATTGACAGGCCCCGGTGCGGAGGGTATCCTGGGGAATATGTTTGAACGAATGCCCGTGTGGAACATTCATGAGGCTGTCGTCCCGCCTGGAACACGGAGAAAAGCACACATGACAAGATCCGCTGACCCCGCCACATCGCTCTTCGCCATCATCCTGTTTCTTCTTCAAGGCGCTCTGCAGGCCGCCCAACAACGCCAGGAGATTGAAATTGTCGAGGGCGAGGGATTCTGGGGCGGATGCGTCACCGACGGGCGGTTCATGCCCTTCGGACGAGAGTCCTTTGCCAGGGATCTCTACGGGGACACGCGAGGCAATCAAGCCCAGCCCCTGCTGATCTCGGATCGAGGCCGGTATGTGTGGTCAGAGGAACCTTTCGCATTCTCCTTCAGAGGCCGAACTCTGGAGGTAACGTCCGGCCACGCAGAGATCAAGGTCGGTCGCAACGGGGATACCCTGCGGGAGGCCTTTCAGTACGTTAGTCGAACGTTCTTTCCGAGCAACGGGCAGATCCCCGACGAGTTGCTCTTCGCCAAGCCGCAGTACAACACGTGGATCGAACTGATCTACGATCAGAGGGAGGACCGCATCCGCCAATATGCCCGCGATATCGTGAGCCATAGCTTTCCGACGGGCGTGCTGATGATCGATGACAACTGGCAGGAAGACTATGGGATCTGGGATTTCCATCCCGGGCGGTTCTCCGACCCCAAGGCCATGATGGACAGCCTGCACGACCAGGGATTCAAGGTGATGCTCTGGATCTGCCCGTACTTCAGTCCGGATTCCGAGACGTTCCGCCTGGCGAACCGCAAGGGCTACTTTCTCAAGGACAAATCGGGCGGGACGTACATCGCGAAATGGTGGAACGGATACAGCGCCTCGCTGGATCTGACCAATCCCGAGGCGGTCGCGTGGTTCCAGGCGAAGATGACCCGCCTCGTGGACGAGTACGGCGTCGACGGTTTCAAGCTCGATGCCGGTGACGCAGACAGCTACAAGGACCCGGCTATCAAGGCCATGCGGGATGCGACGCCGAACGCTCATTCGGAGCTGTGGGCTCGGCTGGGCCTGCCCTATCGACTCAATGAGTATCGGGCTTGCTGGAAATGCGCCGGTCTGCCCCTGGCCCAGCGACTGCGGGACAAAGGACACAACTGGCAGGACCTGCGTCAACTGATCCCCGATGCCCTGGCGTTGGGACTGATGGGCTACGCCTACATCTGTCCCGATATGATCGGCGGCGGCGAGTACTCGTACTTCTACGACAATCCCGACAAGCCGCTCGATGAGGAGCTCATCGTCCGGTCGGCCCAGTGCTCGGCGTTGATGCCCATGATGCAGTTCTCCGTCGCGCCCTGGCGTGTTCTGAGCGAAGAGAACATGGGAATCTGTCGCCGGATGGCCGGACTGCACGTCCGGCTGGGCCCCGAGATCCTGGCTCTGGCCCACGCCTCTTCTCGAACCGGAGAACCCATCATCCGCCCGCTGGAGTACGTGTTCCCTCATCGAGGCTACGCCGGGATCAAGGATCAGTTTCTGCTCGGCGACGGAATTCTCGTCGCCCCGGTACTGGAGAAAGGGGCTCGCGTGCGTAAGGTGCTGATTCCGCCGGGGACCTGGCGCGGCGACGATGATTCCGAAGTGACCGGCCCGTGCGAGATTGAGGTCCGCGTGCCGTTGGCGCGTCTGCCCTGGTATCGGTTGGCGTCCGCGAACTGACCCTCTCAACTCGATGTCCTGGCAGAGCAAAGACGGCGAGTCGCGGACCCGGTCCCCGGCGAATAAGAAGAAGACCGCCACCACAGGAACCAGGCAGGGTGGTCGATGACGAATGGGGGTGTACGCAAGTGAACGCAGGCGCATCCGTATGTATCGTATTATGGCTGGCGGCGACGCTCTGTGCCGCAGTTCCCGCTCGCGGAATTCTGGCCGGCTCGGCGAGTTGCCGTCAGTGCCATGAGTCGTTCTATGAGCTCTGGGCTCCGTCGCATCACGGCCTGGCGATGCAGCCCTATACCCCCGAATTCGCCCGGACGTATCTCGCGACGATGAATGCCCCCGTGAGGATTGGCGAGCACGAATATGTCGCATGCGTCGGGCCGGACGAAGGCTGGGTCCTCGAACGTGGGCCCCAGGGCGAGAAGAGGCACCGAATCGTGCACGTCATGGGCGGCAAGAATGTCTATTACTTCCTGACGCAGATGGAGCGGGGCCGCTTGCAGACCTTGCCGGTGGGGTACGATGTGCGGGCGAAAGAGTGGTTCGACACCGCCGCCAGCGGTGTGCGTCACTTCCCTGGAGCCGCGGCCGATGCGCCCGTGCACTGGACGGACCCCATGTACACCTTCAATACGTCCTGCCATGGCTGCCATGTAAGCCAGTTGTCCACGAACTATGACCTCCAGACCGACACCTATCGCACGACGTGGGCTGAACCGGGGATCAACTGCGAGTCGTGCCATGGTCCCGCTCAGGAACACGTCCGGGTCTGTCAGGCCTCGCCCCAAGGACAGGCGCCACCGGATCTCAAGATCATTCGCACGAAGCCCTTCTCACCCGAGCAGATCAATTCCATGTGTGGATCGTGCCACGCCAAGATGAGTCCCGTGAGCGCCTCGTTCCAGCCGGGCGAGCGGTTCTTCGACCACTTCGATCTGACGACCCTGGAACACGCGGACTTCTACCCGGACGGCCGCGATCTGGGCGAGAACTACACGATGACCACGTGGCGGATAAGCCCCTGCGTCAAGAGCGGCAAGCTGGATTGCATGCACTGCCACACCTCCAGCGGGCGCTATCGATTCAAGGAACCGGCGAACCCGAACGCCGCCTGCCTCCCCTGCCACCAGGAGAGAGTGGAGAACGCCGCGGCACACACGCACCACGAAGTCAACAGCGTGGGGAATCGGTGCATTGCGTGTCATATGCCGATGACCGATTTCGCGCGCATGGCCCGAAGCGATCATTCGATGCGTCCGCCCACGCCGGCGGCGACCCTCAAGTTCAAGTCGCCCAACGCATGCAACCTCTGCCATAACGACAAGGACGCGATCTGGGCCGATCAGCAGGTCAGACAGTGGCATCAGCGCGACTATCAAAGCGAGATTCTCTTGCAGGCAGGGTTGGTCGAAGCCGCCCGGCGGGGTGACTGGAGCCGGTTGGATGCGACCCTGGCGTACATCGGCTCCAAGGAGCGAGACGAGGTGTTCGCGGCTTCCCTGATCCGCCTGCTTTACCGCTGTCAGTCGCAAGCCAAATGGCCTGTCCTGACCAAAGCCCTTCAGGAAGATCCATCGCCACTCGTGCGTGCGGCGGCGGCGCAGGCCATGGAGGGCTACATTACGCCGGAATCGCTGAAGACGCTGGCCAAAGCGACTGGCGACGGATACCTCCTGGTCCGCGTGCGTGCGGCGTCGGCCCTGGCCGCCGTCCCGAGCGAGCGCTTGCCGGCAGAGCATCGGGAGGCGGTTGGACGGGCCACGGACGAGCTTCTGGAGGCGCTTGGCGCCCGTCCGGATGACTATGCGTCTCACTACAATCTCGGCAATTTCCACATGCAGCGAATGGACCATGCGAAGGCGCTGTCTGCGTATTCGAATGCGGTTCGCCTGCGGCCGGATTTCGTGCCGCCTCATGTGAACCTTGCCTTCGTGCACAACGCGCGAGGTGAAAACGACGAGGCCGCCGCATCCCTCCGCAGGGCCGTTGCCCTCGATCCGAACAACGCCATTGTCCATCTGAACCTCGCGATGCTCCTGGGCGAGATGAACCGCCCGAAAGAGGCGGAGCAGGCCTTCCGCAGGACACTGGAACTCGACCCGAACTCCGCGGCAGCGGCATACAATCTCGGCGTGATGTTGGCCTCGGACCAGCCTTTCGAATCGTTGCGCTGGTGCGAAAGAGCCTACCGGTTGCAGCCTCAGGAAGGCAAGTACGGATATACATACGCTTTCTTCCTGCGCCAACGGCGCGAGATCACCGAGGCAGTGCGAGTTCTCAAGGAGATGCTCCGTCGAAACGTTCCCTACAGCGATGCCTACGTACTGCTCGGCGAGATCCACATCGAACGGGGAGAATGGGACGAAGCGGCAGGCGTATATCGATCTGCCTGGACCAACGATCGCCTGACGCCTGGTGAGCGCGAGGCCTTCAGAGGGATGCTACAGAGGCTGGAACGAGGATACTGATCACTCTGCACAGAGCGTTCTTCACTCTGTTCCGTCACATCCCATGTTGCACAAAGCCATTCTGTTCTTGCGTGGACCGCGTTCGCCAGGTAGCATGGAGACGACAAGAAGGACGAAGCTGGCTCATGATTATCCGTGCCGCAGTCTGTATCGATCACACTTCTGGAGTCAGGGGACATGAGACGAACGATTTTGCTCGCCGTCGTCGCACTGCTGTTGGCGCCACCGGCTGTGTTGCCCGCCGCCACCGCACTGAAGCCCAACCTCGTCATCATCAACATCGATGATCTCGGGTACGCCGATATCGGTTCCTTCGGGTCCACGCTGAACCGAACGCCCAACCTGGATCGGATGGCGGCCGAAGGCCGGCGGTTGACCTCGTTCTACGCCGCACCGGTCTGTTCGCCCTCGCGGGCGGCGCTCATGACCGGCTGCTACCCCAAACGCGCACTGCCGATTCCCCATGTGCTCTTTCCAGGCAATGACGTGGGCCTGTCTCCGTCGGAGGTCACCGTCGCGGAAGTGGTGAAGTCGGCCGGCTACGCCACGGGCATCGTCGGGAAGTGGCATCTTGGTGATCAGCCTGAGTTTCTACCGACCCGCCAGGGATTCGATGAGTGGTTCGGCCTGCCCTACTCGAACGACATGGGCCCTGCGTCCGACGGCGTCAAAAGCAACTTCGGCGATCCGTTGCCCGCCGGGCCGAAGAACCCCCAGCCGCCGCTGCCGCTGATGCGGGGAGAAACGGTGGTGCAGAGGGTCCTGGCGGTGGATCAGACCCAACTGGTCACGCGATACACACAGGAGGCGCTGCGATTCATTCGGGACCACAAGGACGAACGCTTCCTCCTCTACCTCGCACACAACGCGGTGCATTTTCCTCTGTATCCGGGGGAACGGTTCCGGGGCAAATCCAAGAACGGCCTCTACGGAGACTGGGTCGAGGAAATGGACTGGAGTGTGGGCGAGGTGCTCGATGCCCTGCGGAAGCACGGACTGGCGGAGAAGACGCTCGTCCTGTTCGTGAGCGACAACGGCGGCACGTCTCGCGGGGTGAACCGTCCGCTGCGGGGTCACAAAGGCTCCACCTGGGAAGGCGGGGTGCGCGTGCCTGCGATCGCCTGGTGGCCGGGCAAGGTGCCCGCAGGGACCTCCAGCGACGCGATCTGCGGCATGTTCGACATTCTGCCCACGTTCGCAGGTCTTGCAGGGACCCCGATTCCCGCCGACCGGACGCTCGACGGCGCGGACGTCCGCTCGATCCTCATGGGCGACGCCGGCGCACCCGGACCGCACCAGGTGTTCTACTACTATCGGGGTCTGAACATGGAAGCGGTGCGGGAGGGCGAGTGGAAACTCATGCTGCCCACTGCCGCCAACGCCCTCGGCAAAGCCCAAACGCCCGAGACAACCGAACGCAGGGCCAGTCTCTTCAATCTCAATACCGACATCGGTGAGAGCAAGGACGTGGCCGCCCAGCACCCTGAAGTCATCGCGAGGCTTGAGAAACTGATCGAGAAGATGGACGCCGACCTCGGCGCCAGCGGCATCGGACCGGGCTGTCGTCCCCTGGGCAAGGTGGTGAATGCCCAGCCGCTCATCAACCACGACGGCAAGGTCCGATCGGGTTTCTGAGCCAAAGGCCAATCCGCAGCCCAGGGCCTTCATCGTCACCAGAGAACAGTTCTGGTCTTGTGACGCCTACGATCGCGATTCCGTCCTGATTTCGAGGGTCACCTCCTGTTCTGCAGGCAGTGTGACGACAAGGCAATTCTTGCTGTTTCCTTTCTCTATAGAGGCGTCGCCTTTGTTTGCCGCAAAGTGGGTAATGTCCCAAGGAAGGTCCAGCGTGATCCTCTGCTTTCTGGCCGTCTTGAGACTGACCAGGACCTTGCCGGGAGACCACTGGAGACTTCTGATCTCGACTTGGCCGCGGCACAGGACGCCTTCTATCGTTCCGGCGGGCCAAGCCCTTGGCAGCGCGGGCAACAACTGGATTCTGCCCGGCTCCGAAGCCGCCAGCATTTTGATGATCACGGCCGGCATACCGCCGCTGATGTCCATGTTGAACAACGAACGGTGATTGTGCATCGAGGCCAGGTTATTCAGCCAGAATCGGTTCACCAGATGCTTGAGGCAATGGTAGGCGAGTTCTCCATCCCCAAGACTGGTGGCTGCCTGGCCAAGCTGCACCAATCCGAACGACATGAACCCGCGCTGGTTGTTCTTCCAGTGCTTGTCCAGTTTGTACTCGATGCTCTTGCGAAATGCCGCCCTCAACTCAGGGCTCCGTGCGATCTCCTCAGGCATCCCGTCGAACAGCGGGTACAACTGCGAGGAATGGCGGTGGCTGTCCCGGTTCTCAAGCCGCGGCGTCAACCATTCCTTGATGATGCCGTTGTCATCAATCATGTACTCGGGCATCTTCGCAAGCATCTGCTCCCAGAGGGGAATCCTGTCTCTGTTGCGGCCGAGTTCCCGGGAGGCTGCAATCGTGTTGCGCAGCAGTTCCTTGGCCACAGCGACATCCATGGTGGCATTGAATGAGGCTTGCGAATCTGAGTTGCCGGGCGTGTTCTCCGGCGACTGAGTGGGTGAGAAGATCCATTTCCCGTCCGGTCCTTCGTACAAATAGTCCTCGAAGAACGCAACCGCCTTCTCCATGAATGGCAAGGCGTGCTGGGCGAGGAATTCTCGGTCCCCTGTGTAGAGGTAGTAGTCGTAGAAGAAATGAGCTGCCCAGCCGGCTCCGCCGACCCACATGCCCCCGGCGAAGTTCGGGTTCAGAGCGTTGTTGAAGCCATGGGTCGTGGAACGCGACGGCAGTACGACGCCGCGGGCCCCGAACAAGTGTTTCGCGTTGATTTCCAGCCAGGGAACGATCGACTCGATGTACGAGGTATAGGCCAACATGAGTTCGGGCATATTCCCCATCAGGTTGGCGGCGATCGCCGAGGGAACGTTGCCGTTGTGGGTGAAATCGCTGGCCCAGCCGGGAACATACGTTCCGCCCCAGAGCCCCTGGAGAGTCGGAGGCAACTCCCCGGTACTGGAGATGATGTTGTAGCGACCCGCGTCGAACTCCTTTTCGATCAGCGCCCGGTTCATCTGTTCATAGCTCGACAGCTCCAACAACTCCTCCGTGGTCCGCTTGTGGTCGCTACCGCCACCCAGGTCCAACCGCATACGATTGAACATCTCGCCGTGGATTCTCGCATGCCGGCCTAAGAGATCGTTGTAGTCAGCAGGAAGCGCATCGAGGGAGTGCTTCATTTCCTCCATCGCCGACTTCGCTGGATCGTGGAGTAAGCGGATGTCGACGAACAGCAGGATGCGATCCGCCCCGGCAATATGGAGCACGCCATCGTCCTGCGGCTTGGTCGTTCCTCCCACCGCTACGACTCGTACGCGACTCTCCAGGGCGTGGATACTGCCGGGGTAGGCCTTGGTGAACCGGTTGCTGTAGGTCAGCCAGGAGTCGCCCGAGGTGCTCTTGATGTCGGACACATGTTCCTTGAAGACCTGGTCGGAGCGTTTGTTGACGTCGGAGTCCGGATTGAACTCGTCGCTCGGTTCCCTCGGCTCCATCGCGAGCCGGCAATCCAGGGCCCCTTTGGGTGCGGTGAGCAGCAGCACGGCCACGCCGGCTGCGCGGGAGACGAACATGCGACGCTCGAAGACGCCTCGGTCGTCCGCCCAATGGACGGTCGCCTCGCCCGTCTGAAAATCCACCGAACGCGCGTAGCGACGGATCTCGCCTTTCGCCTGCGCGCCAATGGTGAGGTCAAAGGCCGGAACGTAGTAGTCCGGATACATGAAGCCGTTCTGCCCCGACAGACGGAATTGGAGATCACAGGCTTGCTTGTAGAGTCCTTTGTCGATGAGTCGTCGGATTTCGAACAGACGAACCGACTGATCAGGAGGCATGACCGGATCGCCCATCGGCAGAAACAGACGCTCATGAGAGAAGATGATCCGTTCGTTCAGCGGGCGGCTCAGGGCGTTGAGGCCAATCGTGCCGTTGCCGCATATAAGGCCTTCCTCCCATGTCTTGGCCGATTGAGAGCTGACGAATCCTCGCGTCGGAACCGCAAGGGACTCGTGTGCCGCCGACGAAATCGCCTGCAGTGAGAACATCGCAGCCAGGACGATCATCACCAGGGAACAGGTTCGATGCTTCATGGGTACTTCCCCTTTATCTTCATACAACAATCGATTGTGTCAGGAGCTTTTTTTCGGCTCCCGTCGTTGGGTCAGTGCAGGATCGCGTACAGCGCGCCCATGATGGCAAACAGGATCGCCGCCATGACGCGAGGATCGGTGAGAGTTCCCTGCATCTTGCCGCGCAAGGCGTCGAACGGTCGCGTCCAGCACAGGTTTTCGATCTGACTTCGGTTCGGCGCCGGTGTGAGCAGGCTGACGGAGAAGTAGATCACGCTGGACATCAAGAACAGATACCACCCGACCTGCATGAACGGCAGGCCCAGACGTTTGGCGACGAGTTGCTCGCTCCCGATCAGGGGGATGTCCACGGCCAGATACAGAATCCCAACGACCACGTTGAAGAACAACGCGGCCATGGCCCCCTGTCGGTTGCCGCGAGGCCAGAAGACACCCCAGAGAAAGACGGTTGTGATGCCCGGCGCAAATGCCATGGGGATCTTGTTGATCGCCTCGAAGATGCTGCCGAACTTGCCGCCCTGCGTGGACCAGAGCATGGCCAGCACCACCACGATCCCGGCGGTAACACGCCCGATCAACACCAGCGTGGCATCAGGCATCTGCGGGCGCAGGCGTTTGACGATATCCTCGGCCGTCAGCGTGGCCGTGCTGTTCAAAGCAGCCTCGATGGTGCTCATCAGGGCAGCCAGCAGGCCCGCGGCCATCAAACCCCGCAGACCGACCGGCAACAGTTGCTTCATCATGACCATCAATGTGGCATCGTTGTTCCCGCCGATGAGGTCCCGATACAGAACGTAGCCGATGACCCCCGGCACAACCATCAGGAAGACCGGCAGGATCTTCAGGAACCCGGCAAAGATCGCGCCGTCGCGGCCGTCCTTTTCACTCTTGGCGGCCAGGATCTTCTGGACGATGGTCTGATCTGTGCACCAGTACCAGATCCCAAGGACCGGGTACCCGAACAGGATCGAGTACCAGGAGAATTCGCGCAGGCCCAAACGGCCCGGAGCTGCGGCATCCCGGATGGGCTGGATCATGCTGAGCTGATCGGGTTTGCAGGCGGCCTTGAACTGAGCCCAGGTTTCGATCCCCGCCTCCGGCAGTTGCAGAAGACCGGCCAAGGTAAGAGTCGCGGCCCCCGCCAGCAGCAGCACCGCCTGAATGGCATCCGTGATCATCACGGCCCGAAGACCCCCGAGAATCGTGTAGATTGCCGTGATGACCGAGATGCCGACAATGGACAGAACATAGTTGATTCCAAAGAACTCTTCCAAGACCTTCGCGCCGGCGTACAGGCTGATGCCGATATGCACGAGCAGTGCCGACATCACGAAGATGGCGGCCAGAAAGGTGCGGGCGCCGGCGCTGTATCGTTTCTCCAGGTACTCGGGCAGGGTCGATATCTTGCTGCGAAAGTAGAATGGCGCAAACACAATCCCCAGTACGATCAGACAAAAGGCCGCCATCCACTCGAAGTTCCCGATGACCAACCCGTCCTTGTAACCCGAGGAGGCCAACCCCACCAGATGGATCGTCGAGATGTTGGCGCAGAACAGACCGGTGCCGATGAGGGGCCAGCGCAACGACCGTCCGGCCAGAAAGAACTGATCCGAGGAAGTGTGTTTCCGGTAACCCGCCACAATCCCGACCATCATGATCCCCAACAGATAGGCGATGACGATGATGGTGTCGACCAAGGAAATACTGCTGCCCATATTCATCTTGTTCCCCTTAGATCTACCGTGTCTGCCGAGCGATCCGTTCCACCAGCTTCTTCATATCCGTATCCGGCGTTCCGATGAACACCGTGTTGTTCGCGACGACCACGACCGCATTGTCACAGGCCACCACCACAGACTGATCCGTCCGGTTCAACACTCTGTTGTTGTTTCCCGTGACCAAGGCCTGACCCGCAACGAGGTTGCTCCCCTGCCTCGTGCCCGTCTTCTCCACCAGGGCGACATGGGTGCCCATATCCTCCCAACTGCAGGGGAGCGTGATGGAGCAGGCCCGTTCGGTCCTCTGCAGGACCTCGTAGTCGATGGACCCCTTCGGCATCTGTGGAAACAGACGCTCCAGGACCAGATCGCGGGACGGGGTATGCCATGCGGCGCCGATCTCATCGAGCAGGGGTATGGCCTGAGGCAGGTGGACGCCGATCTCCTTCAGGATCGTCTCCGCCTTCCAGGCAAATTGCCCTGAATTCCAGCGATAGCAGCCCGCATCCAGAAATCGCTGCGCCAGCGCCCGATTGGGTTTCTCCGTGAATGCCTCGATCTGGCTGATTTCGCAGTCCGGAAAATCCAGGGTTCGGCCCAGCTTCTGCCAGCCAACCTGCGTGTTGGCGGAAGTGGCTGCCACCCCGAAGGCGACCAGTCTGTCGGGATGCAATTCAAGAAAACGGACCGCGTGGCCAATCGCCGCATTGAACCGATCGGCCGGCTCGATGATCTGGTCCGCCGTCAACATGATCATCGTCGCGGAGGCGCACCTTCGTTTCAGGACCGTGGCGGCCAGCCCGATCGCGCTGGCCGTGTCGCGTACACAGGGTTCGGTAATGACATTCTCCGGGGGAAGATGCGGCAGTGTCTTCTGGGTCAACTCTAGGTAATGGGCACTCGTCAGAATGATGATGCGATCATCGGGGATATGGCCCTTCAGCTTCTCCACAGTCAATTCGAGCAGGCACTTGCCATCGAACAGCTTGAGCAAATGCTTGGGGCAGTCCTGTGTGCTCAACGGCCAGAGCCGTGTGCCGGCCCCGCCGGCCATAACCACGGCGTGGCAACAATCATCCAACATGAGCTTCTCCTAATCCAGATTGACCTTCACCTGGAACCCCCCTTCAATGGGTTCCGAGGAGGCCACGTAGATATATCCCACGCCACAGCCCGACGGCATCGCGCCGGCGTATCGGCGCTGGTAGTAACGCAGTCGCTTCATGACCGGGACGTCGATGCTGGGATGTTCGAAGATGGCGGGCAACATCCTGCGCCAGGCAGACGAACACAGGTTGAACGACGCCCCCAAGGCCGCCAGGTCCCGCTTCTTGATCGCATGGAAGCAGTCCTGACCGGACTGGCCCAACTGGCTCACGACCTTGCGGGTGGCGAAACGCCCCCCATCAAACGGATTGTATCCGCGGGGACGAGGCCCAACGCACTCGACGATCCAGAAGTTGCGTTCGAACCAACGGGCTGTGCGCCCATCCAGGATCGAGGTGACTTCCTTGGGGAGCACGCCGTTGTGATGCGTGAACTCATAGTGCAGCAGGTTGAACCCCGGATAGACGGAGCCCCACGCATCCTGCGATCCTCCGATGGGCACTTTGCGCTGGTTCTCCCAGTAGTACAGGTCGGACGCCAGCTCGTAGCGGTCGATGTTGGCGGGAATGCCATTCGGGTACTTCTGCAAAAGGATCTTCCGTGTGCTGGAACAGATCCCACATCGGTCGTGGAAGGCGACCGTTGGTTTCACTTGCACGACCACGACATATCCGTCGGCAAGGAAATTGACGAAGTTGTGGTCTCCCCATCCGCCCGCGAGAGCCAAACGGTAAGGATGCACCGGATTCTCTTTGGCACAGTACTGCTTTCCCATTCGTGTTTTCCTATCCCTTGGGACGTCCTTCCGGAAAATAGAGTTTGATGATCTCCTGCAAAGCGGCCTGCGCGGCGCGCCCGTGCGATTCCTCATACTTCGGCAGCCAGACGAAATACCAGCCTTCGCCATACAACGGATTGCTGCCCTCGCGGATTCCCTTGGGATTGACAATCTCGGCATGCCTGGCAAAGTCGGCGTTGTTCATCGGGATCAGGTTCCTGTAATGGAGCAGCCGGTCGTAGATCAACGGCGACGGCTTGAGTCCCTCTTTCGTCATTGCCTTTTCCAGGGCAGCATTGTCTTCGGGGTGGACGCCCCAGAAGTGAATCAGGGGTCTGAGATCGGCTCCTGCAGTCCTGGACATCCGCAGTATGCGGCTGTCCGTAGGATCGGCGTTCCGCGAATACTCTATGCCCTTGAGATAATCCAAGTTGACCGAATGCCAGAAGTCCTGGAGCGGCTTCCACCCGAAGAGACGAACGATCTCCACGTACTTGCCGTAGCCGCGGTGCTGATATCGCACCTCATTGGCCGGACTGTTGGAGATGTCCATCGGTCTTCCCTTACGGAAGTTCTCCGTGACCATCCACATCATCGCGGCCTGCTCCAACGAAACATACGGCTTGCTGAAGGACCTCCCGAAAGCGGTATCGAGATCCACGCCGAAACCTCGATTCAGCACAGCGACATAGGGCAGATTGACCACCGCCTCCACTTCGCCCCTGAACTTTGTGAAGAGATGCGCATGGCCCAACTCGTGGAATATGATCTCGCCGGAAGACTGCGGCCCTTTGAGAAGCCAGTGGTTGCTGTGCCCGCTTTCCACCTTGAGGGGATCGTACCGAAAGTTCGATTGGGGGTATCCGGGGTAGTTGGCATTCCCTCTGAAGATGACATCGATCTGCAGATAGAGCACCGTCTTGGGCCGCACCAGGGGCAGACCGAACAGTTCCGATACAGCGTCCATGGCCTTGTCCCAGTCGGCCATGAGGGTCGCCGGGTCGTCGAAGTTGTAGATCCATCGGGTTGGCACCTGCATCATGAACTTGTCCGACTCGAAATCCGCCCAGGGACCGGGATGGCGGCGCTCGGCCTTCTGCCACTGATCGAGCGTCGTCCGGTCGAAATGTCGGGCGGAGAAGAAGGGAGCGCGGACCGCGTTCGCGATGCCCACCCTCACGATGCCCGCATCGGCTCGGTATGGCACCTCGATGTAGATGCCTCCCCCCAGGGGATTGGCGACCGCAGTTCGGATCGCCTCAATGGGGTAAACGATCGAGACACGGTCCAGACGCGCGATCGTAGGCTTTTCCCTGAGGTCCCACGAGTGTGCGCCTACGCGAATGCCATACCCCTTCCCCACCATGGAAGGGGGAACTGTCACCTCGACAATACTCCCCGGCGCCAGGTAACACCCCGTCGGCCGCCGCGCCGGTGTTTCGTTGTCCATGACGGGAATCCCCCAGCACGGCGGTTGTGAGGCGTTGACGGCGACCTCGTGAACCACGGTCGGGCCGGATGGCATGTCAACGGCCCCTGGAAAATAGGAGGACGTCTTGAATGCGGCTCCATCGAGAATCGATCTGAACTTCTCGATATGAGCGGGCGTGTACGCGTGATCGATGAGCCCCTGCTGGACCGCAAACAGCGCACGGTCCAGCTCCAGACCGCCCGTAGACTTCCGCGGGAACCCGCCCCGCGTAGCTTCATTCAGGAACAGGGGGCCAACGGTGCTCTCATAACACGCCACCAGATCAAAAGCCTGGCTGATTCGGTCGGCCGTCGCCCCGATTCGATCAATCCTCTTCAGGATAATAACCGTCTGCTCATTGATTTGTTCCGCTTCCAGCGCCGACACGCCGAGGATGTGTTTCTTGAGCCGATCCATAGCAGAGGACAGATCGGTGTCCGAAGCAGATTCGGCGCGTACAATCGAACCCAGCAGCAGCACCATTAAAGAGCTCAAGAGAAGACAGTGACATCTTCGCATCATACAGAGCCTCCTGACAATATCACATGCCGAACGGATTCGGGAAAGGCGATGGCCAGAGCGCCCATCATGCGGTGGTGGATGCAGGCCGCCACAATCGCGCTCTGGAGCGACAGAGCCGCACGACCCACGACACCCGACAACTCGCCATTGTCGCTTACGGACGGGAGGTCGCTACTGGATCGTCCAGCCGACTTTTCCCCAGGCCAGTTTCTGGAAATCATACAGATCCTGCTTTCCTTCGAAGGTCGTCGGAGCGAACTTCGAACCGCTTACGCGACTGTCTGCACGCGGCCGGAAGTACGTGACGGTTTCCGTCGCCATCCACTTGTGATAGCCGGCGTGGCCGTCGGCAAAGCCAAAATTGGTCCCATCTCCGTGCCGAATCGGCGCATCGTCCCACCACTCCGACCGGGCGTAATGAACCGAGAAACATCCGGTGGATGTGAACCCCTCGTCAATGAAAACCAGACGCTCCGACGGCGGCGGACTGTGCATCTGGTCCAGCCGGGTGATGAACAGGATGGTGCTGCCGTTCTTGTTCGAGGCAGGGGTGTCCTGCTTGGTGGCGTTCATGCTATCCGGAATCGAGTAGGTGAGAACCTCGCCCCGCCGTCCCGTCGGACACTTGTAGAGCTTGAGGTTCGCGCAGTAGGGCCACAGGGCGCCGGTCATGAGAGCCGCCTGCCGCGTCCGTTCGGTCCCTCCGGTGTTGCTTCCGGCGTCTCCCCAGCAGTTGTCCGGGGCGGTTCCGGGAACCCCTTTCATGATCTTGCCATCGTTCTCCTGGGCATACATGATCCACGCCAAGGACATCTGCTTGAGATTGCTCTGGCACGCGATGCGTTTGCCCTGCTCGCGTGCTCGGTGCAGCGCCGGCATCAGAATGGACATGAGCACGGCAATCACCGCGATCACGACCAGCAACTCGATCAACGTGAACGCCTTCCGCTTGCACATATCGTGTGCCCTGCCTTTCGTTGGAGCGGTGGGCTCCGGTGCCCAAACCCGGTACAAACCCTCATTTCGTTTCTTGAAGCCGTCTATCAGGGACCCTTAGGCGGATATTCTCCATGCCCAGGGGCTTTCTTCCTTTGGGAGCGCTGCGTCCACTGGACTTCAGCTTGCCGAGCAGGGCCTGGAGTTCCTTTCGTTTCTCGGATTCCTTGAAGTACAGATTGGTGGTTTCGCCTGGGTCGGCCTTCAGATTGTAGAGTTGCCCCGGCGCATCGGGAGCCAGTTCCGGCAGTCTGTAGGCCTGCAGTATCCCGTCTCTGTCGTAATCGTTCCCTCCCGACCCCTTGTGATCGAGGTACTTCCAGTCGCCCTGGCGAATCTGGAATTCCCCTCGGAAGCTCTGGGTCAGCATGTGGGGCCTCACCGGATCGTCTTGGGTTTGAATCCCCAGCATGACGGGCAGCATGTCGTAGCTGTCTCTGGCATCCTCGTCTTTCAGTTCATATCCCACTGCGGACGCCAACGTGGCGAAGATGTCCGTGGTGTTGGTCATCTGCTTCGAAACCTGCCCCGCGGGAATGGCACGGGGCCAACGGGCAATGAAGGGGACCCGATGGCCGCCTTCCCAGCCATCCCGCTTCATCCCGCGCCATCCACCCGAAGCGTCATGATGATATTCCTGCCTCATCCGGTGGTAGTGAACGGTTTCCGGACCGTTGTCCGAGCCCAAGAGCACCAGGGTGTTCTCCCCGACGCCCAGTTCGTCGAGCTTGTCCAGCAATCGTCCGACCAGGACATCCAACTGCCAGACGAAGTCGCCCCGGGGGCCTCCCTTGGTCTTGCCCCGAAATTCTTCCGCGGGCAGCACGGGCGCGTGGGCAATCTGGGTGCACAGGACAGCGCAGAAAGGCCTGCCCTTATGCCGGTCGAGGTGATTCGTGATGAAATCCACGGTCTTCTGGTAGAAGATCTTGTCGGCGTTTTCGAAATCGTAACCCACCGACATGAATCCTTCGTCGTTGTCCCACAACCATCCGTCCAGGTTCGGCAGATTGCTGCGTTTGTGCATGATGGAGGCCGGCACCGGCACCATTCCATTCTCGATGTAAATGTAGAGCGGATCGGTGGTGGGGCAGTTCGGCGTGACGTAGGATTCGTCGAACCCCCTTCGGTTGGGGCCGTCCACCAGAGGGGTGCTCTTTTCGTAGTTGATCAACCTGGCGTTGGCAAACCCGCCCCCGAGCGGCTTGCCGGCGTCGTCGTACCAGGTCAGGCCCACATGCCACTTCCCGAATACGCCGGTCCGATACCCCCTGGCCCGCAGCATGTCGCCCAGGGTCAGCGTGCCCGGCTTGAGATAACTGGGACCGCCAGGCCCCTCGAAGGCGCCTCCCCCCCGGCCGGTGGACCTGAAGATCTGCTGCCCGGAAAAAAGCCCATAACGCGACGGGGAACAGATGGTCGAAGGGCTGTGCGCATCCGTGAACCTGATGCCTTCTCTGGCCATCCTGTCGATACGCGGCGTTTGGTAGGCCGCTTTCGGATTGTAGATGGAAAGATCGCCGAAGCCCAGATCGTCGGTATAGATGATCACGATGTGGGGCGGCTCCGCAGCGCCACCGCAGGCCCCTGCCAGTACCGACAAGAGGAGGATACCGTACAGCATGACACTCGTATTCATTCCCAATTCCCTTTCGGCAGACAAATTCGCAAACCGTGGGAACGATCGCCTTCACCGACACTCAGATCATATCGTAGCCATAGGGCTGTCGCATCGGCCGGGACACGTGCCCTTGCGCCTCGGCATCGCCGATGAAACTCTCATGGACCGGGTCCCACTGGAGCTTTCGGCCCAAGCGAATGGCGATGACGCCAAGGTGCGCCAAGCTCGCGGACCGATGCCCGACACTGGCTGGGCAGATCGTGGCTCGGCGCGAACGGACACAGTCGAGGAAATTGCCCATGTGGTCCTCGCTGTGATAGACCCTCTTGGCATCCTCAGGGAGCTTGTCGGCCACAATGGCGCGTTCGCTGGCGCCGATCTGATCTCGCGTCACCCAGATCCATCCGTCGGAGCCGATGAACTTGATCCCGTGCAGTTGCCCGCCCTTGTTGACGACCGCGCCGTTCCACGCGCTGTCCTTCGTGCTGTTGCAGGTATGGACCACGCCGTTGGCGTAGGTGTACGTGACCGCGTATTCGCTCGCCGCGGTGTACCCGCCGGGGATCATCTCCACAAGCGGCTTGCCTTCGATGCTGACGGGGCCTGAATCGTCCATGTCCAGTGCCCACAGCACGATGTCGTTGTGGTGCGCGCCCCAGTCCGTCATGGTGCCGCCGGAGTATTCCCACCAATAGCGGAATGTCCGGTGCGTACGCTCCTTGACGTAGGGCGTCTTCGGCGTCGGGCCGAGCCAGAAGTCGTAGTCGAATCCGTCAGGAACCGGCGAGGTGGAAAACGGCCCTTCTCGCAGACCCGCCGGAAGCCAGACCTCGGCCCTGGAGATCTTGCCGATACGGCCGTTTCGGACGAAATCACAAGCCATTCTGAAGTAGATGCTGCTCCGCTGCTGCGTGCCCGTCTGCAGAATACGTCCGGTCTGCTTCTGGACATCGACAAGATGCTTGCCTTCGTCAATCGTAAGGGTCAGCGGCTTCTCGCAGTAGACGTCCTTTCCCGCCTTCATGGCGGCCATCGAAACCAACACATGCCAATGATCGACGGTTCCGCAGATGACCGCGTCCACGTCCCGCTGCCGGACCAGTTCGCGGAAGTCGGCGTAGCGTTTCGCGTCTGGAAAGCGATTGGCCGCTGAGGCCAGACGTTCGGCATCGACGTCGCAGATCGCCACCACCTTGGCGCCGAGCCGTTCGGCGTTTCGAGCGTCGCCCTGTCCCTGCCCGCCACAGCCGACCAGACCGATCTGGATACGATCGTTGGGCGACACACTCGGCGGCGGACTCTGCTGGGCGGCCGCTTCACGCACGATCCAACCGGGCAGGGCCGCCGTGGCTGTCAGCAGACCTGTGTTCTTGAGAAACCGGCGACGTGAAACAGGAAGACTCTTGCCCATCATAATTCCATCTCCCACAGTTCAACAGCGTTTCGAGCACGAACCGCGAGAGTTCGTGCATGACCACGATCCCGTCAGAGACGCCACGGGCCGCCCGGGCCCGGCGGCAATCCCATCGCCATCCCAACACACAGCAGCATCGTCCAGAAACGGAGGGGTACAGCGGTCATTGCAGGGCCCCCCAGATGTCGCTGAGAAGATCGTGCAGAACAGGGTCATGTTCCTTCAGTTCCGCCCGGACGAACGGGTAGAAATCGTTGCGATAGAAGTACGCTTCCGTACCCTCCGCGAAATACTCCTTCTGATCGGTCATCGCATAGTGGCGGACTCTCTGGCCGGTGTACAGCAGCACGTTCTCGTACATGCCGGCCGCTTTCGCCTTCTCATACGCTTCGACGATTCGCGGCTCGTCGAAACCCAGATACTGATCGTGATAGGCGTGCGCCAGTTCATGGAGCACGACCGCCGGGTGCTTGATCATCTGGTGTCGCGAGAGTAGGCTCTCGGCCCGCGTGATGTGTACCTTCTTCGCAAGGCGCGGATCGTGCCCGTGAGACTTGAGCCACCCCACGCTCGGGTGGTACTGCATTGCGCCCAGCGTCGGGTGATGGTGCTCAATCCAGATCTCCAGTTTCTGCATCCTCGCCAGTTGCTCTTTCGGCACAAGGATGGCGATTCTCTGGAGATGATTCGCGAGCATTTTCAGCGATTGGCCGCCCATTTCGCTGTGCTCGCCCTCCAGCAGACTCGGATCCACCGATACGGTCCATCCCTCGATCTGCCGAACGACGGGATCGAATCGAACCTTGTCCATCCTCCCGCTGGCATCCGCCGGCTCGCTGAAAGGCGCCGCACCACCCCTGTCCTGCAGATTCGACTGGACCACCGACATGAAAGACCTTGCAGGCGCACCACTGTCCAGACTTGCCTGAACCCTCGGGAGCACGACAGGCATGACAACAGTGATGAGCACCGCCGCAGCACACAACCCAACCAACCGACCGCTGTACATGTCGTATCTCCGATCTCAGTCTTGCACGCAATTCCTGACCATAGCATCGCGAGAACAATGACCACCGCACGGCTGCGACCATCCCACACGTGGAGATTTTAATTTCAGGGTGTTACAAAGTCAATAGCCAGTGGATCCTTCGAACGAGGTTTTTTTGTGGCCGCAGCATTCTCGTCAGGGTGATTCCCCTATGATTGGCGAGCAGCGCCCCGCCCCACCAGTGGCGTTTCGGTCCGTTCAGAAGCATCTGCGCCATAGTCGATCCGATAGAGGGGCCGGGCATCACGTATTCGCTCGGCATCCACAACGGTCCTGAGACGCAAGAAGAAGACCCTTACGAGATCAGACCCTTGGTCGGCGAAGGTCCGGCCAGGATATGCAAAGACGGAGAATCCCCTTGACTCAGGAAGACTTTGCTATAATATTTACAGGGTGTAACAAACTTGCATTTTCCGTTTCTTCGCACGTTCAGCGAAGGGTATGGCACGTGAGAGATGACTCGCCCAACGCGGATAGCGCCTATGTAAGGCGGCTCAACCAAGTCAAAATCCTCAATGTGATCCGTGAGCGTAAATCCATATCCAGGGCCGATATTTCCAAGATCACCGGGCTGAGTCCGCCGACGGTGACGCGGGTGGTCGGCGAACTGATCAAGCCGCACGGACTGGCCATCGAGGTGGGAGAGGGACAGCCGCAGGGAGGACGGCCTCCAGTGCTGATCCGGTTCAATGCCGAGCAGAATCTGGTCATCGGGATTGACTTGGGAACCACCCATATCTATGGGGTGCTGTCCGATCTGAACGGCAAGGTGATTTCCGAAATTCGGATCCCTACGGAAGTCCAGACCGGGGCCACCGGTGTACTACGAAGGGTTGAGATCGTCGCAAGACGGCTCGCTGAGGATTCGTGCGTGGATGCGAAACGGATCCTCGGCATCGGGATGGCCGTGGCCGGCCTGATCGATCGAGATCGAAAGATCGTCACCTTCTCGCCTGATTTCGGATGGAAGAATGTGGAGATTCGGCGTACCCTGAGCCGCAGTTGCGACCTGCCGATCATATTCGACAATGTAACTCGGGTCATGGCCCTCGGCGAACTGCATTACGGCGTAGGCAAGAAGTTTCGGAACTTCGTGTGTGTGAACGTCGGGCACGGCATCGGCTCCGGGATTGTCATCGATGGACAAGTCCTGTACGGGGCGGAAGGCTTCGCCGGCGAATTTGGACACTTCATTCTGGACAAGGACAGCACGACCCGCTGCATGTGCGGAAACTACGGCTGCTTAGAAGCCCTGGCATCAGGGCGAGCGATCGGAGTCTCGGCGCAGAACGCCTTGGCAGAAGGACGCCCGAGTATGTTGCGACAGATGTGCCACAACAATCTTGCCACGGTCAGTGCCGAGATGGTTGCGGCCGCCGCCCAACAGGGAGATGCGGTGGCGCGCGAGGTGTTCCGTCAGGCGATGGAGTACCTGGGCACTGGAATCGCCGGACTGATCAGCCTGCTGAATCCTCAGGCGGTCGTAGTCGGCGGCGGTGTCTCGCAGGCCGGCGATCTGTTCTTTGCGGGCCTCAGGGAGCAGATCGAAAAGAGAGTCATGAACAAGCGTGGCAGACGTGTGAAAATCCTGCCGGTAACGCTGGGAGTGCGGAGTGCCGCCATGGGAGCGGTTTCTTTGATTCTCAAAGAGGTGCTGAATCTGAACTTAGCCAACTGCAATGCGCGTGACGCATCGTGAGCTTCCGGGCATACAGGCGGTGCGATTGGGCCCCGGAGATCCTGACGGTCGCCTTTCCACAAGGGCGGAAGATGGCCAGGAGCACAGTCTATGCGCTCGTTTTGTTGTTGATTCTCGCAGGCAGGACTGATACGCGGTCTTGACATGCTGGTAACCACGAACACCAAGAGCCCGAGAGAGAATACGGAACTGGATTGGCTGCTGAATATGAAACGATTGAGCTTCATGCTGGCCTTGTGGTTGGCCTGCGAGGCAAGCGCGTGGCCGCAGACGACAGTTGCAGTCTCTGGCTCTCCCGAGGCGCCGTTGAACGCCTTCCTCGGCGGGCACAACCTGACCGACGGCCTGAAACCGCAGGTCTTCCGATTTGACCCTTTCACCTGGCCGAGCGAAATTCCCCAGGACTGCCCGTTTGAACGCTCTGGTTCGTTCCATGCGATCCGCTTTCTCGGCGTCAAGAGCGGTTTCCGGTATGGCGACACCTGGTACCCAACCTGGGCCGAGAACGACATCCTCTATTCGCCCTGGACAGATGGGAAGACCAAACGCCTCGACGGCGGCTGGAAGATCGTCACCTACATGAAGGAGTTCGGAACACAGGCGTACTTCGTGAACATCCCCTCCAAATTCATCGGCGATGACGGGGTGACGACGTGGCTGCTCTATTCGGGGAATTTCTCGCTGGATCAGAACCAGAAGCCGCACCCGGTGAACCCGCCCGGCGGCCACTATGGCATGACCTTCCAGAAGATTGAATTGCTGAGGAATGAGTCATCTGGGACGGCACGCGGTTCACAATGAAGGCATGTTGGATGGCCGGCCGCCGCGTGCCGCGGCATGCGGTTGTTTTGGCCAGTCGCAGGCGTGTTTGGGAAGGCTGCTTGAATCGGCGCCTTTGGAGCCGCGAATCGCATGAGCACGACACGGATACCTCGCATCCTGATCCTGGTGGAGACGTCGCGAGAATTCGCCCGTGGGATTCTCTCCGGACTCGCCCACTATTCTCAGATCCACCGCCCTTTGATGTTCGTGACGCCGCCGCCCTTCTATCTGCGCGGGTCCATCGAACGACGACAGTTCTTCTCATGGATCGATCGGGTGCCTCTTGACGGCGTCGTCCTGCAGGGCCGTTTTCTCTCTCAGCGCATACGCGATCTTGGCGTGCCCATCATCGCCCTCGACATCGAGAGCCAGCCGGAAGAGATCCCCTGTATTCTCAGCGATAATGAGGAAATCGGGCGACTGGGAGCCGAACACCTTCTGGACTGTGGGATGCCGCACTACGCCTTTTGCGGTTACAATCAGTTGTTCTGGTCCGAGGCTCGCTGCGAGAGTTTCTGCAAGACTATGGAGCAGAGAGGGCACAGGGTCCATCTCTACCGCCCGACCGAAAGCAAGGCGCCGCAATCCTGGACAAGAGAATACTCGCTGATCATCGAATGGCTCGACAGCCTGCCCAAGCCCCTGGGCCTGATGGCCTGCAACGACGACCGTGGCCAGCATATTCTGGAAGCCTGCAAGCTGGCCGGCTACGCCATTCCGGAGGAGATCGCCGTACTCGGGGCCGATAACGACCAACTCCGATGCATGATGACGACGCCTCCGCTCTCGAGCATCTCGATGAATCTGGAAAAGGCGGGGTATCAGGCCGCGGCGCTGATGAGCCGCTTGATCGAAGGACAGAAGCCGCGGGACATCATTGTCGAGCCCACGCTTGTGATAAGGAGAGCATCCACCGACATCATCGCCGTGGATGACCCAGAGGTGTCCTCCGCGCTTCGCTTCATACGAGACCACGCCGGCGAGATGATCCAGGTCAACGACGTGGTCAGTGCGCTGTGCGTATCCCGTCGCAGTCTCTATGCCAAGTTCAAGACACGGCTGGGACGCAGCGTACACGACGAGATCGCGCGCGTGCGTCTTCGGCGGCTGCTCGCACTTCTTTCCGACACGAATTTGCAGATCTCCCAGATCGCCAAGATCATGGGCTTTCCAGGTCCGGACAAGCTCTACTGTTTCTTCCGTCGTGAAACCGGCAAGACCCCCTCGCAGTATCGAAAGGAGATGCTGCCTTACGAGGAGTGAGGTCGCTCCGCGCCGGATGACAAGGGGCGAAAGAACAACCGACGATCCTCGGCCAAGCTCATATCGCCACGCTGCGCGGCAAACCGCTCAGATTTCCCAAGACTCAAGATACACGTAGCCCCGGACGCGTGGCATGCGTTTCCTGACCCTCATCTTGCGGGCCCAAGCGTCACCGGGCCGAGCAGGCCTGAGGGCACCAGGGGGCTATTCTTATCCTGTACATGCTGCATGTTGGTGCGGGTAATCCGCTCAGTTGCATCGAGGAACTTGTCGCCCACAAGGCGGTTGTTCCAGACGTTGGTCACTTTGACCTCGAGCTCATTCATGCCCCCCGTCAGCAATCCCGCAGGGACTCTCACACGGAATGGATACGTCCACGCAGTGCCGAGTGGCTTACCGTCCAGGCTCACTTCGGCAACCTCACGCACTTCGCCAAGGTCCAGCCAATGATCCATTCGTGCATTTACGGGCATTTCGAACTGCGTGGAATATGTCGCCGTGCCCGAGAAGTACTTGATCCCGTCAATCTCCGACGTTGTCCAGTCGATGAGCCTGTCCCACTGAACAGACTCAGGAGCGAGTCTGCCGGGCTGGAATTTGACAGTCCACGTACCCTCGACCAAGGTCCGTTCGGCCGATTCGGTCGCAGGGGGCTCGGCAGTCCTTTCAGGCGCCACGCCGTCACGTCTGAACACCACAATCGCCGACCCAAACGCCGGAAGATCAAGCGCGATGTCGCAGGCCCGATCGTCATGGCGTTGGACGACGTTCGCCAGACATATCATCCCTGTGACCGGACACCATACCTCGGGCCTGCCGTCGGCGTCCCGGAATCTGCAGAGAAGAGACTTCGTTTCTTTGGCGCTGTTGCAGACAAAGTAGACGTCGGCATTTTCGCAGCGACGGTGTATGTAATCGATCCGCAGGGGGCCTTCTTGTGAACCGCCTTTCAAGACAGTGAAGTCCTGCTTGACACCCAGATGGGCAAGGACCTCGCGAGACGTCATGTTCGTGTAGACCCTGCCCCTCCCGAATGTCCGGCTCGTTGCGTTTTCTTCCGAGTCCGACTTCGGCCAGAATTGTCCCGTGATCGCCTCGACTTGCCGGTCTGCCTGTGGATAATCCGTCAGGGTGTTGGTGCGTATCGGCCGAACCGAACCGAGCACGGTCGCGCCTTGCTGTATAAGCTGCTGGATCTTCCCCAGGACCTCCAGAGAGATATGGTCGTAATCGGGCAAAACCATGAGTCTGTATCGCATATTCCCGACGGTCAACTGGCCTGCGCGCGCATCGAATTGCATTCGCTCGAGTATTGAGCGTGCGTCGATGTAGTCATAGCCGTATCCGCTGCCCAGAGGCTGGAAATCCACGGGAAGGTCCCTGCCGCAATGGAGGCATTTGTCGGGGGGGTGGATGGGCTTGAGGCTCGGATCGATCCGTCTGGGCGGTACAAGATTGGGAGCGTGATCGCCATAATAGAAACAGACATCGGCAACGAAATCGCCCTGCTGCATCATATACGAACAACGTGCCATGTATTCCAGCATGGGACCGGACTGTTTCCACCAAGTGTTGTTGGCGTTGAAGTGTTCACCGGCGTGGTACGCGTAGCCCGGAAGACCTGCCTCGGGGGGATTGTGGGCGAAGGTGTGAAAAGTCAAGCGATTGAGCCCGTCACAAATAGCGACATCAAAGAGCTGTTTGAAGTGAGCGGGCCCATCCAGCCAATGCCGCCAGCCGGTAAAGGACTCGGAATCGACGTAACGCCGACCGTAGAGATTGGCCGCACTGGCCGCCTCCTTGGTTACCCAGAACTGCCGTCCGTTCCAGAACTCGCCGCGTGGGATATCGACTTCGCCCATGGCCCAGATCGGATCGACCCGCGGAGCGCCGCCGTGGCCGGCTTCGGCGCAGAGCCTCATCCCATGACGGTTCAGAATCTCGCGGCTCAACCGGAAGTGTCGCTCGGTAATCAGTTCGCCCACGGTGTTGCGATAGTCGGCCCAGAAACGGGTTTGGATGTCCTTGTCCGACAGCTTCCAGCCTTCCAGGAGCGGCAGATACCTGCCGGGATCGTAGCGCCGACGTTTCTTGAACTCATCGACAAAGTCTTCCGTCCAGTCATTTGCCGGATGAACCTCATAACTGTCATGCGACAGGATCGTCAGGATCTTATGTCCGGGATCGATTTCGGCGAGCTTGTTGATCATGTGCAGCATGTGCCTTTCCGTCGCGTCTGCACTGAGATGATCAATAATCAGGCCTTTCGACTTCGGACTCGGAACGACCAGCCCCTGGTTCGTGCCCCGGCACACAAGACGCATGATCGTCCAGTCTCCCTCCGGGACATTCCACCTCAGCCGTCCCTTGTCGTCCATCCGATCCGTCAACTCGATCACGCCATCGAGGGAGACGAGCTCTTTGCCGGCGGACCGAGGAACCGCCAGAACGGAGATATCATGGAAGTATGTGTCCGTCTCGCAAGGCAACGGCAGAATCCGATCCCACTCCCTCGGTCCGTTGACGTCAACCGCACTGCTTGCGATACGTTTGCTCCCATCCGATTTCTTCACCCATGATCCGCCTGCATTCCAACTGCTGGCAGCGATCATACCCAGCTCCAGGCCCAGTCTCTTCGCTTCGGTCATGGCATGCTGGATCGACTTGAGCGATTCCTCGCCAAGAAAAGCAGGTCCGACAGGAACGATCCCTACCGGTCGGATGACTCCGACATCCCATATCTCAAAGCCTCGCATGCCCAGTGCCTTGGCCTGCTCCATTTCGCGTGTGATCTGGTTGTGGTCGACATAGCCGTTAAGCCAGCACCAATACGCTCCGGGCCGAGCCTCCAGCGGAGGAACGCTGAACGCTTCGGGCGACACCAAGTCAGGGGAGACCAGGGAACCGCCAAAGGCGGGGCCACCCAGAAGCAGGGCAATCAGCAACAAACACACAGGCGAACCAATCCTGTTTGCCAACCGACTCTTGAACCATCCCGTGGCAGGCGTTGTGGTAATGTGGGCGTGCATGTATGTAGACCCTTTCAAGAAAAGGAGGACTCAACTCGTTGATCACGGAGCGGCTTCACGATGGCAACCGCTTGTTGTCCCTCCCGGCAACGGATCACTTTCCATTCTTACCGGTCGGCGCCGGCCTTGTCGGAGATCGGTTTCAGTTCGGCAAGGGTCCTTTCAGCCACCCGGATGCGCCGCTCGATATCCCCCTGTCTGAGCATCTTGCGAATCTGGTTGTCGATATACCTGCGCGGCGCGTTTTCTGGCGAAGTGATCTTTTCGGGAGTCTCTTCAAGAATCCAATCGTCGCTTCGCTGCGCCGCAAGCGGCACGCCACGGTTGCTGACGATATTCCCGATAGGATTCCGCGCCCAGGCATAGCGGTAATGGACCGGCTCGGGGACGAACGGGCTGCTCAGCACAAGGCTGTCACGTTGGTACACAGGCTGATTGCGGTTGTCCACCTTGCCGTCCGTATACCACTGGACGTCTGCAGGATAGAAATGGCGGTCCTCTCCGGCGATGGCGAATCCCATCATGCGGCCGTCGCTATCGTCTTTCGTCTGAACCGAGGCGCTCATCATCAGCCGGATCCTGCCGTCGCCTATCTTCACATCCTCGATCGACGGGGGAAGCCAGTACTCATCAGCGTCGCGCCTGTCCCAACAATGGTACAGAGAAGCCAGGGCCCATTTCGCGGCGCGCTCCCCTGCAGGAACCTTGATCTGAGGGTGGTACCAGCTCTTTCGCAGGTCGAATGAACTGACGAAGCCGATTCCCTTGTCTCCGGCATCGTAGAAGTCGCGAAACGTCTTATACTGCGCTTCTCGTATGAAAGCACCGGCATCGTACATCGGTTCGAGATAGTACTCCAGGGTTTGCGGTTCCCCGGCGGTGCACAAGGATATGATGCAAAAGGGCATCCGCTCATCGTGGAACGCCGATCGCCAGGCGGTGATCATATGACGGAAGATCTGGTAATACATCCTCGCCCCGGCAGATCCGTCGAAACAGTTATTGAAGCCCTGGTGAAAGACTGCTCCTTTGACGGAGAGTCCTTCCAAGGGCCGAATGACACTTGCGTAACAATAGCCGGGCCGGTTCATGTCGGCAGCCGGACCTGGCCTCAGGTCGCTCGGAGGCTCGCTGCTTGCCGGCAGAGGATTGCCCTGCTCTGCCAATGTCTTCTTCCTCCGTTCGTAATTGGCGATTCGTTCCTGCAGATCGGCCTGGGCGTCGTAGGTGGCGATCTTCTCCCGCCACTCCTGGAGTTTCTCCTGGGTTTCGCGGCCCTCGATCTTCTGCAACACGGCTTCCGGCGTCCATGTTTCTACCGTGGTTCCCCCGACGGAGGCGTCAATGAGTCCGATCGGGACTTGGGTGGCCATGTGAACGCGTCGACCGAAGACGTATCCGATGGCCGAGAATTCCGTCACGGTCTCAGGCGAACACACGTCCCAGTCGCCTTTGCGGAAGTGCCGGCTGAACCACGAACTCCACTCATGGAGCCGTTCGAAGCTCTTGACCGAATCGAAGCCTTTGCCCTGAGGCATGGTGAGCAGGCGGATCTGCGGGAAGTTCGCGGAAACGATCTCCAATTCCCCGTCGTCCACCTTGCTGATCTCGAACTCCATGTTGCTCTGTCCGCCAAGCACCCAGACGTCGCCGACCAGGATATTCTCCAGTTTCAGCGTCCGATCGTTTCCGCAAATCGTCATCGTCCGTGGGGTATGGCCGGCCGGCATGGCCCCCAAAGTCGCTTTCCACGATCGATCCGCCTTCGCGGTGGTCTCAACGGTCTGGTCCGCAAATGAAACCACTACTGTCTCGCCCGGATCGGCCCACCCCCAGATCACAATGGGCTTGTTCCGCTGCAAGACCATATTCGTCTGAAACACGTTGCTCACACACAGACCTGTTCCGACGGCCGGAACGTGGACAACATCCTCCTGAGGCATCTTCCCCTGGTTATTCTGAGAGAGGACATCCACCTCGCAGCACAACACAACGAACAGCAGACACGACATGGCTTCGATTCGGCGCATCTTGAACCCCTCTTTCAGAACAGTTTCCTAACTCGATGTATCCGTTCGACCGTGCCAGGGGACCTGGGAACCTCTTGAGACACAGGCCCAAAGACCCCGAAACAAATGCGGCGTTCCGGCAAGCTCAACTCCCACGATGAACGACACCGCCTCCGTTCCGGCCCGGCGGACAACGTCTGTCAGAATCCAACGGTCCATTCCACAATGGCGTTCTCTGCCCTGACGAGCGTCAGCTTCACGAGTCCATTGCCGATCGTTGTGAGTTGAGCCTTTGTATCCGGGTCGTTCACCGTCGCCCCTCGGGCATGGCGACCGTTTGTCGCAATTGTGACTTCGTAGCTGTCGCCGCGGGTGATTCTGCTGATTCCCCGCAGGAGATTTCGTCCCGCCAGCCATTCCGTTCGGACCAGGTCGACGTATCCCTGCATGACATGTCGATTCGTGGAGATGAACTGCGGATGATCCGCGACTGCATGAACCGACATCATGCGCGCCTCTCCGGGACGAAGACGCTGGGTCAGACTTCCGGACCCTGGGAGTTCACCTATGAAAGCATCGTTCCAGAAATCGGACACGTAGTAACGCTTCCGCGCGTTCAGTCCCAGCGTCCCCTCCGCGGTATCGCCGGCAAGCGAGACCGCGACATCCATTGCATCCGAGGCACTGGGATTATAGAAGGTCACCTGGTGCCAATCCGGAGATACCTCGAAGTCGTAGATTCTCGGATACTTCTCGATCAAGGCATCGACCGGCCTGGCGCTCTTGGGGGTCGTATGGAACGGGTAGACCCGTGTCAGATCGTGTATGATCTCCGGCGACAACTGAGCGAAACTGTTCGCCAGCAGCAGCCGCCCGGTCGTTACGTACGACATCGTGAGCAGACTTCGGACGGCGTCCCGATCCTCGCGCAATCGCCAGATGTTCTTCGAATCGGCGTCGTTGTTCACGACCACACGGTTCTTGTACCAGCGGAGACCGCAACGGGTTACCATGTCCGGCGAGATACGGGCAGTGTCGTTCTCGGTCCTTTGCGAGGCGACCAGCCCCAGAGTAATGTCTGAGCCTCGCTCCAAGCTGCGTTCGTGGATGTAGCATTCCGGCCCCAGACCTTCCTTCGCCAACCGAAAGATGTTCCGATACGCGCCGGCTGTGGTGGCATAGACATCTTCCATCCCGCCGGCGGCGGCCCACCCGGTCGCCGGATAATCGAACATCAGTCCTTTGATGCCGCCCGCACGATATGCGGCGTACACCTTGCGCATGTGTTCGATGAAGCCGGGGTCCGTGTAATCGTACCCCCAGAGACGGTAGTTCTTCAGCCAGGCGTTGCCCCAGAACTCGTCATCGTCGAGGGGACGCTTGTATGACTCGTGTCTCCAGGCCGTGGGATTGTTGAAAAGCATGTGCTCGGGAAATGCGAACGCATAATCCTCCGAGCGGAAACCGGTCTGGGAATAGGTCAGGGGGATGCCTCCTCGTTCGGTAACCGCCTTTCCCCATTTCTCAGACGTCTCGTATGGCGGTTTGTAGGTCCCCCCTGTGAAATCGCCCAGATTGGTGCTGCCATGCTTCTGGAAATGCTCGTCGTCCCACCAGCCCTGCTGATTGTTCTTGGCGTAACAGTCGGGGACCAGCCGCACAGCCGCCCGCGAGAACTCGAGGAAGCCCGACCGACGAATGTTCTCCATCTCCGCCACCGCACCGACGGTATCGTTCTTGGCTTGGCCGCCGCCATAGCCCCCATGGTGCGCGTACCACAGGCAGACCGTAGGGAAGTCGTACATGTTCAACTCGATCTTCTGTGCGGCCCGAATGGCCTGCCCGTATTGTTCCAGGTTCTCGAATGGGTTCCTGGTGATGAAGTCCACGTAGAACCGGTCGTCGGGCAGGTAGCGAACGCCGGGATCAATCCGCTTGCCCACGGAGTCCTCCGCATACAGGCTGCCCGTCATCGTGCGTCGGGGTCGCAGGCCGGCGTTGACCGAGGTCAGGTGTTCGTCCAGCAGAGGCACAGGTCCTTTACGCAGCCAGACCTCATTCACGATGGCCTGTGGACTATCCGTCCCGCCTTGGAACCGAATGCGTATGCTACCGGAGCTGTATACCTCCCGTGGCAGGACCAGTTCAACCTGTTGAGGGTCTTCCTTCCTTTGCCTGCTCCACATCGGCAGCCTTTGCTCATCCAGGAGAACGCGCCGGATCTCGCCGTTTCCGCTCTCCACAGACACCGACTGGATGCGATCCTCGTTGTCCGTGTGCCACCAGGAGAAACCGAGACGATACGTGTGATTTGCGTCCAGATTCTCGGCCTCCAACTCTACGCCTTCTTCTCCGGCGGCTGCACTGGCAAGTTCTTCTCCCCACAGCGCCAGATAGCTGAACCGGCGCCTTGCGGGGCTTTGTTGCACACGCAGCGATTCACCGGCTGGACCGGTGTCTGCCCTGTCGTCGAGCAGGTTGAGGTAGCAGACCAGCGACGAATTACCGTTTCGGTCAGCCGCCAATTCCAGACGCCGAGGCTGGCTGACCGTGGCGAATTTCTCGAAGTCGTGATAGGTCAGCCCGCCCATCCCCAGGGAACGCCGTGTCTGCTGCTCACGAAAGGTCATCAGCACATTATTGCGGCTGTGAATGTAGTTGCCTTTGTGAACGGGTGAGTATGCCCGCGCTCCCCACTCCAGAGGTTCGCCGCCACTATACCCATCGACCAGGCGGAAGTTGTCGGCCATGCTGAATCCGTTGAACAGAATCGCTTCTGAGACCGGCTTGATCACCTTCAGTTGAACGGGATGGTCGGTCCGGTTTTCGATGCCGCCCGCGAGAACGATGCATCCCCTGTCTTCGTAAACAGTCACCTGGAACAGCAGCGTCACCTGCCCAGGACGGCCGCTTTCGATGAGGATTGTCTGGCCGTCGCCCAGTTCATCCGATATGGCCTTGCTCTGCCAGTGATGTTCAAGCCCCGGTGTCGTCGCGGTGAGGTCATTGGCCTGAAAGAAGCCATCCTTGATGCACACCGATTGGTCCCGCCTGTCGATCGCGTTATAGCGACCCGTGGAAAGATCATACTCGAATCTGACCACGTCATTCTCGATCGCCAGTGTCCGGCCTGACGGAACGACCACGACCTCCGCGTGAACGACCCCGCACATGGCCATGAAGGCAACAAGGAATCCCAAACCGTGGCACGCCGCGGATGGCAAGCGTCTCTCTCGTATCATTCCACTTCTCCTGTGTGCACGAATCCTGAGTTCATCTCGTCGATGGACTGGTGATCGCGTCAACCATCGCCTGGAAGTTCTCCATCGGCGTGTCCAGTTGCACGTGATGTGTCGGCCCCAAGATGAGGCCTCCCCGCCTGCCCAGGACCCTGATTCGGTCATGCACTTCCCGCCGGACATCCTCCGGCGTCCCAAACGGCAGGGTGTGCTGCTCATCGATCGAGCCCCAGAAGCACAGCACATCGCCAAACGCCTCCTTCAGGTGCTCTATATCGAAACACGCAGGCTGTATCGGGTTGAGGACGTCGACACCGATCTCCACGAGGTCGGCTATCACCCTGCCGATGTTGCCGCAACTGTGGTAGGCCACCTTGACCTCGGGGTTCATCTCCTTGAGCGTCCGAATGAAAACCGCCAGCCTGGGTTTGAGGGTCTGCCGCCACATGTCAGGCGACATGATCATCCCCTTCTGGCACCCTATGTCGTCGCCCAGCCAGATCATGTCCACCCCCAACTCCACGAGCTTCGTGGCCGCCGAGAGATGGTACTTGTAGGGGATGTCGAGAATGCGCGCCGCAAGCTCGGGATTCTCGATGAGATCCATCATCATCCGTTCCAGGCCGCGAAGGGCCCAGGCCGTCTCCCAGATCGTCGTGACCGTTACGCCCACGATCCAGTACTCCTGGCCATGCTCCTGGATCAACCTGCGTGCATCGTGATAGAGCCTGGGATCGTTGGGGTTCGGCGGTGCGTAGGCATCCAGGCGCTTCTCATCGGCCAGCGGGTGCCCGACCATCTCGGTATAGATGCCCCGGCCGAATCGGGTCTCATAAGGGACGGCCCGCCAACCGACGCCCCACTCATCGACGTACTCCCCGCCCGGCTCGCACGTCTGATAGTAGTTGTTGGCCCATCCTACCGAGGTCAGGAGCAGGTCCTGTCCCAGACTCCGTTCCAATTCGTAGGTGTTTCCTCCACCATGCGGATTATGCAGCTTCCCCGTTCCTCTGCGGATCTCCTGTTCGAGCCGAGTTGCGAATTCGGGCGTGAAGCTGATTTGCATGGGGCATCTGTCTGTCTCCTCATGGGCCAGCGCCAGAGCCACGCGATCACGATGTCTCATGCTGTCGCTCCTCACTGCAGGCTCCCCTGGCGTTCCGCCCGGACGGCGCCCACAGGCGCTTGTGCCTTGTCTTTGGACATTCCCTTGAAGGAGACCGAATAGGTTCGTCCCGCGGGTCCGATGTCGGTGAAGATGACCTGCTTATCCGCGCCGCTGACGGTGATCTTCTGCTTGCCGTCGACGCGTTCGACGACCATGTCCCAAGCGTGGCCGAAAGCACGCATGTCGCGCAACGCCATCTGGGGCCACGGGCTCGGCAGCCAGGGCGTGCATTCGAACGAATCGAGTCCCGTGGGAACGATGCCGAACGCGCCTTCGATGAACACACGCGGATAGAGCGAGCCGGGACAGAGCATATCGATTGCATCTTCGTCCGGATACGGACCTTCGTTGCCAAAGACCTGGGCCTTCACCACGCACTGAGTCAGTCTCAAGGCGTCCTCCGTTCGCCCCGCTTTGAACAAGACGCGCAAGGCGTAGTACGTCTCTCTCGCCCACTCGGTTTCGCGGGTGGATTCGGCCAGAATGTCGCCGCCGGCAAGACGGTTGGGCCAGAGCTTGTCGGAGATCAGAGCATCGACGGTCGTCTGCTGGCGCTCGGTGATGCCCATCGCCAGAGGCAACAGGATCCAGCCGCGTAGAGTCGTGTTCTCTTTGAAGTAGCGATACGTCGTGAACCCTTCGACTTCGGCCCCGAAGTACGTTTCGATGGCCCTGCGAAGCGAGGCGGCCCGGTTTTCGAATTCGCCCGCTCTGTCGATCTTCCCCAGGGCGTGCGCCAGCCTGGCCGCCAGACGGTAGCCGCCATAGGCCAGCGACGAAGTGCTCAGATTGGCGGAGCCCGTCGGATAACGGCCCTCCATTTCGTCGGTCCGCGAGGCGATCACCCCCTCCGACGTTTTGTGGTCGTCCACCGATTGTGCGCTGAACTCGACCAGAGGCCATAGCTCTTCCGCCGCCGCCCGGTCGCCCAGGAACATGAGGTACTTCGGCAGCGCGTAGAGCACCATCGCGTTGTCGCCGCGACCTCGCTGGACCAGACGAAGGTCCGGATGCTCGAAGGACCCGGGGAACGGGTCAATCCCATTCTGTTTGCAGTAGTCCTGCCAGATCCGATACATGTTCAGGCCCGCTTCGTTCAGTTGCGGATTGCCGAAGAACGGAAAGACGGGGCTGGAGTACTCCACGGGATCGTTCGCCCATATGCCGGGCGAGTACCGCAGGCTCCCGTTGTGCGTGATCACGCCCTTGTAGGTCTCGATCGGGCATTCCAGCACGTGGAACTTCTGCAACGCGAACGCCACGTCGAGCATGGGGTCAGGCGTCTCCAGGCGTCCCGGACCACGATAGGCCGCCTCGGCCAAAGCACGCCTGTCGCGGTGCTCGGCATCGACATCGAACTTGAGATCGGCGTCCGAAACCAGCTTGCACTGCAGTCTTCGAGCGAACGAGATCGCCTCGCCGGGTTCCAGCGTGGCCGATTGGAGGTCAGGAAGAATCAATTCGACGAGCAGGTCAGACTCCTCGATCTTGCCGTTGACCGTGCCGGGAATCGCTCGACGGTCGCCTGCGATGGCCACCTTCACCGCCCCTGTCGTGTTGTTGCGGATCTGCCACTGCTCAATGACCAGAGGTTTCGTGTTCGATGGATACACCGTCCTCCTGACGACGACGCCATGCTCTTGGCGGTAGGTGAGCGTGAGCATTCCGTCAAACGTGGCTGCTGCCGGGGATTCGAATCTTAGTGCCTGGCCATCGACCTGCACCGCGGGATTCGGATCGGGCCCGACCTGATACATGACCCTCTTGAAATAGTCCTTCTTCACATTGAAGAACCGGATGGTGCATCGCAGGCCCCCATCGGGAGAACACCGAACCTGCATCACCACAGTGCGGCCCTGCATGCACAGGGTCAAAGACTCGTCGGCCGTCCAGGCATGGGTAATGCGTCCCGCATCGTCGGGGACCCAGAAATCCGCGGCCCGACAGAGCGACCCGGAGATGATCGACAAGAAGATCACCACCACGAAAAGATTCCCCCCTGCCACTTCCATCCGGTTGTCGTTGGCGTTCATTGAATCCTCTGGAGTGTACTGTCGTCGTTGATGATGGAGGTACAGCAACATATTGCCCTCGAAGAAGACAGAATCGCCAAGAAAGAACTCCCGGCGCCGTACGCTTCGGACTGAGGGCGACGAGTGTCGTTTCCCATTCCGACGCGACATCCGTCGGATTGTACCGCATCGATATGCTTCTGTCAACAATGGCATTTCTCGGCCTGTACGGGTCCGTCATGGGTGTACTGAGGGGCGATCCCGCGATTCGTTGCTGGATTCACCACGAAAATAAGTTCCATCCCATACATGATATTGTTGACAGGAACACAAATTCCTGCTATGGTATGGGAGTGGTATGCCTGCAGGATTGACGCGGCAGGGGCTGTAGATTCCCTGAGGGCCTGATTGTCCTGCTTGTTGGTGTGGGAGGACGGATGGCGCCGGCCGTAGTGGCAGGTGTCGGCAACCCCGGGCGCCGACGCCGACGGACAGCCATAACAGACACATATTCCGCAGGAGGAAGGCAAATGAACAGGTCGTTTTGTCTTGCCGCAATCGGTGTCGTTTCGCTGATGTGCTTGCCGACGTCAGCCCGCATACTCGTCTACGAACCGTTCGCCTACCCGGATGGAAGTCTCACCGGACGGGGCGGCGCCCTGGGCACGATCGGCGCTTGGGCAAGCGAAGAGAGTCTCCACCCCGGAGTGGGTTGGCGCGTCCACCAGGAAGGTGACCGTTCGGGGATCGTCGTCGATCCCGGCCCGCCGGTCCAGCGAAACATGTTCAATGGCGTGGTCGCCAACCTGCGTACCGCGGGCGGCTATGTCGGACTCCCCGGCCCGGAGGATGTGGGCGAGCCCGATCTGAACAGGGACTTCGAGATTGGCCGGTACATGGATGCGTCCATTGCGCTGGATCCCAGTGTGACTGCGACGTTCCAGTCGGGCACCACGACCTGGTTCAGTTATGTGGCGGTGCACGCCTGGGACCGCAACCAGGAAACGCCGAATCTCATGCTCGGCACCGATCCGACCGTGCTTGGCAATCGCGCCTTCTCGCTGCAAAACTCCGGCAATGGAATCGGCGCCGGAGGGGGTCCGCCTCGCAACAACAGGCCCGATATACTGCCCCGGTATTTTCGCGAAGGGGTCGCCTACAATCTCCGCGGCGCTGCTACGGCCTGGACGGACGACGCCAAGGAAGCACCGGACGCGACGGCGACGATGCCATGGGTCGCATCCGACTCCGACGGATTCGGTGCGGCGAACATCATTGTCGGCAAGATCGAATGGGACGCGGACACCGGCGGGGAGGATGTCATCACGGTCGTCGGCTTTCTGGAAACGGACGCGATGAGCGAGAAGGCCTTCGACGCCCTGGTTGCTCTGAAACCCGATCTCTCCAGCAGGAACTGGACTGCCAATAAGCCGAACCTGGACCAAAGCCAGTTCGATCTCCTCAATATCGCAGGCACCAAGTTCTTCGTGGACGAGATCCGCATCGGTACGACATTTCAAGACGTGATGGGCGGTGATCCTGCAAAAGCGAACGACCCCAGACCGGCAGCGGAAGAGGCCGATGTGCCTCGCGATCTTGTTCTTGGCTGGACCGCAGGCAGCGATGCCGGAACTCATGATATTTACCTGGGCACAGTCTTCGACGATGTCAATAGCGCCACCCTTGCCGACCCGCGGGGCGTGCTGGTTCGTCAGGGGCACGATGCAAACGCGTATGACCCAGGGCGTCTGGCATTCGGCACGACCTACTACTGGCGGATCGATGAAGTGAGTGTCGCGCCGGATTCCACGATCTTCAAGGGCGACGTCTGGAGCTTCACGACCGAGCCCGTGGCCTATGCAGTCGCCGGCCAGTCGATCAAGGTCACTGCCTCCAGTTCCATGCCCGGCCAGGGACCTGAGAATACGATCAACGGCTCCGGCATGACGGACGATGTGCACTCGACAGAGATGACACACATGTGGCTGACCGCTGCCGGCGACGCCGGACCGGCCTGGATTCAATACGAGTTCGACAAGGTCCTGCGTCTTCATGAAATGCGGGTCTGGAACCACAACGGATTGATGGAGCCGGCACTGGGCTTCGGTTCCAGAGAGGTCAAGATCGAATACTCGACCGACGGCAGTGATTTCAAGGTCCTGGGCACGACCCATGAGTTCGCCCGGGCCTCCGGGAATGCCGGCTATGCCTCCAACACTGCTGTCGATCTCGAAGGGATCTCGGCCAGGTACGTCCGATTCACCATTCTCAGCAACTGGGGGAATGTCCTGAAGCAATATGGCTTGAGTGAAGTGCGATTCTACAGCGTGCCTGTCCTTGCCAGAGGGCCCAGCCCGGCTTCCGCCAAGACGGATGCGGATGTGACTTCCAGCCTGAGCTGGCGAGCGGGACGCGAAGCCGCCACGCACACTCTGTACCTGAGCACGGATCAACAGGCCGTGATCGATGGCACAGCTTCTGCAACAACCGTCACTTCGCCCGCCCACACTCCGGCCCTGAATCTGGCCAGCACGTACTACTGGCGGGTCGACGAGGTCAACGAGGTCGAGACCCCCTCGATCTGGCAAGGCGACCTCTGGAGCTTCTCGACCCGGGAGTTCGTCGTCGTCGATGATTTCGAGAGCTACACGGACGACATGGACGCCGACAAGGCGATCTTCCAGACCTGGATCGATGGCTACGAGGTCGCGGCCAACGGCTCGCTGGTCGGGTATGGGACCTCGCCGTTTGCCGAGCGGAACATCGTCCACGGCGGCAGGCAGTCCATGCCGTTTGAGTATGACAATACCACGGCGACCTACTCGGAAGCCAAGCGAACCTTCGACAACCCGCAGAACTGGACCGAGCATGGCATCCAGGGTCTGACGCTGTGGTTCTATGGCGATCCCGCCAACGTGGCCCAGCAGATGTACGTCAAGATCAACAACACCAAGATCCTCTATGACGGAGAGGCCGAGAATCTGAAGGTGCCCGTATGGCAGATGTGGTACATCAGCCTGGCCGGCAAGAGCGTCAGCGACGTCGCTTCTTTGAGCATCGGATTCGACAAACTCGGCGGCGCCGGCGGCACGGGCAAGGTCCTGATCGACGACCTGCGGCTGTATTCGCTCGATCGCGAACAAATTCCATGAAGGACCCCGACGAACTGAGGAAGGAGGTGCTTAACGCATTGGTCACTGATGGGTATTCTGGGCAAAGCGAGGGAGTAACGCGTTGAGACGAAGCTTCTCGATTGTTCAACCAACTTGTCTCAGGAGAATTGTGATGTTAAGAAGAAACAGTCTGCATGTTGAGCTGCTGGTGGCACTGCTTCTGGGCAGCGCCGTTGCCCACGCCGGAAGCGACATACTCAGCGTCAATTTCTACGCTTGGGGCCGAGTCAACCAAGGTCCGGACAAAGAATGGAACCTGCCCGAATGGCGAGAGACTTTGACGTTGGAACCGGGTCAGGCTGCCGGCGTCGGGGACTGGGAGACAACGGGCTGGGTGAACTATTACGTGCCCTGGAGTCCTTCCGCCCCTCAAAAGCCGGTAACCATAACAAGCGCTTCAGGATACAGGGCAACGTTTACCCTAGTCACCTGCCGCAATGGCGCTCCTTACCGTTGGACAATGAAGCGTGAGACTCTGCTTGGCGACGGCAATGGGGATCTGATGGATGGTCATGCCAATGCGACCGAACAGGACAACAAGCCGTTCGAAATGATCATGTCCGACATTCCCTTTGGCAAATACGATGTGATCGTGTACCTGGGCGGCAACGAAGGGCAATGGGGTGACGGCAGAGGCAAGATCGTATTCAACGAAGGGCCTGAGCAGGATTTCTATCTGGGTCCGAAGGCCGAATTCTCTGGTTTTGCGGAAATCGTCGATGCCAATACTGCCGGCAACTATGTTGTTTACGAAGGGATCACCGGGTCTTCATTCACCCTGCGGGTATGGGGCAACGGTTTCAATCACCTCGCCCCGTGCGGATTCCAGATCCGTCCGGTGGATGCTCCTGTAGGACGCTGGAAGCTGGATGAGACCTCTGGCGAGATCGCGTTTGACAACTCCGGCAATGGATATGACGGGATCTTGTCTGCCGACCCAGCTCCCCTGTGGACGACGGATCCTGATCGAGGCAACGTACTTGAATTCGGGCCGGGTAACGACATGGTGGACTGCGGCGTCGGACTCAGCGCAGGTGAGAACCTGACAGTCGCGCTCTGGGTGAAACCTGCAGACGGCGTCACGTATATGAGACCCGTCACATGTTACGACGGCGATTACTCTGAGAATCCCGGTTGGTTCCTGATGTTGCGCAAAGATGACTGGGCGCCCAATGTTCCTCCGAACGTCTGGTTCCGGATTACCGGAACGGAGGGCGGATGGGACGCCGGCGACCTCTGGATCAACGAGTGTTGGACCCCCGGCGAGTGGACTCACATGGCGTTCACCTTCGACGAGGACACCGACACTCTGAGCGGCTACATCAATGGAGACCCGGCAGGCAAGACGGTCGTGCTCGAAGGTCGCAGTGTCGCCACCGAGACGAACCCCCTCATCCTGGGCGCAACCGGCGGGGAGAATTATCGGGGCCTGATGTCCGACGTCTGCATCTACGACGTGGCGTTGACGGACGCTCAGATAGGGAAGCTGGCCAATCCGAACGCGATCCCCGTTCCCAACGGCAGTTTTGAAGAGGTGTACAAACCGGGATCGACCGTGATCATCGCTGACCTCGGCCTCAATTGGACGCGTGGCGTAGGCCCCAACACACCGATCGACCATGACACGGTGACCTATTCCGACGGCACCACAGGCGCCTCGGTCGATGTCCCTGGGTGGAGCAACAGTCCAGGATATCCACCCTCATACGATTGGCCGGTGGGCTGTGGTTCCATAGCAGGGGAAACCCCAGCCGCGGATGGGTTCTATTACTATGCAGTCAACGGTGGGAACTGGGGCAATCCACAGGGTGGAACCATCGTCTCCGACGCACCCGTTGCCAAAGTCCAGAGCGGTCTGACCTATACGCTTTCAGTGCTCGTCAGCGGCCCGTCGGGCCCCGCGGCTCCTGTCGTACTCGAGCTGTTGGCCGACGGAGTGCCCCTGACGCCGAGTTCCTCGGTGGATCCGCTGGTCAGTGGCGACTGGCAGGAATTCTCCAGGACGTATGACGCTGCCAGTCTCGATGGCCACCTTGGTGAATCCCTGACGATTCGCTTGGGAATCGGCGGCGGAGCCAGCGGCGCGCAGACCCTCTTTGACGCAGTACGGCTTTCGTACGTTCAATAATCTGGCTTGGGGGTGCGAACCGTACCCCCAAGCCGTTGTGAGAAGACCTGTACGCTCTCACGCGTCGATATCCACCCATCTGGTGCTCGACGAGGGCGCAGCAGAAGCAACAGTCCATTGGCGGCAACGGTGGATTATGCAGCATCAACCTTCACTACTGGGAGGACAATGACATGACTACAAGAAATCACGATAGAACCGTTTGTATCCGCGCCGTTTTGGCTATGACGCTCCTGGTCCTCGCGTCCGGGTCGGCTGCTCAGGCCGCGGCCGACATATTCAGCGTCAATTTCTATGCCTGGGGCAGAGTCAACCAAGGTGCGAACACGGAATGGAACCGGCCCGACTGGCGAGAGACCCTCACGTTGGAACCGGAGCAGAGTGCCGGCGTCGGAGACTGGGCGACAACGGGCTGGGTGAATTACTACGCGCCCTGGGCTCCTTCAGCCCCTCAGGAGCCGTTAACGATAGTGAGCAATCAAGGGTCTACGGCAACGTTTACCCTGATCACCTGCCGCAATGGCGCTCCTTACCATTGGACAGCGAAACGTACGACTCTGCTGGGCGACGGCAATGGCGATCTGATGGATGGTCATGCCAACGCCACCGAACAGGACAACAAGCCGTTCGAAATGATCATGTCCGACATTCCCTTTGGCGAATACGATGTGATCGTGTACCTGGGCGGCAACGAAGGACAATGGGGCGACGGGACAGGCAAGATCGTCTTCAACGGAGGACCTGAGCAGGATTTCTATCTTGGTCCGAACGTCGAATTCGCAGGTTTTGCGGAAATCGTGGACGCCGCGACGCCAGGCAACTACATTGTGTACAAAGGGGTCAAGGGTTCTTCTTTCACTCTGAAGGTATGGGGCAATGGCTTCAATCACCTCGCCCCATGTGGCTTCCAGATCCGTCAGGCCAGCCCGGCCTTGGCGGCTGATCCTTCTCCTGCGGACGAGGCAACCGATGTTCTCAGGGACGTGCTCCTGGGCTGGAGTCCCGGCCAGATGGCCGAAGCCCACGACGTCTATCTCAGCACCCGTTTCGAGGATGTCGATGCCGCCAGCCGCACCGATCCCCGCGGCATCCTGATCAGCCAAGGGCAGACCGAGACCACCTGTGATCCGGGACGTCTGGCGTTCAGCACGACCTACTACTGGCGGGTCGATGAAGTCAATGCCGCACCGGACAATACGATTTTCAAAGGCAAGGTCTGGAGCTTCACGACCGAGCCGGTGGCCTATCCGGTTGATGGCCAGTCCATCACAGTCACCGGTTCCGCCAGCGAGCTCAACCAAGGACCTGTGAATACGATCAACAACTCGGGGTTGACAGACGATCTGCACTCGGAAAACCTGACCGCCATGTGGCTGACCGCTTCGAGCGCGACCGGGCCGGTCTGGGTTCAGTATGAGTTTGACCGTGTTCTGCGCCTCCATGAAGTGTGGGTATGGAACCACAACGGATTGCTGGAGCCCATGCTGGGCCTGGGCGCCAAAGAGGTCAAGATTGAGTACTCGACCGACGGTACCGATTTCGAGACTCTCGGAACGACTTACGAGTTCGCCCGCGCGCCCGGCAGGGCCGGCTATGCCTGCGACACCATTGTCGATCTCGAAGGCATCGCGGCCAAGTACGTCCGATTCACCATTCTCAGCAACTGGGGGAATGTCCTGAAGCAATATGGCTTGAGTGAAGTGCGATTCTACAGCGTGCCTGTCCTTGCCAGAGGGCCCAGCCCGGCTTCCGCCAAGACGGATGCGGATGTGACTTCCAGCCTGAGCTGGCGAGCGGGACGCGAAGCCGCCACGCACACTCTGTACCTGAGCACGGATCAACAGGCCGTGATCGATGGCACAGCTTCTGCAACAACCGTCACTTCGCCCGCCCACACTCCGGCCCTGAATCTGGCCAGCACGTACTACTGGCGGGTCGACGAGGTCAACGAGGTCGAGACCCCCTCGATCTGGCAAGGCGACCTCTGGAGCTTCTCGACCCGGGAGTTCGTCGTCGTCGATGATTTCGAGAGCTACACGGACGACATGGACGCCGACAAGGCGATCTTCCAGACCTGGATCGATGGCTACGAGGTCGCGGCCAACGGCTCGCTGGTCGGGTATGGGACCTCGCCGTTTGCCGAGCGGAACATCGTCCACGGCGGCAGGCAGTCCATGCCGTTTGAGTATGACAATACCACGGCGACCTACTCGGAGGGCACTCGAACCTTCGAGAGCCCGCAGGATTGGACGAAGCACGGCATCAAGACCCTGACGGTGTGGTTCTACGGCGATCCCGCCAACGCAGCCCAGCAGATGTACGTCAAGATCAACAGCACCAAGATCCCTTATGATGGCGAGGCCGCCAATCTGACGGTGGCGCAATGGCAGACGTGGCAGATCGATCTGACGGGTCTGAATGTCGGCAGCGTCAGGACCTTGAGCATCGGGCTCGATCGCGTCAACGGGATCGGCGGCGCGGGCAAGGTCCTGATCGACGACATTCGGCTGTCAGGGCCCGGCACCGGCGGCAGCTTGGGACTCTCCGTTCCCGCGCCCTGACCAGGATCAGCGCACCTTCGCAAGAGGGGCCTGTGCCGACGGAATGGGCACAGGCCCCTATGTCTCAGTGCAGCGTGACTCGACAGTGCGGCCGGATAGGGCAGAATACTGTCTACATATAGGGAATGATCATCGGTGTCGAAGGAGAGCACGAATGCTAAGGCACAGACGCATCCGCCTGCGCGGTTTCACGCTGATAGAATTGCTCGTGGTGATCGCCGTAATTGCTGTTCTCATGGCGATCCTGATGCCGGCTTTACAGAAGGCCCGGGAACAAGGCAAGCGGGTGTCTTGTATGAGCAACCTCAAGCAACTGCAGATCGCCTGGGGAATGTATGCAGACGATTTCAATGGTCGGATTGTCAACGGGCACGTGGGTTGGGGGACAAACCCCTGGGCCTGGGTTCCTTCCGATTACGCTTCGTCCCAGGAGGCGCAGCAGACCTTTGAGCGGGGGGCTCTCTACCGGTATGCCTCATCCCCCAAGATCTTCAAATGCCCGACGGGCGAACGCGGCCAATGGGGGACCTATGCGATCGTGGATGCGATGAACGGCCACGATTTTGGCAACATGCCGAAAGGGGTCCATGTCAAGAATCGATCGGACATTCGCCAACCCGGCCAGCGCCTTGTGTTCCTGGACGAAGGGCGTCTGAGTCCGGGGAGTTGGACCATCTACTATGACCAGGAGCGCTGGTGGGACTGTGTTCCCATCCGCCACGGGATGGGCAGCACCTTCTCCTTCGTCGATGGGCATGCAGAGTACCGGAAATGGACCGACCCGAGGACCATCGAGATGGCCCGGCTCATCTGGACCGGCGCCGGGTATCACGAACAGCATCCGGATAGCGAGGACCTGCACTGGGCCCAGCGGGGCGTCTGGGGCAAACTCGGCTATTGAGAGGGACGCACAATCAGATCTGCCCCCATGGAGACTCACCTGTGAGACTAACGACCTGCGCGTTTGCCCGAGCTGTTGGCCGTGTCGCAGCTCTGCTCGCCTGTCTTTCCTTGGGAGCTGAGGTCTTGCACGGGGCTGTGGCATCTCCCGATGGCCAGATCCTGACGAAGCAGTGGACGATCCCGCTGGCTGGGACGTGGCGATTCGCCCTGGACCCGAACAACTTGGGCGTCAAACAACAGTGGTTTGCCCGCAAGTTGGCCGACACGGTCCGGCTGCCCGGCACGACCGACGAGAATCACAAAGGTATCTTCAAGAACGAGCAATGCGTGGATCGGCTTTCCCGCGTCTGGTACTGGAAAGGGCCGGCCTGGTATCAACATGAGGTGACGGTTCCCGACTCCTGGGCCGGCAAACGCATCACGCTGCTGCTGGAGCGGAGCAAGAATGCGCGGGTGTGGATCGACGAGACGTTCTGCGGATGGGAAGACACGCTCAGCGCTCCGCAGGTCTTCGACGTGAGCAAGGCAATGACGCCGGGCTGGCATACCATTACGGTGCTGGTCGACAACGCCAGATTGCCGCCGGTCGGTCCATCCCACGCGGTGGATGAGCGGACGCAGACGAACTGGAACGGAATCATCGGCAGAATGGAACTGCACGCCACCGATCCGGTCTGGCTCCAGGACGTGCAGATCTACCCCAACGCGGCCAGGAAGCAGGCGGTCGTCCGTGCGACAGTCGGCAATATCTCGGGCCGGCCGGCGGCGGGACAGATCACAGTCCGCTGCATGAGCTATAACGTCGCCGAGCCCGCGGCCTTCGCGACCCAATCAATCGATGTGCGGGCTTCCGAGCGTCAGACCGTCATCGAGTTCACCTACCAACCGGGCGACGACGTCCCTCTGTGGGACGAGTTCCAGCCGGCCCTGCTGCGTCTCGATTTGGCGCTCGAGGTCACGGCTGATGGAAGGTCGTATCGCGATCGGCGATCAATCAACTTCGGCCTGCGCGATTTCACCAGGGAGCGCAACCAGTTGAGAATCAACGGCAGAGACGTGTTCTTGCGAGGCCGGATCGATTGCTGCTTCTACCCGCTGACGGGATATCCACCCATGGACAAGGCCCGCTGGCGGCAGGTGCTCTCAATCCTCAAGGACTGGGGCCTCAACCACGTCCGTTTTCATTCCTGGTGCCCGCCCCAGGCGGCGTTCGAAGCGGCCGACGAACTGGGGGTGTATTTCCAGGCGGAGTTGCCGAACAAGCGCAGCGCGTTCAACGCCCCGGAAGACGAAGAGGCAGCCTATCACAACATCGACCGGCTGGATGTCGAAAGCACCGAAACCGAAGTGACGCTCTATGACTATGGCAAGCGGGAGAGCGAATTGATCCTTGAGCACTTCGGCAACCACCCCTCATTCGTCATGTATACCCTCGGCAACGAGTTGGGCCGCTGCGAGGCCATGTTCGACCTGGTCGCCCACTTCCAGCAGATTGACCCGCGTCGCCTCTACGCCCAGGGATCGAACAACATGCACTGGGCGCCGAGCCTGGCCGAGGGCGACGACTTCTGGGTAATCGCCAAAGTGGAGAAGGATGCGCGCCCGCTTCGCGGCTCGTTTGCGATACACAGCTTCTCGAATCCTCATATCGAATCGCATCCGCCTTCCACGATGGTCGACTACAGTGCATCGATCAGTGGAGTCCCGGTGCCATTGATCGGACATGAGACCGGACAGTTCCAGGTCTATCCGGATTACCGCGACATCCCCAAGTTCACCGGCGCGGTCCGGGCACGGAATTGCGAAATCTTCCGGGAGCGGCTTCAGGAAGCCGGGATGCTCGATCAGGCGCACGACTTCGTGCGCGCCTCGGGAGCCCTGTCGGCCATCTGCTATCGCGAGGATATCGAGGCGGCCTTGCGGACGCCGGACATGGGCGGTTTCCAACTGCTCGACATCCAGGACTTCCCTGGGCAGGGCACGGCCCTGGTCGGCATGCTCAACGTGTTCATGGAATCCAAGGGGATCATCGCCCCTGAGCAGTGGCGACAGTTCTGCTGCGAGACGGTGCCGCTGCTGAGGATGAAGCAGTATAGCTGGACGACCGACGAGACGTTTGTCGGTCGGGTGGAGGTGGCCCACTACGGTCCGGCAGATCTCCCCAAGGCGATGGTCACATGGACGGTCACAGACAGCAACCGCCAGAAGAGGGCATCAGGTGAGCTGGGGCCGGTCGCCATCGAGCAGGGAAGCGTCTTCGAGGCCGACATGTTCGCGCTGCCGTTGGCCGAAGTGGCGGCGCCGCAGAAGTTGACGATCACGCTGGCGATCGAGGGAACGCCGTATCGCAACGAGTATCCGATCTGGGTCTATCCCTCGAAGGTCGACACCCGCGCTCCGAGGGGCGTGCAGGTCACTCGAAGCTTCGAGGACGCCGGGACGCAGCAACACCTGGCCGCCGGCGGCAAGGTTCTCTTGCTTGCGAATCTCGACAAGCTGCCGCACAGCGTCCCCGGTGCGTTTCAGACCGATTTCTGGTCGCCGATGTTCGCGCAGAATGCCTTGAAACAAGGCCTCGCCCCCCCGCCGGGGACACTCGGCATTCTCTGCGACCCGACCCACCCGGCGCTGGCGTCCTTTCCAACGGAGCCTCATACCAATTGGCAGTGGTGGCACCTGGTGAAGAACTCGCGGCCGATCATCCTTGATGCGACGCCGCCGGACTACCGACCGATCGTGCAGGTGATCGACAACTTCGCCAGGAACCACAAGCTGGGTCTGTTGTTCGAGACGAAAGTGGGAAAGGGCAAACTGCTCGTCTGTGCGATCGACCTGCCCCCCTTGCAGGAAGAGCCGGAGGCCAGGCAGTTTCTGTCCAGCCTGTATCGCTATGTGGCCTCGCCGCAATTCGACCCGAAAATCGAACTGGACGCGGCGATTCTGCAGAGGGTACTTCCAATGGACTGATCTGCGGTTGTACAATAGATCGACACAACGAAAGGACAGCCAACATGCACACAGCAATGAAGACACGCGCCGGAGTCAAGAGCAAAACCCTCTCATGGCATACCAGCGATGTTACGCTGGCAGCGGTGGTTAAGGTGAAGAATCAACTTGGCCGGGATATCCTGCGTTGCCTGATGTTCATCGCGATGACAGGGGCGATATGCGTTTGCGGCGCCGCCGTTGGCCAGTCTGAAGCTCTGGGCGGCGACGCCGCGAGAGGGCATTTGCCGCGCGCGGCCCGTCCTGCTGCGAGGCCCAACATCGTCTTCATTCTCGCCGACGACCTTGGGTATTCCGATTTAGGCTGCTATGGCGGTGAAATCGCGACTCCTAACCTCGACTCCCTCGCCCGCGACGGCCTGCGTTTCACCCAATTCTACAACACCACGCGCTGCTGGCCCTCGCGAGGCGCTCTACTCACGGGCTACTATGCGCAGCAGATTCACCGCGACGCCTTGCCTGGCCTTCCCGGCGGTACACGGGGCGTGCGGCAACCGTGGGCCCGATTGCTGCCGGATTTCCTCAAGCCCGCCGGCTACCGCTGCTACCACAGCGGCAAATGGCACATCGACGGCAGAGTGCTCGACGGCGGATTCGACCGCTCGCTCAACATGAACAACCAGGGAAACTACTTCAGCGCCGCGGGCAATGCGATTGACGACACACGCATAACCCCACCGGCCGACGAGAAAGGGTATTATGCCAGCATCGCGATCGCGGATCATGCCGTAGATTGTTTGAAGGATCATGCAGCGAACTACGCAGACCGGCCGTTCTTTCACTTTGTCGCATTTATCGCGCCGCACTTTCCGTTGCACGCGCTCCCGCAGGACATCGCGACGTATCGCGATCAGTACCTCGCCGGCTGGGAGGCGATGCGCCAGGCGCGATTCGACCGGCAAAAGGAAATGGGCCTCGTCAACACGGCTCTTTCGGCGCTCGAACCCAACGTCGGCCCTCCCTACGCCTTCCCGGACGCGATCAAGAGGCTCGGTCCCGGTGAGGTGAACCGTCCCCTCGCGTGGAGCGAGCTTACGACGGAGCAACGCCGCTTCCAGGCGACCAAAATGGCCATCCATGCCGCCATGGTGGACCGCATGGATCAGGAAATCGGACGCGTCATTGCACAGCTCAAGGCAATGAACGCCTTTGAAAACACCATCATCTTCTTCGCATCCGACAACGGCGCCAGCGCCGAGATCATGGTGCGCGACGGCGGGCACGACCCCGCCGCGTCGCCCGGCAGCGAAAAGAGCTACCTTTGTCTTGGCCCGGGCTTTTCCAGCGCCTGCAACACCCCCTTCCGTCGCCACAAGACCTGGGTTCACGAAGGCGGCATCAGCACACCGCTCATCGTGCACTGGCCGGCAGGCCTAGCAGCCAAGGGCGAACTGCGTCACACGCCAGGGCATGTCATTGATTTCGTGCCAACTGCGCTCGAACTGGCCGGCGTCCGGAAACCGAATGAGTGGAAGGGTGAACCGATCCCCGAGGCGCCCGGGCGGAGCCTGGTTCCTGCCTTCGCCAAGGATGGAGTGGTTCTCCACGAGAACCTCTGGTGGCTGCACGAGGGAAATCGCGCCGTGCGCGTGGACAATTGGAAGTTGGTTGCCGCCAAGAACGACCCTTGGGAACTCTACGACATGAGCACGGACCGCGCCGAGCAGATCGACCTGGCCGCAAAGATGCCCGACAAGGTCAGGGAGCTCGAACGGATCTGGCAGCGTCAAACCGACGGCTTCATCGAACTCGCCCGCAAGACCCTCGTTGAGCAGCCGCCGGCAAATACCAGGCAGGGGAATACCAAGCGATGACACCCGCGATTCTGGCTGTGGTGCTTCTCACCACAGCCAGTGCCGCAAACGCCGCGACGCCACCCACGTCCGACATTGTCTTCATTCTGGCGGATTACGTGGGCTAATCTCCAGGCGTGATAATCTGAACCGGCCCGAAAAGGCCTGATCGCATGAGCGGCGGGATACTGGCGTAAACGGGCCGCGTCTTGCCACGGGGAACCCTCCCATAGGAGCGGAATCCAACTCCCGGCAGGGTTCGCCGCCACGGAAGCAGCGGAGCCAATATCACTGCTCGGCAAGCGACCACTTTGCAGTGCAAGAGCAACGAGCAAGAACGGCCGGAGTCCGCTGGACCGCTCGTGAACACTGGGTGGGTTGATGATCCTTCATGGATCTATGGTTGTCCTATGATTGGGTGTATGGGTATCGATCCCTTCAAACGCCCAGCTCGGGAAGTACCGACCGGATCAGGGCGCGGGCGTCGTCCGGCAAGGCCGTCAGGGCGCAGGGTTGGTCTTGCGGACGGGTTTGCTTTTGATTGATCCGCCCCAGCAGGCTCCAGT
>CALEZT010000116.1 GCA_937927975.1 uncultured Phycisphaerales bacterium
AAACGAACCCAGCGCCGCAACTCTGACCCTGGGGACTCCTCATAGCGCTGTCGTATTAGTCCGCTCTCTGAGCAAGACCCTGTGGGCTGCTCCCATGGGGTCTTGCTCCTTCCTCAGATCATCCACCAGTTCCCGGGACTGATCGCAGGCAGCCGGAACGACCTCTGGTCTGGAGCCAGAGACTCCAGCAGTTCCCTGGCCTTTCGACCGATCGCCCGTGAGGCCAGTTCGACATTCCGCCGACCCGCCTCAGCGGAGGCGTACTTGCGAGGGTCCCGACCGCCGATGCCGTCGGGCGGCTTCATATCGGGAGCCAAAGGCCCCTCGCCCAAGGCGGCCAGATCCACAAGCTTCGGATAGAAGAACATCATGTTCGAAGTCTCCCACATGGCGGCGTGATCCGTGCCGGACTCGGGGCCGGCGCTGAGCGTGACCTCCCAGAGCCCCATGCCGACCACGGTCTTGTCTGCAACGACCGGGGCCAGGGCCTTGTCGATCATGTCGATCTGTCCCTGGACGTTGTGGCCGGAGACGCCGAGGATGACTCGGGCGCCGGTGTTCTTGATCCGCGCGAACAGCGCCGTCAAAACGGGAATCATCGACGCCTGTGGAAACCCCTCGTGAAAGTAGACGGGCGGGTACACCGCGCCGCCGAACTGCTCGGCGGTCTTGACGAGGATTCCATGGGCCTTGAGGGCATCGTTGCCCAGCGGCAGATGCCGGCCGTGCCACTCGATCAGCCCGAACGGCACATAGACCGCCGGGAACTCGCGCAGCACCTTCTCCAGTTGTCCCGGCCGCATAAATTGCATCTGCACCGCCGCAGACAACTCCGGCTCGATCTCCCGCCGCTGTGCCGCGGCATTCGCTACAGCACCACCCACACAAAGCGTAGCACCTGTCGCAGCCATGAACTGGCGCCGGGAGATCCCGGCCCGCCCGGCCTCTCTTGAAATCTCTTCAGCCATTTCTTCGCCCCTTAGAGTCGAGAATCGACCTGCTCCATTTTATCGGATGTCGGCCTTCTTGACCGCGTCAACACGATCCGCGAGTTCGATTCACGCCCCGTTCCAGGCGAAAGGGAATAGACCGCCGATCAAGGCGAGGTCGCCGCGTCCGCGTCGATTTCCTTTTCGAGCGAATCGAGCTCGCTGGTCATGTTCTCTTCGGTGATCTGCTGGTCGGCCTCGGCTTTGTACTCCTCGGCCGTCTTGACCTGTTCGGTCTCAGCGGGCGATGAGTCCGTCTGACTCGTTTGGCGATCGCACCCTGTGATGATCATCAGGCACATCAGCAGCACGAGGGTTCTGGCAACTGAACGAAGTGACATCATTCGATCCTCGAAAGTCCGGCCCAGACTCCGTCGTGATCTTGGTTCGATCAAGAAGGAGTCCGGACAAGTTCGGTTTGGGTTAGTTCGTCGGATTGCCCGCGTTGGCGGGCCGGGGCGTCTCGACCTGGGCGGGAACCTCGGCCGGCGGCGTCACCGGGGCCGCTTGCCCTTCGGCCGGCGGCTGCTGGGTAGCGCGCTTCTGTCCCTGCAGATGCGTCTGCTTGCGATTGAAGACCTCGTTCTGCTTGGCGATCAGCTTATCCACCCGGGTGACTGTCTCGGCATCTCCCTTCTGCTGGGCCAACTCGCGGATCCTCATCAGGCGGGCCTGACGCTCCAACTGTTTGGCCTGCGCATGGCGGAACTGCTTGTCGAGGGCCGAAAGCTGCTGCTGGTGTTCCTTGCCCTTGCCTTTGGCGGCCGAACCGGTGGACTCCAGCGTCTTCTTGCCCTTGGCCGCATCGGCCTTGCCTGCGTCCACGACGTCTTTGCCACCCTGCAGGGCCTCCTTCTCTTTGTCCGGCCGGCCGAGCGAAGGGGCAGCGTTCTGAGGGGCTTGAGGCGCCGGGTTTGACGCCGGAACGTTCTCCTTGACGCGAGCGGCATCCCCCTTTTCCTGTCCCTTGCCTTGGCCTTTGCCCTGCCCCGTCGCCTGGGCGCCGGTCCAGAGCACAACCGCCAACGCGCATGTCCATAAGATCGAGGATTTCATTTCTGTTCTCCTGAAAGATGAGGAATGGCAATTGCCCCTTGGCATATGGGGGTCGATTTTACCTCCCTGTTCCCAGCCGGTCAACACACGAAAAATGCAGGAACTGCGACAGGCTCGTTTCCATTCCATGGCTTCGGTTTGCCCTGTGGCTCCGCACTCTTCCTACCCTGCATTCCATCTCAGCAGCGTGGCGCCCCAACCCCATGTGGCGCCCTCGATCGAGGGCAGAAGCACCAGCGATCCTCGACGGAGCCGGCCGGTTTCGTAGAGTTCGTTGAGTCCCACATAGACCGCGGCCGACGGGATGTTCCCCACGTTGGCGTAATTCGTGAAGATCTTGGCTTGGACTGCGAGACTGAATTCTCTCTCTTCGGGCGTCAGATCCTGCACGTATTCCTGCGTCTTGAAGTAGTTGAAATTCGCGGCCGCGGGAACAATGAAATCCAAATCCTCGATGCGAAGGCCCGCCTCGTCCAGAGCGCGACGGATGATCTTCGCCAGGTACGGCCTGCCTTTCTTCGCCATCAGAGCGAAGTCGTGCTGCCAATGATGCCGCCCTTCCGCGAAGGTCTGCGGATTCAGCGGCATGGTGCTCCCGCCGGCCTCGCGGTGAAAGGCGGAGGCGTCCTCACCTTCGGTCCCGCTGCGGGTGTAGAGGACGTCGTCCTGCACGTCGGCGCTGTCCGACCCCGTCAAGACCAAGGCCCCGGCGCCGTCGCCCAGCGCGGCGCGGAGCAGAAGGTCGTAGCGGCCCATCCTCCCGGCAGCATAGTTCTCCGCACGACCCGACGTGGAAGGCAACTCCACCCCGATCAACAGGGCCCGCCGAAAGGCCCCTGAGCGAATGGCCGCCGTGGCGAGAGTGACGGCCTGCTGAATCCCCGTGCAGGCGCCCCACAAATCGTAGGTTGCGCAGCCGGCGTTGCCCAGCAGGATGCGGATTTCCTTGGCCAATCCGGCTCGCAGGTACGGCGGCGTGCTGGTCGTCGTGACGATCAGATCCACCTCCTCGTTTCGCACCCCGGCCCGATCCAGGGCCGTTGTCGCCGCACGAAATCCCAGGTGGGCGCTGTTCTCGAGCAACCGGCCCGTCCCCCTCTCCACCGCGCAGTGGCGGTACTTCACACCTGCATACCGCTCGATGATGCCATAGTATCGGGCCGTTTCCGCGCCGGCGATGGTCCCGATGTACTCATCGATCTCCCCAATGGCCACGGGTTCGCCGGGCAGATAGGCTCCAACCCCCGCGACCCGCACTTTCCAGTCGCTCATTTGGAACACTCCCGACAGAGATTCGCCCACACCACGCAAGATACACCGAAATAGTAGTGTACCTTCATTGTCCTGACCCCGCAATCCCCCCTGGCGGTGCGTCGAGGGGGCCAGGTCACTTGCGCAGCGTGAGCTGGTCGAACAGAACGCCGTTCTGGTCGATGGCCTGGAGTTGCAGCGTCCGGTCGCAGATGCTGACGATCACGAAATGATGATCGCGGTGGACCTTGGCGGTGAACCAGGATCGGGTGGGCGCGTAGTCCTCCAGCCCGCCGCCTGCGCCGCCGGCCTGGACGTAAATCACGCCGCGAGTGGAATCCACCTTGCCTTCCCGGATCGGCCAGGTCCGCTCGTAGTCGTGGATGTGGCCGACGAAGCACATGTCCAGCCCGTGCTTCTCGTAGAGCTTGACCAGCGGACGCACCTTGAGGTCGCCGCGAGGGGATTGGCCCTTCCACGTGTCGCCGTAATCGTTCTCGTCGGAGCTGTAGGGAGGATGGTGGTGGACCGCGAACTTCCAGGTCGCCTTGGATCGCCCGAGTTCGTGGTCGAGCCATTGGTGCTGGTCGCTGCCGGCGCCGACGCTGCGATTGGTGTCGATCATGAAGAACTGGGCGTTGCCGTAGGTGAACGTGTAGCGATGCTCCGGGCTCGGATTGGCGATGTAGCGGTAGTAGTTGGCGTGGTCCTTGTCGTGGTTGCCCAGAATGGCGAAAACCGGCACGCGGCTCATCAGCTTGTGCGCGGGCTTGAGGAAATGCTCGGTCCACTGTTCCTTCTTGTCGCCGTCGCCCACGATGTCCCCTGCATGCACGACGAAGTTGGGCCGCTGGGCGAACAGCAGCGTCGAGATCCGACCCCAGACCGGCGGATTGGTCTGCGTGTCGCTCACGACGCCGAACGCATAGGCGATCTCCTCTTCCGGGGCGGTCTGGAAGCTATACACTTCGCTGGCGAATTCCTCCCCGGAAGCGTTCCTGGAGAGCACCCGGTAGAAGTAGTTGCTCTGCGGCTTGAGCTTCTGCAGCCGCACCTCGTGCATCTCCGACTGCCCCTCGACGAACACCCGGCTCGTCAGCGGGACCTGCTCGCCGTACTCGACGACCGACGTGGCCGCTTCCGACGTCTCCCACAGAATGCTGACGTTCGCCCGGGTCATATACTGAAGGTAGGGCCCGACCGCGATGATCGAAGGCTTCGGCGGAATCTGGCCGTTCGATCCGACCGCGACGAGCAGAGAGAGCGCGAGAACCTGTCTGTACATCTGACGCATCGGCAATTCTCCTTTCCATGCACAAGGCCACGCGACCGCCAGGATATCCCGGCCACAGCGAAGGACTCCCACGTCACATCCGGATTGTAGGAGCCCGACGCCGCAACGGCAAGGCGAAACGCCGGACCGGGCCGGTGGATTCAGAACCCCATCGTGCGAGGCGGCTCAAAAGGCCGATAAGAGCACGCTTCGGGCAGACGAGAGGAGCTCAGTCGTTCGTCAGAAGGGAACTGACGATGGCGTCTTCAATCGGACGAACGCTGAAATCTTTCTGAGAATCGAATCCGAGCCAACGCAGTTCCTCTGCGATGTCGGTGGCCGCTCCGAAACTGTGCGGGTGCTCCAGTGCATCCGACGCGGCGCCCTCGCCCCATTCTCGTTCGAGAGCCGCTCGAATCCGGCCCCCCGTATTGTCGACGATTCGCCACATGACAGGCTCTGCAATCTCCAGCATTCACTCGATGCATGTTCCGCGTATAGTTCGCTGCATACGTATAGTATCCAGCCGCGTGTTCGTGAGGGATTTGACTATGGTGAGAATTCGGTGAACAAGATCGCTGGCCCGAGCCCACCCTGCCGCTGTAGCACGATCGAGAGTGCCGGGCGAATCGGGGGATGGTTCGGCCGGCGTCGGGCGCTCGCACTTTCGCCTGTTTCGCGTGTTTCGTGGTCGGCGGATTCTCTTCAGGAGAATCCACCTGCGTTTCCTCTGCGCCCTCGGCGTCCTCCGCGATTCATGAGTCCGCGGTTGTCGAACCGTCTTCAGGCCTGGCCGGGAGCCATTTGCTTGGCCAGGGCCGCGAAGGTGCTGGGAGTCAGGCCGATCCGGCGGGCGTGGGTGAAGGTCAGTTCGAGCATCTTCATGTCGGGGTCGAAAGCGTTCAGCGACCAGGGGTGCCAGATCAGGGAGACGTGCGGCTTGCCCCATTCGCGGGCCTTTTCGAGGAAGATCCGATTGACCTGGAACTCGTCGTCGGGCGTTTTGACGAATCTCGTCGGGATCCCCTCCGGCATGGGTGAAGGCCAGAGCGTCAGACGCTTCGGGCCCCAGCGGTTGTTGTCCTTGAGCAGATTCTCGTGCCAGCCGTGGCCAGGCAGTTCCCAGAGGCCCGAAAAACCATCGGGTCCATAGTGGAATGGGGCTTCGATCAGAGCGGGCATCGAGCAGTCGGGCCCCCAGAGCAAGCTGCTGACGTATCGGTAGCCCGCCTCGCGAACGAGCGCCAGCACGTCGGTCGCTCCTTTGAAGCCGGTGTCGAAGCCGACCGCGGGCCGCAATCCCACGCACGGCCGCTCGAAGACCTGCTCGATCAGGGCTTTGCTCTTGAGGATCTCTTCACGCTTCTCCTCGGGCGAGACGGCCTTGCCGCACATCGCATTGTCGCACAGCAGCTTGTGGCTCCAGGTGTGCGAGGCGACCTCGAAGAGCGGGTCGGACAGGAGGGCCTTGTACTCGGCGGCGTTGGCTTCGAGCGTCCGCCCGACGAGAAAGAACGTCGCGGGCATTTCCAGCCGCTTGTGGACCTCGACAATCTTGCGGCAGGCGGCCAGGCAACCCTGCGACTCCGTATCATAAGCGGCGATGTAGAGCGTTCGCGAAGGCGACGAGGCCGCGGCCTGTGTTTGGCGTTGCGATATGCCCGCTGCGGCCAGACCCAGGGCGGCGCCCATCAGCTCTCGTCGTGAAACGTGATTCATTCCAATCCCCTTTCAACACGAAGCCTGTCTGCGTCGAAAACGCCAATGCCCGATGTGCGACGCCATCAGAATGATATCCCGCCGCGCCCCCTTCGGCAAGCGGATCGCGCCGGTAGTGGACCCGCGGGTTTCAGGTTTGGGGTACTTCACTGGCACTTTCCGAGATTCACACCCTTGAACATACGTCCCGTCGGACAGCCGCAACAGGAGGGCGATGTTCTGCCTTCTCACCGCTCGTCGAAAGAGTCCGGCCTTCGTGGATGGTGTATTCGCCCTTTGCCTGTGTCTTGGGCCCAGGTCTGTGATTGTCCTCGGTGTAGTCCAACGGTCTACAGCGACAATCGATGACTCGCACGCGCCATGAGCGGCATGCGTCCAGCTTGTGACTCATCTCCCGACAGACCTCCTCCACGGTCTTGCCCGAGGGCAGGTCGCGATAAACGCGCCCCTTGGAAGATGGTCCGCATTCTTCACCGGATTTCGAACGATCTTCGCGACAACGACGGCACAAGCGACATAATCCGCGACGCCGCATGTGTACAGTCCGCTCCAAGATGCCTGACAGCCTGTTTTCGTCATTTGGGGACGGAATATTCCCCTCTCCAAGGCGGAATTTGACGCCACGCGGGGAAAAATGGCGCATGGTTTAAGAAGGCCAGAGGCCTTCGACAGAGAGAGCGAGTGGATGACGACGATGACGTTGGGACCGAGTCCGCCGGGACGGTTCGCCCGTGCTCCTTACCGGGCTTTCGCAGAATGACCGTTTTGCGGAAGTCCAGTTCGTACCATTCTCACCTGAACGGCGAACCGTACTGCGGCAGTGCGTGTCGAATCCCTTGCGACCTGCTGTTTCGATCTTTCAGACGCGGCGTCGCAAGGAGCAGGAGTCTCACATGAAAGACGCAACGCCCACCGTATTCATTGTCGGAGAGGATCGAACGGTGTCCGAAGGGATGCGGCGACTGTTGACGCCACGGCGTCTGCCGGTGGAGGCCTATGCCACGGCTCAGGAGTTCGAGGAATCGCACGATCCTCGGCGTCCGGGCTGTTTGATCCTGGATACGCCGCTGCCTGGGACCAGCGGCATGGACGTCTATCGACGCCTGCGTGCAAAAGGGTGCAAGATCCCGGTCATTCTGTTGACAGAGCAGGCAGACGTCCCCCTGGCGGTCCAGGCCGTGCGAGAAGGCGTGTTTCACTTCCTCCTGAAGCCGGTCGGAGCACAATACCTGGGCGATCAGATCCAGAAGGCGATCGCCCTGGACCTTCAGAACCGCCGGCAGGCGGCAGAAAACAGCGCCCTCGCCGCCCGGTTTGCGGGTTTGTCGGCAACGGAGCGGGAAATGCTCGCGGAAATCGTTGCAGGCAAGAGCAACAAGGCCGTGGCGGCCCAGTTCGGAACCACAATCACGACCGTGCGGTTCCACCGGGCGAACATCATGAAGAAAATCGGCGCAAGGAGCGTCTCGGAACTCATCTGCCTCCTGCTTCGCAGCGGGTGGGAAACGCAGAACTCAGGTTGACCGCCCGGCGACACCGATCCTGGAACGGAGAGGGGTCGGAAAAAGCACGTCCGACTGATTGCATTCTTCCCCCACGACCGATATAATAACCGTATGGGATCGATGTGCCCATCTCGCGGTCGAGCACTGGGTTCGGCGCAGGGACAGAGAATTGCCTTTGTGCAACCCCTGGTAGTTGGAGTTGAGAGAACCGTGGCCAGCAACGACTCGGAACGCCCTATGGCAGATGCCATCTTCCGGGAACATGGAGAGTTCATCCGCCTCGTTCTTCGCCATCAGGCCGGCAGCAGCCTGGATGTCGAGGATCTGTTCCAGGGGTTCTACCTGGTCCTGATCCAAAAGCCCGTGCCGGCCGAGGTGCGGGATGTTCGCGGCTATTTGTACCGGGCCCTCGTTCATCACGTGATCGATGCGGCCCGTCTCCGCCAGACTTACGCCATCGCGGTGAAAAAATATGCCCAAGAGCGAAAGATTTCCATCAACAAACGACCCGCGGAAAACGCCTTTATCGACGAAGAACAGCAGGACGCAGCCATCTCCAGTCTGGCCCGGGGGCTGCAGGCGAGGGAGGCTCAGGCTTTGGTGATGAGGTATCGCGACGATTGCAGCATTCTGGAAATCGCGACGAGAATGGGAATCAACAAGCGGACCGTGAGCCGGTATCTGTCGCAGAGCTTGCGAAAGCTCCAGAGGAGGCTGGCTCCCGAATGAGAGGTTGGTATGACCATGTACGGACACGGCGAGAGTCTCTGTCAGGAGGCAAGGGAGCACTACTACGATTTTCTCTGTAAGGGGGGCCAGGCCGTTCCAGAGGCCATAGCCCATCACATTCAAGATTGCCCGTTTTGCCAGGACGAGGTTCGTCGCCTCGGGGATGCGATTGGCGGATCCGATGATCCATCCCGGCCTGCTGCCATCCCGCGGGATAACGTGGTCGTCGAGGCCCTGAGCCGGGAGTTTGAGTTGCTCGGCCGGCAGGTACGGTGTTGCCACGCCAGGCCGTTCCTGCCCGAGCTTGCGTCTCCATCGCGGCAAATTCGTATTCCCACACCCGTCACGGTCCACGTGGAGAATTGTCCACAGTGCACGAAGGATTTGGCGACGGTCGGCCGGTTGGAGCTTGCCAATGGGCAATTGAAGCGACTGGGCGAGTTTTTCCGCCTTTCGCCAAGCGACGACCTGCCACCGGATGCGTGGATGCCCGCGGCGGCAGCTTTGGCTTCGTTTTCATTCGACAAGTCGCATCCCGATGACCTCAACCGCGCATGTTGCTGCCCGCGAAGCCGCAGGTGGGTGCACGAACAGAGGGCCCAGGCGGCTGCGGGCATGGACGCCCGGATCGATCGGGCAGGCGTGCTGGCCTGCGACGAGATCTCGACGTCCGATCTGTTCGATTTTGTTCTGCCCTTCGGACTGGATGCCCAGATGATTCGCAGGACCACCGGCCGACGCGACGCGGTCGGGACCCACGTACGTCGATGCCGGGCGTGCATGGAGAGGGTCCAGTCCCTGCATCGGACGGTTTACGGGATCGCGGAAAGGGCCGACACCGAGATCGAAACGATCTATCGTTGCGAGGAACAGACAAGCGAGGCCTCCGACGAGAAGGCCGGCGCCCCCCATCGCTACCCTGTCGATTTGTGGGTCGTGCAGAACAAGCGGGCGAAACCATCGCGTGTCCGCCTGCCGGCAAGCCCCCTCTTTCTGGCGGGAAGCGTCTCTCTGGTCGCGATCGTCGTCCTGGCGACGGTTCTGTCGTTTACGACGAGCGCCGCCAAAGGCACGAATTTCAAAGAACTCCGCAAAAGCATCCGGCAAGCGCCCAACGTACACGTAAGATCGGTCAGCGAGGGGGATCCAAGCTCGGTCTATGAGACGTGGGTGTCCCGCGAGCTGAACCAGTACGCGATGCGATCCAGAGCATCGAGCGAAGTGACCGATCTGAACGCGAGAACCAGGATCATCATCGACCCGGACGGCCGGCGGCACCCGCCGATTGCGCTCAAAGGCCGAACGCTCGATCAGTACCGTATGTACATGGACCAGGACGATCTGTTTGCGGGCGCCCCGTTCGAAGAGGAGCTTCGGGAAGTGACGAACGACCGGTCGGATCCATCGGCCCCACGACTGCTGATGTACGAGATCGTGAGGAGCGAAGTCACCGCCGGCGGCGCCACCATCCAGCGAAGGTGGCGGGTCTTCATCGATCCGGCGCAGAAACTGCCGACCAGAGCAGAATTCTTCCAGCGGGCTTGCGAAGAGCTTCCCTGGGTACACACTGGAACGACCGAGCTGGTGTATCCGACGAAGGCCCAGATGGAGAAGGCATTCAGGGAGTTGGCACAGGCGAAGTGACTGCGAGAGAGGGATCGGGCTTGGGCTGCCACAAGGGGCTCTTATCCCACGTCGTGCCGTCAGTCTTTTCGACCGCCAATTCGTCAGCGGGCTTCTTGATCCCCACGCTGCCGTCGGCGAACCCGACGTTCACCGTCTTATGAGGGTGCCGCCCTCCAACGGAGTCCAAATCCTGCCCCTGACAGACAGTCTTCTGGCGATTGATGCTCATGCCCGGCACATAGGCGGCGTCCTGGGCCGACCCCATCAATGGAACCTCCAACGCCGCATCCAGAATCGGCAGATCCGCGGGCGGTTCTCCGGTCGCATGCCACCAACTGATCAGACCGTACCCGCTGTCGGTCACGAGCAGGGTTTCCGACGGACGTGGAACCTGATGGGCCGCCAGGGGCATCCCAAAGAAGGGTTTGTAGGGCTTGAGGTATTGCACGGCGTGCAAGACGGAGAGATTCGCCCCGTAGTTGCCGCACAGGATGTTCAGGTCCAGCCAACGGTTCTCCAGGCGTTTCGACGGGCAGACCATCGCCTTGTAGCCATCCATCGTCAGGTGATTGAGCCTCTGGATGCGGTCAAACCACCACCAGCCTCCCGGATCCATGAAACCCGCGGAACCTGCGGCGCGACCGGTCAGCCCAATCTTGGGATCGGGGTTTTCGAATCCGGGCGGAAACCTCTCATGGGCGGTTTCATAGACGAGCAACCCCGTCACCAACTGTCTGACGTTGGCTGCGCACGCAGCGGCTCGGGCCTGTTCCCGCACGATCCGAAGTCCCTCGACCGCGAACGCCAGCAACAACGCGACGATGCCCACCACCACGAGCAATTCGATCAACGTGAACCCAAAGCGTCGCATGTTGTCATTATAGAGTCCACAAATCCGAGAGTCAATGACCGGACTGTGCCTGAATCGGGAAAATAATCCCCCTGTCTGGCCAGCGGCCTTCGCACGTGCGACGGTCGATGCCTCCATCGGGCCTCCCTGCCTCAACGTGCATGACGAAGCCCCACGGGGCCCCGCGATCAGCGTCGGACGGAAACCGCCTGCCTCGGCCGGTACTCGTCGCAAAGACTGTCGGCCCAGGTGAACACCGGCGAACCCTTTTCCGCCAACAGGGCAACCCGCCCGCTGACCAGCCTCATACAATGTCCCCATGTGGGCCTCTCAATGCACGTGTGTGCAGGAGAGAAATGCTCACAGGTCTCACAGAGTCGCTTCATGAGCCGACATCTTTCCCTAAATCCCTCTAAAATCCGGCCCGATGATGGAAATACGAGCCCGTCATCTCAGCCAAGCCCTTCTCCGAGAGCTATACAGGGAAGGCGTGTACAAAGCGGCGAATGTTGATGAGAAAAAAGCGAGGATGGGCGAAATTTTCGCGGCGGCTCCCCCCCCTCGCACACGGCCTGAAGCGACTTGACGCAACATTCGGAACTGTCCGATAACTTCAGGGCCGACCGCACAGACGGCCCCAAGATTAAAGCTTCCCAGCCCGGATGCCGACAAGATAACTAGCGGGCCGATTCCCTCGCAGGGGTCGGTCCCCACACCGGACACAGAAAGAGCCGGAACACGGAGCAGGAACACCGGACGACAAAGCCGATATGACGTGCACGACTTCCTACGCCCCCAGAGCGCAAGCCGCGACTGTCCTGAGGGATTTCACGATCCAAGGGGCCGCCGAACTCGGCGAATGCGTCGGCGGGCAGTCGTTTCGCGCCGTCCGCAAACAGGACGGTCGGCCCGTCCTGCTGCACAAGTTCCGACCGGCCGCCCCGTTGACCGCGTTGGGACCGCTCCTCAAGGACAAGGAATCGACGGACTTCCGCAGCCCTTTCGTCACGCAGTTCGGCGACCTGTTCGCTGTGGCGGGCAGCGCATATCTGGTCGAACCCCTGCCTGTTTGTTCGAGCCTGAGCGATGTCTGGCGGCACGTTCTGCAGAACCGTCCCGAACAGACGATCACTGTGATGGCGGTTCTGATCCGCCAGATGATCTCGATCACGCACCAGCTTCTTCGCAAAGGCAGCAACCACGGAGCCCTGGACGTGCGGAACATCGTCCTGGCCCCGACAGGCTGTTTCGGCCTGCTGGCCTCCCATGTAGAGTGCGAAGGTGGCGTTCAGTGGCTCCGCAGGAACCAGGCGTGCCTGCCGAAATCCGATTGCCACGCCCTGGTGGACGTCCTGACCTCGCTGCTGGATCTCGACATCGAAGTCGCAACCGCCCGAAACGCATCGATGCGGGTCTCCGCGGATATCCATTGCAGAATCCGCACTCTGGCGCACGCCCTCGAACAGGCCCGACACCACCACCGCCGACCGGTCCAGTCCAAGCGATAACCGACTCCCCAGTTCCACGCGTGACCACAAAATCCCCCCTTACAAGGAGGATGATTCACCGGGCGTTTCGGCCCCCTGCCCTACCCGAATTGGCGATGAAACGCTTTGACGGAACGGAGAAGCAAGATAGAATAGGACCCCTGTGTATGACAACAGCGAAAGATAGGATCCTGCATAAGGAGGACACAACATGACAATCGCTCGACGGACAACGTACGTATTGTGTGCCCTGGTGTTGGTCGTGGGAATCCGACAGACTGCCTTCGGGGCCGATTGGCCCTGCTATCGCGGCCCGGACCACAACGGAATCAGCAAAGAAATCGACTGGAGCTCCAACTGGGGCCAGACCGGACCGAAGGCGCTTTGGAAGAAGTCTGTGGGGATCGGGTTCTCCACGACCGCTGTGGCCGACGGCCGGGTCTACACCATGGGCAACAGCGGCAAGGACACCAACACCGACACCGTCTACTGCTTCGACGCCCAGACCGGCCAGGAGATCTGGAAGCATTCCTACCCCTGTCCGCTCCAGCCCAAGTACTACGACGGCGGCACCCTCTCGACGCCCACCGTCGACGCCGGAAAGGTCTACACCCTCAGCAAGATGGGCGACCTCTTCTGCTTCGACGCCAAGACCGGCAAGATCCTCTGGCAGAAGCAGTTGAACAAGGACATGGGCTTCGAGCTGCCGACGTGGCACTTCTCCAGTTCGCCTCTGGTCCAGGGCGACAGGCTGTTCCTGAACGTCGGCGAAGCGGGCCTGGCCCTGAACAAGGACACCGGCGACGTCGTCTGGCAGAGCGGCAAAGGCAAGTGCGGCTACGCGACCCCGGTCCCGTTCACGATAGACGGGAAAGCGGCTCTGGCGATCTTCACCGAGGTCTCCCTCGTCGCGGTCGATCCCGCCGACGGCAAGCAGCTCTGGCAGTATCCCTGGAAGACGCAGTACGAAGTGAATGCCGCCGATCCGATCATCGTCGGCAACCGGATCTTCCTTTCCAGCGGCTACAAGCGAGGCTGCGGCCTGATCGAGATCGTCGGCGGCCAGCCCAAGAAGCTCTGGGAGAACAAGACCATGGCCATGCAGATCAACTCCCCGATCCTGCGCGACGGCTACGTCTACGGATTCGATGAGAACATCTTGAAATGCGTCAAGCTCGACGACGGCAAGGAGCAGTGGCAGGACAAGAGCCTGGGCAAAGGCTCGCTCATGATGAGCCAGGATGGCCGGCTGATCCTCACGAGCGACAAGGGCGAACTGGTCGTCGCCAAGGCCGATCCGCAGAAGTTCGACGTCGTGGCCCGCTTCCAGGCGCTGCCCAAGGGCCTGTGCTGGACGAGTCCCGTCCTGTCCCACGGCAAGATCTACGTCCGCAACACGCCGGGAGATTTCGTCTGCCTGGACGTCAGCGGAAAGTAGTACGAGGTTTGAAGTTTCAAGTGTCAAGTGCGGGAGAATGTCTCTTGTCTCCGACTTCAAACTTCAAACTTGACACTTGAAGCTTCCTGAGACGGAGTTATGAAAACCTACGAACAGATCAACGACCGGATCGCGTCGGGCAAGGCCGTCGTGCTGACCGCCGACGAGATCATGGACTACGTGGATAAGAAAGGCCTGGAGGCCGCCGCCAAGGAGGTGGACGTCGTTACCACCGCCACCTTCGGGCCGATGTGCTCCTCCGGCTGCTTCATCAATTTCGGCCATTCCAAGCCCAAGATCCGCATGTCGGAAGCGTGGATCGAGGACGTCCTGGTCTATACCGGGATCGCGGCGGTGGACGTCTACCTGGGCGCGACCCAACTGCGTCATGGCGACCCCGCCAACATGTACCCTCCCGGCGAGTTCCGCTACGGCGGCGGCCACGTCATCGAAGACCTCGTCGCAGGCAAGTCGCTCCAGCTTTTCGCCCTGTCCTATGGGACCGACGAATACCCTCGCCGCGAGATCCGCACGTACTTCACGATCCATGACCTCAACCAGGCCATCATGGTCAACCCGCGAAACTGCTACCAGAACTACAACGTCGCGGTGAACGATTCGGATCGCACGATCTACACGTACCTGGGCGTCCTGGAGCCCCGCCGGGGCAACGCGACCTACTGTTCCGCGGGTCAGTTGTCGCCATTGTTGAACGACCCGTGCTACGACGTCATCGGCGTCGGCACCCGCGTCTGGCTGGCCGGCGCGCATGGACACGTGTACGCCGAGGGCACGCAGCACGCGGGCGCCTGCGAGCGGACCCCCAACGGCGTACCCAAGGAAGGCGCCGGGACGCTGGCCCTGACCGGGGACATGAAACAGATGCGTCCGGAGTTCGTCCGGGGCGCCAGCTTCCGCGGCTATGGCGTCTCGCTGGCCCTGGGCGTCGGGGTGCCCATCCCGATCCTCAACGAGCAGGTCCTCCAGCGGACGTGCGTCCGCGATAGGGACATCCTGGCCCCGGTGATCGACTACAGCACGGATTATGGACAAAAGACCGGCCGGGTGATCTGCCACGTCAATTACGAGCAGCTCCGCAGCGGCCAGATCGAGATCGACGGCAAGAAGATCATCGTCGGCTCGCTCTCATCCTACCACAAGGCCCTGGAGATCGCCAACCTCCTGGCCGACGAGATCCGACGGGGCGAGTTCCTCATTTCTCCGCCCATCCAGCCGCTGCCCAAGAACACCACGATGAAACCTCTGGTGATCAGAAAGAAGCCCGCATGAGCCAGACCCTCACCAAGAAGCTGGTCTTGTTCTTCCCTCGATACGACTGCGAACAGCCGATCATCTATCGGCTCGTGAAAGACCACAACCTGATCGTGAACGTCTACCGCGCCAAGGTGACGCCGGAAGAAGAAGGATATCTCGTTCTCGACGTGACTGGCGACGGACAGGACATCGACAACGCGATGGAGTTCATCAAGAGCTGCAACGTCGTGGTCAACCACAGCGGCAAAGGCGTCAGTTGGGACGAGCATCGCTGCGCCCACTGCGGTCAATGCGTCACGCACTGCCCCACCGACGCCCTGCACGTCGCCGATCCCGCAACGCGGCGGATCGCCTTCGACGAGGACGAGTGCATCGAATGCCTGGCGTGCATAAAGGTGTGCCCGTTCGGGGCGTGCGCGTCGGCGTTCTGAATCGACTATCTACGATTGACGATTTACTATTTCCCGAAATCGCGGGTCGTGATATGCCATCTCGGCGAGCCTATCTCACGTTCACCTATCGCGAGGCGGTGCTGCGGATTTCGTGCAGCCGGTTCGACGTGGTCGCCGCGGAGATCGTTCGCCAGCGGCATCTGCTCGAAGACTACCTTCGGCGACATCCTGAGTTCCAGCGTTCGCTCGTGCCGATGGAAGCCCGTGCGGATGCGCCCGAGATCGCCAGGCACATGGGCTGGGCGGCGGGCCTGGTCGGCGTCGGACCGATGGCCGCGGTGGCCGGCGCGATGGCCCAGTGGTCGGCTCACGCGGCCCTGGAGGCGGGAGCGGCTGAGGTCATCGTGGACAATGGAGGCGATATTTTCCTCCAGGCGGTCGAACCGGTGATCGTGTCCTTGGGCGCCGGCGCGTCCAGGCTGGCCGACCGGCTCGCTCTTCGCGTCGAGCCGCAGGAGACCCCCCTTTCGATCTGCTCCTCCTCGGGCAAGATGGGTCACTCGATGAGCCTGGGCCAATGCGACCTGGCCACGGTCGTCGCCAAGGACGCCGCACTGGCCGACGCCGCCGCGACGCAGGCGGCCAATCTCGTCCGGACGCCCGACGACGTGGACGCGGCCCTGGAGCGGATCATGGTCATCCCGAACATCGCCGGCGTGCTGATCGTCCAGGACGACCGCGTCGGCCTGGCGGGGCGCCTGCCCGAACTGGTGAAGGCAGGTTGAACGAACGCGCCTGCCTGGGGTAAGTGTCGTTCCTAATGCATCTCACACGTCTTCATCGCATCCCCATTTTTTTGACTTGGCGAAAACCACACCCCGCGGTATGGTATCGGACATCGCGGGACGTGAGGCCCGTTCATCTTTTTTGGCTGGAGAAAGACGATGGACGCAATGCAGTTCGAACCGATGTCGGTCAGCAGGATCATAGACAGAACCTTCACCCTGTATAAGCGGAACTTCGTGCGGTTCATCACGATCGTCGCGGTCATCCAGGTGCCGTTGGCCTTGCTGTCTTTGGTGTGGCTGGCGATGCTCTCTCGCAGCTTCGAGGACGGCACATCGGCAATCACCGGGACCGTCACCGCTTTCGTAAGCATCTTCATATCGCTCGTGGGAAATGCGCTCTGCCAGGGGGCCCTGGCCAGGAGCATCTCGGACGCGTATCTGGGCAAGGAACTCACGGTGGAGCAGACCTTCCGAGCCGTGCTGCCAAAGCTCATGACCCTCATCGGCGCCAGCCTTCTGATTGGTCTGGTCGTCGGGGTGGGGTTCATGCTGCTGGTCGTTCCCGGCGTCATCTTCGGCCTGTGGTACTTCGTGACCACGCCGTCGATCGTGGTGGAGAACCAGGGCGCCACCGCCGGCATGTCCCGAAGCAAGGCCTTGGCCTCCGGCAATCTGGGCAAGGTGTTCGCCGTGGGCTTTCTGGCTGTAGCCATTACGTGGATTATCTCTTTCCCAATAGGATTCGTGGGCGGTTTCATCTCCAGGCTCCTGTTCAGCGAGAGCTTCATGCTCACGTTGTTCTGCGATCAGTTCGCGGGATTGATCGGACAGGTCCTGGCGACGCCCATCGCGTCGGCGGCAGCGGTCCTGCTCTACTACGACCTGCGGATCCGCAAGGAAGGCTTCGACCTCCAGATGCTCGCCCAAAGCATGGGTACGAGTCAGGGGTAGAGCGTTGTCTGTCAGGCTCCGAAACCTGTGGCTGCTTGTGGCGGTCGGGGCGGCTTGGGCCGCCGTGGTCCCCGTCGCGGCTGCGTCGGCGGATCGAACGTTCCAGTACGAACGGCCCGACGCGCAGACGATCAAGGAACACACGCGTCAGATCCTCAGCGATCCCCAATTCGCGCCTCGCAAGACGTTCAGCCAATGGCTCCTGGAGAAATTCCGGCGGTGGGACCGTCCCGACGTCCGCCTGCCCAGAGGGATCGGCACGTTTCTGCTGTGGGCGGTGATCGCCTGGTGCCTCTTGACCCTGCTGGCGATCTTCATTCATTTCCTCTGGACGATCTGGGTGCTGTTCCGCCGGCCGCAGGTGTCGGGATTCCCTCTGGGAGCCGATGGCTCGGTCCTGTACGAACGATTGTCCTTCGATCAGCTCTGGCAGAAATCGCAGGACCTCGCCCAACGCGGGTCTTATCGCGACGCCGCGGGTCTTCTGCTGCTGGCCCTGCTGCGACGGCTCGACGCCTCCCGCGTCCTCCGTTTCCACACCAGCAAGACCAACGGCGAATACCTGCACGAGTATCCCGCCCAGTCGCCCGGCCGATCGCAGTTCGCGCAGTTCGTCGCCGCCTTCGAGCGGAGCATCTACGGCGGCCTGGAAGTCCCGAAACAAACCTATGAAACCATGAACTCCCTGGCGGAGCGGATTGTCAGCGATGTCGTCCCCAAGCCATAGATCCGAATATAAGATCCTCCTGATCCTGGCGATCCTCAGCGGCCTGGTGCTGCTGGCGATGGTCTGGAGCGGGATGGTGCAGGAGGATCGGTCGGGCCAGCCGGGGCTTCGGACGACCCGCTCGACGAACGTCGATGGACTGCTCGCCTGCTTCGAGCTCTTCGAGCGACTGGAAATCCCCGTCCGACGGTCGGATCGAATGCTGTTGTCGGACCACATCGAAGACGCTGGCGTGGTCTTTCTGATCGATCCGCGCCTGCCCGTCAACACCGGTGAGATCATGGACCTGGGCGCGTGGATCGAACGAGGCGGCGTGCTGATCGTCTCAGAGAACCTGGGACTCCTGATGGACCTGGACCCCGCCGCAGCGGATCTGGTGAATAAGGACCGCACCTCCAGGGCCGGTTCGCAGACGCCGCGAACGCTGCCGCTGTCGAGGGACGTCCACGAGGTGTCGCTGGACGAAGACAACGTGTTCGCCTTGAAGTTGCCGGACGAGGGGACGCCGCACAAGGCGATCGAACCGCTGTTCGAAGACCGTCACGGCGTGCGGATCGCGGAGCATCGCGTGGGCCGCGGGCGCGTGGTTCTTCTCTCGGACAGTTCCTTCCTGACCAACGAGCGCCTCGGAGACCACGACAACAGTGTGCTGGCGGTCAATCTCGTGTCCTACGCGATGAGCCGTGCGACGGCTCGAACGGTCCTCTTCGACGAGTATCACTTCGGCTTCGGCGACGGCAACCAGGGCTTCCGCCTGCTCTGGGGCATGCTCTTCACTACCAGCGCCGGCTGGGCCGTGCTCACCTTGACGGCCGCCGGAATCCTGTTTCTCTACTACAAAGGCCGTCAGTTCGGCCCCCGGCGAGACCTCGCCAGACAGCGCCGCCGACGCTCGAAGATGGAATTCGTTCAAGCGGTCGCAGCGACCTACCACAGCGCGGGCGCGCACCGATTGACGCTTCGCATGATCTACAACTGGTTCCGCCAGCGGACCACGGCTCGGGTGGGTTTGTCCTCCACCGCGCCGAACCGGCTCCTGGCCCAGGAACTCGCCCGGCGGGGCCGCCTCGACGTCGCTGAGATTCAGCGGACGCTCGACGACTGCGAGGGGCTCCTGGCGCGGCCGGAGGTGTCACAACGTCAGCTCAACGCCGCCCTGTCGCGGCTTGCACAGATCGAAAAGGAGGCTTTGGATGGACTTGGCAACGGCAAATGAACTCGCCCGCAGAATCGCGACCGAGTTGGGCAAGGTCCTCGTCGGGCAGGACGCGGTGATCGAGGATTCGGTCGTCGCCCTGCTGGCCGGCGGGCACGCCCTGCTCGAAGGCGTCCCCGGGACCGGCAAGACCCTGCTCGGACGGGCGCTGGCCCACGTGACGGGGACTTCGTTCAAGCGGATTCAGTTCACGCCGGACCTGATGCCCTCCGACATCGTCGGTGTCAACGTCTTCGACACCTCCGCCCGGCAGTTCGACTTCCGGCCGGGCCCGGTCTTCAGCGATCTGGTCCTGGCCGACGAGATCAATCGAGCCCCCGCCAAGACCCAGTCGGCCCTGCTGGAGGCCATGCAGGAACGCCGCGCGACCGTGGACGGCAAGCCGCACGACCTGTCGCCTGTCTTCACGGTGTTCGCCACCCAGAACCCCGTCGAATTCGAAGGGACCTATCCGCTGCCCGAGGCCCAGGTGGATCGGTTCATGCTCAAGATCGTGATCGACTACCCGGACGAGGCGGCCGAGACCCGCATCCTGGACCAGGTCGAGGGGGGCTTCGACTCCGCGGATCTGGCCGGCGCGCACATCGAACGGCTCCTCGATGTGCACAAGCTCGCGGAGCTGCGCGAGGCGACCCGCAAGATCCACGTCGAGCCGATGGTTCGCAGCTACATCACGCGGGTCATCCGCGCCACGCGGAACCGGCCCCAGGTGACGCTGGGGGCCAGCCCGCGAGCAGGCGTGTGCCTGCTCCTGGCGGCCAAGGCCCGCGCCCTGCTGGCAAGCCGCGACTTCGTGAGTCCCGACGACGTGAAAGCCATCGCTCCGGCGGTCCTGCGACACCGAATCCTGCTGCTGCCCGAGGCGGAGGTCGAGGGCCTCAGCCCCGACGACTGCCTCAAGGAAATCCTGCAGCACGCGGAGGTTCCGAGGTAACGAATGCTCCCGTCCCCGCGACTGATCATCCTGGTGATGGCGGCGGCGCCCCTGTTCCTGGCAGGCACGCTCTACGAGGGCGCGACCGCGGTGGGCGTCCTGTACCTGATGCTCCTGGCCTTTTATACGAGCCTGGACGCCCTGCTGCTTCCCCGCAAGAAGCACATCGTGGTGAGCCGCGGCCTCGCGGAGAGGGTCTCCGTTGGATATCCGACCGCTCTGAGCCTGACGGTGGAGAACCGCACCCGACGGCGGATGGAGGTCGAGACGGCCCACGACTGCCCCGAAGAGCTGGAGGTCTCGCCGGACCGGACCCAGGCCGTGATCGCGCCCGGCGGGACCGTCACGTTCGATCTTCGACTAACCGCCCGCCAGCGCGGCGAACACCAGCTTGGCCGGGTCTTCGTGCGGGCGCTGCCCGCGCTGGGCCTGTTGTACCGCCAGTTCACCGTGGACCTGCCGACCCAAGTGCAGGTCTTCCCCAACCTGATGAACGTCCGGCGGACGGAGCTGCTGGCTCGTCGCGGGTCGAGCTACGAGCAGGGACTGGCCCGGCTTCGCAGCATCGGCCAGGGTTTCGAGTTTGAGAGCCTCCGCAAGTACGTCCAGGGCGACGAACTCTCGCGGATCGAATGGAAGGTGACCGCCCGGCGGGCGGACCTGATCGTGAAGAACTTCGAGCCGGAGCGGCAGCAGAGCATCCTCGTCGCCCTCGACGTGGGCCGCGCCACCGCAGGCGAGTTCGGAGGACTGAGCCGGGTGGATTATCTCGTCAACGCCACGCTCATGCTCGCCTTCATCGCTCTGCGCCAGCGGGACCAGTTCAGCATGGTCGCCTTCAGCGATCGGATCGAGAGCTATCTGCCGCCGGTCAGCGGGCTCAAGGGACTCGAACGGGTCGCCCGCGCCCTGTACCGCTTGCAGCCGCGGATGGTCGAATCCGACTACGGCGGAGCCTGCCGATTCCTGGGCCTGAAGAATCGCAAACGCAGCCTCCTGTGCATGATGACCGACGTGGTCGACCGCCAGGCCAGCGACGTGCTGATCGCATACATGGTCCGATTCGCCCGCTACCATCTGCCGCTGGCGGTGACCCTATCGAACCCGGAGATTCAGAGCGTCGCGCACCAGCCCTTGGCAGAGTGCGAGAACGCGTACGCCAAGGCGGTCGCGCTGGACGTGCTGGCCGCGAGGGAAGAGGCCCTGATCTCCATGCGGCGTAAAGGCGTCTCGGTCCTGGACGTCCCCCCGAATCGCCTGACGCCGGAATTGATCAACCGGTACACGCAGATCAAAGCGATGCGCCGGCTATGACCGGAAATCCGAAATTCGAATTTCAGCTCTCAGAGGCTGTTCGTCCGACCAGAAGCAAGTACGCGATCACCACCGCAGCCACCGTGACGCCCAGGACGATCTTGGCTGCCCCTGGGATGTACGAAGGCGTGATGAAGCCCTCGATGAAACCGGCGATCAGGAACATGGGGATCGTGCCCAGAAGCAGCAGCACCGCCTCGCGAGCGCCGGCCCTCAGCGAGACCGATCGCGTCATCGATCCCGGCACGGCCAGGGACAGGCCCATTCGCAGCCCCGCCGCACCCGCCACCAGGATCGCGAAGATCTCCAGGACCCCGTGCGGAGCGAGAAACGACCACAGAGGATAGCTCAGGCCGTGGTTGGCGAAATGCGCCGCGAACCCGCCAAGCATCATCGCGTTGGCCAGCAGCACATAGCACGTGCCCAACCCCGCCGTGATGCCCAGGGCGAAGGCGAAGAACGCAACCGAGATGTTGTTGGTCATAATCCCCGCGGCCATCGGCGAGTTGGGCATCTGTCGGAATCGCTCGCTGATGTCCTCGGCAGTCACCTCCCGGGCCCCGCTGACATCCAGACCCTGCGGCACGAACAGATACGCATAGGAAGGCGTGATTCTGGTGGCTGCGTAGGTCCCCAGCATGGCGACGACGAAGAGAGCCGTCGCAAGCGTCATGAACGCCCACTGGCTGCGAAAGAGACGCGGATACTCGTATCGGAAGAACCGCCAGATCGCGGACAGCTTCCGACCGGATTGGCGGCGGTACAGCATCCCGTGCGCGGAGATGGCGATCTGGTTGACCCGACGCTGCGTCGCGCCGTCGACCTTGTACATCCGTGCCCGCGCCACATCGACCGCCACCGCGGGATACAGGCGCGTCAACTCGTGAAGCTCCTCGTCGGTGAGTTTGCGCAACCCCTGGCGGGACGCCTTGGCGGTAAGGGCTTCCAGCCGGGCCCAGATCGCATGACGGGTGTCGAGAAAACGGGCAGGAGTCATGGGTTCTCCTCAGGGGCCCGGGGCGTGTCATCCCGTGGCGGCAATCCAGCTTCGTCGCGCGGGGCCGTCGCACGCTGCGTGATCAGGCTCTCCAGCTTGGCTTCGAGCACGGCCGGTGAGTCGGCCGGGACCGGTTCGCCCAGACGCGTCAGGATTGGTCCCATCAACTGGGGCAGCAAACGCTGACGAGCCTCGATGGTGAGTTGTCCCCGCCGCAGCCAGTAGTTGTGCAACAGCCGATACTCCTGCGGAGTCAAGCGCGAGGCCGCCAGGGCCGCCCCTGAAACAGCGACGTCGTCGAACACCTTCTGTTTCTTGTCCGCCTTGGCCGCATAGTCCGGGACATCTTCCGAGATCACGACGGTGCCCGCCGCCAGGTCCCCGAGCCGCTGGGATTTCTTCGTCAGGAACATCGCGATCCCCGCGACGCTGTAAAGGCCCAGGAAATCGACCGCCCGCAGCAGATTGCGGATCGCGATGGAGTCGAAGGTGATCGGCCCGCCCTCCAGGCGGACGACGCGTATTCTCAGCGACTTCTTCCCCGGCGTCCGGCCGTTCATCCACAGCTCGAACAAGAAAAAATATCCCCAGTAAATCAGAAACGACATGATGATCAGCGCCGCAAGAGCCACGGAGCCGACCTGATCCGCCATGTCGGTCCCCAGGACGATGAGGTTCACCTGAAAGGCGAAGGACACCACGATCAGGGCCGCGACCAGCAGCGCGATCAACAGATGGTCGATCACGCCCGCTGCGAAGCGGGACCCGATGCCCGCCAGACGCCGCTGCAGGTCGACATTCTCCGGCGTTTCGATGATGTCGAATTCATCCATGGTCGAATCGCTCAGAGGGTCCAGCCCTTGCGGTACTCGCGATGGATGAAGACGTCCGCCTTGGCGCAGTTGACCGCCTTGAGGGCCCTGGCGTTCCACGTGAGCTTCTCGCCCGCGCGGAGGGCGACGTTGCACAGGAGGGCCGCCTCGGTCAGGGCGCCGGAATAATCGAAGTTGCACGTGGTCGGACCGCCGGTCTTGCACGCCGCGATCCACTCCTCGTGATGCCCGATCGAGTCGGGAATGAACGGCGCCGGCCGCTGGAAGTCGACGAACTTCTCTTCCGGCAGCAACTGGTGCCTGTTGTAGTCGGAGATGAGCATGCCCTTGGAGCCGATGAACAGGACCGCGCTGTTCCAGGCGGGGATGTTCCGCTCCTTCATGAAGGCCGGGTACGGCCCGCCGTTATACCAGGTCAGAGCCACCGGAGGCAGATCGCCTCTGGCGGGATACTGCTGCCTGGCGATGGTCCACCTGGACGCGCTCTCGGGGTGCACAGGACCTTCGGCCTCGACGGTCGTCGGGTGACGAAGCTTCAGTGCCCAGAACGCCAGGTCGCAGAAATGGCAGAAGAAATCGCCGAGCTGGCCGTTGGCGAAGTTCCACCAGTACCGCCACTGGAAGGGAGCATAGGCCGGGCTGTAGGGCCGGTATGCGGCCGGTCCCAGCCACAGGTCCCAGTCGAGGTCCGCCGGCACGTCGGGCTTGTCGGTCGGCGCGTCCGGCTGCGAACGGTCCGTCGGCACCGCGGGACCATTGAGGTTGGCACCCATCCACACGTGGACCTCGGCCACCGGGCCGATCGCCCCCGTCTGCACGAGTTCCACGACGCGTCGGTAATTCGTCCCGGCGTGGATCTGCGTCCCCATCTGCGTGACGAGCTTCTTGTCGTTGGCGAGGTTGGCCATCACGCGGGCCTCGTGCACGCTGTGCGTCAGCGGCTTCTCGCAATAGCAGTGCTTGCCCAGCTTCATCGCCATGACGCCCGCCGGAGCGTGCGTGTGGTCGGGCGTCCCGATCACGACCGCGTCGATCTGACCATGGATCTCGTCGAACATCCTGCGGAAATCGCGGTACTTCCTGGCCGAGGGGAACCTCTCGAACGTCTTGGCCGCATGGCTCTCGTGCACGTCGCACAGAGCGACGAGGTTCTGGCTCGCCACGCCATTGACGTCATCGCCGCCGCGACCGGCGACGCCGATGGCCGCGATGTTCAGCTTGCTGTTGGCCTGGGTCCCGCGGACCAGGCGACTGTTCGACAGAATGATCAGTCCCGATCCCGCCCACGCCGCATCACGAAGAAATGCCCGCCGTGTCACGCCTCGACGCATACGCCACGCTCCTTTCTGAATGCTCTTTGAACAGCAGAGGGCATTTACCGTACCACACGTCTCCGGCGAGGTCAAATCGAGATTTTGGAACAGCCTCTGCAAACGAGCAAGGGCCCCGGTTTGAAGGCCGGGGCCCTTGTTGACTTCGCATGCTTTGCTGCGTCCGGGGCGGGGATCAGCGATCGCCCGCCAGGTAGCGCAGCTCGGCTTCGGACAACACGCGGCTGTAAATGCGGAAGTCGTCCAGAGAACCGAGGAAGTACGCGTCGGACGCATACTGCGAACGGCCGAGCCAGTTCTGGGTCGTCGTGCCCAGATCCTTCGGCAGCACGGTCGTGGCGGCCGAAGCGAGCAGGTCGCCGTCGAGATACAGCTTGAGCGTCATGGCCTTGCTGTCGATCGTGACGGCCGCATGATGCCAGCCCAGGCTCACGGTCTTGTCGCTCCTGACGATCTGCTCGGGGATAGTCGCGGTGCGAATCGCGAACCGGACGCCGCCGGCGGTGTTCTCGCGGGGGCACAGGAACATGTATGGCGCGGCCCCCGAGGCCGAGCCAAAGTCGAAGACCCGCTGCCAGGCGCCGCTGCCGCCGCCGAAGTAGAAGTGCGTCGAGACCGTGGTGTCCGTCAGCGTCGGGATCAGCGGGCCGATGGGCAGATCGACGTACGCGTTGCTCCCGTTGAACACGAGGGCCTGGCCGACGACGCCGGTCTCATAGCTGGTCGTCCCGCTGATCGTGCCATGGTAGTTCCTGCCGGAGGCGTCCTGGACATCGCCATCCATCTTGTAGAAGGCGACCAGACCGGTCGTGCCGGGGTCCGCGGGGACCGCAGCCGCAGGCGCTGCGGCATACAGACGGATATCATCGACGAACAGCGTGCCCTTGCCGCCGCCGGAGACGCCGATCGCCAGAGTCTTGACGCTCTTGAGATTGGCGCCCGTGCCGGCCAGGGGGATCGCCCACGGCTTCCACAGGTTCATCGCAGTGGCTGCGGCGCCGTTGTTGTAGGTGACCCTGGTGCCGTTGATCTTCACATACACGGAGGCCGGCGAGTTGCTCATCTGGCCGCGGAAGCTCACCACGAGGGTCGTGATGCCATGGCGAGTCCAATCCTGCGCCGAGGCAAAGGCCAGTTCGGCTTCGGAATACTGCGGCGACGTGGTGTTGTCATAGGCCAGGGGCATGGATTGAGTTCCGCCGCGGACGATCGTCTTCTCGGCAAACGGCGCGTCCATGTAGCCGACGGTCGAACCGCTGGCGCCGGTCGTCAGACCGTCGATCCAGAACTCGTAGATCCGGGAGCCTTCCTTGTCGGTGTAGCCTTCGAAGTCATCGACCACGATGAAGTCCTGAGTCGTGAAGCTCCAGACGTCGCCCGCGAAATCGCCGGCCGGGCCGGACTCATCCACCTTCCAGGAATACTGTGTCCCGAGGTTCAACGGCGCAGCATAGCTGTGATCGGTCACGGTCTTGCCTGCGACCAAGCCGCCGGCCACCGCATCGCTGTCGGCGCCGAGATACACGGTATGCGACGTCGCCTCGCGGCCCGGTCGCCAGTTCAGCTCGGCCGCGACGCTGACGCCCTCCGCGCCGTCCGCCGGCTGCGGATTGAACGCCTGCATCGGAGCGTAGAAGAACTTCACCTCGCTCAGGCTGACCTGCTGCGCCAGGCCGCCCCAATTGCTCGTAATGGTCACTCTGACGTACCGAGCGGCGACGCCCCCGAAGCCGATGGTCGTGTTGGCTGCATAGCCCGGCATGCCGGGGCCTCGGCTGAACTCGGACGCGCCATCCAGGGTCATCCAGTTCTGCCCGTCCACGGAGTATTCGATCTGGACGGTCTTGGCGCCGAAGCCCACCATGCTCTCGATCACCTGGTTGGCGTTCCAGACCCACATCTCGTGCAGCCGGTAGACCTTGTCGAACTGGAACTGAATCCAGGCGGGTTTGACGGTGTTGCTCGTCCACATGTGCGTGCCTTCGGTGTCGTGCAGGCCCTGCGGATCGAGGCCGGAGCCGTTGACCGTGTTCTGGGGCGTCATCGCGCCCTGATAGCCCGAGGCGGTGGCGGTGATGCTGGCGATCGGATAGCCGTAGGACTCGACGGTGAAGCTCCAGGGCTGGCCTTTGAAGATCGTGTTGTCCGGGGCCCCGTTGACCTCGTCGATCCTCCAGTAATAGGTCTTGCCGAACTCGAGGGCCACGTCCGGCTGATAGATCGTTTCCGTCTGGCCTTCGCTGACGAGGACTCCCATCGGGCTGCCCCGGCTGGCGTCGTTCACGTCCGCCAGCGCGGCCCCCAGGTACACATCGTGCGTGACGGCGGTCTCCCCCGCGGTCCAGGCCAGCGCCGTGTCGAACGGCACATCCGTGGCCTTGTCCACAGGGTTGGGATCGCTCGCCAGGGACGGGCCGCCGCTCATCGCGGCGCGAATCTCGGCGTCGGTCAGGGCGACGTTGAAGATCTGGACTTCATCCATCTGGCCGTTGTAGTAGCGATTGTCGAGCGTGTTGGCGCCGATCACGAAGTTGTTGTTCGCATTCAGCGCCGCGGTGTTGCTGTGGGCGACGCTGTTGTCCGGCGCGCCGTTGAGGTAGACGCTGATCGTCCTGGCCACGGTGTTCCGGACGGCCGCGATGTGCACCCATTCCCCGGTCACCATGTCGCCTCGCGAAATCACCGATATGTCGGGATTGCCCGCGAAGAACGAGAACTTCGTGCCCAGCACGGCGGCGACGAAGTCGTTGGCGGTGCCGCCGACGTCGGACCAGAACAGGCCGTTGCCTTGATAGGCCTGCGTGCCGGCCAGGCCGTTGACGCTGGTCTTGACCCAGCCGCTGAGCGTGAAGTTGTCCTGGACCACGCGAGTCAACTGGATGTAGGCGTTCGAACCGTTGAAGACGAAGCAATTCCCCCGGTGACCTCCGGCGGCCAGCGTGACGCCTCCATTGACGGTCCCGTCGTTTCCGTTGCCCGACAGGTCGGAAACCACCGCGCCCAGCGTGTCGAACGAATAGTAAACGACAGGCTTGACCGCGGCCACCGCGCCGGCCGCCAACAGGCCCAGCGTCAACACGGCGCTCGCGAATGCACATTTCCTGGTCATCGTATCTTCCTCCTAATCAACCATCACTTGGCCACGCCAGGGCCACTGGCGACAGAGACAACGCCAGCCCCAGACGTCTCGTTGCATAGGTTTCGACTCTGTCATAATAGGATAATAACACAAACCGGGCAATTTTGGAAGCCTCGCGTCCTCAAGAACGTCAAGACACTCAACAGCTCAACGTTGGATATCTTGACATTCTTAAAGTTCTTGAGGTTCTTGTAGACGGCACGCCCGAAGCGGTCGTGCCTGGGAAGTTTTACGCTTTGGGCCTCCAGCATGGTATGGGAGCGAGACGCTCCCGTCAAGGGCGTGCGTAGCACCCTGATTGCTGGTGGCTCCAGTGCGATAAACTCCCGCCGCCCCGCCACATAGCGGCCCACTGGGGACGATCCCAATCCTGCTCCCTCGTGCCACATGCCACGTGCCAACGACAGGCCCCTGTTGGCACGTTGGCACGTGGCATCTCCGCGTTTTTGGGCCTGAAAACCGAAGGCGCCATCGTGCCAACGTGCCAAACACAGGGGGCTCACACCAGCCTGGCGGCGATCTGCTCATCGAGGATGTCCCGCACGGTCAGCGCGACGATGCTCTTGCCCGTCCGCTTGAAGAACTCCCCGATCTCCCGCATCGCGTCCTGGGTGTACCCGAACGCCACGAAGAACCCCTTGGCCCGCTCCTCCCGCATCATCATCGCCTCGAACGCGTCGATGTCCGGCCGGCCCACGTGCTCCCCTTGGCCTCTGCTTGCATCCGCTCGGAGTTGCGGGTATGATCACCCATGATGGCAGGCACAGGGGCTCCTATGAGGCCGGAGGAACCTGGATGCCCGTAGAATTGGGTTCGACTAGGTCGCACCGGCAGTGGGTGAGCAAGAATGTCGCATCAAATAACGGAATTCCGCACACGCCACGGGTCAATCGTATGCTGTGATTCGCTCGCGCACATGACCGAACGTATGCGCGACAATTCTAGGTCCACGTAGACCCCCGCAAGCACGTAGTCTTTGGTCAAGTAGACCGAGTCTTATGGAAGAGTGTGTGTTGTTGAGCACGGATTGGAAGAGCGCCTTAGCCGAATTGGTTTCGCATACGCGCTCTCATTTGATGATCGCATCTCCATATGTGACCGGCGAGGGGGTTGCCTTCCTCATGGACAATCGCAGCCCGACCTTGCATTCGATCACGTTTGTTACGGACTTGTCACCCACGAACGTATGTGACGGAGCCACTGACCCCAACGCCCTTGGTGTCTTGATGGCTGGCGTGCCGTCTGTAACCGTCCGACACCTCCCGCGCCTGCACGCCAAGGTCTACGTCGGCGACGCAAGATGTGCGATCATCACATCCGCGAATCTCACGATCGGGGGTCTTCAGAGGAACTATGAGTACGGTGTGAAGGTCCTGGATCCTGCGGTTGCCGCGTCAGTTTTCAGGGACATATCGAAGTACTCGGAGCTCGGGGCGTTTGTCGCGAGGGAGAATCTCCAGGTCTATTGTGACCTCGCCAACCGGTTGCGTGCGACCTATCGGCGCGAGCGTCAGTCAGCGAGCCGGGCTCTCCGCGTCGAGTTTGAGACACATCTCGCCGAGGCTCAGGACGAACTGCTCCGCCTGCGTCTTGCCGAAGGGCCCATGCACACGGTTTTCGCCAAGACGATTCAGTACCTGCTCGGGGCTCACGGGCCATTGACGACTGAGCAACTGCATCCGCGGATCAAGTCTATTCATCCCGATCTGTGTGATAACGGCGTTGACAGAGTCATTGATGGCAAGAGCTATGGCAAGAAGTGGAAGCACGCCGTGAGATCCGCGCAGCAACAACTCAAGAGGCAAGGCCTTGTGATTCTCGATGACGACCGATGGAGGTTGACTGCGCCCATCTGAAAGGAGGATCATATGTATGTGCGACACGTCTGCGATGCGTGCCAGGATCGCGGAGCACGTTTTCCATGTACACCTTCCTGTAGTATTCCCGCTCTGAAGGAGCACTGGATCGTCGTCGAGAAATGCGATTCATGCGACCGGTTTCCCGACGATCTCTCTGCGGCGGTGGCCTTCTTTCGCGTTGCTGGCTGGTTTCCCTGTAGCGACGGCGGCGAGCATGTTCTTGCAGACTCTCGCACCCAAGAACATTGTCGGCCACGACCTCGCTGATCCCTATTCGCCTACGACCGTGGGCTGATCATCCTTGATGAGAGATATGAGATGCGGATCAACAAGAAACGCGAACGCGAACTGGTTCAGTTGGGGCTGGGGGGCGGGTTGGCAGAATTCAAAGCCCCGCTTGGTCGCCCAATCATCTTGCCTGCGGACAGTCGGCAATGGCCATCACGTGAATGCATACGCGATGCCAACGCATTCCGCCGTAGATAAAGGCCGAGGGGCGCGCACGATTCCGGGTTCTCGGTTTCCTCAAGGCGGTCAAGATGGCCAAGGATTCCCCTTCGGCTGCGTTGGCCGTCTTGACCTTCTTGAGAGATTGTCTTTCTCCGGACAGCGGCGGGTCGATGTAGACCAGGTCCACGCAGGCGTCGGGCAGCTTTCGCAACTGGTCGAGGTTGTCGCCGCAGTAGACGACGCGGGTATCGACCAGCGACGAGGGCTTGCCCGAGGTCGCGACTTTCTTCGAATCGGATGGGGGTCTCTTGGCCATAGGTCGCCAGTTTACGCCGGACGCGACAAAATGCAAGTGCGGCCTTCGGACGTTGCGGAGCATCCGCTGCCTGCCACTCGTGCCAAAC
>CALEZT010000117.1 GCA_937927975.1 uncultured Phycisphaerales bacterium
GTCCTTTTTCCACCGTGAGCCTGCTTAGCCCCACCACAGGAGTCTACGCCCACAGGGAACCGCACAGGTCTGCCTGCGCACCCATGCGACCGCCCTGCCGCCTGCCGGCGTCAAACGCCGCCGACCCGATCGGCCGGGCTGAACACATTCCACAGCGCCCATGTCGTCCAGTAGTCCGGAACTTCCACCCACTCAGTACTACAGGCGTTTGCCAGGGACGCAATGTTGATGAAAATCTGTCGAAATTCTTGAAAATCCCGTCCGAACGACCGGCAACCCAACCCGGCCGGCCCGCTCGATCAGATCGGGGCCCCGCCGCGGGACATGGCTGCCAGGAATTCCTTGTTCGTCGGGTACTTCTTCAGCAGCTTGCCCAGGGCCTCGATCGCGTCGCGCGGACCATAGTTGGACAGAACCCGCCGCAGCGTGACCAGACCCCGACTGTGGTCCGGCGAATAGAGCTTGGCCTCTTTGCGCGTGCCGCTGGCGGGGATGTCGATCGCCGGCCAGATCCGCATCTCGGCCAGCGAACGATCCAGGACCAGCTCGCTGTTGCCGGTGCCCTTGAACTCCTCAAAGATCAACTGGTCCATGCGGGACCCGGTATCGACCAGGCAAGAGGCGATGATCGTCACGGAACCTCCGTTCTCGATGGTCCGGGCCAGGCCGAACAGCCTGCGGGGGATCTCGAGCACGCCGGCCTCCAGACCGCCGGTCATGGTGGGCCGGGCGGAACCGCCTCGACGGGTGCGGTTGTTGAACGCCCGTCCGACCCGCGTGAGGCTGTCGATCATCAGGACCACTTCCTGTCCGCATTCCAGCTCGGCCTGAACATGGGCCAGCACCAGCTCCGCCAGCTCGCAATGCTCGTCGGCGGTGTGGTCGCTCGTGCTGGCGACCACCTCGGTGCCCACGCACGCCCGACGGAAATGCGTGACCTCTTCGGGCCGCTCGTCGACCAGCAGCACGAGGATGCGGGTCTTGGGCGAGCTGTGTCGGATCGCTCCGACCATCTGCTCCAGGAGGATCGTCTTGCCCGCCTTGGGCGGCGAGACGATCAACTGCCGGGTGCCCTTGCCGATGGGAGAGATCAGGTCCACGATCCGCATGCTCTCCTGCTTGCAGGCGCCCAGATCGAACCGCTCATAGGGGTCCACCGCCACCAGGTCGGAGAAGTGCGGCCGGCCGCGGAACTGCGCCGGAGGCAGGCCGCCCACCGAGTCGAGGGAAACCACGACGCGTTTGCCCTTCTTCACGTCCACCTGGCCGACGATCGCGGCGCCTTCGACGATCCCGAACCGACGAACCAGATCCGACGGAACGGTCGCGGTCAAGGGTCCGACCCGATAGGAACGATCCGCCGTGCGGAGAGAAAACTGATCTTTGTTGATGCGTTTTAGAATACCAGCAACTGTTTCGCTCATGAACACCTTCCATGGGATTTGGGCCCCAGGCGAAGATTGCCGCCTTTGAGACCCACCTGTGCAGCGGACACTTCAGGGCCAGCCCAGAGGATCATAATAGCACAATCTCCCGGCTTGGCAACCACTATGCCTGATAAAAATTGCCAGGGCCTGTGTAGGAATTGGCATGATGGTCGGAGGACGCCGACAGGCTATCGATGGGCCAACTCCCTGAGTTCCTCTATGGCCTGCTCCCTGGCCCAGGACTGCGCTGAGTAGATGCGAAGGACCTCGCTGTAGGCGGCTCGCCCCTTGGGCAGATCGTCGAGCATGACGTAGGCCCGGGCAATCGTCAGCAGAGCCCCCGCGCAGGATTCGGGCTGATCCGGGTACTCCGACAGCACCCAGTTGCCGTGAACCACCGCCCGCCTCGGGTCTTTGAGGTAGACCTGATAGATCATCGCGATCGCACCCTGGGCTTTCGCACAGGCCGTGCGGTCTTCCGGGAACCAGGCAAGCACTGCCCCCATGGCTCGGATCTCCTGCTTCCAGAGACGAAGCCCCCTGCTGCCCCAGGTGTTGATCGCATAGAGCCGCTGCGCCTCTCCGCTGTCCTGTTTTTCGATGGGCAGAAGGCTCTTGCCCAGCCAGGCGGGCGGTTCTACGGCCTCTTCCCACGTCCCGGCCGGCGAGTGGCTGTTGAGAATCATCAGCACCAGGACCGGACCGGCGAACAGGAAATTGAACAAACCGTGCAGCATGATCGGAGCCCACAGCGTCTTTCGCCACTCGTACACCCCCGCCAGAACGCACCCGGTGAAGAACACGATCCCGATGTGGACGGGACTGGTGTAGGGGGTTCGGTAGTGAATCAGCGAGAACACCAGGGCCTGCGAGAGCACCGCCATCGGCAGCACGATGCGCTGCCGCAGGGCGTTGTACAGAAAGCCGCGAAAGAACAACTCTTCGGCCAGAGGGCCCAACGTGAACATGGGGATCAGGATCCAATACAGGAGCGGCTCGTTCGGCGCGTTGGCCAGAGGCGTGATCGATGACTGCGATTCCACAGGAGTCTTGAGGATCGCCGCGAGGCCATGGAAGATCAGCGTCTCGACCAGAGCCAAGAACAGCGCCAAGGGAATCGCGAGGCCGAATTCCCTGAGCATTCTGCGGATGGACAGGGGACGAAGAACACCATGACGTCGGGCCGCGACCATCGGGAACGCCGACATGAGGACGAAGCACGACAACCACAGAGATGTCGTCACAACCCAGAGCGGGCGAGAGAAGCGTCCCTGGGGCAGATGCCCCAGCAGATGAAAGCCCGCCAATAGCACCGCCGCCAGCCCCAGGGCGACTGCGAACTGCTTTGTCGTCCATGGGACAAGGGCAAAGGCATCCGCTCGCCGTCTGGGAGTTAATTGTGGGCCTTCCTCTGCGCCAGGCAGTCCTCCGGCAGGCGCGTCTACATTACGCGGACATTCTCCGCCCTCTCGCGGCAGCGCTGCTGTCGAATCGCTCAAACGGAACTCCCTGTCTCAAATACCATCGCCATGTCCCAACGGCCGGGACAGGCCCGCAGTATGCTGCCGCCGGGACGGCAAGTCAATCCCCCGCCGGTTTGTCCGTCGCCGCTCCCTGGGAAAACGCAGGCGGGTATTCCTGTTCGTCCGCAGGCTCGTTGAAATTCACATCGACTGTGTGGACACTCATGCCCTTGGACGTGCCGCCGAGGAGGTAGTAGAGCCCTGCTCCGATCCCCAGCGATCCGGCTCCCACCAGACCGGTGACCAAACGGTCGTTCTTGTCATCATCGTCATGCGTCGCTGAAGAAGAATCGTCATCATCGTTGAACGCGATTCCGAGCAGAAGCACGCCCCCCAGGACGAACGGAGCCGCGACGAGTTCCGCCGCGGGATTGCTCGGCTTGGAACCGTGGAGATCGACGACCTTCGCCTTCCTCCGTCCGTCCGGCAGGCAGAAGACGAACTCGACCTTGCCGTCCTGGATCAGGTCGCTGTCCCTGGGGATTTGGACATCGCAGGGCGTCTCGCCCATCATCTCGTCCGCGACCAGGACCCCTGCCTCGGAAGGATAGGACGTGCAGTGGAACCGATACACGCTCCGACAGCCCATCTGCGACAGGACCAGACACAGGCACACAACCTGCTTCAGCATCGTCTTGTCCCTTCCATGCCGCATCGCGTTCTCCCAAGATCGAAGCGTCAATTCCCGGACCAAACGTACGCCCCCGCCGACAGAGGGTAGTATTGCTCGCCATGTTCCGAGTAATCCGAGGGTGGCGTTGGCATGTCCTTGTGACCAACAGTGAGACCCCAGGAACCTATCATGCCTTTCCCGCCCAATAAAAGACGAACGGCCGGCCGACCCGCTTCGTCTCGAAACAGCCTGCTGCCACGACAATCCAGCCATGCCAATGACGGCGGTACGGGCACGGACTTGGACCACCTGGAGGACGCTGACTCCTCGGTTGACTCCACTTCCAACGACTGTTCCTGACAGTCTTCCGGGTCCAACGTCCCCAGCCAGTCCTGAATCGCCGAGATATCGGCTCGACGTTCCACGTACCGCCCGATCCCCCTGGCGAACATAGGCCAAGGATCGGAGCCCAGGCCAGCGAGGGCCAGACCACCCGGGGTCGCGACGACGGAGACGATCAGGATCGCAAGCACGCCACGACGTATCCATCGAGTGTCATACCCGAAGCGCTGAAGAAGTCGGAGGACCAGCCGTCTCGAAAGAAGAATGCCGACGACGAAGACCGCCGGAAACAGCAGAGGACCAGCCATGAAGACAAGCGCTGAATTGAAAAGCCCAGCGACGTAGAAGATCACGCCCAGCACTTCCCAGACGCACCAGGCAATCGGAATCCCGCACAACAGCGTTATGCCAAAGACCCACAACAGCATTCGGCGCGACACCTCGACACCCGCTTCTTCTCTATCGCTCGTCACGACAACGCTCTCCAAGGCGCCTCTCACAAGGCGACGACCTCTTCGGCATGTTCGTTCATGCACTGATCATCTCTCGACCCGCGGCGTAAGGCGAGCAAAGGGCCTTTGGCGGCGAAGCCCCGAATGTCGATCGGCCGTCCCCGTTCAGCTCCAGATCACTCTGACATAGACCACGTGCTCGGCGTCGTTCACGATCACCTCGCCCCAGTTGTGATGGTTCTGGGGAGGAATGCCGTACTCCCGCCCGCGCTCCCGGATCTCCGGGTTGAACCATTCCGGGGCCATCGAATCGTTCCTAAAATAGATGTTTGGATCAGCCGCAAGTCTCTCCGTCCCGCTGAGGTGGAGGGATTCGGGCAGACGCATGCGCTCCCGCGTGAAGACCGCGGCCTCTTGCCCCTGTAAACTCGACGACTCCGCAAGGAACTTGTCAATGTCCTCGGGGCCGGCCCGGAAGGATAGGTACCATTCGCCGGAGAAGGGCGACGACCAATCATAGACTCGGATCTCGGTCGCAGACTGCGGCAGCGGGCCCAATCTCCCATGCCTGAGGATCGTCTCGGCTTTGACCTGCGGCTCCTCGGAATGGCGAAAGGCGGCCGCCGTATGCAGAGACCACCAGACACCGCCGCCCGCAACGGCGGATGCCGGCACGAGAAACAGTACCGCCCAGGGCCCAGCGCCTCGCACCCACGACCGCAACATGAGAAAGGCGATCGACTGACCGATCAGCAAGAGCCCCGTGCAAATCGCCCAGAGGACCAGGACCATGAATGTCTCCAGGACGAGCACCCACCAGACGACGCCCGCCAGGCCCAGGATCAAGGGCCGCCCGACGACGGCCGCGACGAAGAGAATGACCACGCACAGAACGCTAACGCCTGTCGGAAAGAGTAGGTCCGCCGTCTCCGCTATGCCGGCGGGCCCCGACCCCATGGAACAACCGCAATACCGGCAACGCATGGTCTTGGCGATCGCCATTGCCACCGCGACGAGCAGGCAGAACAGCGAGATCGGCATGGCGACCAGCAGAGCCAAACCGAGGCCCGGCAGGCAGGCCGATCTTGCCACCTGCAAGGCCGCGAAGAGGACGAGGAAAACAGCAACGCTGACAAGCAACGGCCTGAACCTGCCGCTCACGTTCGCGCCGCCGCACTGGGGACAATTCAAAGCCATGGTCATTTCTTCCCTGCCTTTCGTCGAGGCCCATCCCGCTCAATGGTGATGCGGCGTTCTTACGGCGCCCGCGGGATCTCCAGCCGCAGGTAGCCATCGGGCTTTTCGGGGAAGAACGCCTGCTCGTCCACGCCGGGATCGGCCGACCATTCCCACCGGTCGTTAGTCTCCTCCATTCGCATCGTCGTGAAGTCGGAGAACAGGCACCCGTCGAGCAGGAAGTCGCCCTGCATGTGGATGGGCAGGCGGGTTTTGGGGTCCACCCAGAGGCTGGCCTTGGACTGCTTGAAGTTCAGGAAGAAGAACCGTATCCAGGATGGGCTGACGCTCTCGTCCAGACGCTTGGCGACGTTGGACACCTCGAACCCCACCGCCTTCTTTCCCTGAACCTCCTCCAGCCCCCGACGCGTCGCGTCGCCCGACTGAAACAGCATCTCGACCAGGCCGACGGGTCCAACCCCTCGGAGGCGGTCCCGATAGGCCTGGGGCACCTGGAATCGGTAGTATTGCTTGAGGAAATGGTAGGTCAGGGTGATCGTGCCGGTCTCGAAGTGGTAGCACAACTGCAGGACGGGCCGGCCGTCCAACTCGCTGGTCAGATCGATATAGCCTGCGTGCGAAGCCCACTTCTCCGTCCGGTAGAGGTACACCTCCTCGCTCTGGTTCGGCTCCGGCGGGAAGGTACAGCGACGCGTTCCCGTCACGTGGACGCTCCCCTGCTGATCCATGGCCTTCTGGACGTCTGCGAAGAGCAGGCCCTCAGCGACGAACCCGGTGTCGTCGGGAAAGAAGATCATCAGCAGGCAGATCGCCCACACGATAACCGCGGCGACCCGGATCGACAGCCTTGTGTGAAAGGGTCGCCCCTTGGGTTGGGTCCGCGGTCCGATCGAAACCGGGACAGGCTCCCCAACGTCCAGGACGCGTTCGTCCGTCGCCCCGCTGGCCTGGACCCGGCTGCTCTTGACCAATTGCTCGATCTCTTCAAAGGACTTCATCGGACGCGCCTCTCACAGAAGGGTCCTGAGTTTCTCGATGCCGTACCGATAGCGGCTCTGGACCGTGTTGATGGAGTGGCCCAGTTGCAGGGCGATCTCGCGGAAAGTCATCTCCGCGTGCAGGTGCAAGGTGATCACCTCCCGCTGTTCGACAGGCAGCTCGGCCAGAGCCCGAAAGACTCGAAGGGACTGTTCAGTCGCGATCAGCCTCCCGGCCGGCGAATCCGACGCAGGCTCCTGGGCCTCGCGCGCCGCGTGCGACCGCCGGACGTGCTCCTGCTTGATCCTGTTCTTGGCTCGATTGGCCACGCAGCGCATCAGATACCCTCGCAGATTCCGGTCCACCTGCACGTCCTTGGCCCCGCCGGCAAACTGGGCGAATACGTCGTGCACGCAGTCCTCCGCGGCGTGTACATCGCACAGAATGGCCATAGCCACGGTCAGCAGATCGTGCTTGTACTGGTGGTAGACCTGACGCAAGGCGTCAGAATCCCCGTTCAACAGCCCTTGTGCCATTCCGGCGTCCGTCGGCATGCCCTTTCCACAACAAGCCGCCTGTGATTCCCCTTCCAGACAACTGAGCGAGGGACTTTCGTCTGGGGATTCCTCCCTGCCAGACGATTTTTCCATCATTCGAAAGGAAGTCCCGGTTCAATCGATCCCATTTAACTCAGCGAGACCGACCGCATCGCGGATCATCGCTTCGTTGGGCTCGGGGGCGACGATCGCGAACGAGTCAAAGAACCTCTGGGCAGCCGCCCGCATGCTGTCCGTCAGTTCCGGCCCTTCGACCGCCAGGCCGTAGACCGCCCTGTCCGTCGCGATGATTCGAGCCAGTCCCTTGCCGCTGGAGGCGTCCCCTTCCACCTCGATCCAGGGGAACCTGCCCTCGAACAGTCCCTCTCGGGAGACGACGGGGTTCTTGAACTGGCACAGGGACTTGACCGCAGCCTTGGCGCGGGCCTTGAGGTCCTTCGCGACGTCGCTCCAGCGGGCCGCCAGGACCACGAACCTGTGATTCTCCATCCTGGCCCCAACGACGACCACAGGAGTGAAACGCCCCTCCATCTTCAACGCGACGACCGCCTCGTTGAAGCGGTCGGGCAGGGAGACGGAGAATCCGCCGAGCGGGGACAGGGCCGGGACCCATCCTGTTTCATCGGGGTCGCCGGCTTCCGTGCGGATTGTGCG
>CALEZT010000118.1 GCA_937927975.1 uncultured Phycisphaerales bacterium
CCGTCGCTTCTCCTCTGTTATCGTCAAAGTGTCAGATCAAGTCTTAGCTAATTCACCTGACGTCGGCCTAGCTGAGGATTTCAGGAACGTCGTCGTCGTCCACATCCATATCCATCGGTTTGTATCCCGGCAGTTTGGATCTCTCCACCTCCGCCTTATAGGCCAAGACGATTTCTCTCTGGATGCGTTGCCTGCACTCGATGTTGATCGGGTGCGCTACGTCGGCGTGAAACTTGACTTTCCCGTTCGGATCCTTCTTGATCCGGTCGCCCAGCAGGGTTCGTCCGCAGCCGTTGCAGTACTTGGCTCTGAGATGGTTCTTGCAGCCGCACCTCTCGCAGTGGTCGCTCATCTTCCGGGACGGCATGGCCACGAAGCACCCGCCCTGACCTTCGATGACCTTGATGTCGCGAATCACAAATTCGCGGTCGATCGTCATCGAACAGAATGCCTTGAGCCGGTCATCCTTGTTCTCGACCAGCCGGACTCGGACCTCCGTTATCTTCATGTTTGCGCCTCTCCCAAACTCTTACCATCGGTTGTTCCTCACGACAACACACTTGCAGCCTGTCTTCTCGGTGATGGCGTCTCTCGCAGTATCGATTTGTTCTGGGTCTGTATTCTCCATCATGCAGAACAACGTCGAACCACTGCCGCTTAGGCAAACTCGCCCTTTGCCGAGCGTCTGGACAGCATGTTTAAGGTCTCCAAGTTCCTCATACAAACGAAAGCAACTGCTCTCAAGCATATTTGCGCACATCCCGGCCAACAAATCAAGCCTATTTTCCTCCAGATGAGCGGTGATTTGATCGTGAAGGCGGCCGTACAGCGCCGGATCGTGACGGTAGTGTGCGTAAACCTCCTTCGTGGAAGAGTTTACGTCGGGCAGGATCAGCAGGGCGGTGAAATCGAACCTGGCGGGCACTTCGGAAATTTTTTCCCCGCGACCCGTGCAGAAGGCCAGGGGACCGTTGAGAAAGAACGCCACGTCGCTGCCCAGTCGGGAGGCCAGCTCCATGAGATGAGGTCGGGAGAGCCCCAGGTTCAGATACGCGTTCAGTCCGGCCAGGGTCGCTCCGGCGTCGCTGCTGCCCGAGCCCAGTCCCGAACCGGCCGGGATGTTCTTCGTGAGCGTGAGCTTCACGTTGGGATGGACGCCGCAGCTCTTCAGGAGCAGGTCCGCTGCCCGATAGACGAGGTTCGTCTCATCGTCGGGCGCCCAGCAAGGTCCTTTGCATGCGAATGCAATGCCCGCCGGCCCAGGCTCAATGAGGATCTCGTCGAACCAGTCGATCTTGGCCATGACCGTTTCGATCTCATGGAACCCGTCGGGTCGCTTGCCCGCGATCAGCAGGCTCAGATTGACCTTGGCGGGGGCTTTCACCTTCATGCCTGTTTCTTGCGGCTCGAACTGGGAATCAGAGCGATCCTCGGCCATGGTCAATCCTTCGAGCGGGCGGCAAGACGCTCGGTCACCCAGATGCTCAGGATGCCCGCGACCATGATGAGCAGGGCGATTGCGACCTCGGTATTGAGGGCTTCAGGCAGGATAGGTCGATACTTGAAGACGACAGGCTGGCCGTCCTTCAACAAGGCTTCTCCGGTTTCGGTGAGCCGAAAGAGGGTCGTCTTCCACGGCCAGATCGTCACGAGCGAGCCGGCGATGAATCCCGTCAAGATCGCCAGGGTCTGGTGCCTGGCGACGCGGAGCACCCAGGACAACACGTGACTGAAGGCCGCCAATCCAATGGCGCAACCCGCCAGGAAGGGAACCAGCAGCGCAAAGTGTGCCCGGGAGATGCCTTCGAAGACAATCAATTCATAGTTGCCCATGAGGATCAGTACGAATGATCCGGAAACACCCGGCAGAATCATGCTGCAGATGGCCACGACCCCGCACAGGAAGATGTAGGCCGGGTTGCGGTTCTCGACGGCCGGATTCAGAAAGGTCAAGGCCACCGCCACGCCCACGCCGGCCAGAAGCAAGGCCGCGCGAACCCAGGTCCAGGGACGTACGGTCTTGCCGACGAAGTACACGGAGGCCAGGATCAAGCCGAAGAAGTAGGCCCAGACGTAAACGGGGTGATGACCGAACAGGTATTCGAGCAGCCGGGCGAACAAGATGATGGCTGCCAACAGTCCAAGGGCCAGAGGCAGCAGCAGCGGAAGGTTCACGTGTTGGGAAAGGGCCTTGAACCGACCCACGCCCAGCAGGCGCAGCGCGGTCAGGTCGAAGGACTTGATCGCGTTGACCAGTGGTTCAAAGACCCCGGTAATGACGGCGATGGTGCCCCCGGAGACCCCGGGGATGACATTGGCGGTGCCGATGCCAATGCCCTTCAGGACGTTGACGAGATGCTCTCTCACTGCTGTAATCCTTTGTACAATGTGGAGGTCCTGGTCTGCGGTCGAGACCGGGCGAAAGCGTCAGGATGGTGGCCCAGGATAGATTTGCCGGCGACAGAAGTCAATCTCTTCCCATGCGGGATATTGAGAAAACATGCTTGGAGCCCAACGCGATCCTGTATTACACTGGACCGACCAAGGAACCAGGGCACAGAGGCTGAACATGGATAGAGAACGACAGAAGCAGATCTTGTCGATCGCTCGCGATGCGGTTCGTGCGACGGTCCAGGGCAAGGCCAGCCCGGCGCCGCCGATGGATGACCCGGAACTGACAGTGCCGTGCGGCTGTTTCGTCACGCTCAAAAATCGCGAGCGGCTGCGCGGGTGCATCGGCCGGTTCGCCTCGGATCGACCGTTGATCGAGGTGGTCGTCGAGATGGCCCAGGCCGCCGCACGCAGCGACCCCCGTTTCGTGGATGATCCGATCACTGCCGCTGAACTGGATGATCTCGACATTGAGGTTTCCGTCCTTTCGCCTCTGAAGAAGGCCGAAGACCCGCTGAGCCTGCGTCTGGGTGTGGACGGGATCTACATCAAGCGGGGACATGCCTCCGGCTGTTTCCTTCCCCAGGTCGCCACGGAGACCGGCTGGGACGCAGAGCAGTTCTTGTCCTACTGCTGCGCTCACAAGGCCGGTTTGGCGTCGGACGCCTGGAAAGACCCTCGGACCGAGGTGTATTTGTTCACAGCGGAGGTGTTCGAGGCGCCGGCTCGAAGTCGCTGACGCTGCTTTGGGAATGTTCACCTCCGTTCCGACACTGATTTGTTATACTTTCCATGGGTTGGGGTCTACTGTGCAGAGAGGTTCTGTGCGCTCGTCGGACAGGCTGCCGCTTGGGCGGAGCGCCTCTCGCGGATTACCGGACCCAAGGGTGATTGAGAAGTAGTTGCGGCAGGAAGGAGAACCATGGCTCGGAGTCTTCTGTCCGTCGCCATCGTCGGTGTGTTGACGCTGGCCGGCTGTTCCCACTCGGAGGGTCTGCGCCCGGCGTCCTTCGGCGAGACGAACGCGGGGGCTGCAGAACCTTCGCTCCAGGAACGCCTGCAGAGCGAGCGTCTGCCGGCCCTGAGATCGGTCGAACCCTGGTCGAGCCGGTTCGGCCCCGGCCTGAAGCTCACGACCGATCATTACGAGATCTTCACTACCGTCGAGCAGCCGCTGCTGCTGCGAAGGGTTCCCGGGTTCGTCGAGTCCGCCTACCGGGGATACAACGATCAACTGGCGCAACCTATCGAGACCTCCCACAAGTTCACGGTCTATCTGTTTGCGGATCGGCAGCAGTGGGAGGACTTTACGCACGATTTCGCGGGGGAGCAGGCGTCGCTGTTCTGCAAGATTCAGACGGGGGCCTACTACCTCAACGGCGCGTGTGTCGTCTACGACATCGGCGCCGTCCGGACGCTGGCGGCCGTCGGGCACGAGGGCTGGCACCAGTTCAACAGCCGGCTTTTCAAGTACCGCTTGCCGAGCTGGCTCGATGAAGGTGTGGCCATGCTCTTCGAGACCGGCGTCTACGAGCAGGGCCTGTTTCGCTTCGAACCCTCGATGAACATCCAACGGCTGGGGGGGCTCAAGAAGACTCTCGCCGGAAGCGGGCCGATTCCTCTTCGCGAATTGATCGTCACCAGTCCCGGCGAAGTGCTTGCCTCCGACCAGACCGAGGCGGTGATGGCGTTCTACAGTCAGTCGTACGCGCTGGTCCGGTTTCTCCGCGAATCCCGCCATGGGGTGCGTCTGAACGCCTACCATCAATTGATGCAGGACGGACTTCTGGGCCGCTGGCCGCTCGACGCTTCGACCGGGTCGGTCGCGGAGAACCGCAATTTGCCCAGGACGATCCCTTGGAATCGCACGGTCGGACGCCTGTTGTTCGAGCGCTATGTCGGCAGCGACATCGAGCAGCTCGACGCGGAATACCAGGCCTTCTGTCGCAGGATCGTCAGCGGACTGGCGGTCGTCGAAGATCCAGGCGATCGATTCGCTGCGAGATGACGCGCGCCGCAACGCTTGACTTCCGGCGGCGTCTCAGGTCTCTATAGGAACAGTTGGCTTCGTTTTGGATTTGACGCTATGCAGATCATCCTCGCTTCGACTTCCCCACGCCGCAGACAGCTCCTGACCGAGGCGGGATATGCCTTCCGTGCGGTTTCGCCGAAGCTCGATGAGGCAGCGTTCCGTCGGACCGCGTCCGACACGAGGGGGTACGCCCAGGAGCTGGCGATGGCCAAGGCTCGAAGCGTGGCCCCCGATTTTCCCGATACCCTGGTCGTCGGCGCCGACACGATCTGCGATCTGGATGGCGAGGTGATCGGCAAGGCCGCCGGCGCCAGCGAGGCCGAGCGGATCACCCGCAGGTTGTTCAGCAAGCCGCACCTGGTCATCACAGGCCTGGCTCTGATTCGCCTGTGCGACAACATCGAAATCGTTCAATCCGACGTCACGACAGTCTATCCGCGCAAGCTGACCGAAGCTCAGATCGCTCAACACGTCGCCGGCGGCGGCTGGGAAGGCAAGGCCGGCGCCTACGCCATCCAGGAAGTGGGCGACGCCTTCGTCGAGCGGATCGAAGGCAGCTTCACCAACGTCATGGGCATGCCGATGGAGCTTTTCCAGCAGTTGCTGTCCGAACTCTATCGGGCATAGTGTCTTGCGACGCGCCCGATGATCCCCTCTGCGCCAACCAGCAGGGACATCGCGCGCCCGAAAAAGCAAGAAAGCGCACTCCGAGGCCGGCATCGGACTCATGAGCCGCCGGCATAATTCCGATAGGGGGAATGGAAGGCTTTCTGAGATGTCGGTGATTTTCTCCGCAGGGCGACCGCGCGTGAGCGCCCGATCTGTTGGCTCGACACCTCATGGAAGGCGGTTCGAGAGAGTCCGGAAACCGGTAAAGCGGGAGTAATGACCATGATCAAGAGCAGAAGCGTGAAAACGTCGATTGTTGTCTGTTTGGCTTTTTGTCTCCTCGCGGCGTGTCCTCGCCGGGTGGAAGGGTCCGAATATGTGAAGGACGGCTTCTATCTGGGCGCGCTATTCGCCTACAACAGCATGAATGGGGATTTTGACGACAGCCACACCATCACCTACAGGGACAGCGACCGAACCGACGAGTTCGATGTCCCCGATGTGGATGAGGGAGCGGGCTTTGGACTGGTTATCGGCCGCAGGTTCGACTGGATCTCTCTGGAGTTCGGTTATCAGAGGACCGTGCAGGATACGTCCTCGTCGCTCTGGGCACTCGACGGCGAAGACGTTGTCCTGCTCATCGGCGACAGCGAAGCCACCTATCAGGTCTTCGATCTGAACGTAAAGATCGACGTCTTTGCGCGGGACCGACTTCGGCCCTATGTGCTCCTCGGAGGCGGTCTCGCCACGCTCGACATAGAGGACAGCAGGTCGCAAGGGCCCGATCAGCCTTGGAACAAGGAAGCGGAGTACAGCGGATACTGTCTCAATGCCGGCCTCGGTGCGGCCTATTACTTCCATCCCCAATGGGCGGTCACGGGCGGACTCATACACCGCTGGAACACGTTCAATCACGTCAAGGGCGCCAGGCTCGACAACAACATCCACGAGCGTTCGTTGGGCTTCACGGTCGGGATCGCCTTTACGTTCTGATCGTCTGTGTCAACGCCGCATGCTGTCTGAGAATCGGGAAGGCGTCACCACTTGAAGTAGCAGCCATAGTGGCGATAGAAGAGCCCGATGGTCCGCATTGCGACGATGGCGACGACCTGCACGAGGAGGTTCATGCCCAGGTGTGCGCCGGTCGCTCTGGGGGCCGCCCCAGGGTCGTGCTGGCTGGTGTGCATCTCCAGAACGCAGGCGGCGGTCAGCAGGGCGCCCGTGGTCAGGTAGGGGAAGAAAGCCCGCGGCAGGGGGGCCAGCAGGTAGTCCGGGCGGAGCAGGGAGAACGTGCCTCCGACCGCGGTCGTCAGGATCGCGGCGGGAAAGAGGAACAGGCCTCCGACCAGAAGTGCCTGCAGGAGCCGGTGCAGGAGGGTGGAGCCCGACCAGAGCGTGCTGAAGGCGACGCCGCTGTCCTGCGTCAGCGACAGGGTGATGATGAACGGCAACTCGACCAGGAACAGCGTGTAGAGGAAAGTGAACATCGGGCCCACGACGTACAGGACCCACGTGATCGAGGTGCCGATTTCGATTTCCGGGAGCTGATCGTCGTCGATCGCGGTTTGGGAGATGACGTTCAGGTAGAAGCCGAACAGCCAGCCCCAGATGATGAAGCTCGCGACGTAGTTGAGGCAGCAGGCGCCGGCCAGGAAGAAACGAAAGCAGACGACCGCCGTCACGAACGCCAGGGGCGTGACGCTCTGAGGATGGAAGAACACCTTCCAACTGTCGACAAAGACCGCGCGATAGTATCCAGGGATCGGGTCTTCTTTCGGCTTGGGCTCCGGCTCGGCCTTCTTGGCTTTCTGGAAGCTCTCGGCGGGGATGAAGAACTTCTGCCCGCAACTGAGGCACTTGGCCCGTTTGCCCGCGTGCTTGCTGTCGAAGGCGATCAACGCGCCGCACTTGGGACAGTTGAACTCTATGGTCATAGGTCGCCGACTCGCCCTATTTGCAGGCGTCTGAGTCATCCTGAGCGAAGCGAAGGATCCGGGCCGCGGAAGGAGAGACAACCTCGTTGCCCGCGACCTGTCCTATTCGTCGGCCGGATGCTTCACTTCGTTCAGTATGACAGCAGGCTCCCGCAGGGCATTTCACTCAGTCTCTCTGCATGCAATCCACGAAGGCCTTCACGTCATTGGCCCATTTCTGGGCTTCGAGCAGGTCGATCTCTCCCTGTTTGACCAGCGTCGCCAGGTGCTTTTCCAGCGTGATCATTTTCTCGTCGGGCTTGTTTCGAGTCTTGGTCTGGAGCTGGGAATAGATCTGCTCGATCTTGCCGGTACGGATCAGGTTGGCCACCGCGTAGGTGTTGTTGAGGATCTCCATCGCGATGACCCGGCCTTGCCCGTTCTTGCGGGGGATCAGCTTCTGGCTGACCACGTAGGCCAAACCCAGAGAGAGCTGGTTGCGCACCTCGGACTGCCGGCCTTCGGGGAAATAGTCCAGGATGCGCGTGATCGAACCCGTCACGTCGCGGGTGTGCAGGGTCGAGAACACCAGGTGCCCGGTCTCGGCGGCCATCAGCGTCATCGCGATCGTCTCGGCGTCGCGCATCTCGCCGACGAAGATCACGTCGGGGTCCTCCCGCATCATCTCCTTGAGTCCATCGTGGAAGCTCTTGACGTCCCGGCCGACCTCCCGCTGGGAGATGATCGAGTACTTCTGCGGCAGGATGTATTCGATGGGGTCCTCGACCGTGATGATCCTGCAGGCGGTCTTCTCGGTGATCCGCCCGATCAGCGAAGCGATCGTGGTGGACTTGCCGGCGCCGGTGATGCCGGTCAGCAGGACCAGTCCCGCCTTGAGGTTCAGGATGTCCTCCCAGACGTTGTTGGCGAAGCCGATCTTCTCGATGGGCGGGACGTCGAGCGACAGGGCTCGAATCGCGGCGGCCAGGCCGTCGTTCTCGCGGAAGATGTTGATTCGAAACTGCAGGGACCCCATGCGATAGGAGCCGTCGACGCAGTGGTCGGTCTGGAGTTTCTTGATGCTGTGGTCCTTGAGCAGCGGAAAGATGAGCTGGCGGGCGATCTCCGGCGTGACGGCCGGGCCCTTGAGCTTCACCAGATCGCCGTCGATGCGGTAGGCCGGCGGGGCGCCCACCTTGAGGTGCAGGTCCGAGACCCGCATGGCCCCATGCTCCTCGAAGTACTTGAGCATGTCCATGATGCTGTATTTGCCCAGGTTTTCGGTCGGGTACACCTTCGCCGTCGGGGAGTATTCCTCGGTCATATCGTTCTCCGCTTCAACCAGGTCCAGACGCCGTGCCGACGCATGCTCCAGCAAGGCACGTCCATTATACCTGTCGCCAGAGGGGATGCAAAGGTCCGATAGGGACGCCGGAGGCAAATTCGAGTTCGCGGGCCTCCTGTCCGGCTACTTCTTCCTGGTGCTCTGGATGTACCATTCCTGGACGTTTTTCGCCAGGATCTGTACGTCCCGCTTGGCCATGACGTGCTCGACGATCGTGGCGGGGATCTTGAGTTGGGTCATCGCCTTGTGGGCCCGGTCCCAGAGCCGCTTCTTCTTGGCCTCGGTGTCGGCCATGAAGAGTTCGCTGACAAGCTCCTGGAGCTTGGTCAGCATGATGGTGTCCAACTGATTGTAGTAGTTGGAGATGATCCCCTGTTGGTACGCCGAGTATTCTTGCTTGGCCATATTTCCTTGCCTTGTTCTTGCAGATGTTCGAATCCCGATGGAGCGTTATTATCCCAAACCGACGTGGAAATCAAGAGGGCCGAAGTTGCGAGGGGGTTTTTGCTGGTCTTCCCGGACGGGACGGCTATAATCTTCGCGAACATGGACCGGGCTGGAGGCCCGGCCTGCTGAGGATACGAAACTCGCCGGTATGCAATATAGAACGGTTTTGATGGGTGTGCTGCTGCTGGCGTCGGGAGTTGCCGGCGCGAGCGGCGTCGGCTCGACGGATCGGCCGCCCCAGGGCGCCTCGGAGAGCGTGGTCTCTGCGCGCCCCGAACGGCAGAGCGGGGATGGGCGTTTGACCGTCGGCCATACGATCACCATCAGCCCGGTGTCGAGCGTCGTGCCCAGGATTGAACAGAGCGACTCCCGAGAGGGGGAGCAGATCATTACGTATATGGGCCGGTCGCACCTCACCTGGCAGGAGCCCAACGACAGGAGCAACCGGGTGAACGTGATCGAGCTGGAGGCGGACTGCTTAGTCGTGTGGCGCACCGCGGCCGATCCGAACGCCCAGGGCGCCGGCGTCGCGAGCGACCGGGCGACCGGCGTCAGCGCGGTCTACGTCTCGGGCGACGTGCTCCTGACCCAGGGCGACCGGACGATCCGAGCCGACGAGCTGTATTATGACCTTCGCAACCGACGGGCTCAGGCCCGCAACGTGGTGCTTCGGAGCTACGACACCGTCCGCAACATCCCCATCTACGTCCGCGCCAGAGAGTTTCGCCAGGTGGGCGAAGACACGTTCGAAGCCGAGGACGTGGTCCTGACGTCTAGCGAGTTCTGGACGCCGCAGTTTTCGTTGGAAGCAGCGAAGATCCGCGTCGTCGACAAGCGGCAGGACAAAGAATCGGACGGCTTCTTGCCCGGCAGCGGTTTTGAGGTGGTGTTGCGGGATGTCGAGTTCAAGGTCGGGAACACGCGGGTGCTGGACCTGCCCAAGGTACGCAGCGACCGAGAGAGGCCGGAACTGCCGATTCGAAGCGTGCGCGTGGGTCACGACAGCACCTATGGGACATCCGTCGAGACCCGCTGGTGGCTCAGTCGGCTCCTGGGCCTTCGGCAGCCGGAAGGCACCGACGGATCCGTGTCCGTGGATTACTATGGCCAGCGGGGCGTCGGAGGCGGCGTCGATCTCCGATACGAAAGGGAGAACTACTTTGGCTCCCTCCTGGGCTACATCATCGAAGACAACGGCGAAGACCGCCTCAGCCGAACCCGCAAGGGCATCGAGGTCCCCGAGGAGACGCGAGGACGCTTTCGGTTTCAGCATCGCCATTTCCTGCCGTACAACTGGCAGGCGACGGTGGAGGCCAGCTACCTCTCGGATGAGAACTTCCTCGAACAGTTCTACCGGTCGGAGTTCAACGTCGGCAAGGAGCAGGAGACGCTGCTCTATCTCAAGCGGATCCAGGACAACTGGGGGCTGTCGTTCCTGGGCAAGACGCGAATCAACGACTTCGTCGACCAGGTGGAGGAGCTGCCGAGCGCCGAGTACCACCTGATGGGCCAATCCTTGTTCAACGATCGTCTGACGTTTTACAGCGACAGCCAGATCAGCCGGTATCGGTATCGGTACGATCCCGACAACCCGATGAGCCAGCCGGACGATTTCTTCACCTTCACAGGGACACGCAACGAGCTCGACATGCCGCTGACCGCGGGGGCGTTCAAGATCGTGCCGTTCGTCGCAGGCACGTTCGGATACGAGGACGGTGCGGGGTTCATGGCCGAGCTCGACGACGGGGGGATCGAGAGAGAAGAGGCCATCGCGATCGGCGAGGGCGGCGTGCGGATCTCCATGCAGCCCTTCTGGTGTGTATATCCGGACGTCGAGTCCCGTCTGTGGGATCTTCACCAGCTCCGGCACACGATCCGTCCGAGCCTGACCGCGGTCGGCTATGTCGCCAGCGACGATGCGGCCCAGCAGCGGGACACGTTGGATCTGGGGATCTCCCAGCGGTGGCAGACCAAGAGAGGGCCCTTGGGGAATCGCCGAACGGTCGATTGGCTCCGCTGGGACGTGGATTTCGTCTGGGTGGCCGATTCGAGCGGCGAGATCGCCGGCCCCGACCGGTTTCTCTGGAATGAGCCCTTCATCCCCCTGGTCAACCGGGACGGGCGGGTGATCCCGCCGCTGGACAGGAGAACGACCGGGAGCTTCGGCCCCCGGCAGAATTACGTCAGCACCGAGGTGATTTGGCGGCTGACCGACACGACTTCGATCCTGGGCGACGCGTATTTCGACATGCAGAGCGGGGTCATGGAACAGCTTGACGTGGGTATCTCCCGTGTGTTGTGGCCGAACCTGACGTATTATGTGGGCAGCCGGTATCTGCGGGAGGTGGACAATACGCTCGGGCAGAGGGGCTCGAATGCCCTGACGTTCGCTGCGACGTACACGCTGGACCCTCGGTACACGGTGGTGTTGGCCGAGCAGTTCGATTTCGATTATGGGGCGAACATCCGGACGGACGTGACCCTGATTCGCAAGTATCACCGGACGAACCTGGCTCTGACCTTCAGCACGGACGACTCGCTGGACGAACGGCGGATCGTGCTGAGCCTGTGGCCCGAGGGCGTGCCCGAGCTTTCGATCGGCCTGCGAAGATACATGGATCTTGGGGCGTCGGACGTGTACTACTAGTCGGGATGGGCAAGCCGGGAAAACCGGAATGGGGCTGGATTTGGCGCGGGATTGGGAGTATAAGATGAATCTGCCGGCGTTCTGACGTGGAGGCCGGATTCGCTGGAGTGGCGGAAGGTTGGATGGTTTTATAAGGAGCAGAAGATGCCGTTAGTCAGCACAAAGAAGATGTTCGAGATGGCGTACAAGAATGGCTATGCCATCGGGGCGTTCAACGTCAACAACATGGAGATCACGCAGGGGATCGTCGAGGCCATCGCCCAGGAGAAGGCCCCCTTGATCCTGCAAATCTCCCGTGGCGCCCGGGAGTATGCCAAGAACAGCTACCTCAAGGCCATCATCAACGTGGCGGTCGCCGAGAATCCCGACATCCCGATCGCCATCCACCTCGACCACGGCGACACGTTCGAGACCTGCAAGCAGTTCATCGACGACGGGTTCACCTCCGTGATGTACGATGGCTCCCACCTGCCTTTTGACGAGAACATCGCGATCACCAAGCAGGTGGTGGAATACGCCCATCCTCGCGGCGTGGTCGTCGAGGCCGAGCTGGGCCAGTTGGGCGGGATCGAAGAGGACGTGGTCGGCGTCGATGACGTCAGCAAGCACATCGCCGACCCCGACCAGGCGGTCGAGTTCGTCAAGAGAAGCGGCTGCGATTCCCTGGCCATCGCCTGCGGCACCAGCCACGGCGCCTACAAATTCAAGACCGAACCAAAGCTGGCGTTCGACGTTATAGAGAAGATAGGAAAGTTGTTGCCGGGATATCCACTGGTCATGCACGGATCCAGCAGCGTGTTGCCGGAGTTCCGCGATCTGATCAACAAGTACGGCGGCAAGATGCCCGGCTCCATGGGGGTTCCCGAAGCCATGGTCACGAAGGCCTCGAAGATGGCCATGTGCAAGGTGAACATCGACACGGACCTCCGCATGGCCCTGACCGCCAAGATCCGTCAGGTCTTCGCGGAAAAACCCGCCGAGTTCGATCCTCGCAAGTACCTGGGACCGGGCCGTGACGCCATCCGCGAGATGGTTCGCCACAAGCTCCATGTCCTCGGTTGTGCCGGAAAGGCCCAGGAGTGCCTGTAGCATCGATGATTGATTGAGGATGATTGGCGTCATCCGGCATCAATCATCCTTAATCAACAGTTGAAAGGAGCGGTTCGTTGGAGTCGCACAAGTCAAGCAAGCCTGATCCGGTCGGCAAGGGGCCGGTCACGGGCAGTCGAAGCGCCCGCGTGACGTTCGTTGTGCTGTTCTCTTGTGCTGCCACGCTGGTGCTGGCGTGTTGGTTCGGCAGCTATAGCTGCTCGGCCCGGCACGAGGGGATCGACGTTGTCAGAGTCGCCTCGACCGGCAGCGTCGCGCTCCCTTCGGCATCCCAGGGGTCGCCGTCGCAGGAGTCCGTCGCAGCTGCGTTTCGCATGATCTACCAGGGTCAGTTCGCGGAGGCCCAGAAGCTCACGCAGCAGACCGGGCTCTCCGAGAGGCCCGAGGTCCGACAGCTTGCAGGGATCGTCGGTCAGTATGAAGAGATCGACGCCCGACGAAAAACGTCTCGAGAAGAGGCGTTTCGAAAGGAATTCGAGCAACTGACTCGGCTCAAGTCCGCAGGCGTTCTGGACCGACCCGACAAAATCGCTGCGTCCGACTGGGACGAGGGAATCGTCGAGGACGCAGGCGCCCGCGACTCCAACGAACCGAACGATCTCCCGGACGTCCTGGCGGTTATCGCGCGGGCCGAGGAGTTCGCCAACAGCCAACAGAAGAAAGAGCTGCTTGCCGATCCGTTCGTCGAGAAAGCCCTCCAGGCGGCCATCGACCGCAGCGTCGCCCTGGAGTCCCGCGGCAAGTGGCTGGACGCGTACACGAACTACTTCTACTGGCTCCAGGCGATCGATCCCAACAACAAAGGGTACACCGAACACGCCGAGGAGCTCTTGGAACGCGCCAGCATCGCGGCATCGTTCCAGGACAGCCCCTGCGAATCCCGCAAAGAACGGTACGAAGGCGTCGAGAAGCGGATGCTCAGCAGGGCCATCGAAGCCCTCGACCTGCATTACGTGAACAGCATCGACTACTCCAAGATGGCTTTGAAGGCCATCCGACGGTGCGACCATCTGGCCGAGGTGCTCGCGGTGGTGTTCGCCAACGGGGGCGATCCCAATCATGGACACTCGCTGACGCCGCCGCAGCCGGAGAAGGTGGCCGCCTGGTCGAAGGCCCTGGCCGATCTGCGGGCCGACGTCGAGAAGGCGGCCAAGAGTTTCGGCAAGGACAATTTCCTGGCGGTCCTGGACAAGGTGTTGGTTCTCAACGATGCCACCGTCAAACTGCCCCAGCAGCCTCTGGTGGCGCATTTCTCGGAGGCGGCCCTGGGAGTGCTCGATCCGTACACCGTGATGGTGTGGCCTCGCCAGGTGCAGGATTTCGAGAAACTGATGACCAACGAGTTCACCGGCATCGGCATCGAGATCTCCAAGCCCAAGGGTCTTCTGACCGTGGCCAGCCTGCTTCCGGACACGCCGGCCTATCGTTCCGGCCTGGATGCCGGCGACGTGATCGAATCGGTTGACGGCATCCCCACCAAGGACATGAGCCTGATGTGCGCGGTCAAGAAGATCACCGGGCCCAAGGGTTCCAAGGTCACCCTGTCGGTGCGTCACCGCGGGGCCGAAAGCCCCGAGCAGATCACCCTGACCCGGGACCGGATCATCGTTCCGACGATCCGCGGCTGGCAGCGTTCGGCCGACGGGAAATGGCGGTACATGATCGACGAGGCCGCCGGGATCGGCTACGTGCGGGTCACCAGCTTCTCCGGCGAGACGGCCCGCGATCTCGAGGAAACGCTGGACACGCTCGAGGGCAACGGTCTCAAGGCCCTGATCCTGGACCTTCGGTTCAATACCGGCGGTCTGCTGGACAGCGCCGTGGACATCTGCGACAAGTTCATCGAGGAGGGGCTCATCGTCCGCACGCAGCCCAAGACGAATATGGTCCCCTCGTACGAATACGCGCATCGTCGGGGCACGCACCCGAGCTACCCGATCGTGATTCTGATCAACTCCGGCTCGGCCAGCGCGTCGGAGATTGTTGCCGGGGCCCTGGCCGATGAGAAGCATGAGCGGGCGGTGCTCGTGGGCACCCGCACGCACGGCAAGGGCAGCGTCCAGGGCATCACGCACTACCCAGGGAACGGGGCCCAACTGAAGTACACGATGGCGTATTACCACCTCCCGTCGGGCCAGCGGGTCAAGAGCCGCGAAGAGGTCGAGAAGGAAGGAAGCAAGGACTGGGGCGTCGGGGCCGACGTGGAAGTCAATCTGACCAGCAAGGAGCTTCGCGAGATGCTGGACGTGCAGCGGGACAACGATGTCCTTCTTCAGGCGCGCCAGGACGGGAAGGACCAGACGCCGGTCAGGAAACGAAGCGTGGAAGAGACGCTCAAGGCGGATCCTCAACTGGCCGTCGGCGTGTTGGTCGCCAGGACCAAGCTGATCGAGACCGTCGCGTTGGCGGCAAAGTAGGGCGAGGATTCGCTCCCCGGGAGAAATGCAGTTGACCACCCAAGCCGATACGAGCAGGTTCGAACAACAAAGACAGGAAAAATTGGCGCAGATCGCGGCGCTGGGGATCGATCCCTACGGCTCTCGCTATGAGAACGTCGAGGCATCGTCATCGGTTCGGGACCGCTATCAGGAGAACGTCGAAGGCCAGCGGGCCCGCTGCGCCGGGCGGATCGTGCTGCTGCGGGACATCGGCAAGCTGATTTTCATCACGCTGCGCGACCGAAGCGGGACGATCCAGGTGGGCTTGAGCAAGAGTCTGAGCCCGAATCAGTGGCCTCTGGCCAAGCTGCTGGACCTGGGCGATCTGATCGGAGCCGACGGTCAGCTCGGCCGGACCAAAACCGGCGAATTGACCATCTGGGTCGAAGAGGGCGGCCTGACCTTCCTGAGCAAGTGCCTGTATCAGCCTCCAGAGAAATGGCACGGCCTGGCGGACATCGACCAGCGGTATCGCCAGCGCTACGTGGACCTCTGGGCCAACCCCGAGGTCCTGGAGCGGTTCAAGGCCCGCAGCGAGATCGTCGCCACGGTCCGGCGGTTTCTCACCGCCCGGGGCTTCCTCGAAGTCGAAACGCCCATGATGCAGACGATCGCCGGCGGCGCGGCGGCCCGGCCCTTCATCACGCACCACAACGCGCTGGACATCGATCTGTACCTGCGGATCGCGCCGGAGCTGTTCCTCAAGCGGCTCCTGGTCGGCGGCATGGAGCGGGTCTTCGAGATCAACCGCAACTTTCGCAACGAAGGCCTCGACCGCCAGCACAATCCCGAGTTCACGATGGTCGAGGTCTATCAAGCCTATGGCAACTACCACGTGATGATGGACTTGACGGAAGAGCTGGTCTGTGCCTGCATCGAGGCCATCGGTTCGGGCACGAAGATCCAATTCGGCGAACGGGAGATCGAGTTCAAACGGCCCTGGCGTCGGGCGAAATACGCGGAATTGCTGAAAGAATTCAGCGGCTGCGACGTCGATGATATCAAGGCGATCCGCGCCAAGGCCCGCGAGCTGAAGATCGAGGACGCCGGGATGGACGACGCGGTCGTGACCAACGAGGTCTTCGAGACGACGGTCGAGCACAACCTGATCGATCCGACCTTCGTCATCGACTACCCGGCGATCCTGTGCCCTCTGGCCCGGCCCAGCAAGGCGGACCCGCGATACGCGGAACGGTTCGAGTTGTTCGTCTCAGGCATGGAGCTGGCCAACGCCTACACGGAACTGAACGACCCGGCCATCCAGTTCGAAAACTTCCGCCGGCAGTTGAGAGGCCAGGAGGAATCGATCACGAAGATGGACACGGACTACGTGGACGCCCTCAAGTACGGCATGCCTCCGGCCGGCGGCCTGGGCATCGGGGTCGACCGGCTCGTCATGCTGCTGACCGGTGCCACGACGATTCGCGACGTCATTCTGTTCCCGCTCTTGAAGCCCTTGACGGCGGAGAACCCGTAAGGCCGATTCTCGCCTGTGCCTGGCGGTTCCCGAGGCGATTGTGAAAGCGGATGTTGAAGCTATTCCTTTGGCTCAAGTATCTTCGTAGTCGGCGGATCATTCTTCTGAGCATCGCGGCCGTGGCGATGTCGGTCTCTCTGCTGATCGTCGTGGCCAGTCTGTTCTCCGGCTTCATCGCCATGTTCGAGCGCAGCGCGGTCGAGATGATCGGCGACGTGACCCTCGCGGCGCCGCAGGGCCTCGTGATTGCGAAATACCCCGCGTTCATCGATCGGCTGGAGCGGATGGACATCATTGAAGCCGCTTCGCCGAGTCTGTCTTCCGAGGGACTTCTGCACCTGGGCCAGGGCAACGTGCGTCCGGTCAGCGTCTGGGGTATCCAGCCCCAAAGCAGGGCACGGGTGACCGGGCTCAAGAGCGCCTTGCTCCTTCAGGGTCGGACCGAGGGAGAGCCTTCCTTTGCGGCGCCCGACGCGCCGGCAGAGATCGGCGGATTCGTCGGGATCGGCGTGGTGGCCCAGCCGGACGAAGAGACGGACGAATACGACAAGGAAGCGATCCTCAAGGAGTTCGTCGGCCGGCGGATCACCGTGACGACCGGCAGCGCAGACGCCGGCGGAGACCCCAATCAGGCCCAGGTCCCCAGGAGAAGGGTCATTCCGTTCCGCGTCGTGGACCTGGTTTTCGCGGGCGTGCACGAACTGGACAGCGGCTTCATCTATCTTCCGATCGAGTCGCTCCAGAAGGAATTGTATCCAGGCCAGCCTGGCGATCTGGCGACGCGGGTCAGTATCCGTCTCAAGCCCGGCGTCGATCCGTACAAGGCGGTGAACGACGTCCGTGAGATCTGGGGCGATTTCGCGGAGCGTGAACTGGGCTGGAGCGTCTTCAACATCGTCGATACCGACATCTACACCGCGATGCAGTTGCAGGGGCCCTATGTCGCCGAGATCAAGAAGCAGATGGGCGTGCTTCTGGTGATCTTTGGCGTCGTCAGTTTCAGCGTGGTCGTTCTGGTCTTCTGCATCTTCTACATGATGGTCAAGCTCAAGCAGCGGGACGTCGCGGTCATCAAGAGCTGCGGAGCGGCCAGTTCCTCCGTCGTCGCGCTGTTCCTGGGCTTCGGCGTTTCGGTGGGCGTTGCGGGTTCGGGCATCGGCACGATCCTCGGATACGTCATCACGCGGAATATCAACGAGCTGGAGAATTGGATTCGCGTCGTTTTTGGCCTGAAGCTCTGGAAGAGCAGCATCTACATGTTCAGCAGAATCCCCAACGAGGTGGACTGGCCGTCGTCCCTGCCGATCGTGGGCATGGCCGTCCTGGCGGCGGCCCTGGGGGCCCTGATCCCGGCGTTCGTGGCCGCGCGGACCCGTCCGGTCGAGGTGTTGCGGTATGAGTGACCGAAGGTCCGGTGAACGGAGGATGAGTCCTCCGCGGAAGGAATGGTCGTGTACAAGCTGACCCTGATCATCCGGTATCTGCTCAAGCGGCGCATCACATATTTCGCGACCCTGGCGGTCGCGTTGTGCGTCTTCATCGTCGTGGTAGTGATGACCGTGATGTCGGGTTTGGTCGGCCAGTTCAAGCAGAAGAACCATGAATTCGTCGGCGACTGCGTCGTCGGGACCGATTCGCTCGTGGGATTCCCGTACTACGAGCAGTTCATGACTCAGCTCAAAGACAGCGGATTCGTTTTGGGCGTTTCGCCTGTGGTCAAGAATTTCGCGTTGTTGAACCTGACGAACTACGACATCAAGAAAGGCGTCGAAATCCTGGGACTCGATCCCGTTCTGCACAGCCAGACCACGAATTTCGCACAGACCCTGCACTTCCGCGCCGCCGAGTCCGAGAAGGCCTTCGTGCCGATCAACGACCCCAACGCCACCGGCTGTGTGTGGGGCGTCGACGTGATCCTGTTGCGGAACGCCCAGGGCCAGTACAGCTACGGCGCCCGGCCTCCGAGATTGTCGCTGACGCTGACAGGCTTTCCGCTCACCGCCCGAGGGGCGCTGGCCGGGGTCGGCAGCAATCCCGCCAGAACGGAGAGCTTTCAGTACAGCGATTACTCCCACACGGGGATCGCACGGGTCGACGGTTCCCTCGTGTACATCCCGCTGGAGAAGGCGCAGGAACTGTGCATGAGCGGCCAGGAGAAGCGGGTCAGCGCCGTTCACGTCCGCTTCTCGCCCGATGTGAGCGTCGAAGAAGGGACCCGCCGGGTCGCGGAACTGTGGAGCCGGTTCAAGCAGGACATGGCCGAATCCCCCAACAGCGGTTTGCTCGAAGGCGTGTCCGTCCAGGACTGGATGCGGTACCGCAGAGCGGTGATCGCGCCGATGGAGAAGGAGCAGGTCTTGCTGAGCCTGATGTTCGGCCTGGTCGGGATCACCACCGTATTCATCGTCTTCGTCGTGTTCCACATGATCATCACGAACAAGAGGAAGGACATCGGCATCCTCAAGAGCGTGGGGGCGTCGAACGTCGGGGTGCTGACGCTGTTCTCCGGCTTCGCGTTCGGGGTGGGGCTCATCGGCTCGTGCGTGGGGACGTTCGCGGGTTGGCTGTTTCTGGCCCGGATCAATCGGATCGAGGAATGGTTGTTCTTCCGATTCGGCTGGCAGTTGTGGGACCGCACGATCTACGCGATCGAGGACATCCCCAACCGGGTGGAGCCCGAGGTCATGGCGGTCATCATCGCCAGCGCGATCCTGGCCTGTCTGCTCGGTGCCCTGGTGCCGAGTTACCAGGCGGCCCGGTTGCAGCCGGTCGAGACGCTGCACGCCATGCGGACGTAAGCTTGACGCGGACCGGGGAGTGAGATAAGAACGGGACTTTCGAAACGAGTTGTTCGACCTGATGACGGCCGCGTGCCGTCCGAGGATCCATGAGTCAGTTGCCAGTCATCCTGAAAGCCGAAAACGTCCACAAGTCGTATCGCATGGGGGCGACCCGGGTCAACGTCCTCAAGGGCGCGGAACTGGCGGTGCAGGAGGGCGAGTTTATCGCCATCGTCGGCGCCTCCGGCAGCGGCAAGAGCACGTTCCTCCACGTCCTGGGCGGTCTGGACAGGCCCGATAAGGGCGTGATCCAGTTCAACGGACGCGACCTGAACCGCGTCGGCGCTCGGGAGTTGAACCGGTTCCGCAACGAGAAGGTGGGCTTTGTGTTTCAGTTCTACCATCTGCTGGACGAGTTAACGGTGTTGGAGAACGTCATGCTGCCGGCGATGATCTCCCGCAGCGTCGCAGGCTGGCTGGCGGGCCGCCGCACGGTTCGCCAACGGGCCGAGGGCCTGATGGAGCAGATGGGGCTGAAAGAACGGATGAAGCACAAGCCTTTTCAGTTGTCCGGCGGCGAGCGGCAGCGGGTCGCCATCGGCAGGGCCCTGATGAACGAGCCCAAGCTTCTGTTGGCGGACGAGCCGACCGGAAACCTTGACTCTGCGACAGGAAATGGTATTCTGAATGTTCTCGACACGCTGAACAAGGCAGGGCAGACGATCGTCATGGTCACCCACGACGAGCGGATCGCCCGCAAGGCCCAGCGGATCGTGACGCTGGTGGACGGTCGGGCCAGGTAGTTGGAGGCATGAGGTGCGACGATGGGTTTGAAGATTTGGCTCAACACGGGTCTGGTGGATGAGGCCGACGCGAGAATCTCGGTCTTCGATCACGGTCTGCTCTACGGGGACGGCGTCTTCGAGGGCATTCGCGTCTACAGCGGCAAAGTGTTCGAGCTCGACGCGCACATCAAACGGCTCTACGAATCCGCTCGGGCCATCCGACTGACGATGCCCATGGATCCGAAGGAATTGATCGAGGCCACCGAGGCGACCGTCAAAGCCAACGGGATCATCGACGGCTACATCCGGCTCCTGGTCACCCGCGGCGTGGGGTGCCTGGGCCTGAACCCCTTCGCGTGCCAGCGCAGCGGCCTGGTCATCATCGCCAGCACCATCCAGCTCTATCCGGAAGAGTTGTACGAGAACGGCATGAAGGTGATCAGCGCTACGACGATTCGCAACCACCCGCTGGCCATTCCGCCGCAGGTGAAAAGCCTCAACTATCTGAACAACATCCTGGCAAAGATCGAGGCCCTGGACTCCAACGTGCCTGAGGCGATCATGTACAACCACGAGGGCTACGTCGCCGAGGCGACCGGGGACAACGTCTTCATCGTGCGGAACCACGTTGTCTGTTCGCCTCCGGTCCAGGCCGGAAGCCTCGAAGGCATCACGCGCGCCGTGGTCATGCGGCTGGCCCGCCGGGAGGGGCTGGAAGTCGTCGAGAAGAACCTGACGCGGTTCGATCTGTACGTCTGCGACGAGATGTTCCTGACGGGAACCGCCGCGGAGGTCATCGGCGTCGTGGAAATCGATGGACGACCCATCGGCGACGGCAAGCCCGGACCCGTCACACGCATGCTGCGCGAGAAGTTCTACGCGTACGCCCATGGGAAGGGGCAGTAGCGAATGGCGTTCGGCCGCACCCTGCGTCCGCCCGTCGCGATCTATGGAATCACCGATCATCATGAGCAATTCGGATAAGGCCCCGTGGCGGGAGATCCCTTCCTTCGCGAGGATCGATTCGCAGCTTGAGCAGGTGAGCGATCTGATCCGCCAGACGCTGGCGGCTCGCGACGTAGCGGGGGAGATCTCGCCTCTTTTCGACCACGTCAACGCCTGCACGGGCAAGCTGCTCCGCCCAGGGCTGGTTCTGCTCGCCGGGGAGTGCTTCGGCCCGTTGACCGCGGATCACCTCCGCGTCGCGGCCATGGTCGAGATGATCCACCACGCCACGCTCCTGCACGACGACGTGATCGACGACGGCCATCTGCGGCGGGGATCTCCCACGGTCAACCGTCTCTGGGGCAATGAATCCGCGGTGTTGCTGGGCGATTTCGTGCTCAGTCGCGTCTTTGGCATGGCGGCCGATCTCGACGGGTCGGTTGCGAAAGTCGTCGCGCAGACTGCGGTCCGAGTCTGTGAAGGGGAATTGCGGCAGGTCGTCCAGCGGCGCAACTGGCGGCTGGGCGAAGCCCAATACATCGAGATCATCACCGAGAAGAGCGCGTCGTTCTTCAGCGGTTGTTGTCGTCTGGGAGCAATGCTCTCGCACGCCCAGGAGCGCCACGTCGAGGCGGTGGCTCGCTTCGGCCTGCGCGCCGGCATCGCGTTCCAGATCGCTGACGACCTTCTCGACATCACCGGCGACGAAGCCCACACGGGCAAGACCGGACGCAGAGACGCCGCCAAGGACAAGCTCACGCTGGCGGTGATTCACCTGCTCGACACTCTGGAGGAGACGGGACGATCCCGCGTGCGGGACATGATGGATTCCGGAGGCGAGTCGCGGCGGGAACTGGTCCAGATGCTTCGCCGCAGGGGCAGCCTGCAATACGCTCACGAGCGGGCCGAACAGTACGTGCTCCAGGCGATCGAGGCCTTGGCGGAACTGCCTGCCGGCGGGGCTCGCGATGCACTGGCCCAGACGGCCCGATTCATGGCCGATCGGACGCTGTGACGGACCCGGCCGGTCTTTTTCGCGGTTTCCCCGATCCGATCCAATAGAAAAAGGAGGCAAGGTATTGCACTTGCCTCCCCAATGTTTCGAATACCCGACGATTCCGGCCGCTTACAGTCCGAGGCTCTCCGGCGTGAACGCGGTGCCGATGCCGATGAGCCAGGAGTCGCCGGTGATCTGGCCCTCGACCCACAGGTTCCACTGGTCGGTCAACTGCGCGCTGATGCCGACGTGAGCGCCGAACTGAGACGATTCCTCGATGTCCGCGCAATTGGCGACGGTGCCGACGACGTCGCCTTCGACGATGTACTGTCCATCAAGTTCCAGATCGCCTTCGATGAACTGCAGGAAGGGCCCGCCCCAGACTCTCCACATGTCGGTTTCATAGGCGACCGTCAGCGCGACCTGAGTCTGCCAGTACTTGATGTCCGCGTCGCCAGTCACATAGCCCAGGGGATCGGCGATCTCGCCCAGTTGAAAATCGCTGGAACCGGGATCGAACCAGGTGACCTGGACGAGGCCTCCGAAACTCCAGGGGCCGGTGCGACAGAAAGTCGCCCGCGTGCCGGCGCCCCAGGCGAAACCGAAATCGCCGTCGAAGCTGAATCGGTCCTCAGCGTTCTCCGCCGTGGCGGGATGGAGGATCAGGTCGTCCTGCGCATCGGCGGCGCCGGCCCGAAGGAAGAGGTCCCAGTTGTCGCAGATGCCGTAGCCGAGAGTCACGAAGCCCATGTTCACCGCGAGGTCCTTGAGCGTGAAGGGCTGCGCGTAAGACGTGCTGAAGTCCCCGTCGATGGTCTCCACAGAGATCCCGAAGGCCTCCAAGTCCATCTGTTCACGGGCGAACTCGCCGCCCACGGACCACTGTCCCTCGCCCAGGACTGCGATCGGAGGACCCATCGGGGCGCCGCCGGCGGCTACCGAGACACAGACGCCCAGCGTCAGAAACGCCGCGATCCGCGTTGATTTCGTCCTCTGCATTGTCCCACTCCTTTCTCATGCAACCATGTGCGGTTGAACCTTGATGCACAGGATCGGATTCTTGCCCCCCGGCACTCGATCCTGTGGTCTTCCACTGCTTCCACTGTACCGCGGATCCCGCGGGCCGTCAAGCAACTGTGGGGTCGGTCCAACCGAAAACTACTTCATGCGGTGGATGAGCCCGGCGAAGAAGCCGTGTCCGTTCTCGATCACGTCGCTGATGTCGCCGGAGAAGAGGTGGTACTGATACTCCAGAAAGAGTTCGTCCTTTGGGCCGATTTCGACGCGTACGCCCGCGACCGGTCCCCAGAGGATGCCGCTGAGGCTGTCGCTGTTGCTTCCCGGCGGGGCGATTTCCTCGAACCCGGGAATCGCGCCGTCCACGTCAACGTCCGCGCTGATCCAGAACGCCTGGGCTCCGGCGTACCATACCCACTGAGCGGTCGGATTGAAGTGCCATTTCGCCCGGCCTCCGACTCCATAGGCGGTCACATCGAGATCGAACTCGGCCGTCACCTCCGGAAAGCCCGGCAGGGGGAAGGTCTCGGTGTCGCCCTGCATCTGGGTATAGAAGCCGGCGATGCCGAGTTGCAGATTGTTGGTCGCGAAGCGGGACAGGCCGATCATCGCCATCCAGCCATCCAGATCCGCTCCGGTTGCGCCCGAAAGCACATCGTCGAAGTTGATCGCGGGGGCGGTTCCCGCAAGGTCCCCGGCTTCGGTTTTCGCCATCAGCCAGCCGCCGGAGAAGTCGATCTCCACGTCGCCTTTCTTGACCGAACCGTTCGCCACGCTCCCCAGGAGCAGGCAGATCGACGAAAGCAGCATCACCAGATTCTGTCGCATCGCAATTCCCTTTCAAGACACTTTGAGGGGGCTCTCTTCTGATTGGGATCGCGCGCCGATCCTGGAATCCGGGCGCGTCCGAGCCCCTGCCGTTCTCTTATCGGCCACACAGCAGGGGCCCTTCACCAGGAAATCCGTCGTCGGAGGCAGGAAATGGAAGGGCCGATAACTCGGTCTGGTGAGTGGCGGGCCGGTGCGATTGCAGCGACTGAAGGCATGAACATCGAGCTGTACATAAAAAGAGCGTTGCGAACTCTTTCGAATTCGCAACGCCTTTTGCTTTACTGCTCCGCAGGAGCTACGTGCGGTTCAATGGCATAGATGGAGGCATGCTCACATCTTATTTGAACTGATGAATCAGACCGACGAAAAGGCCATGGCCATCATCGATCGCATCGCCGGCATCGCCTTCCCACATGTGGTACTGATACTCGACGAAGAAGTCGTTGTTGGCGTTGAGCTCATACCGCAGACCGAGAACCGGGCCCCACAGCATGCCGTCGCCATCGGTCCCGCCGTCGCCATCCAGCTCAACCCACAGCAACTGGCCGCCGACATAGGGCACCCACTGATTCGTGGGCATGAAATGATACTTGCCGCGAACACCGAAACCGTAGACGTCATTATCGACGCCGCCGGCTTCCGTCCAGGCGCCCATGGCGACAACCTGACCCTGGATGTTGTCGGTGAAGAAATACCCGAGCGCGGCCGAGAGGAACAGCGCGTCGATATCCTCGCCGCCGTCTTTGCCGTTCTGGGTCAGGAACCCACCGAGGAAATCCAACTCGGTGTCACCCTGTTGTACAGAAGCACTCGCCACACTGGCAAACACCAACCCTACCATCGATAGTACAACCAAACCACGTTTCATGATACTCCCCTTTCAAATGTGTCACTCACACTGGCTTACGGGTTGCCAACCACACCTATACTATTCACACCAAAGAACCGAAATCTGCCTACCACGCGAGTTGATCTTCAGTTTAACCTGCTCTGCTGCCTCCAAGGCGTAAGGATAGAACCTGCACTCTGTCGATCAGCATTCGCAGCAGTGTAGAAAAGTGGGAGCGGGAAATCAAACAAAAAAAACAGTTTTTCCGATTTTTTTGGCGCGAGGGTTTCTCTGTGCGTAAGGCGGAGAATCTGGTGTGTCGCCGTGTGGGTTGCCTAGTTTTACCGTTTCGGACGGTGTCTCGTAATTGGTTGTCGGGACATGGTTTATGTGAAGGTCACACGATCCCGTCCGAACGCTCGCGACACGTGTTGGACGCCTGATGTCACGTCGTGCCGACCCCTCGATTCGTCGCACCGCACCTCGCGTCACCGTTGTGGGCGGTCTTCGTTCCGGCGAGTCTTCGCGGTCGTGGTTGTGCCGGCACAAACAGGACTATGAGGGGTAAGAAGGTCGTCAACTGTCCGGGGCTTTGCGACGTCGAATCAAATCGCTTCGACAGAGGGCTCCGGCGGCGCTATAATGGAAGCTATGCAGGACGGTCGGACCGACAGGATGTTGTTCGAAGCCCAGGAGAAGGCCAACCTCGATGCGGCGGCGCCCCTGGCTTCCCGGATGAGGCCGCGGACCCTCGAGGAGTTCGTGGGCCAGCAGCATTTCCTCGGGCCGGGGAAGCTGCTGACGCGGATGCTCCAGGCCGACCGGCTCAGCAGCGTCCTGTTCTGCGGTCCGCCGGGGGTGGGAAAGACCTCCCTGGCCATGGTGATTGCCCGCCAGACCAAGGCCAGGTTCCACTATCTCAGCGCTCCGGCCGCCACGGTGAAGGACATCCGCGACGTGATCGCGGAGGCGAAGGATCGACTGGCCACCCGCGGGGGGCGGACCATCCTGTTCATCGACGAGATCCACCGTTTCAATCGCGCCCAACAGGACGTGCTGCTCAACGACGTCGAGTCCGGGATCGTCACGCTCATCGGCGCAACCACCGAGAATCCCTACTTTTCCATCAACGGTCCTCTGATATCGCGCAGCACGGTCTTTCGGTTCGAGCCGGTGGGGGCCGATGACATCCTGCATCTGCTCCGGCGGGCGGTCAGCGACCCCGAGCGGGGGCTCGGCAAGCTCGACGTTCAGGCTCAGGAAGACGCGCTGGTCTTTCTGGCGAGGATGTCCGAGGGCGACGTCCGCAAGGCTCTGACCGCTCTGGAGGTCGGGGTGCTCAGCCAGGTCCGCCAGGCGGGAGGCGGCCGGATAATCTTTCATCTGGAAGCCGCCAAAGAGTCGATACAACAAAAAGCCGTCCTGTACGACGGAACGGGGGACTCGCACTACGATTTGGCCAGCGCCCTCCAGAAGAGCATGAGGGGTTCGGACCCCGATGCGACCGTCTATTGGCTGGCTCGAATGCTGGCCGGGGGCGAAGACACCCGTTTCATCGCCCGACGGATCGCGGTTTGTGCAGCCGAGGATGTGGGCAACGCCGATCCGGTCGCGACGGTGCTGGCTGCTGCGGCGGTGCAGATCTCGGAATTCGTGGGGTTGCCGGAGGCGCAGTTGGCCTTGGCTCAGGCGGCGATTTACGTCGCCTGCGCCCCGAAATCCAACGCCTGTGCAGCAGCCATCTGGAGCGCTGCGACGGACGTGAAGAATGAACCGGTGAAGGCGGTGCCCCCGCATTTGAAGGATGCGCACTATCCAGCGGCCAAGGAGGCCGGATTTGGAGTCGGTTACAGGTATCCGCACGACTATCCGGATGGCTTCGTGCCGCAGGAGTATCTGCCGGGACCGGCCAAGACGTACTATGTTCCGAAAGACGCAGGACGGGAGAAAAATATCCTGCTGCATTTACAAAGACTTCGATCCTTGATAGATAATGGCCGAGTGTGTCAAAACGCCAACGACAACGATAACCAGGGACCCGTCCATGGAGAAGGTTGAGCTGCGCAGCCGGTTGCGCGCCTGTCTGATCGCCATGTCGGCGGAGCAGCGTAAGGAAAAGAGCCGCCAGGCCTGCCGCAATCTGGTCGCCACGGAGCTCTTTCAGAATGCGTCCATCATTATGATGTTCCTGTCGCTCCCGCACGAGGTGGACACCTCCGACGCGATCCTGCAGGCTTGGCAGCTCGGCAAGACGGTCGCGGTTCCGAAGATCTCCTGGCAGCAGCGGCACATGATCCCGGTGCGGATCCAGTCGCTCGACACCGGCTTCTCGACGGGGGCCTGGGGGCTTCGCAACCCGACGACGGGCGTGCCCATTCCGTTTGGCCAGATCGACATGGTTGTGACGCCGGGACTGGGCTACGACCGCAAGGGCAATCGCCTGGGCCGCGGCGGGTCATATTACGACCGTTTCTTCGCCAACAAGGATCTGACCGCGACCCGGTGCGGATTGGCGTTTGCTGAACAGGTGATGGAGTTGATTCCCACGACCGAGAGCGACGAGCCCGTAGAATGGCTGGTCACGGATGAGGAAGTGGTTCATTGCGACGGGCAGAAAGGAGTATAGGATGGCTCGGTTGTTCTCGAATCTGGCCGCGGTCCGGCATGGCTGGAAGAGCGGCGGCGTATATCTGGTTACGGCGGTGATTCTCTTTGCCGCGGTGGTGTTCCTGTTGTTCCGCGGTCAGTCCGGCGGTCCGCAGGAAGCGACCGCCGGCAACCCGGCGTCGGAATCCCTGATGGTCGCGGCGCCCAATCCCGCGTCCGTCGCACCGAGTCCGGCCGCTGGAACCATCACGACTCCCGAGCCGACGCCCGCCGCGACGGTTCTGCCTTCGCAGCTTGTCGCGCCGGTGCAGACGCGCCCGGAATCTGCGGTCGCAGTCTCGTCCACGGTTGCACAGCCTGCAGTCGTTCCGGCGGCGCCGGCCAATCCTCAGGCGGAAGCGGCGATCACGGAAGCCTTGTCGCAGATCCAGAGCCAGCCGGGCGCGGTGATCGAGGTCCGCAACAAGCTCAACGCGGTCTTGCAGATGCAGTTGAGCCCACAGCAACGCGAGACAGTCAAGACCGAGATGACCAAGCTGGCCGACAAGTGGCTCTTCGGCCCGGCGGCCTTCCCGAGCGACAGACTCTGCGACACCTACACGGTCCGCTCCGGCGAAGTGCTCGAAGTCATCGGCCGGCGGCTCAAGGTGCCCCATGAGATCCTGATGCAGATCAACAACATCCCGCGTCCGCAGGCGTTGCAGGCGGGCAAGGCGTTGAAGGTCGTCAAAGGGCCGTTTCACGCGAAGGTCTGCCGTTCCACCTTCACGCTGGATCTGTACCTGCAGGACACGTATGTCCGCAGCTTCAAAGTGGGCCTGGGCCGACCCGGCTACGAGACGCCGACGGGCTTGTGGCGGGTCCAGGACGGCGGCAAGCTGATCAAACCGACATGGACCGATCCCGACAGCGGACGCGTCTACAAAGCGGACGATCCGGATTATCCTCTGGGCACCCGCTGGATCGCGCTGGATGGCATGGAAGGGGCTGCGGTGGGCAGGACGGGCTTCGCCATCCACGGCACCAAGGAACCCGAGCAGATCGGCACCGCCGGCTCACGGGGCTGCATCCGGATGTTCAACGGGGAAGTGGTGCTGATGTACAACCTGCTGGTCCCGGTTTACTCGCAAGTCGAGGTCTTCGACTGATTGCAGAATCGGCATCGCGGCTGCGAAGATCAGGAGAACGAGCAGGGACTGTGCGTCAGTCCCTGCTCGTTTTGTTTAGGCGGATTCCTTGCGGATGTTCTGCCGGGCGGCTGTGAGGGGGGCCTTGCCTTCGACGATGTCCCTCGTGATGACGTAGCTGGCCGGTTTGGGCTCCTCGGGCAACTGGTACATCAGGTCGATCATGAGCTCCTCGGCGATCGCGCGCAGGGCCCGGGCGCCGGTGTCCCGCGTAAGGGCCTTGCGAGCCAGCGCTCGCAGGGCGTCGTCCGTGAACTCCAGGTCCGCATCGTCCATCTCGAAGAACCGCTGGTATTGCTTGCACAGGGCGTTTCGAGGTTTGGTCAGGATGTCCACCAGGGCGTCCACGTCGAGGGCGCCCAGGGGTGCGATCACCGGCAGTCGGCCGACCATCTCGGGGATCATTCCAAACTCGATGATGTCCTCCGGGATGACCTGGCTGAGCACATCGGTCAGATCGGCCTTATCGTCCACCTGACCGGAGATTTCCGAGTCGAAACCGATCATCTTGCGGCCCAGACGCTTACGCACGATGTTGTCCAGGCCGACGAAGGTCCCGCCGCAGATGAACAGGATGTTGCTCGTGTCCATCTGGATGTACGACTGCTCGGGGTGCTTGCGGCCGCCCTGGGGCGGGATGTTCGAGATCGTCCCTTCGAGCATTTTGAGCAGGGCCTGCTGTACGCCTTCGCCCGACACGTCCCGCGTGATCGACACGTTCTGATTCGTCTTGCCGATCTTGTCGATTTCGTCGATGTAGACGATGCCTCTCTGCGCGGATTCGAGGTCAAAATCGGCGTTCTGCAGCAGTCGCAGGAGGAAGTTCTCCACGTCCTCGCCGACGTAACCCGCTTCGGTCACAGTCGTTGCATCGCAGATGGCGAAGGGCACGTCGAGCTTGTGGGCCAGGGTCTTGGCCAGGAGGGTCTTGCCGCTGCCGGTGGGCCCGATGAGCAGGACGTTGGATTTGTCCAGATCGATCTCGCTGTCGCCGATATCGCCGTGAAGGAGCCGTTTGTAGTGGTTGTGCACCGCCACCGACAGGTACTTCTTGGCCTTCTCCTGGCCGATCACGTACTGATCCAGGTATTCCTTGATCTCTCGCGGTTTGGGCGTGGCCCTGGAACTCGACCGCTGCCCGTCCACCTGGCGGCGGTTCTGTTTGATGATGTTATGGCACAGCTCCACGCACTCGGGGCAAATGAACACGTCATCCGGCCCTTCGATCAGCGTATCGGCCTGATTGCCCGAGCGGCCGCAGAAGCTGCAGATGGCCTTCGATTTCCTCGTGCCTGATTGTTTGGTCATCCTGTTCTCTCGTTCTGAACGCTATTTGTTACACGATTTTGTCTGATTGTAGCCCACGCGATCCTGCGAGGCAAGGGTTTTCGGGACTCTCAGGGCTGCAGATCTCCTGCGAATCTCGATATCTTCTGTGCGGCCGCGAACAGAATTTTCTGGAATGCAGAGGAGAAATCGGGTAGAACAAACACAGTGGTTGCAGGGTTGTTTCCGCAGGCTCTGGGGCGAGGTCCGCGGACGCCACCGAGTACGGACGTGGGGGAAGGTCGTACCGTGGAATGGAGCGGGAAATGAGGACGCTGTGGGTGTTCTTGCGTCGAAACGGAAAGGGGGGCGGCACAGTCTACACACATTTCATGCTTGGGTAGCAGGCAGGTGAATCCGATTTCGCGCGATCTCTCCGCATGGGGTGTGTCCCGCATGTCGAGGGGATCGGTTTGAGGTTCGCAAGAGAAGGAGGAAAACCATGGGTAAGAGGTATCTCTGTTGTCTGGCGTGTCTCTTGTCGCTGGGAATGGCTCGTGCAAGCCTGGCGGAACTGGTCGGTCACTGGACTTTCGATGAGGGAGGCGGGACGGTGGTGGCCGATTCCTCGGGAAAGGGAAACCACGGCACGATCGTGAACAAGCCGACCTGGATTCCCGGCGTCTTCGGGAAAGCCATGGAGTTTCACGGTCTGGGCGCCGCCGGCGGAGGCGGGGACTACATCAACTGCGGCGGCGACGCCAGTCTGAACATTCAAAGCCAGATCTCCATCGCGCTGTGGATCAAGCCCGGCGCCGACGACCCTGAGGGAAAGGGCACGGAAACCGCGCCGATGGCCAAGGCGCTGAGCACGGCCAGTCCGAGCTGGAGCTGGCAGGTGCGGTATGGATGGGCCAGTCCCCAGCCCTTCATGGCGTTCACGTTCAACACGTCGCCCAGGGCCTGGGCCTACGTCGGCCGCAAGCTCAACCGGGACGAATGGTGCCACATCGCCTGCGCCCACGATGGAGCGACCTTGAGAGCCTACCTCGACGGCGAACTGGCCGGCGAGACCGCCATGGGTCAAATCACGGGCAGCACGTGCCCGGTCCTGATCGGCTCGGATGGTTGGGGATGCGACTGGATCGGCGGGATCGACGATGTCAGGATCTACAACCATTGTCTGACCGCAGAGGAGCTCAAGGGGATCCTTGCCGGCGCCGGCGTGGAGTTGGCCAAGGAACCCAGTCCTGAGGACAGAGAGACGGATGTGCTGTGCAGCACCGCCTTGAGCTGGACGGCCGGGCAGTTCGCCGCGACGCACGATGTCTACTTCGGCACGGTCTTTGACGACGTCAACGAAGCCAGCCGGTCCGACTCGAAAGGCGTTCTCGTCAGCCAGGATCAGGCGGACGCCCTGTACCAGCCGGCAGACGCCCTCGAATATGGCAAGACTTACTATTGGCGGGTGGACGAAGTCAACGCAGCCCCCGACAGCACGATCTTCAAAGGCCTGACCTGGAGCTTCACGGTCGAGCCCTACGCCTACCCGATCAAGAGCGTGACGGCCAAGGCCTCCAGCACGCAGCCGGGCCTGAACGTGCAGAACATCGTCAACGGTGCGGGACTCAACGACCTGGACCAGCATTCGACCGAAGCGACGCAGATGTGGACGAGCACCAACGCCAAGCCGCATTGGGTCCAGTTCGAATTCGCAAAGACCTACAAACTGCATGAGATGTGGGTCTGGAACTCCAACCAGTTGGTCGAGAGCATGATCGGCATGGGAGCCAGGAGCGTCCGAATCGAGTACTCCGTCGATGGACAGACATGGACGCCGCTGGACGATGTGCCGGAGTTCGGCAGGGCAGACGGCACGCCGACCTATACCGCCAACACGACGGTTGATTTCGGCGGAGCCATGGCGAAGTTCGTCAAGCTCTCGATCGACAGCAACTGGGGCGGCATGGTCGCCCAGGCGGGTCTCAGCGAGGTGCGGTTCTTCCACGTGCCATTGCAGGCCTACAGCCCTGAGCCAGCGGATGGAGTTGCGGACGTCAGCGTCGATGGCGATCTGAGCTGGCGGCCCGGCCGGGACGCGACCTCGCACATGGTGTACATCGGCGCCGACAGCGCCGCGGTCGCCGGCGGCGCCGTCTCGGGCCAGAGCGTCAGTGATCGCAGTTACAGTCCCGCAGGCTTGATCCTCGGGACGAAGTACTTCTGGAAGGTCGATGAAGTCGGTCCCGCAGGAACCACGGCCGGCGACGTCTGGAGCTTCACGACGCAAGCGTTTCTCGTGGTTGACGACTTCGAAGGCTACACCGACAACATCGACGCCGAAGCGACGATCTGGCACGCCTGGATCGACGGTCTCACCGACGGCAAGAGCGGCTCGCAGGTCGGGTACACGGAAGCTCCATTCGCCGAGAAGACGATCGTTCATGGCGGCAGGCAGTCGATGCCGCTTCAGTACGGCAACACGTCCTTCGCGTTCTCGGAGGCCACGACGACCTTCGACTCGGTCCAGGACTGGACCGCCCACGGCGTCAAGACCCTGGCGGTCTGGTTCGCCGGCGCCGCGGACAACGGCGGGCAATTGTACGCGAAGATCAACGGGGTGAAGGTTGCCTACGACGGTGCCCCGGCAGACCTGGCCAGCGCAGAATGGCGTGCATGGAGCATCGATCTGTCCAAAGTCAGCGGCGTCAAGCAGGTCCGCACGTTGACGATCGGCGTCGAGGGCTCGGGAGCCAAGGGAGTCTTGTACTTCGACGACATCCGGCTCCTGCCGTAGTCGCTTCTTCTCGTCGAAGCGAAGTTGCCTGTGTTGAGTACGAAATGATGCCGGCAGCCTAAGCTGCAAGAGCTTGGCTGCCGGCATCCTCTATGGACACGTCGATGATGCGGCTATGTCTGCTGGAGAGCGTACTGGGCTCCTCGGCGAAGGGCCTCTGCATTCATGGGGATTGTCTTGCGGTGACGTTCGGCCAGCACGTCGGGCAGGGCCTCGGCCGCCTGCTGGGGGTTGAGAAAACCCCGCTTGCCCAGGTACGCGCCGAGCATGACCATGTTGGCGCTCTTGGGAGAGCCCGCTTCGATGGCGAGTTCCTCGGCCGGCACGCCGACGATTTCGATGCCGTCGGGGACCGAGTGCAGGCTCTGGATCAGCGAGCTGTTGAAAATGAGCAGGCCGCCGGGTTTGAGGCGCGGTGCAAACTTGCTGAGAGACGCCTTGTTGCAGATTACCAGGGAGTTCGGCGCGCCGACGATGGGGCAGGCGATCGGCCGGTTGGAGACGACCACCATGCAGTTGGCTGTTCCACCGCGGACTTCGGCCCCGTAGGAGGGCATGTACGTCACCTCCAGGCCGGCCCGCATGGCCGTCTGCGCCAGAAGCTTGCCCGCCAGGACGATCCCCTGGCCGCCGAAACCGGCCAGGACCATTTCTTCATACAGGTAGTCCGTTGCCATTATCCTTTCATCCGTCCGATCGGGAAGACCTTGCTCATGTGGTCCTCGATCCATTTCATCGCGTCGCCGGGGGCCATCCGCCAGTACGTCGGGCAGGGGGACAGGACTTCCACGAGCGAGAGTCCTTGAGCCCCCTGGACCTGTAGCTCGAAGGCGTGTTTGATCGCGGCCTTGGTCTGCTGGATTCGAGGCACGCTGCTCAGGGCGCACCGCTCCACATACACCGCCCCCGGAAGCAGGGCCATGATCTCCGAGATCTGCAGGGGGAATCCCTGGCCGTTGGATTGACGGCCCTGGGGCGTCGTCGCGGTGACTTGTCCCAGCATGGTGGTGGGGGCCATCTGGCCGCCGGTCATGCCGAAGACCGCGTTGTTGATGAAGACCACCGTGAGCTGTTCGGCCCGGTGGGCGGCGTGGATGATCTCCGCGGTGCCGATGGCCGCCAGATCGCCGTCGCCCTGATACGAGAAGACGATCTTGTCGGGATTCGTTCGCTTCATGCCGGTGGCGACGGCGGGGGCCCGACCGTGGGCGACTTCGATCATGTCCACGTCGAGGTAATTGTACATCAGGACCGCACAGCCGACCGGAGCGATTCCGATCGTGCGATCCCGGATGCCGAGCTCGTCGATCACTTCCGCGACGAGGCGGTGGGCGATGCCATGGCCGCAGCCCGGACAATAGTGCGTCGGGCAGTCCTTCAGGACGGAGGTCCGCTTGAATACCATTTTCATAGTCGCTTGTGCCATCACTTCCATGCCTGTTCTGCGTTGGCCGCGGTCAGGCCTGTTCTTGTTTGCTGTTGACCGTGAGTTGTCGAATCCTGTCCAGGATCTCGTCGACGGTCGGGATGCCGCCGCCCGGTCGGCCGTGAAGCAGGACAGGGGCTTTGCCCGCAACCGCGAGCTTCACGTCCTCGACCATCTGGCCCGCGCTCATTTCCACAGTCAGGAAGATCGGAAATCGCTCCGCGGCCCGGCTGATCTGCTCCGAAGGGAACGGCCAGAGGGTGATCGGCCGGATCAGGCCGGCGGGGATGCCCTCGTCCCGGGCTCGGTCCACCGCGGACCTGACGATCCGGGCCGCGACTCCGTACGCGATCGTCACGATCTCCGCGTCGTCCACGCGGTACTCTTCACAGAGGACCTCCTGCTTCTGGATCTGTCGGTATCGGGCCTGGAGCTTGTTGTTGTGGGCTTCGAGCGCTCCGTCGGCCAGCCACAGCGAGCGGACGATGTTCTGAGGCCTGTCTTTGGCGCCCGTCAGGGCCCACTCCTTGGCCGGCAATTCCCGGCGGGGCTTGGGCTCCAGCGAGATCGGCTCCATCATCTGTCCGAGCACGCCGTCCGCAAGGATCATCACCGTGATCAAATACTGGTCGGCCAGGTCGAACGCCAGGGGCATGCAGTCGGCCATCTCCTGCACGCTGGCCGGGCCCAGCACGATGGATCGATAATCTCCATGCCCGCCGCCGCGAGTGGCCTGGAAGTAGTCCGCCTGGGAAGGGGCGATGTTCCCGAGTCCGGGCCCGCCGCGCATGACGTTGATCACGACCGCCGGCAGTTCCGCCCCGGCCATGTAGCTGAGGCCCTCCTGCATCAGGCTGACGCCGGGACTGGAGGAACTGGTCATCGCGCGCTTTCCGGTCGCGGAGGCCCCGAAGACCATGTTGATGGCCGCCAGCTCGCTTTCGCTCTGAATGAACACCCTGCCCTCCTCGGGCATTCGCCTGGCCATATAGGCGGAGATTTCGTTCTGCGGCGTGATCGGGTAGCCGAAATAGGCGTCGCAGCCGGCGATGATCGCCGCTTCCGCCATCGCCTCATTCCCGCACATCAGAATCCGTTCGTTCACGTTCTTTCCTCTTGCTCCATCCATCGATCGAGGTAGCTCTTCACCTTCTCCACGAAATCCCGTGCCGTGTTCAGCAGGTCCTCTGCCTCTTCCCGAGCACGTCAACATCTGAGTCCTTTGTCGCCTCGCCCCTGGCGTACGAGCCGTAGAGGATGACCCGCCTGATGCTCTCGCCGTAAGTCTCATGCAGATGAGCCTTTACGCGATCCACCAAACGTTTCGCCTTCGGGTCCATGCTTTCACCAGTTCTCCTGGACGGGATGTTCAGTGCTCTTCCTGATGGCTGCGGCTACGTCGCGGATGCGGCTGGCTTCTTCGCGGGAGACTTCGATGACCCCCTCCGGGCAAATGATCGCACATCGGCTGCACCCGGTGCAGTCGGCGTTTCTGGCAATCGCGGGATAGTACCCGTTCTTGTTCGATTCCGTCGAAATTTCGATGCTGTGTTTCGGGCAGACCGCCACGCAAAGACCGCAGCCCTTGCATCGTTCTGCGTCGATGACCACTTTGCCTGCCATTTCCTACGTCCCTGGCACTTGTCCAACCCTAAAATTCGCCCGGACGACCAAACGTGACGGGCCGCGCCTCTCCGTTCCATCTGCATCATGAATATGCTAACAGTCTGCTTCCGCACTGTAAAGAACAAAACGAGTCCATCCCGGCAGTGGGATCGTCCGTGGGCGGCGCCTGCGGGATTCGCCGCAAGTGCTTGATCCTACTGAGATTACGCGGCGTGTGGCGATGGCGTGCGAAGCTGAAGTGGCGGACGGCTGGTCGCACGCGGACAGTGGGGAGCTGAGGTGTGCGTAAACGAAGAAGGACGGGGTCCCATGGGGAGCCCCGTCCTTTGGTTCGATAAGAAGGAAGATCAGAGTGCTCTCTTCCTGCGGAGCCAGTTCACCAGGCCGGCACCGAGGCTGCCGAGCAGAATCGCTCCCGGAGCGGGAACCGCCGGGCAAGGAGCGCTCGTCAGTTGGGTATAGAAACCGGCGGCACTGAAACCTGCTCCACCGTCCCCTTGAATCGTCAGCTCATGGGAGCCGATGGCCAAAAGGATCTCTCCACCCGAGTAGCTGGGATCCAGCCATTGCGACTCCCCCGGATCGCCGAAGCCGGTCGGCATGCCGGCGTAGGGGGCGCTGGTCGTCAGGATGAGCGAGCCAAAATCGTACACGGAGTAATTGTCGCCCACCACGAAAGCATCGGTAATCCTGAAACAGGCGGGGCTCGTCAGGCTGAAAACGTACGGCGAACCGACTGAGTCGGCGAAAGACAGATCGACCTGATCATAACTCCAGCCTGCGTCCAGGACCGGCGCTGCCGAAGCCGTACCGGCAATCATTGCGAACAAACAGAGAACCGCTACTTTCTTCATCATCATCTCCTCAAAAAACCTTGACAGAACGATTCATCCGGCCCAACTGGCGACGTGCAACAGAGCTGCCAGGGCCATTACAATCTTTCGGGTTTGCCCGCCCCAAGCGGTGTTCTTCGAAAGGCCTCTTCTTCGTTCACTGATGTCTCGAACGGCCCCCGATCCCAAGTCTCTTCCATGAATGATAAAGCGAATTCTATCATTTCGGTGTCCCTTTGTCAAGAGTAAACTGACGCAAGATCAAAGAGAACGCGTGTCGGGCCGATAATCCAGCGGATGCGATTGCGGTCTTCGAGACGAAACTGCGACTTGTCGGTCCGCTGTTTTTGTGCTTGAATTGTGCGACATGAAGAGCCTACTGTTTAGCTCGACCGATCTCGCGGGGTTCACCCCGGTCTCATTTGGAGTCAGTCACACACATGCACAACGCAACCATCGGAAAACCTCGGATGAAGCTCAACGGAAACAGAATGCGTATGCAGCACCTACCACTGCGACGTCCTCGATCGAGTGATGGGCGACGTACAGACAGGATGGACCGCGCACTTTGTGTCGTGATTGCCCTGCTGATTCTTGCTTGCGGGCAGGCTCTGGCGGGACAGACTCTCTCGGTTCCCCTGCGAAGCCGGGTTGCGATCCCCGATGCGCAGGGGCAGTTTCGCGTCGTCTACGAGAGCCGTCAGTGGGACCCCTGCGAGACGGCCATTATCATCTGCGACATGTGGGACCAGCACTGGTGCAAAGGAGCGACCGAGCGGGTAGGTGAACTGGCCCCGATGGTGAATCGAGTAGTCTGCGCCGCACGGGACAAGGGCGTGCTGATTGTCCACGCCCCCAGCGGCGTCATCGACCACTACAAGGACCACCCGGCCCGCCGAAGGGCCATGCAGGCTCCCAACGCCACGAATCTGCCCCCTGGCATCCGCTCCTGGCGCCAGTGGAAGGACGACGCAGAGAGGTCCGCCGGCTACCCCATCGACCACTCCGACGGCGGCTGCGATTGTCAGCCCGCTTGCCAGGTGGCTTCGCCCTGGACGAGCCAGATCGGCATCATCGAAATCGAGGATCAGGATGCGATCAGCGATTCCGGCGTGGAGGTCTGGAATCTGCTGGAGGCGAGAGGCATCGAGAACGTGATCCTGATGGGAGTGCACACGAACATGTGCGTGCTCGGCAGGCCGTTCGGGCTCCGCAATCTGGCGAGCGCCGGAAAGAATGTGGTCCTGATGCGTGACCTGACGGACACCATGTACAATTCCCGAAAGTCGCCCCAGGTGAGCCATTTCACCGGCACGGACCTGGTCGTCGAGCACGTCGAGCAGTACGTTTGCCCCACGACCACATCGAACGCCTTCACAGGCGAGCCAGCGTTTCGATTCAAGGAGGACAAAAGACCCTTGGTGGTGTTCCTCTCGGCGGAGAACGAATACAAGGCCGCTGAGACGTTGCCCCAGTTCGCTCGTGAACTCGAACTCAAGCACGGCCTGGATTGCGAGATCCTCCAGGCCAGCACCGAATCAAGGGGCGATGCGATCCACACCATCAGCGGAACGGAGATCCTCAGCGACGCCGACCTGGTCGTGGTCTACGCGAGGCGCAGGGGATTCCCAGCCGAGCAGATGAAGCACCTGCGGGAGTTCCTCGATCGCGGCGGACCTCTGATCGGGCTTCGCACAGCCAGTCACGCCTTCGATTCGCGAGGCGCAGCGCCGAAGGGCCGCGACGAATGGCCCAGATTCGACGCGGAGGTCCTCGGCGGCAATTATCGTGGTCACTATGCCGCCGGTCCTGTGGCGACGATCACGGCCGCCGCTGGTGCGACGGATCATCCGATTCTCAAGGGCGTCGAGTTGCCGCTCCTGAGCAATGGCTCGCTCTATCGGCCCAGTCCGCTGGCCGCCGGCACGCAGTTGCTTCTGGTCGGCACGATCCCGGATCAACCGCCCGAGCCGGCTGCCTGGACGAATCGCTACAAGAACTCGCGGGTGTTCTACACCTCGCTCGGTCATCCGGATGATTTCAAAGATTCGCAGTTTCGCAAGCTGCTGGTCAATACGGTTTTCTGGGCGATGGGCAAGAGCGAATAGGACTCATAGGACGCGAGCCTGACCGGGGGATTGGCTCGCGTCCTATAGGTCCCATAAGTCCCATTCGTCCCATTGCGGCTTTTTTCTTTCGACCTTGTCAACCGTCTCGCTACGATGCTCGTCTAAGGGAGTAGTTGGAGTCGTGGCCTTGATGGCACATTCGGATGAGAATCTGATCGCCGCGCACCTCAAGGGTGATCCGACGGCGTTTCGTGAGCTTGTCTGCCGCTATGGCGACGGCGTGTTGGGGTATTTGGTTCACATGACGGGCAATCGCGACCAGGCCGAAGACCTTTTTCAGGAGACCTTCAAACGGGTCCACGAGAAAGCCCACACCTTCCGAGGCGGCGGCTTCAAGAGCTGGCTGTTCACCATCGCCACGCGAGTCACGATCGACGGCGTCCGGCGCAACAAACGTCAAGTGACGATCGCCAACGAGCCCCAGACCGACTGCGGCGAGGAAGACAATTCGCAGCTTGCGCGCCTCGCCGATGAGAACGCGCCGAGCCCGCCGGAGGAACTGGTCCGCCGGGAACAGAAGGAGCAGGTCCGCAAGGCGATCGAGTCGCTCCCGCCGGGCCAGAGAGCCACGCTGGTCCTTGCCTATTATCAGCAGCTCAGTTATCGCGAGGTCGCCGAGGTGCTGGGCTGTTCCGTCGGGGCGGTCAAGACCCAGATGTCCAGAGCGCTGGCGACGTTGGCCCAGAGACTGCCGGATTCGATAGGTGCAACGAAATGAACACGCATCTGACAGATCAGCAGCTTATCGATTACCATTTCGACCTGGCCTCCGAGGCGGACGCGAAGGAAGCCCGCATTCACCTGGAGGGCTGTGATGCCTGCCGACGACGGCTGCACGAGCTGGGCCGAAAGCTCAACGCTTTGGATCTCATTCGCGACGACGTCAAAGCCTCCCGCACGTTGCTGTCCCAGACGATCCACAACGCGCAGAAGGCTGGCCGGTGGCGGAGGCTGCTGCTTCATAGACTGCCTTGGGCCGGCGCGGTGGCCGCGGCGGTTGTCGTCGGCATCGCATTGCTGGCCATTCCGGACCGGGGCAGCAAGAGCGTGCGGGATCTCTCGACAAACGCCCAGGTCCATCAGGAAATGCACGTGGCGAAGGACACCGCCGAAGAGGTTCCGATGCTGGCGAGGGCGCCGTCTCCGACCGGCAGCGCCATGGTTGAAAGCCTTCGTGGCGAGGGCGTCCCGCCCTTGCGTCCCGACGGCATCCTGCCGTCGGAAGACGAAGGAGGGCGATATGCCCTCGCCATGCAAGACAAGGGCAAGATGCCCTCGCCACTGGGAGACCGTCGCCAAGCTGCGCTTGACGCTGCCGTCCAGACAGCAACGGCGCAGCCGGACAAGGCAATCGGCGATCAGCCTCCGTTCGCCCCGGCCAGTGCGATCGAACTGGTCGTGCTGCCGCGCCGGGAGAACGTGCAACTGACGATCTACAACGCCGCGGACCTGACGCTTGTGCGTGAGAAACGCAACCTCACGCTCAAACGCGGCTGGAACTGGCTCCAGTTCATGTGGGCCGGCACGCTGATCGATCCGACCTCGCTCAGTCTGGAACCCCTGGAGCACAAGAGCAAGGTCCAGGTCCAGCAACTGGTCTTCCCGCCCAGATTGAAGGATCTCGGCCGCTGGTTGATCCGCTCGGAGATCGACGGCCCGGCGCCGTTCGAACTGACCTATTTCACCAGCGGCCTTTCGTGGCGGGCCTTCTACATGGGCACGCTCTCGCACGATGAGACAACGATGCGTCTGGAAGGCTACGTCCGCGTCAGCAACAACAGCGGCGAAGACTACGAAGACGCCCAGACGCGTCTGGTTGTCGGTCGCATCCATCTCCTCGATCAAATCGCCGAACTTGCACGACGCCAACATCCCTATGGCAGCCCATCCACGGTCCGCACGCTTTTCGAACTGAACACTGCTCTTGAAGACAAGGGGCTCCAAGTCGAGCACACGTACGGCTTCGGTGGAAGGTTCAATGAGTCCCTGAGACGCAAGGATGTTCAGAAGGAGGGGCTCAGCGAGTACTTCCTCTATACGATCGAAGGGACGGAGACGATCCCGAACGAATGGGGCAAGCGGCTGATGTCCTTCCAGACCGACGACATTCCGGTCGCGAGCCTGTGCAAGTACGACGAGCAGCGGTGGGGGGATCGGACGATTCGCTTCCTGACCTTCGCAAACGACAAGGAGCACAAGCTCGGCGAGACCCCGCTGCCGGATGGAATGGTCCGAATCTACGGCCGAGCGGACGAGCAGGGACATTTGTCCTATGTCGGCGGGATGAGCGTGAAGTACATCCCTGTGGGCGACGAGGTCGAACTGGAGTTGGGCTCGGCCCGGCTGGTCGAGGTCAAGCCTTCGCTGATGGACTATCGAACCGCGAATCACTCGTTCGACGCCAAGGGCAACGTCAACGGCAGGGACGAGGTCCGGACCTGGAAGGTCGAGGTCGTCAATGCCCGCACGCTGCCGGTGCAGGTCGAGGTGACCCGTGGATTCGAGACGCCGTACTGGACGCTCAGGGTGACGGATGGCAGCCCAGCCTATCGCAAACACGACGCGACGCACGCCCGCTTCGAGCTGACCGTGCCGCCGCGACAGACGCAAGTTTTCGAGTACGAAGTGACGACATATCATGGTGTTCGCGAGCAGTCGTTCGTGAATAAGGAATTGAACTGAAGAATAAGAGTGTCTTGCCACAGAGGACACAGAGGGCACAGAGAAAAATGAAGATGGGAATCAAAGTAGATGAGAAGGAAAGAGCTGAAGACCGGCCTTCTTGCGTTCTCGTCTCTTTTCCTTTCATTTCTCTGTGATCTCTGTGCCCTCTGTGGCCAACTTTCTTTCAGGAGATGATTATGAACGCAAAACGTGTTGCTGTAGTTGGTGTTCTGGTTCTGCTGTGCATCGCGGCGGGGGCGCAGGCGAGGATCAAGCTGGTGGCGCTGCCCGAGCGGGCGGCGACCGTGATCCGTCTGGACAACCCCAAGGCGACTCTGATCGAAGAGGAACGCGTGCTCACGCTCCAGAAGGGCCTCAACAAGGTCGATTTCTCGTGGAAGGGCGTGCAGATCGATGAGGATTCCATCCGACTGGAACCCATCGGGCATCCGGGCGAAGTGACCCTGCTGAGCATCAGCTACCCGCCGGGCGAATCGGCCCTGGTGTGGGAGATCAGCAGCGCAGGCGACTTCGCGGAGACCGTCCGCATCAGCTACCTGCTGAGCAACATCGACCGGCTCATCACCTACAAGGCCGTCGCCAATAAGGCCGAGACATTCGTGGACCTCAAGAGCTACCTGGTCCTCCGCAACTTTTCCGGCGAGGACTTCGACAAGGCCCGCGTGCTGCTCGATTACGGCGAGGCCTTCGAGCAGGGCATCGACCACGAGGAGACCAAGCAGATGCTGTTCCTGAGCGAGCCCAACGTCCCGGTCCGCAAGATCTGGACGTTCGACGCAGCGAATCTGCCCTGGGACCCCGAGCAGCTCAACAACCAGAACGTGGGCATCCCGGTCAGCTATGAAGTCGCGAATAGCCAGCAGAGCGGCCTGGGCAAGTTCGCCCTCTGGGGCGGCAAGGCGCGGCTCTTCCAGCAGGACGGCCACGGCTCGACGATCTTTCTGGGCGAGGACAACGCTTCGCTCGTGCCGGTCGGGGAGAAGATGGAACTCTACATCGGCGACAGCCGGGACATCGTCGTCACCCAGCGGAAGATGACGGACGCCCAGATCAACCTTCGCAAGAACAACGACGGCGTCGTCGTCCTGTTTGACACCGATGAGATCATCAAGGCCAAGATCGAGAACTTCAAGGATAGCCCTGCGGTCCTGACGATGATCCAGCACATCCCCGGCCAATGGGACATGGAGGAGTGCAACCTCAAGTACGTAAAGAAGGACGCCTCGACGCTCAAGTTCGAGATCGAGCTTCCGGCGCGGACCGAGAAGGGCCCCGGCGTCAAAGAACTGACGATGCGTTATCACCGCCGCAACGTTCAACCCGGCCGATGACGATCCCGAAGACACGAACTTGAGAGGAGCAATCCTATGAAACGCATAGCTGTACTACTGACGATACTCGCAATCGCGGGAGCGACCGCGACGGCCAAGGTGGACTTGACCACGCTGCCTTCGCGCGACACCGTGCAACTGACGATCTACAACTCCGCGGACATGACGCTCGTTCGCGAGAGCCGGGCCTTGACCCTCAAAGAGGGCAAGAACGCCCTGCAGTTCTCCTGGGAGAATACGCTGATCGACCCGACGAGTCTGGAGATGCTGGCGAAGGCCCAGGCCGACAAGATCGACATCGCCGAGCTGGTGTATCCGCCGCGGGTGAAGAATCTCGGTTTGTGGAACGTCCAGAGCGAGATCAGCGGTCCAATCCCTGTCGAGATCACGTATCTGACCAGCGGCCTGACCTGGCGGGCTTTTTACATGGGCACGCTGGCCAAGGACGAAAAGACCATGCGGCTCCAGGGCTACGTCCGCGTCACGAACAACAGCGGCGAGGACTACGAGAACGCCCAGACCCGTCTGATCGTGGGCAAGGTCCACATCCTCGATCAGATCGCCGAACTGGCCCGGCGGGAGTATCCCTATGGCCGGCCGGGGCAGGTCGTTGCGCCGGCTGCCATGCCCGCGCCGGCTATGCTGGGAAGGGGTTTTGACGGACGTGCGAGGGGTGAAATCATGGCGATGTCCGTTGCCAAGCCCAAGGAGATCGTGAAGGAAGGGCTCAGCGAGTACTTCCTCTATACGATCGAAGGCACCGAGACGATCCCGACCGGATGGTCCAAACGCCTGGCGAGCTTCGACGTCGAGGGCGTGCCCGTCATCAATCTGTACAAATTCGAGGAAGAGCGGTACGGCCCGCAGGTCGTGCGGTTCCTGAGCTTCAAGAACGACCAGGAGCACAAGCTTGGCCAGACTCCGATTCCCGACGGCAATCTGAAGGTCTATCGATCCGTCGATGACGCCAAGCACCTGTCCTACGAAGGCCAGTCCGCCTTCAAGTACATCCCCGTCAACGACGAGGTCGAGCTGAACCTCGGGACGGTCGCCGACGTGGTCGTCGAGCCCAAGCTCATGGACTACAAGACCGAGAACTACCGCTTCGACAACAAGGGGAACATCAGCGGCTCCGACACGGTCCAGGTGTTCTCGGTCGAGGTCCGCAACACGCGCGACGTCCCGGCCAAGATCGAAATCATTCGCAACTTCCGCACGCCGTCCTGGGACCTCAAGCGGGCCGGCGACGAGGTCGCCTACGAGAAGGTCGATCTGGACACGGTGAAGTTCACGGTCGAGATGCCGCCGCAGTCGAAGAAAACGTTCGAGTACACCCTGACGACCTACCAGGGCGCCCGGGTCGAGGACTGGAGCAGGCGGACCAGATGATGAAAATTGTGGCAGCCTTATGGTAAGAAGTGAATCTGTCATCCTGAGCGGCAGCGAAGGATCTGGCCGGGGAATTCAGTGTGCGTTGCGGCTTCATACCGACTTTCCTTGTCCATGGGCCGGATGCTTCACTTCGTTCAGCATGACAAGAGGGACCCGAGTCCTTTTTCCGGAGCTACAATGAAACGCCTCTGTAAGATGCTTATGATTGTGTTGTTCGTCTCTGCAGCCCAGGCCAAGGTCGATCTGGTGACGCTGCCGGTGCGGGACACGGCGCAACTGACGATCTACAACTCCGCGGACATGACGCTCGTGCGGGATGGACGCTCGCTGACGCTCAAAGAGGGCGAGAACGCCTTGCAGTTCTCCTGGGCCGAGACGCTGATCGACCCCACGAGTCTCGATATGCTCCCCAGAGCCAGGCCAGGCGAGGTCGAGATCGCCCGATTGACGTATCCCGCTCGCGTGCGGAACGTCGGCCTCTGGAACGTTCGCAGCCGGATCAGCGGCAAGGTCCCTGTCGAAATCAGCTATCTGACCAGCGGCCTGTCGTGGCGGGCGTTCTACATGGGCACGCTCTCTCCCGACGAAAAGACCATGCGCCTGGAGGGCTACGTCCGCGTCACCAACAACAGCGGCGAAGACTACGAAAACGCCCAGGTCCGGCTGATCGTCGGCAAGGTCCACATCCTCGACCAGATCGCGGAACTGGCTCAGCGTGAGTACCCCTATGGCCGGCCGGAGGGAGTCCAGCCCCCGCGTCCCGTACGCGCCCTGATGTTCAAGGCCGAGATGGAGAGGTTCGATGTGGCCGACGCCATGGCGCCGATGGCGACAGGTTTCGAGGGACCGAAAGAGATCGTCAAGGAAGGACTCAGCGAGTACTTCCTGTACACGATCGAGGGGACCGAGACGATCCCTACCGGCTGGTCAAAGCGGCTCAAGAGCTTCGACGTGGCGGAGGTGCCGGTGACCAATCTGTACAAGTTCGAAGAGGACCGTTACGGCCCATCGGTCACGCGATATCTGAGCTTCAAGAACGACAAGGAACACAAGCTCGGCGCCACGCCCATCCCGGACGGCACGATGCGGGTCTTTCGCAAGGCCGACGCCCGGGGGCATCTGTCCTATGAAGGCGAGTCCTCGTTCCTGTACATCCCGGTCGATCAGGATGTAGAACTCGATCTCGGACCGGTCGAGAACGTCGTGGCCGAGCCCACGCTTATGGAATACCGGTCCGAGAACTATCGCTTCGACCGAAACAGAGACGTCGCGGGCTGGGACGAGATCCAGACGTTCGAGGTCAAGGTCAAGAACACGCGAGACGTCCCGGTCAAAGTCGAGATCCGCCGGAACTTCGAGACAACGTATTGGACGCTCGCGCGCAGCGGCCAGATCGACGAGTTTGAGAAGGTGGACGCCGACACGGTCGAGTTCACCATGCTCCTACAGCCGCGATCGGAACGGACGTTCCAGTACACTCTGACAACCTATCAGGGCACGCGAGCCGAGGATTGGCCCGGTGCGTCCAAGCAGACGTTGACGCCGTAACACGTCTGGTCGCTAGATCGTTGCGGCCGGGGGCTCATTGTCGGCCGGGCCAAACACGTCGAGTTCGCGTCCGTACTGGGCGAGGTAATAGAGGCTGTACGAACGCGTGAAGACGTGCACCGGCAGCAGGATCACCGTCCCGACATAGGGGAGGGCGAACAGGCACGCGGCGCACAGGCACGTGCAGCAGACGCCCATCATGATCATCGCGCCCAGCGCGATCCCGATCGCGATCTGGACCAAAAGGTACAAAACGAACCGCGCCCGGTTGACGGACAGCAGGGGCAGGAGGATCTGCCATGCGGCCACGGCGCTGTTGGTGTGCAGGTACATGATAGGCACGATGAAGTCCTTCGTGAACTTGGCAATGACCGCCGAGACGATCAGGATCGCGACGAAGAACAGAATGCCCGAGGTCAGGCCGATGACCGTCAGGGGATTGAAGCCGAAGGCCGCTGTGGATACTGAGGCGACGACGATGCCCAGCGCCAGGACCGCGATGACCGCGGCGAGCGAGATCAATCCGAGGATGGCCCGGAACGCGAACAGGCTGTTGGCGTGGCGGTCGAACTGAAGCCAGGGATGGCTCACTTCCGCTTTGTTCTTGGCGACGCAGTGAAGAAAGAGGAATCGACCGTGGCTGCTCAGCCAGATCAGGAGCAGCCACACGGCGACAAAGACCGCAAGGCCCAGGACCGCCACCGGGACGATCCAGCCCAGGTTCTGGATTACATAGTCCTTGGCCTGGCCGAACTGATGCTGGATATTCTCACGACTGACGTTGTACCGAGTCCCGTCGCCTCCGCCTCCGCCGCTGCCTGGCCCGGAGCCCAACTGCGCCAGCCAGGCGCAGAAGCCGATGATGGCCCATTTGCCCAGGTCGAACGGGCGAAACAGGATCGTTCGCACCCGCTCGATCGCCGGGCTGATCGGATCGACCACGCTGATGTTGACCGCCTGCGGCTCGTTCATTTGAACGTTGGCTCCCTTGATCCGTGGATACGCGGTGCGGCCACGCGGCTACGCCTACGCATCTCCTGTCATAGACGCCCTCCGAACCGCTTTATTCACGAAAAAACAGGCCCCGCGTGCAGGCTTTTCACGCCTACTTGCGGCCAAGCTCTGCGATCGCCCGGGCGACGCGGTCCCGATGCTCTTCGACGGGGCCGGGGTCTTTCGTGAAGGTCGTCATGTCCGTGGTCACGTCGGCCGGAACGTCCAGCAACGCGGTGTAGCGGTCCTTTGTCGCTGCGTCGAGCTTGTCGCCCCTGGCTGCGATCCGCTTCTTCAGGATCACGAAATACTCGTAGTCCTCGATCCCGTCGCGGAGCATCTCCCAGCGGATGCTGTCGACCGGGCCTTCGAGCACCGGCGCCGCAGGCCGACCGTCGGCGGCCTTGACCGGCGGATAAACGAACCGGCCGTCGCCGTTGCCCCAGGGAAGCTTCTTGCCGGCGGGCGTGCTGTAGCCGCTCGTCCAGCCCATCGGGTCCTCGTACGGATTCTGGGGACGATCCCGGTCAGGATAGGCGGCCGAACTGGTCCAGTAGTTGGTCTCCCAGACGAGGATGCCGTCGATCTTCCGCTGCCAGGTCTGCCAGAGCCAAACCCGCATTTCGGTGCCTGGGTGGTCGATGAAGAGCGTGCAGTAGGGGGCCTTCGGGCCGGTGCAGACGTACCACCAGAACTTCTCGCCGTGCTCGCGACGCTGCTCGGCCAGGTCGTGACGATAGTGGTCGGAGATCGGGCACCAGATGTTCGGCCCGCCCAGCAGCGCGGGCTCGACCTGCTCGGTGAGCATGCGGTTGATGTCGGGCGCGGCGGCCTTGAGCTTGGCGAAGCCGTTGTTCACGAAGGCGTAGTCCTTCGGATCGGGTTCGTCGAACCAGTAGACGAACGCCTCATCGAGCCAGCCCTTGGCCCGCAGGTGCTCCTGGATCTGCGAGCAGTAGCTTTGGAACATGGCCTTGTAGTGTGGGGTGTCCTCGCCGAAGCCGAGCAGATCGGGCTCGTTACGGGAGTGGAAGGTCCCGCCTCCCAGGCCGGGGATGCCCAGGCGGAAGGAGTTGAAGCCGTAATGATCGATGGCCCGCTCCATGGCCTTGTCCCAGGCGGTGAAGTCGAACTTCACCTGGAGTCTGGCCTGGTCGACCGGCGGCAGCTCCGGCGGCTCGAACCCGCCGTCTTCGATGAGTTCTTTGCCGGTGGCGGGATCGGTCAGCGAGACGTCGTCGAACCAGACCAGTCCGGTGCCCTCGCCTTCGTCGGTCCAGCGGGCGGCCCGCAGACGAAGCTGCACGAACCTGGCGCCGTTCGGGAAGCTCTTGATGACGCGGTCGAACTCCTGCCAGTGACCGTTGCCGTCGAGGGCCATGTCGTTGTTGCCGCCGGAGATCCACTTGCCCTCGCTGTCGTGGTGGTTCAGCGTCACGAGGAACACCTGCTCAGGCACCGCGGTGCGGTACCAGAATCGCAGTCGCAGGCCGGCTTCGGGGATCGGCACGAGCGGCTCGTAGGACGCGTCCACGTTCAGGTCCGCGCGGTCGTCGAAGATCAGCAGGGATCGTCGGCCGCTGTGTTTTTCGTTCGTGACCGGTTTTCCGCCTTGCCATTTGGGCTTGGGCGGCCGGACGTCGGGCCAGGTCACTCGGATCGGGTCCAGCGGAGCCAGATCGTAAGGGGAGATGTGGTGGGCGCTGTAGTTGGCCAGGTACTTCTCCAGGACCTGGCGTTTCTCTTGGGGATCGGTGACGCCGTGGTAGCGGTAAGCCAGATCGTCGTTGAACCCGAACGCCGTAACGCACGTCATCCGCTGGGGCAACTCGAAATCATAGACCTCGACCCGCAGGGGCGCCGTGACGCTGAGATCCGCAGCAGTGACTCTGAGTTCACCGTCATACACGCCGGGCTTGGCGTCGCGAGGCACGCGGACGCGAACCCAGAACGGCTGGTTCTTGCCCGCTTCGAGGTCCACAGGCCGATCGATGGGCGGCAGGGGATCGGGCCAGGAGCCCGCCACGGCGCTCTTGTCCGTCGGTCGCGTTACGTTGACGTATCGCACCTCCAGGATTTCGACGCACGTCGCGGGAAGCGTCGCTCCCGACGGACCGGTCAAGGTCCCGGGGGTGATCGTCAGACCCCTGACGGCCGCTCCCGGCCGGATCACCAGTTGCGCTGCTTCGACTTCGTTCTTCGCCGCTCGGATCGTGACGGCCTGGCCTTGCGTTCGCGGAACCGCCATGTCCCGGCCGACCTTCCAGCCTGATGATGCCCACCACAAACCGACCTGTTCGCTCGATCCCTGCAGCCTCTGGCCCTTGACCGAGTTCAGGTAGTCCTCAGCCCCTCCGCAGACCGCGCATCCGCACATCAGGACCGCCACGCAGAACACTCGTGCCCACATGCTTTGACCCTCTCAATCGAGTACCTGTTTCAGTCGCCGCCCATATTGTCCGTCGAGGACAGGCGGGCGTCAAGGAGATTGGTCGTCGCATCACCGTCAATGTCGTCGCAACCGTCGGCTTGCCTGACGCGGGGCATTGCGATACAGTGGGCACGATGGCGGGGGAGGAAGGTCGTTTGCGAAGGGGATCGGAATGCGGTGGTTGTTGTGCGTTGTGTGCGTCGGGGCGATGGGACTGACGCCGGCGGGGGCGGCCCAAACCTACTATGTCGATGCGGCGACAGGCAGCGATGCGGCGGACGGCGCGACGTTGGAGACGGCGTGGCGGTCGCTGGAGAAGGTCAACGCAGCCAGGCTGGGGCCGGGGGACAGCGTGCTGTTTCGACGGGGGCAGATCTGGCGCGGGACGCTCAAACCTCAGAGCGGCGACGCGACGGCGCCCGTGATGTATGGCGCGTTCGGCAGGGGGGCGAGCCCCACGCTGCTCGGGTCGGTCGCGGCGGATTCGCCGAAGGACTGGGTCGGCATGGGCGGGGACATCTGGGCCACGGCGGGGCTCGATCTGCCGGTGGACGTCGGCAATATCATTTTCGATGAGGGCGCTGCCGTCGGCGTGAAGAAATGGAGCGAGGCGGACCTGAAGCAGGCCGGCGACTACTATTATGACGCCAAGGCCAGGCAGGTGAAGCTCCGCTCGAAGGGCAATCCCGCCGAGGGACATCGCAGCGTCGAGCTGGCGCTGCGGCGGCACATCATCGATCAATCCGGCAAGAGCTACGTCCTGTATAAGGGCCTTGCCCTTCGGTACGGGGCCGCCCATGGCGTCGGCGGCTCGTCCGTGCGCGGGATCGTCGTTCGCGACTGCGACCTCTCGTACATCGGCGGCGGGCACCAGCATACGCGCGATGACGGCAAGCCCGTGCGGTTCGGCAACGGCGTCGAGTTCTGGTCGAGCGCGCGGGACTGCCTCGTCGAGGATTGCCGGCTGTGGGAGATCTACGACGCCGCGCTGACCAACCAAGGCGACGGGACGAACGTGCAGGAGAACATCGTCTATCGCCGCAACGTGATCTGGAACTGCGAGTATTCGTTCGAGTACTGGAACCGCAACGAGACGAGCCGCACGAGCAATATCCTCTTCGAGCACAACACCTGCGTGGACGCGGGGTTCGGCTGGGGCCACGCCCAGCGGCCGGACCGCAACGGGCGGCATCTGATGTTCTACGACAACACCGCCGCGACCTCGGGCGTCGTCGTGCGGTACAACATTTTCAGCAATGCGACCGACAGCCTGCTGTGGCTGCACGGCCGGGATTGGACGAGCGGCCTGACGATGGATTATAATTGCTGGCACCAGCCGACGGGCGCAGTCTGGCTGTGGGGCCGGACGAGCCTCGTTGCCTCGCAGTTCGACGAGTTCCGGCGGCAGCGGGGATTCGATCGGCACTCGATTGTTGTCGAGCCGGGATTCATCGACGCCAAGGCACGCGACTATCGACTGACGTCGGAGAGCCCGGCGCGAAAGCTCCTGGTCAGCGGCTTGCCCGCCGGGGCGCTGCCGTGATGACGACATGCGATGGACTGTATTGAAAGGGGGGCTGCATGAGCAGACGATGGGTCGCACTGGCGGCGTGTATTGCGGCGGGGCTGGCGGCTGCGGCGCGGGCGCAGGATTTGAAGAGCGTTGAAATCACGCCGTTCTTCGGCTACGGCTTCAGCGGCGGGTTCGAGGATGCCGACACAGGCGCAGACTACGACGTCGATGATACGGCCTGTTACGGCGGAATGATCGATGTCCGCGTCAGCGAGAACAAGCAGATCGAGTTCTTTCTGAGTCGCCAGAAGACCGAGCTCCAGGCCGACGAGGGCCTGTTCGGCGGCCCGACGCTCTTGGACCTCGACCTCGACTATTATCACCTCGGCGGCACGTACATCCTGACCGGCAACTGGTGGCAGCCGTTCGTCGTCGCGACCGTCGGGGCCACGCACATCGACCCCGACGTCTCCGGCTCGAACTCGCTCACACGGTTCTCGCTGGGCATCGGCGGCGGCGTGCGGCTCTTCCCGACGGAGAACTTCGGTCTGTACCTTGCGGGTCGCGGCCTGTTCACGTTCCTCGGCGGCGACACGCTGATCCAGAGCGAGGACGGCACCCTCACCGTCGAGATCGCCGGCGACACCTTCTGGCAGACGCAGCTTCAAGCAGGCGTGATCTTCGCGTTCTGACGAATGGATGGGCCGCTCACCGCTCGCGGACGGGCGTGAGTTTCCATTCCTTGTTGTTGAACTCCGGTTGCGCGTTGGGATTGAAGCCGTACTGGTTCGTGTAGATCATGTCGCCGCCCTCGGTGGTCCAGCGGTATTTGTACTCGGACGTGTCGCGCTCGACCTCCTTGGTGTAGGGATTGACGTAGTCCTCCTGGCCGGTGAGCATCAGGTAGTCTTCGTAGCGGATCTCGGCCTGGGTCTTGCTGCGATGCTCGGCGATCTGCTGATCGACCGATTGAATGTACCGCATCGTTTCCTGCGACAATCGAGCCCGCTCGGCGCCGGCCCGGGACGCGCGGGCGAACCACTCGGGATTCAGACGCACCGACTGGCAGATGATGTCCAGCACCGGCTTCCACTGCTTGACCTCCCTGGCGGGCGACCGCAGCATCTGCGTGTGCTGGTTGTTCCACATGGCCGCCGCGGACCGCATGTCCACCAGGCAGGTGACCAGCCCCTCGCGGAATCGCACGCCGCCTTCGGTGTACTCGACGATCATTCCGCCTGCGTCGTACCGGGTCGCGCCCAGGCCGAGCATCCGGATCTGCTCATCGACCCCTTGATTGATCTTTCGCATGACTTCGCTCAACTCCGGCATCGGCTTGACCTCGACGATATTGACGTCGGTGGCCGTCGGATGCAGAGTGCGAAAGAGCCCTTGCAGAAAACCGGCGTAGTCCGGCATGGGCCGGACCTCCATGCCCTGATACCGCGATCCGACGGGAAAGAGACTTGCGGTCATGCTGAACTGGGGATTGCGACTCATGTCGCAGTAGTTCCAGCCGGGGAGCCAGCGGAACATGACGGTGCCCGCAGGGTCCTTCTTGACCGCCAGGTCGCACTTGCCGTCGATGGAGTTGGCGGACCCGCCGGCCTGCATCGGATCGACGTGGAACAGGCCGCCTTCGACGATCCAGCCCGAGGGGACCAGGAAGGAATACGCGCGTTCTCTCGGCTCCCATTGCCGTTGGAACTGAACCATCGCGGCGCCGGCGTCCTTGTCGTTCGCGGACTCCTGGCCTGTGGTGGGCGTCGCGGGTTTGTTGCCTCGCAGGCGCGAGAACATGCCTGTCTGCGCAGGACCGACCGATGTCAGGAGCAGCACGCACGTCAGTACACGAACTCTCGTCGTCATTCTCAACCTCCGGTTTTACAGGGCAATGTGGCCACTGGCCAACACCATTCGACGCAAGAGTATGACAAGTCCTGTTGGAATAGGCAAGCGGCGATTCTCAGGGGGATGGCAGCGTAGACGTGCCTTCGTCTGCTCCGGCCAGGGCGTTCAGAACGCCCATGCCGACAGGCCGATCACGGCTCCGCCGAGGATGAGCCAGGTGGAGTTGATCCTGTAGCGGATGAGCAGGACCAGGGACGCTAGGGCGATCCCGATCGTGACGACGTCGAAGACCGAGGCCCGGCCCAGTTGCCACGCGACCGCAGCCATCAGGCCCAGGGAGGCGGCGTTGACGCCGTCGAGCAGGCTGCTGATCCAGGGCGATTTGCGGATTCGCGGGATCAGCGGATTGGAGATTGCCACGAAGACGAACGAGGGCAGGAAGATGCCGAGCGTCGCCAGCAGGGCGCCGGGCGTACCGGCGATGAGATAGCCGATGAAGGTCGCGGTCGTGAAGACCGGGCCCGGCGTGACTTGTCCGATCGCGACCGCGTCGAGCAGTTGTTGGTCGGTGAGCCAGCCCAGACGCAGGACGAAGTCCGAGCGGAGGAAGGCCAGGAGGACGTAGCCGCTGCCGTAGAGGACCGAGCCGATCTTGAGGAAGGTGAAAAAGAGCACCGAGAGACTGGTGGCCGTCGTGATCTGGGTCGCTCCGGCGGCGCCGAGCGGCAGCAGCAGGACGCCCATCGTGCGACCCGCAAGCCGTCGAGCGTTCGAGAGCAAAGTGACGGCCAGTCCGCCGGCGATGAGCAGAACGATTTCGTTGATGCCGAGGAAGTACAGCGCGACGACAATTGTTGTGACCGTCGCCAGGACGGGCCCGCGAATTGCCTTGCGCCCCAGGCTCACGAGGGCTTGGACGATGATTGCGATCACGACGGGCTTGACGCCGTAAAGGAGCCATTCCGCCTGGGGCAGGGCGCCGAACCGCACGTAGACCCACGCCAGAAACAGCACGATGAGCATGGCCGGGGCGATGAAGCAGGCTCCACCGACGATCAGTCCGAGCCATCCGGTTTGTCGAAAGCCGATGTGAATGGCCATCTCGGTGGAGTTTGGGCCGGGGATCAGGTTCGTGGCGCCGACGAGGTCGAGGAATTCCTGGTCGCTGAGCCACTGACGGCGTTTGACCGTCTCGTCGTGCATCATGGCGATGTGGGCGGCCGGCCCGCCGAACGCGGTGACGCCCAGTCTGAGGAACAACCTCGCCACTTCCCCCAGTCTGTTTGAAGAATGCTGATTCATATTCCCCCGAAAGCAACACCATTGTCGGGGCTGGTTTCTACCACAGACCCTTGCGGGTGTCCAGAGGGGAAGGTCCGCAATTGCGGGTCCCATGAACCCCATGGAAGACTCCTGGATGATATTGACGCCCGACGGCGGGCAGGTGATAATCCCCAGGTCCAAGACAGCCAACAGCAATCAGGCACGTGTCGTCGGAGAGAAGATGAAAGCAAGCCTCGGCATGTTGCTCTCGGTCGTTCTGATCAGCGGAGTCCTTTGCGTGTCGACCTGCGGGACGGCGCAGGCGAGCGAGGACTTCACCTTCTTCGCGATCGGCGATCCCCAGGTCAACCTGGTCAAGTGGGGGACTGCGGGGACGGAAGCCACGATCGATGTCATGAACCAGCTTCCCGGCCGGCCTTTCCCGGCGGGCGGCGTCGTCGAAGAGCCTCGGGGCGTGCTGGTGCTGGGCGATCTGGTTGACGACGTCCGCAATCCCGCCAACTGGGTGCGGTACAAGGAGTTGTTCGACGTCCGGGGCGGGGGACGCCTGCGATACAAGGTCTATGAACTGCTCGGCAATCACGACCTCGGCGGCGAGCCGGGTAACGAAGGATTCAATTCTCTGCAACGGGAGTTCATCGAGCGCAACCGGTCGCGCACGGACTCGTTCCACTACGATCCTCACGGCTATCACTACTCCTGGGACTGGGGTCGGGTGCACTTCGTGAACCTCAGCGTCTTCCCGGGCAACGAGTCCCGGCCCGTCTACGACCGCGTCGCGGCGTGGAACGATCCGAGGCAAAGTCTCGATTTCCTGCGTGCGGATCTGGCCGAACGAGTGGGCGACAGCGGCAGGCCGGTGGTGCTGAGCTGGCACTATGGGCTCGAAGGCTGGGGCCTGGAGAAATGGTGGACGGTGCAGGACTTGGAGAATCTCAAGCGAACGATCCAGCCGTACCATGTCGTCCTGATCTTGCATGGACACGAGCATGCCTACAAGCGATACGAATGGGAGGGCTACGACGTGGTCATGGCGCCGGCTCCCCAGGTGGACCCGGTCGAGGCCCGGGGCGAGAAGGAGGGACGGCCCGAAGGGTTCCTGGTCGTTCGCTTCGAGGGCGATCGAATGGACGTCGCGCATTGGATGGCGGGCGATTGGCGGGAGCATTGGAGCAAGAGCATCGTTCGCTCGGTCGAAATGGGAAAGAGAGGCTCAGATGAAGGCAGAGAATAGGCTTGCGGTTCTGGCGTGCGTTGGGTTGGGGCTGATGGCCTTTCTGTCGGCGACGGTACGGGCCGGCGACTATGCGATCGGAGCGGACCTGTCGTTTCTGAGGCAAGCCGAACAGCAGGGGACGGTGTTCAAAGACGAAGGGCAGGCCAGGCCGGGCTTGCAGATCTTCAAGGACCATGGCTACAACTGGGTTCGGCTTCGTTTGTTCCACACGCCGACGCGACTTCCGAACAATCTCGAATACACGATCGCGCTGGCCCAGGACGCCAAGAAGCTGGGCTTCAAATTCCTGCTGAACTACCATTATTCCGACACCTGGGCCGACCCCGGCAAGCAGTTCATCCCCAAGGTCTGGGAGGGCAAGTCACACGAAGAGCTCGTGAAGGCGGTCTTCGAGTACACGCGCGACACCATCCAGGCGTTCGTCGACGCCAACGCGATGCCCGAGATGGTTCAGATCGGCAACGAGATCAGCAACGGCATGCTCTGGCCCGACGGCAAGCTGCCCGACAATTGGGACAACCTCGCGGATCTGCTGCACGCCGGGATCGAAGGCGTCGAGGAAGGGCGAGGAGAGGCGCCTCATCCGCTCATCATGATCCACATCGACAAGGGCGGCAACCAGAAGACGACGAAGTGGTTCTTCGACAAGTGGCACTCGTACGGCATCCACTACGATGTGATCGGCCAATCCTATTATCCCTGGTGGCACGGGTCGCTCCTGGACCTGCGCGAGAACCTCATCTTCATGGCCAAGGAATACAAGAAGGACATCATGCTCGTGGAGGTCGCGTACAACTGGCGGCCGGCGGAGTACCGCAAGAAGCTGCCGCCGTTCCCCGAGAGCCCCGAGGGCCAGAGGCAGTTCCTCGACGAGGTTCAGCGGTTGGTCCTGGCCACGCCGGACAATCGCGGCAAAGGCGTCTTCTGGTGGGAGCCCGCGGTCCAGGGCGGCCTGCGAAGCCGCGGCTTCTTCGACGACGAAGGCAACGCGCTGCCGGTGATCACGGTCTTCGACCGCTTCACGCGGCATTGAGGATTCGCAAGAGCGTCTGGCAAGCGCAGTCTGTCTGATGAGTTTTTTAACAGACAAGTTCGGTAGCGCGTACCACCGCTCTCGCGGACTCCGTGCGCCTGGTACGGAGTTCCTTCAGCCGACAGGAATGTAGCCCAGCCGCCCCCGGCTGGGAGCGCCGGGATCACCCCCGAGGGCGGGGGTGCCACACGGTTCGTTTGCCGATCTTGCTCTTCAGAACTCATCAGGGTGCTCCGCAAGGGCATATCCTGTCTTCATCCGAGAGAGGAGAAGATAACGCCTTACGGCGTCACTACAAACGCGATCCCCGATCAACGCGCTTGGCAATACGTGGCGGTTGTGGTAGAATTCCCACATTGCCGACGATGGTTGGGGCTGCCGATTGACAAGCATCCCGCTTCTTCACTCCTTCATGGAATCGTGTTGGTAGAGAGCCGTCGTGCGTTTCGTGAGAAAGCAGCGTTTGTGAGAGATAACGACCTCGATATGAAATCGAATGGAAGGTCTTGGTACGTCGTGTTCCTGGCGGGGATCGCGGCGGTGCCTGCGATGGCGACCGACATGTACCTGGCGGCGATGCCGGTCCTGGCCAAGCAGTGGGGCGTGCCGGACAGCCGGGTCGCGCTGTCGCTGGTGCTGTGGTTCGTCGCGTTCAGCGTGTTTCTGCTGGTCTGTGGTCCGCTGTCGGACAAGCACGGCCGGCGGCCGGTCCTGCTGGCGGGCCTGGGCCTGTTCACCGTCGGAACGGTGGCTTGCTCTTTGGCGACGAGCGTTTGGCAGTTGATCGCGTTCCGCATCCTGCAGGGGATCGGGGCGGCGGGTCCGTCCTCGATGTGCATGGCGATCTGTCGGGACCGGTACGAGGGCATACAACGAAAGCACGTTCTGGCCTGGATCGGGATCATTCTGGGCCTGATGCCGATGATCGCGCCGAGCATCGGCGCGGCCATGCTGCGATTCGCCAGTTGGCGAGGGATCTTCATCACGCAGGCGATCCTGGCCGCCGCGGCGCTGCTGGTCTCTTGGCGACTCTATCGCGAGACCGCGGTCGAGCGGGTCAGCGGTCGTTTCCTGGCGTTGATGGCTCGCTACGGCCGGCTGGCGAAGAACACCCGCTACGTCCTGGCGGTCACCGTGATGGGCCTGATCGTCGGGCCGTTCTTCGGCTTCATCGGATTCGCCTCCTTCGTTTATACCAGGATCTACGGACTCTCGAACGAGGTCTTCGGGCTGCTGTTCGGGCTCAACGCCCTGATGGGCATGTCCGGCGCGTTCGCCTCCACGCGCATCACCAAGTGGATGTCGGACACGGCTCTGCTGACGGTCTGCATGATCGGCGGCCTGCTCGGCGGGGCGGTCATCCTGCTCTGGGGCGGCTGGCACTATGCGACTTTCGCCGCCGGGATGTGTCTGGTGACGTTCTTCTGCGGGATGAGCCGGCCTTTGAGCAACCACCTGATCCTGGAACAGGTCCGCACGGACATCGGCTCGGCCTCCTCGTTCATCGTCTTCTACCATTTCATGGTGGGCGCCGTCTGCATGAAGATCGTGACGGCGCCATGGCGCGATCCGGTCCGGGCCTTCGGCGTGCTGGCGGTGGCGATGCCGATCGTGATCCTGACGATCTGGCCGCTGCTGCTGCGGCTGCTCAATACGCGCCGCGAAGTGGCGGTCGCGTCGCATCCGGCCTTTGACAATGGCGTGCAGCGAACATAGACTGTCGGTTCGACCTAGAGAGCAGAAGCCCGAGTGGGTTCGCGGCAGCCAATAATCCATGATTTCTCATCGATCATCCATGTTGAATCGCGTTTGTGTCTATTGCGGCAGCGGGGTGGGCGGGCATGACGGCTATGCCGACGCCGCCCGGGCGTTGGGGCGTGCGCTCGTCGAGCGGAAGATCGGACTGGTTTTCGGCGGCGGGCGGATCGGAATGATGGGCGTCGTGGCTGAGACGGTCCTGGCCGGCGGCGGCGAGGCCATCGGCGTGATCCCAAGGCATCTGGAGGAAAAGGGCCTGGCCCTGACGAGCGTAACCTCGCTGCACGTCGTCGAGACCATGCACGTGCGAAAGGCTCTCATGGCCGAGATGGCGGACGCCTTCATCGCCATGCCCGGCGGGTACGGCACCGCGGAAGAATTCTTCGAAGCCCTGACCTGGGCCCAGCTCTCGCTGCACATCAAGCCCTGCGCCCTGCTCAACACCAAGGGCTACTTCGACCACCTGATCCGCTTCGTCGACCACGCGGTGCAGGAAGGATTCATCCACCCGACCCACCGCGAGCTGATGCTCGTGGCGGACTCGCCGGAAACGCTCCTGGATCGCCTCGCAAGCTACGAGCCGCCTTCCATCGACAAAGTCGCCTGGGCGACGAAGCTGATGAAGCCCTGAAGTCTGCGAGAGCGATGTTCGGATGCTCCCGCCGTCTTGGCGAGGTCCATGGATCATCCACGCTGTCAGTCACGTGTGCCGACGTGCGTTTCTGAAGAAGACGGTCGGCAAAGAGGCAGCAGTTGTCTGATCCGTCGAACCCCGCGTCCTGCGGTCGCTCTTGCCCATTCCCTGCCGTTCTTGTGGTATAATGCCCAGGCAGTTGGCGGCCGGGGTGTATCGCCGGCGGGTGCAGGGTGCGTTTTGTGCAAAGGGCGTGTATGCGCGTGATTGCGACGACGACGTTTCTCTTGTGTTGCAGCAATGTGTTCATGACGTTTGCCTGGTATGGGCATTTGAAGAACCTCTCGCACAGGCCCTGGATCCTGGCGGCCCTGGTCAGTTGGGGCATCGCGTTCTTCGAGTACATGATCCAGGTGCCCGCCAACCGGATCGGGCACGAGGCCCTCAACGTCGGCCAGCTCAAGATCCTCCAGGAGGTCATCACGCTGGCGATCTTCGTGCCGTTCTCGGTGCTGTACATGAAGGAGCCGCTCCGCTGGGATTACCTCTGGGCGGGTCTGTGCATCCTGGGAGCCGTGTTCTTCATCTTCCGAGAGAAACTGTTCGGCACCTGAGGGGCCGGCGACGCCTTGTCGGCAATCGGGGCCGCAATCAGATTCCTGCGCCGCCAACGTCTTTACCTCGCAGAGCATAGGGGCTATGATGCCCCGGCAGTCGTTGGACGGAATCGATCGCGTGCAGTTTGAGGATGGACAAGATGGACGAACAGGTGCTTCTGCGGCGGGCGGAGGATGTCACGTATCAGTCGCTCGGGCCGGGCGAGGATACGGTGATCCTGTGCCTGCGGACCGGACAGCTTCACACCTGCAACGAAACCACGCGGGCGTTCCTTGACGCGCTCGAACAGCCGCAGACGTTCGAGGCGGTGTTCGACCGTCTGTACGGCCAGTACGAGGTTTCGCCGGAGAAGCTCAAGGCCGACATGATGCATTTGCTGGAGAACCTGATTCAAGAGGGAATCGTTGTCGCCGATGCGTGACCAGTCCGTTCCTGCCTCTGTCGTATCCGACGCGAATCCCTCGATTGGGAGGCTCGCCGGGGCGGTACTGGCGACCCACGTCACGTTCGTCGCGGCGGTCATCCCGCTGCTGGACAAGTTCCTGACTCTTGAACGCATGCTCCGATGGCTGACCCCCAGGCGACCGTCGCGGCTGTACGAGGGGACGGACCTCGTTCTGATCAGCCGGATTGTGCATCGTCGTCTGCGAAGACCGATCCACATGCGCCGACGGGCGTGCCTGCGGCTCAGTCTCGTCATCTACCATTTCGCCCGTCTGGCCGGCGCGGAGGCGGTCTTTCACGTCGCGGTCTTTCCGCCCTCGACAGACCCCAAGCGTCTCCACGCGCACAGTTGGGTGACGGTGGGGGGGGCCTGCCTGTGCGAGGCGCCCAAGGGGCAGTCGGCCGAGATCGTCCGCTACGGAAGGACATCGGCTCTTCCATCGGGGCATGAGTCGATCGCGGAAGGGTTTCAAAGGCAACTGCAGAACTTGACGGATAGTGGGTGGACACATCGTGGCCCACGTGTATAATCGTCGGTCATTGGTATCAGACTGCGGTGTATTGACAAGGAGACTGCAATGAAAGACGAACGCAAGGGCAGCGAAGAGACGGCCAGGAAGGTCTATAGTGAGCCCACTTTGGAGAAAACGCAGAAGCTCCAGAACGTGACGGAAGGCCCTGTGCCGGTTGTCACGGGCGCTGTTGCGCCGTAATCGAACGGTTGCCTCCGTGTGGTTGATGATCGTGGCGCGCGACAGATGCCAGGGTCGTCTCCCGATGAGGCGGGTGTTCTCCAGGTTTCATGAATAGGAGACGAAATGATGAGCGGCCAGGTGGAGAAGAAGACATACGTCGAGCCGGAGTTGAAGAAGGCCCAGACGCTGGAGGATGTCACCGAAGGCGGATTGCCGGTGGTGACCGGGGCCGTGCCGGAGTAGGAAGCAAGACAGTCGGAATTGTGGGTCGCCAGGCGGATCTTGTTCATCCTCGGCCGGATTCGTGTCAGGATCGCATCCGATTCGGTTGCTTCGTTTGGCCCGGTCCGGTGCGTGCTCCGGCCCTGCTTGGACGGCGGTTTGGGCGATCCTTTCAGCTTGCACTTTCGGTAAGGTCCAGAGCCTTCCGGCTGAAGCATTGAATCGCTTCGCTCGTTCTGGAACGGCCCAAAGCGAGGGGGCGTTGCACGCCAATCCCACGCGGACGCCGGGTGTGGAAGCGGTCTTTCACGTCGCAGTGCTTCCGCCCTCGACAGACCCCAGATGTCTCCACGCACACAGTGGGGTGACGGTGGGGGACGTCTGTCTGTGCGATCCACCCCAGGGATCGGCGGCCGAGATGATGCAATATGGGGCTGGACACCCGCGGAGGAACGCATATAATTCCTTCAAAGTTGTATGATCTGAACCTGTTGGTAAGGAGAAACCGAATGAATCCAACGCACAAGAGCACCGAAGAGACAGCCAAGAAGGTCTATGTCGAACCCATCCTGGAAAAGGCTCAGAAGCTCCAGGACGTAACGCAAGGCGAGGTGCCGGTTGTGACAGGGGCGGTGCCGGTCTAATCGGGCGGTGGCTCTCTGGGCAGAGCGAATATCTGCTGGGAAGTGAATGCCCGGGCCGGCCCCGGGCATTTGCATATTCTCTCCATCGTGGGCCAGGAAGGAAGATCATCGGGATCGTGGATTGTCTGTCGGATCACTTCACTATCGGCCGAATCTCCGTCAAAGTCACATCTGATTCCGCTCGATTGCTGGGGCCGGTGCAGGACGTCCTTCGCCCACGGAACCCCCTGGGCCATGAACACCCGTTTCATCTTCTTCTGCGGTATGGCTCAGAGCCCTCGGGCTGGAAGACCGACTCCCTGCGTCTGTTCTGGAGCGGCCTGCTTCGCGGGGACATCGCGAGCGAGCTTCACACAGACTCGACGGGTCGGGTGACGCGCGTTCCGGGGCGGGCCTGGGGCCGTTTGGATTTCGAACGCAGGACGATGGAAATCGTGTGTCGGCCGGGCCAGGAAGGCTGCGTCTACGACGGCTGCCTGATCCCCTTGCTGTGCGAACTCCTGGCGCACCTGGGGCATTTCGTGATTCACGGCGCATCTCTGGCGACGGACCGGCGGGGCGACAAGGCAGGGGTTCTCCTGGCCGGCGTCAGCGGAGCCGGCAAGACGACCACGTCGCTGGCCTTGGCCCATTCGGGAATGACCCTGCTGGCCGACGATATGAGCTTCATCGAAGCCTGCGATGCGAACGCCGACCGCGTGAAGCTCTGGGGCCTGCTGCTGACCTGCAAGGTCCACGACAACACCCGCCGGCTTTTGCCCTGGCTGCGAGAGTTCCCTGGTGGGCCGTCGCGAATGGAAGGGGAGACCTGCGTCGATGTGGTCGACGCGGTGGGGGATTCGGCCGGCGTGGTTGCGGACCCGCGTCTGCTGCTGTTGCTGGGACCTCGAACCCAGGGAAGTCACGTCCTAATGCCCTTGGACAAGACGCAGGCGATGACGACGCTGACTCGCGAGAACCTCCGCGCCTACGAGCATCGCGCTCAGGGGCCCGCGGGCAACGCGTTTCGCGCCATCGGGCGGCTCGTCGCCCAGTGCGACGTCTATCGTCTGTGCGTGGGCGAGCCGCTCTCGACCCTTGCCGACCGAATTGGCGGTCTTCTGGAGAGCCCGGCATGAAAGTCGGCCTTTTACACGCATGGCTGCTCGCGCTGTCGGACCCGGATGGCCGACGGGAGGCTCCCTCGCAACCGTTGGAGGCTGCGCGTTGGGCGACCCTCTGGGAACGGGCGGACTATCACGGCGTGTTGTCGGCGGCGGTCGCCAACGCCAGGCGAATTCTGACAACGCAGGGTGAGAGTCGGCTTGCCTCCATGGGAGCGTCGCTTGCCGGCGCGAGGGAACGCCTGATCGGCCGCGCGGCGCTGAGCATGGCGATCCGCTCGCAGATTCGTCAGATTGCCGACGAGTTCCAGACTCATGGCGTTGCCGCCGCGGTGCTCAAGGGGGCGGATTTCGCCGATCGGCTGTATCCCGATCCGTCGTTGCGGCCTTTCACGGACCTGGATTTGCTGGTGCCCGAGCAAAGGGTCGCGGAGGCAGAGGCAGCCATGTCTCGGCTGGGGTATACGCCGTGCGAGGCCTCGATGAAATACCACGGCGGGTACGGCGAGCGAAGCTGGGTCCGCACGGGGCGGCGGGAAGGCACCGTCGAGATCCATTGGAATCTCGTCAATTCTCCGACGATTCGCAGGGGGCTGAGCGTGGCGTGGGAGGACCTGGCGTTCGAGGAGGGCTCTGGGACGGACGACAGTCTCTGCCGACCGACGCCTGCGGCCCGCCTGCTGATCGCGGCTGTGCATGCAGCCGCCAGCCATGGATTCGACCGGCTCGGCCCTTTGTACGACGTTTGCCTGGCGGCCCGTCGGTGCGAGAGCCCGACCGACGGGCAATGGCTGGTTCAGGCGTCTCGACGCACGGGCGCCGAGCTGTCGCTGGCGGCTTCGTTGGCCCTGGCCCGGCGTCTGTTCGACGATCCTGCATGCTCTCGTCTCCAGGCGGCGATGCACCTGCCCCGTCGGGGGGCCTGGAGCCTTTTGTTGACGCCCGATGTGGTCCTGCGCGGCCACTGGCGTCTGGATTCGCCACGACGACAGTTGTTTCGGGAGTTGCTCAAGAGACGATGCGGATCTTGCTCATAGTACCGGTTCCCCCGAGGACCAGTTGGCCCAAGGGGCTCTATCGCGATTGGATGTTCGACACGGAATTGGCGTGCGCCGCGACGACCTTGCGACGCGCCGGACACGACGTTCGGACGTTCCGACGGGAGGAGCAGCTTGTCAAGCTGGGGTTCGACTGGGACCGGGCCGAAGCCGATGTGCGGAATCTGATCGAGCAGTTTCGCCCGACTCTCGTCGTGCAGTCGGTCGTGACGCCCGCCATGCCGGAGGCGGCGCGGATCGCCCGGTGGGTCAAGGAGATCGCGGGAACCCACACGGTCAACGTGCTGTGCGGAACGCATCCTTCCGGCGTGCCGGAACTTGTGTTGTCCGAGAGCGCGGACGTGGACGCGGTCGCGGTCGGCGAGTTCGAAGAGACTCTGCGGGACGTGGCGGACAAGGGACCCTCGCCTGAGGTCTCCGGACTCGTCGTGCGGCACGACGGCCGATTCGTCCGCACGCCGCAACGGCCCACGACGCACGATTTGGACACGCTTGGGCCGCCGGCATACGATCTGCTGGATATGGAGTTCCAGAAGCGGCGCAATCCCTGGATGATTCGCTATTTGAGCCTCTCCAGTCTCAACATCCGCACCTCGCGGGGTTGTCCCAACCGCTGCGCGTTTTGCGCCGAGCACCTGGTCGGGGGCCTGGGCGTTCGGTTCCATTCGCTCGATTACGTCATGCAGCAGGTGGGCTATGCCTGCGAGCAGGGCTTCGAGGCAGTGCACTTCGAGGACGAGACTTTCGCAGCGGACCCCGGTCGGCTGCTGGAGATCTGCGAGGCGATGCAGCAGCGCGGGTTCCACAAGAAACTCAAGTGGGATTGCCTGATGCGGGTGGATCAGGCTCAGCCGGAGTTGCTGGCGGCGATGAAGGCGGCCGGCTGCATTCAGATCGAGTACGGCTTCGAAAGCGGCTCGGACAGGGCCCTGCGAGGCGTGGGCAAGAACGCCACGGTCGAGCAGAACCGCAGGGCGGTGAGTCTGACGCGCCAGGCGGGGATCCGCATCTTTGCCGACATCATGGTGGGCCTGCCCGGCGAGACACGCGAGGACCTGGACGCGACCGTGCGATTCCTCCGCTGGGCCAGGCCCGAGATCCTCAGCGCCGGCCGGCTGCTGCCGATGCCGGGGACCGCGATCTACAACCGACTGTCCGAGCACGTTCGGGCCTCCCTGTCGTGGGAAGGCTACAGCTACACGCCGCAGCCGGGTTTTGCGATCAACTTCACCGACGTGCCCGACGTCCAGTTCGAGCGGTGGTATCGCGACTTCTTCAAGTACATCGTCAAGCCGCACAACACGCTGGCTCTGCTGCGAGACACCGGTCTGACCGACGACAAGGCCCGCGGGGAATACCGCCGTACCCTGCGTCGTTTCGCCTGGCATCATCCGCTTCGGGCCCTGCGTCTACCCATCCGGCGCGAAGCCTACTCGACATAGGTGTCGTAAACGCGGACGGTCTTCCAGTTCGACTTGTTCTCTTCGATGAACTTCAGGTGATCGGGGGCCTTCTGATAGCGGTCGTGGTCTTGCTTGCTCGCGAAGACGACATGCAGGCCGACGTCCCAATCACGGACGTTGACCTCGCGGGCGTGCTCCTCGACGAGGGTCCCGGCGGCGAAGAAGGTGACGCCGGGATGATCTCGCAGATACTCGTAGCAGTCGGCGACGAGCTTCTCACGTGCGGCCTGCGAGTCGTCGTTCAGGGTGAAGTAGACGTTATGGGCCAGGGCAGGGGTCTTCGCCTGCCGGCGGACTTGTTCCTGGCTGCATCCGCACATCGCCAGAGCCGCCGCCGCGAAGAACACCATATGATTTCTCATAGCGCACCTCCAGAAATGTCCCCATGATACGGACTTGCCGCTGCGGGTCAAGCGAAAAGGCGCCGGCAGTCGGTGGGGGGGCATAGCGAGTCTCGGACATCAAGCGGCTCTGCCTCAATGCAGCGGTTGTCGCGGTTTGTCATGGCGTTGGCGCGGCATCCCTGGTAGGATATGCGTATGGCATCGAAGCGGCGATGCGGTGACGAGATCCGGCGAACCGTTGTGGAGACGCGAGCATGGCGACGAGAAGGACAACCAGTCTCTTGTTGGCGAGAGAGCGATTGGCCACATGGGTTCTTGCGATCGTTTGTCTGCTCCCGGCGACGCGATGTGCGGCCGGGGGAACGACAGGCGGCGAAAGTCCCGGCCTGACGAGCCGCCAGCACGCGATAGAGGATGTGGATTTTCTCATCCGGCAACTCCGCGAGAAGCACCCAAACCCCTTTGGTCGGGTCTCCGAGGCCCGCTTCCTGCAGGAGGCGGAGCAGCTCAAAGAGGGTTTGCCCGAGCGGGTGGCCATTCGCGAGTTCTCTTTGTCCATTGCGGCCCTGCTGGCCCTGGTGGAGGACGATCACACCCGCCATCGCGATCTGTCGTCGTACTACGAGCACATCAACCGCGGCGGCCGGCTCTTCCCCGTGAAGTTGCGATGCCAGGAACGCCAGATGGTTGTCGAAGCCTGGTCGCCGCAGGTGATCCCCGCCCGCGTAGGCGTCGGCGATGCCATTGTGGCCGTCAACGGCGAAGCCACCGAGTCGATCGTGACGCGCTACGGCCGATACCTCTCTCTCGATACGGATCAACAGCGTCGCTGGGCTTGGGAGTGGTGGTTTGACAAGTACCAGGTGCTTCTGGGCGATGCACGCGACGAATACCGATTGCGATTGCGCGACGGGCAAGGTCGGGAGTATGAGGAGACTCTTCCGGCGGCGCCCCCATGGCTGGCACAGTATGAGGACTCGAAGCGGTCGGGACCGGCATTTCAGTACGAGCTCCACCACGGCGGGCAGACGTGCCTGTTCCGCATTCGCCATTTCAGCAGAAACGCGCAGCAGGAGTATGAGGATTCCGTGCGGGGCCTTCTGGACGCGATGCGGCGCAGGGGCACGGGATGCCTGATCCTGGACCTGCGGGGCAATGGCGGCGGAGACAGCGGGCTGGGCATGGGATTGCTGCGGATGGTGATAGACAGGCCGTACGCGGAGGATCTGAAACCTGCTTCCGACGGCGGGTGTCCCGTCAAGCTCGCTCTGCTCTGCGACAGGTCGAGCTACTCGGCCGCCAGTTGGCTGGCGATGGTGGTCAAGGACTGCAAGGCAGGAATCATCGCGGGGGAGGAGACGGGCGGCAGGGCGTCCTTCTTCGGGGACATCGTGCACGTCTCGCTGCCGCACACGGGCTTGTCGTGCGGCATCGCCACGAGGTTCTTCATGCGGCGGGCGGGTTATGATGACAGACGAGGCGTCCTGCCCGATCTGGCCCTCGATGTGACGCAGCCTGATGGAAAGCTCGTGGACGAGATCCGCGCGTTCCTGTGCCGGACGGAGGGCCAGGGGATGTCGTCGTGGTGATCCCGGCTCGCGGCTTTTTCGTTCGTGGCTGCAGGCGAGTATCGCGAGGGCCTTGACAACGTCGGGCACAGGGTGTGAGATGCCTGTGAGAAAGCCCCGTGCAGGCCGATGTCGAAGTTGTTTGCCTGTCGGGACGGACGTTTCGTCGAGTCTTCAGCGGATGTCGATCCAATCGCTTTGTCGGTGCTGGAATGAAAGGGAACCCTCATGGTGAGCAGCGAGGTTGCTGAGTGTTGTCCGCGATTCGATCCGGGGCCTTGGGATGGGACGGAGCTGACCTGGCAGGACAAGCGGTTCGTGAAGGACCGTGTGAGGAGCTTTCTGCACATTCCTCTGAACTTCGGAGCGGTGATGGTGCGGAACATGCGGAAGATCGAGGCCGCCGGCGCCAAGTCCAGCGACACGATCGTGCTGTGCGACGAGAACTCGCTCTGGGGGGCGGACGTCTACATCAGCGTCCCGACGGAGATCCCGGACTCCCGGAACGTCACCATCTCCGGCACGTTCGTCAGCAGGGTCTTCGAGGGGCCGTACCAGAACGTCCGCAAGTGGATCCCCGAGACCCGGCAGTTCGTCGCATCGAAGGGCAAGCAGATCCAGAGGCTGTTCTGCTACTACACCACCTGCCCGACGTGCGCGAAGAAGCACGGCAAGAACTATGTCGTGATCCTGGCCCAGGTATAGAGGACAGAGGGACGAGAATGGCCGACTGGTTTCGAAATACGACGTGGTCCAAGGAAATCGAAGAAGAGTTCTTTCGGCGATTGGCGAGGGCTCGGTCTCAACGGGATCAATACCTTTTTGTCCAAGCTCTCATGTTGGCACGCACCCGGCCGGAAGTCAGCCTTCGTCTCGTAGACCTCTATTTCGACACGCGGTCGAACGAGTTTTTCGACATCTGTGCCTTGCAGGCCAGAGCAGAGGCATTCGTCGCAGTGGAGGACCTTCCACGAGCAGCGGAGGCGTATCGAGCCATGTTGGAACGCGAGAAGGCGCACCCGGGTCACATGACCAGCGCGTATTTGGACTATCCACTCCTGATTGCCACCGAATGCCTGGAATCCGAATATGAATATGCTCTATCTGTTCTGGAGGATCATAGGAGTTCTGCGGCGTTTCCGCTGGGACGTTTCATGTGGAATGCGGCCTATGCGCTGATCCTCAGCGCCACGGGCGACGTGAATGCCGCTCGTTCCTACGCCTTGGCCGCAGTTGAGGCTTCGGAGGAGCAGTCATCGGAGTTCCGCAATCATCGCAAGTTGGGCCTTGTCAATGCGTCATACGAGCCGCTCATCAGACGTCTGGAGGGGCTGTGTCTTTAACTACATGGCAAGGGCATCGCGCACCGCACGAGACTTTGCAGTGAGGAGTCAGGCTCCTTCTGCGTTTGTCACGTTCGTGTCGAGTGCTGGTTTGCGGACGGCGGCCGAGCCCAGCAGCAGCGGCAACTGGACCACCATCAGGCCCGCGAACATCAAGGCCGAGCCCAGAAGTCCTCGCGGCGTGTACCCTTCTTGCAGGATCAGGTAGCCCGCCAGGGAGGCGAAGACCGTTTCGAGGCTCATCAGGATCGCTGCGTGCGAGGGCGGCGAAGTCCGCTGGCAGACGACCTGGAGCGTGAAGGCGACGCCGGCTGAGAAGACCCCGGCGTAGAGGATCGGAATCGTGGCTTCAATGATGGAGGACAGAGCGATTCGCTCGGACGCCAAAGCGGCCGCCAGGCTCAGGGCCGAGCAGGCGAGGAACTGCAGGCAGGCGATGTGCAGGGGATGGGCCCGTTTGGCGAGGTGATCGATCAGGAGCACGTGCAGCGTCCAGAAGAAGGCCCCGATCAGGACCAGCAGATCGCCTCGGCCGATCGTCAGCGACTCGTTGACGCTGAGCAGGTACAGGCCCGCGACCGCCAGTGCCGCGCCGATCCAGACCGCCACGCCGCAACGATGCCCCAGGAACAGGCCTGCGATCGGCACGAGCACGACGTACAGGCTGGTGATGAAGCTGGCCTTGCCGGCGGTCGTGTAGACCAATCCCATCTGTTGCATCGAGGCCCCGCCGAACAGGGCCAGGCCCGCCAGGAGGCTGCCCCAGAGCAGGAGTCGCCGACTGCCGCCTGTGTTCCGGGGCCTGTCGCCGCGTCGGGACAAGAGGATGATGGGCAGCACGGTCACGGCTCCCACCGCGAAACGCAGCGCGTTGTACGTCATCGGGCCGAGGTGCTCCATGCCCATCCGCTGGGCGACGAAGGTCGTGCCCCAGAAGAAGGCCGCCACGAGCAGGAGCGAGTCGCTTTTGAGAGTCTTTGTCTGCATAAACGCGGATCGAGAGCCGCCGGCGGCTCGGGTTTCCTATCCTGCCCGTCGTTCGTAGGCTCGGTAGAGCAGGTCGAGTTCGGATTGCCGGGCCGCGTAGGACTGCTGGAGGTCGGCCAGGCGGTCGGGGTTCTTGTAGACCTCCGCGTTGCCGAACTGCTGCTTCATCGCGTCGATCTCCTGCTCGATCTCCATGATCATGCTCTCGATCTGGTCCACCGTGTACTTGTTGAATCGCTTGAGCTCGTCCGGCGCCTTGTTGGCCGAGGCGGCCATTTGAGATTTCAAATTAGAGATCTGAGATTGCTTCTTCTTCGCCTCGGCGGCCTGGGCTTCCTTCTGCTCTCTCTCTTCGGTCCGTCGGCGGATCGTGTCGGCGTAGACCGAGTAGGCGGGTTCGCCCACGATGAACTCGGTCCGGCCGAGCTGTCGTTGGCCGAACTCGTCGGTGCCGACCACGAGCAGCTTGTCCGCGACGCGATCGAGGAAGTAGCGGTCGTGACTGACGGTGACGATCGTGCCTGTGAACTCGTCGAGGGCATCCTCGAGCATCTCCCGGCTGGCGATGTCCAGGTGGTTCGTCGGCTCGTCCATGATCAGCACGTCGGGGGCCGAGAGCACGAGCTTGCAGAGCATCAGCCGGCTGCGCTGGCCGCCGCTGAGCTCGCCGCAGAGCTTGTAGACGTCGTCGCCTGAGAGCAGGAACGCGCCCAGTCGCCTGCGGACCTCTTCCGGCACGAGCTCGGGATTCGCGCTCCAGGCTTCGTCCAGGACGCTGCGGTTGGGGTCGAGGACTTCGCCGTGCTGGTCGAGGTAGCCCACGCGGAGGGTTTCGCCCATGCGGATCTTGCCTGTCGTGGGTTCGGTCCGGCCCAGCGCCAGCTCGATCAGCGTGGTCTTTCCCGTGCCGTTGGGACCGGTGATGCCGAGCCGCTCGCCGTTGAGGACGTCGAACGTGAGGCCCTCGAACAGCGTCAGGTCGCCGTAGGACTTGCCCAGGTCTTCGCAGCGGACGATGATCTCGCTGGCTTTGCCCGTCTTGCCGAAGGAGAACGCGATGGTCCGCTGGCTGTCGGGCTTCTCCAGGAAATCGGGGTTCTCCTTGAGCAGGCGGTTCAGGCGGGTCTTGCGCCCCTTGGCAGTGCCGCGCATGCCTTCCTGGTCCTTGTTTCGGGCGATGAAGTCCCTCGTCCGCTCGACCATCTCGACCCGTCGGACGTACTCGCGCTCCTCCTGGAGCCGGACGGTCTCTTTCGTCTCGACGAAGTTCGTGTAGTTGCCCGGCCAGACCTTGGCCTGGCCCTTGCCGATCTCGATGATCTTGCAGGCGACGCGGTCCAGCAGGTAACGGTCGTGACTGATGACGACCGCGGCCCCGCGATAGTTGGCCAGGAACCGTTCGAGCCATTCGGTGGCCTGGAGGTCCAGGTGGTTCGTGGGCTCGTCGAGCAGGAGCAGGTCGGTCTGGAGCATGAGAACCTGCGCCAGGCCCAGTCGCGAGAGCTGACCGCCGCTTAGCGACGAGGTGTTCACGTGGTGCAGCTCCGGCTCGAAGCCCAGGGCCGCCAGGGTCATCTGGATGCGGGTCTCGTATTCGTAGCCGCCGGCGAGCTCGAATTCGTGGTTCAGGCGGTCGTAGTGACGCATCTTGGCCTGGAGTTCGGGACCGGTCAGACGCTCCATCTCGTGCGAGACCTCGTGGATCGCCTCCTGGAGCCGGAAGATCTCCTCGACGCCGGCGTGCATCTCCTGGAGAACGGTTCGCTCGCCGCTGAAGGAGGCCTCCTGGGGCAGATAGCCGATGCGAAGGCCTTTCTGCCGGATGACCTGGCCCATGTCCTGGCGGACCTGGCCGGTGATGAGCCGAAGGATGGTCGTCTTGCCCGAGCCGTTGGCGCCGACCATGCCGACCTTCTCGCCGGGGTGGAGCTGGAGGTCCAGATGGTCCAGCACGATCTCCGGGCCGAACGCCACGTGTATGTCCTGCAATGTTACGATCGCCATGTATTCTCGAACAAACCCATATTATAGCCGGACTTATGTTACCCGGTCGGAGGGCCGGATTCAAGCGCCGTTACCGGAGGTGATCATCTTCATCCGGATCGCGAGGGTGCACGATCGTTCCTCTGATCCCCCCGCGTCGGGCGTGTTCTGGCGAATTCGAGAGGCGCGCTTATCGCTTTGCGGGTACCGATGGGGAGCTTGCCCATGGATGTCATGGGAGGTAGACTGGCAATGCCGACTCGGAGGATAGGGCAGGGACCCCGCTTGCGATGAATCGCAAGTGGGAATCCGCAACGCGGGCGAGCGACCCGAGCGCCGCGGCCGGTGGTATACGGTGGGGAGGGCCCGGCCTCTCGTCGGGCCTTCTACGCCCTGCAGACCTGTTGTCGGCCCTTCGCTACCCTGTCCCCGCCGGTACCCGCAAAGCCATAAACGCACCTTTAGAATGGCACCAATCTGCGACGCGCGAGCCACTGCGGTCATTCACCGCGACTGCGAATTGCAGCCCCGCTGGAAAACAGCTTGCAATCGCCGCTCGAACGTGGTTTATTCGTCAATAATCCGTTATTAGCGAACGTCTTATCGTGCGTATGGCCCATGAAACAGCACAGAGGGCGGGCCGGCTTGGCCCTGTCTTTGGCACACCAGTCCTGTCGGACCCGCAACCGCTTCGTTTGCAGATCATGCCGTTGAGTACGACGGAGGTACCCCGTACACGTAGCATTGGAGAAACCAGATTATGGTGAAAAGAAGAAATTGGACTAGACGAGAACTCCTGCGGAGTTCGGCAATGGCGGCCGGGACCCTGGTCTTGTCCGGGGCGGCCAGTCCTCTGGCTTACGCGCAGGGCAGCGATGAGATCCGCGTCGGCGTCGTCGGCTGCGGCGGACGCGGCTCGGGCGCGGCCCACGACTGCGTCAATTCCTCGCCCGGCGTGAAGATCGTCGCCCTGGCCGACGCCTTCAAGGACCGGCTCGGCGGCCTCAAGAAGGACTTCAACGTCCCGGACGACCGCTGCTTCGTCGGGCTCGACGCCTACAAGAAGCTGATGGCCCTGGACGACATCAACATGGTCATTCTGGCCACGCCGCCGGGATTCCGACCGCCGCAGTTCGCCGAGGCGATTCGCCGGGGCAAGCACGTGTTCATGGAAAAGCCTGTGGCCGTCTGTCCGGCGGGGGCCAAGATGGTGATCGAAGCCTCCGAACTGGCGACCCAGAAGGGTCTGGGCGTCGTCGCCGGCACGCAGCGCCGTCACCAGCCCGAGTACGTCGAGACGATGAAACGCATTCACGACGGCGCGATCGGCGAGATCGTGTCCGCCCAGTGCTACTGGAACATGGGCGGCCTCTGGGTCAGCGAGCGCCAGCCGGGCCAGAGCGACGTGGACTGGCAGATCCGCAACTGGCTGTACTTCACGTGGGCCTCGGGCGACCACATCTGCGAGCAGCACGTGCACAACATCGACGTGATCAACTGGGCCTTCAAGGATGTCCAGCCGGAGAGCGTCTACGCCGTGGGAGGCCGGCAGTACCGAACCGATCCCAAGTACGGCAACATCTTCGACCATTTCGGCGTCGAATTCAGCTATCCGGGCGACGTGCGGACCATCAGCACCTGCCGCCAGATCGAAGGCACAGCCAACAACGTCAGCGAGCGCGTCGTCGGCACCAAGGGCTGGAGCGATTGCTGTGGCACGATCGTCGGCGAGAACGCCTGGCGATATCGCGGCCCGCGCGCCAACGCCTACGTTCAGGAGCACACCGACCTGATCAAGAGCATCCGCGACGGCAAGCCCCTCAACGAGGGCGAGCGGATCGCCGAGAGCACGCTGTGCGCGATCATGGGACGCGAGTCGGCCTATTCCCGCCAGCAGTTCACGCGGTCGTGGTTCATGAACCGCTGCACGCTGAACCTGGTGCCTGCGGATGACCTCAAGCTCAGCGACGCGATGCCCGTTCCTGCGGTGGCGATCCCCGGTCAGTACCAACTGCCCGGCTTCGTTCGGGAAGGACAAAGGGGACGCGGCTAAGCAAGGACAGAAGGCGCAGGAAACGGTTCGACGACATCCAACTCGAAGGAGATTTCGAATATGTCATCACAGACGAACAACACATCCGGGATGAACGGCGGCGTGCTCGCCGGAGCGGCGGCCACAGCGGCCGTGCTCGGGCAGATGGCCTATGCCCAGGGTTCCGACAGGATCAAAGTGGGCATGCTCGGCTGCGGCGGACGCGGCCGGGGCGCCATGCAGAACTGCCTCGACGCCGATCCCGCGGTCGAGATTATCGCGGTGGCCGACCTGTTCGAGCGACAGGTGAAGAGCGCCCGCGACGGCCTGATGAGGCGAGAGGGGAACAAAGACCGCGTCAAGATCAACGACGATCACATGTTCTGGGGTTTCGATTGCCACGAGAAGCTGGCGGCCTGCGAGGCGGACCTGCTGCTGATGGCGACCGCGCCGGCGTTTCGCGGCCGGCAGTTGATGGCCGCGGTCAAGGCCGGAAAGCACGTCTTCACCGAGAAGCCCATCGCCACCGACGTGGCCGGCTGCAAAGAGGTGATGGCGGCCTCGAAGCTGGCGAAGGAGAAAGGGCTGGCCATCGTCGCCGGCACGCAGCGCCGTCATCAGGGCTCGTATGTCGCGACGATGCAGCGGATCCACGACGGCGCGATCGGCGAGCTGGTCGGCGGCCAGTGCTACTGGTACGGCGGCGGCATCTGGTTCAAGGGCGCCGAGAAGGACATGAACGAGCTGCAGTGGCAGTGCCACAACTGGTATCACTTCACCTGGCTCTCCGGCGACCAGATCTGTGAGCAGCACATTCACAATATCGACGTGATGAACTGGTGCTTCAACGGCCCGCCGGCGAAGATCATGGCGGTCGGCGGCCGCCAGTGGCGGGACTCGAACGCCGAACAGGTCAACACCGCCAAGGCGGTCTGCCGGCAGTTCAACAACGGCAGCGAGGACGGCTGGGAGAAGTACAACGGCGACATCTGGGACCATATCTACGCGGAATTCGAGTATCCCAACGGCGCCCGCTGCCTGAGCTTCAGCGGCCACAGCCCGGGCACCCAGCGCGTCAGCGAGAAGATCGTCGGCACCAAGGGCACCAGCGACTGCCACAACAGCATTCGCGGCGTGAATGCCTGGACCTATCAGGGCAAGGACATCGATCCGATGGTGCAGGAGCACATCGACCTGATCGCGAGCATCCGCAGCGGCAAGCCGCTGAACGAGGGCCAGCGGGTCGCCGAGAGCACCCTGACCGCCATCGGGGCTCGTATGGCCGCCTGTACCGGCCAGGTCGTCAACTGGGATTGGCTGATGAACGAGTGCAAGCAGTCGCTCGTTCCCAGCCAGGCGGAGCTGATGGCGGGCAAGCCGCTCTACCATCCGATCGCCACCGGTCGCGATCCGCTGGTGTGAAGAATTGGTGATGGATGATCGCAGCGATTGGCTGCGACCGTCATTTGCAAGACGGCAAAGGCCCGATGGTTGGACGAACTTCCGACCGTCGGGCCTTCGCTATTGTCGACCGACGGAGGCAGGATATGGCACGGGCAATCGGAGTGATTCTGATCTTCTCGGCCGCAGGCCCTCTGTGCCTGGCGGAGACTCTTCCTGACGTCCTTCAGTCGTCCTTCTCGCCGCCGGCCCGGTTCGTCGGCGACGATGGGAACTACCGGTCGCCGCTGCGGTTCGACGACGGCTCGCCTGTCGCGACGCCCGCCGATTGGACGAAGCGCAGAGAGCAGATTCTCGAAACGTGGTGGGAGTTAATCGGCCGCTGGCCTCCGCGGATCGAGAAGCCCGAGATGCGCCGTCTGGAACAGACACGCCGGGACCACTTCACCCAACAGAAGGTCTCGGTCGAGATCGCGCCGAATGGCCAGAGGGTCGCCGGATACCTGCTGACCCCGGAGGCTTCTGTCTCCAGGCTGCCCGCGGTGCTCGTCGTCTACTATGATCCGGAGACCGGGGCCGGCCTGAACGACAAGGAACTCCGCGACTTCGGCTATCAGTTGGCCAGGCGGGGTTTCGTGGTCCTCTCGATCGGGACGCCGGAGTTTTGCAGTCTCGATCCGCCGTACAAGCCGCTCTGGGAGGCGCCGTCGGGACAACCGCCGCTACAGCCGCTCTCGGCCCTGGCGTACGTCGCCGCCAACTGCCACACGGCCCTGGCGAACCTGCCCAACGTCGATCCCAACCGCATCGGGATCGTCGGCCACTCCTACGGCGGCAAATGGGCCCTGTTCGCCTCCTGCCTGTATGAGAAGTTCGCCTGCGCCGTCTGGTCCGATCCCGGCATCGTCTTCGACGAGACGCGTCCCAACGTCAACTACTGGGAGCCCTGGTACCTGGGCTGGGACGCGAACGTGACGCGAAAGCGGGGCGTCCCGAGCGATGCGAACCCGCGCACGGGTCCTTACAGGACGATGATCGAAACGGGCCGGGACCTACACGAGTTGCACGCCTTGATGGCTCCTCGGCCGTTCCTGGTCTCCGGCGGCGCCGAAGACCCGCCCCAGCGCTGGCAGGCCCTCAACCACACGCTCGCGGTCAACAAGCTCCTGGGCCGCAGCCACCGCGTCGCCATGACCAACCGCGCCACCCACAGCCCCACTCCCGAGTCCAACGACCAGATCTACGCCTTCTTCGAGCACTTCCTGAAGGAAGGTGACATTCGCTGATCTGACTGAGCGGTGTGTTCTCACGGCGCGTGGGCGCCTTTGATGATGTAGCCGCCGGACTTCTCTTCCGCCTCCAGGTCGAGGATGCCCTGGGCCTGGGCCTCCTCCAGCAGTTGGCCGAAGGAGCGGAAGCCGTAATAGGATTCGCTGAATCCCGGCCGGCGTCGTTTGAGCGTCTGCTTGAGCATGGAGCTCCAGATCTTCTCGCCCTCGCCTCGCTCCTCGACCAGGGCCTCATAGGTCTGGACGATCAGGTCCCAGGCTTCCTGCTTCTTGTCCTTCTCCTTCTCTTCGGGGGGCTTGGCGGCCTTGGGAGTCTGGCCTTTGGCGTGTCTGCGCGACTGCTGCGTTTGCTGCTCTTTGGCGGGCTCTCTCCTGCGGGCCGGCGGACGCCGGACCAGATCGTCGTAGTAGATGAACTCGTCGCAGTTGGCGATCAGCAGGTCGGACGTGGAGTTCTTGACCCCGATGCCGATGACGATCTTGTCGTTCTCGCGCAGCTTGCTGACCAGGGGCGAGAAGTCCGAGTCGCCGCTGAGGATCACGAACGTGTCCAGGTGCTCCTTCGTGTAGCACAGGTCCAGCGCGTCGACCACCATGCGGATGTCCGCGGAGTTCTTGCCCGACATCCGCACGTGCGGGATCTCGATCATTTCGAACGACGCCTCGTGCATCGTCGGCTTGTATTCCTTGTACCGCTCCCAGTCGCAATAGGCCTTCTTCACGACGATGTTGCCCTTGAGCAGCAGCCGTTCGAGCACCTTGCCGATGTCGAACTGGGTGTAATTGGCGTCGCGAACGCCCAGCGCGATGTTCTCAAAGTCGCAGAACAGGGCCATGTTCTTGGTGTCAGCCCGATTGCTCATCGCATGGTTCCTTCCATCCAGAAACACTCTTCATAAGGGGCCCGGCACTCATCCTGTCTGGGCGTCGACGGGCAACTCCGATAATCTATCGGCCTAATCCTACCGCGACTTTGGCCTTGATTCCAGCAGGATTGTGCACCAACAGGATCGACGCCCCGGCGTGAACCCGTTGAACGATCGGGGAACGGCCTTTTCAAGGTCCTGCTGGAAGCCCCGTATGCGGTAAACGCAATCCCTACGCATGCAGAGCCGACGTTCGAAGAGCAGGCGAACCGAAGCGAAGAGGGGTAGAACAACAGGGGCCGCAGGCCCTCCATAGAAAACGCCGTTCGTCCCATAAAGTGGTTGCGGTCGTCGAAGTCGGGCCGATCAACGGAAATTGCCCCGGCAGCCGGCGGCCGTCCGGTGTGCGACCAGATTTCGTGGGGGCCTCATGAGCATTTTGTCATGCTGAGCGCAGCGAAGCATCTGGCCTTCGGATGCAGCGAATGTACGCCCGCGTTCTATGCCCGGATCCTTCGCTTCGCTCAGGATGACAGAGTGGGCGCCCGCACGCCACACGAAACCCAGTCGCACGCGCCGCCGGGGCACGTTTTTCGCATTGTGGGGTGCCAGCGGAGAGGGGAGAAGGTCCGTTGTTTGTCGAGCCCCTTCCGCTGTGTACCCGCGGGCTTTGTCGCTCGGGTTGCTCGCTGGTGTTGCCGGTTGCCCCTTGCGGTCTATCGCAGGCGGGGGCACCTCCCTATTCTCCAAGCGGCGGCCGGGTCGCTGTCATTGTCGCATTGCGCGGCGAAGGCCAGCGTTAGCCCGTTGATTTCGGCGTACTTGCGGTCGTTGTCCTTCCGAGCCCGGTCCCTTGGAGGGCGGATTCGTGCACCCTGAATTCCAACGGTGGATTGCCGCCGCCCGGAATGTCCTCTGTGCGGCTGCGCAGGATGAATCCCTCCTCTGTGACTTCATAATCGAAGCTCTCGCCCGTGAGAGGATCGCGGGGCCAATCGTCGGCAAGTCGCTGCGGGAGACGCCCCGTCTCCGCGACCACAAGGTAGATCTCGATCGCGACGTCCAGCAGCGTCCGGAGAGCGCGATCCTTCGCCCAGAGATTGTTGTGAACGGAGTTCGCACAAGCCATGATGACCTGGCGCGCCGCTGGATCGTTGCCGTAGTTCTCCTTCAGGTCGTCAGCCAGTTTCTGCAATCTGGCGTAGACCTCGGTATACGGCATATCGCTGTGTACGATTTCGATCGCCGAGTCCAGGAAAGAAGCATACGGCCGGCGAGCGCGAGCGATCAGTTCCTCGTCGGTCAGATTCGCCATGGCCTGTTGCTCGACCGGATCGGCAGCCCGCAGCACGAGTTGGTCTCTGATGATCTTGAGCAGGCCGGGACTGTTGCGGAGCGACACCATTGCGAGTTCGAAGTCCATCCGCCAGGCGTGCGCGGGCGACGACGGCGCGCCGTTTACCGTCGGGAGTTCCTGTTTGAGCCAGCGAAGGGTCTCGGCGTCCGGAGGCACCCGCCCCAGGACGTGCTGGATGGAAAGAAGGGCCATTCGATCCATAATATGCGAACTGGCATAGAGAAGCAGCATGTCCTCTCCGATTTGGCCGGCCATCTGCCGCATCATAAGGCACCTGGTCAGGGCGCCACGGCAGTCGCCGTCGACGGCCAGCATCTGTGCGTGAGCGGAGAGGTCGCGGGCGAGAGATCGGATTCCCTGTACCTGAGGCAGACGGCAACTGAAGCCCCGCGAGTACTGAATCCCCCAATCGCACTTGGCCAGTTTCACCGCATCATCTGCCAGCGTGATCGTGTCGCCGATGCGCCACAGATATCTCCTGACCGAATTGGTCAACTCACCTCCCTGCACGAACTCGTCGTACTTTGTCAGGGTGTCGCCCGCGGGTTCCGAACGGAGAAGGAACGCCTGGTAGTACAAGAACGCCGCATTGTCCGGGTCCGCCGGCAGTGAGGGGGTTTGTGCTCCAATCGCCCAGGGGGGCAGTAATCCAGCAATTGCGACGACGACAACGAGGGTTCCACGAGTTACAGGGTTCACGTTCGTTTCTCCGATTGTCGGTACAGTCTTCAGTGCGATTTCGCCCAGGTTCATGGTCGTTCTCCCGATTTCCTCAGAAACCTGATCTTCGGACAAGTCCTTCGTAATACAGAGACGCTCAGGTCGGGCAAATCATCATGGAATCCGACACCGTGATTTATTGAATCTTCGGTCGGGGATGGGCACGAGACAGAGGCCGATTCTCGCCTTTGGGCGGCTCGGGTTGGTCGTTAGAACTCGCCCCGTTTCGCTGCTTCGGACGTTCCGGTGAAACAGTCCGTCCGCATTCCGCGGACACTTTCGGGCCACTGAGGCTACGCGATAGGACGGACGCGCTGGGCCGTCAGGCGATCGGGGCAGCGTTCGCGTCCGTGCGTCCTCGGGACGGCCGACCGGGGAAGGAGGCGGTGTTTCCGAAGTCGTCGTCCCGCGGATTTCCTCCACGAGAGGCGGCAGGGAAGGACACAGGGACAGCGCCTCGGCGTATGCCCGACTCTCCCAACGCCAACGGCCTCCCAACGCGTCGAACGTCAACACGAGAAGGGCCGCACTGAAGGCCAGGGCGACGGCCATCCGGTAAGGCATTCGGCCGAAGGCCGGCTGCCGGTCCCGCGTCGAAAGCCACAGCAACGCCCAGAAGGCCGACCAGATCGCCAGGATGGGAATGCCTCGGGACCATCCCGAGAAGCCGCCCGTCCCGAAGAAGTCACTGTTGCTGATCGAGAGAATGATCACGCCGACGAGCACGGCAAGAAGGCCGATCCATACTATCGTTCCTCGTTGCACAGGACCTCCGCAGCACAGATTTTTCTCACTTCCGATTGACGAGTCACCTTCCGGGGGACGCTCCGGGGCCCCGGATTCCCGTGCATCGTAGCGGGGATTGCCGTCCCTGGCAAGAGGCTCGTGGTTTTCGGCTTCTGTCTGGCCGGGCTCGCGGGTAGAATCGGCGTTCGTATGGGTGGTTCGGACGCTACGCCATCAACCATTGAGTGGGGACAAAGCAAGGGGACGATATGGGCAAGACATTCGGGAGTGTGAACGAGGTTCTGGATTTTGCGATTGCTCGGGAGATCGAGGCCAGCGAGTTCTACGCCGCTCTGGCGGGCAGAATGGACGCGCCTGCGATGAAGAAGGCGTTTCTCGACTTCGCCAGGGAAGAGCAGGGACATCGGGCCAAGCTCGAGGCGGTCAAGCGGGGCGAGTACTCCTTCGGGTCCGGAGCAAAGCAGCTCATGGGACTCGGACTGGCGGAGTACCTCGTGGACGAGACGCCTGCTGCGGACATGAGCTACGCCGAGGCTCTGGTCCTGGCGATGAAGAAAGAGAAAGCCGCGTTCAAGCTGTATTCGGATCTGGCGGAGATGGCTGAAGGCGAGTCGCTTCGGAACCTGTTCCTCTCGCTGGCGTCCGAGGAGGCCAAGCACAAGCTGCGGTTCGAGGTCGAGTACGACGATCACGTGATGAAGGAAAACTAGCCGTCGCGGCCGCCGCCTTCGTGGCGAGGGCATCTTGCCCTTGCGTCCCGAGGGCGTCCCGCCCTCGTTTGTGTTGCCCGAAAGAGAGCAAGAGCAGGGGCAGGACGCCCCCGCCACGCAAGGGCGGGACGCCCTCGCCACGATGGGCGGCAGCGTTTCCGTCATTTGGATTTGGTCCTTTGGGAATTGCTGATGTGGACGACTATCATAGCTGTTGCTCTCAACATTTGCGGTTTGGCGCACGCCGCTCCGGTCTATCCCGGCCGGGAGTGGGCGACGAAGCCGCCGGCGGAGGCGGGGCTCTCGGCCGATGCGCTCAAGGCCTTCAGCGGCCGCGTCGGCGGGTCTGGTTGCGTCGTTCGGCACGGAACCATGGTCTACTCCTGGGGCGATCCCGCCCGGCGGACGGACGTCGCCTCCGCGGCCAAGCCGATCTACGCTCACTTTCTCTTCAAGGCGATCGAGGACGGACGAATTCAGGATGTCAATCAGCCGGTTTGCGAGTGGGAGCCGCGACTCAGGGAGATCAACGCCGGACTGGGCTACAATGACTCCCGCATCACATGGCGTCACATGGCCAACCAGATCTCCTGCTACGGCCTGGCGGAGCAGCCTGGGACCGCGTACGCCTACAACGACTGGCAGATGGCCCTGCTCTTCGACACGCTGTTCACGAAGGTCTACGGCGCGACCCACGCGACGGTCGATGCGAAGGTGCTGCATCCCTTGCTGACGGATGCGATCGGGTGCCAGGACGATCCGACGTTTCTGGCCTTTGGCGAGGACGACCGCGCGGGTCGGACAGCGATCTCGCCTCGCGACTTCGCGCGTTTCGGCCTGCTCTATCTTCGCGGCGGCAAGTGGGGCGAGAGGCAACTGCTGAGTCCGGACCATGCGAGACTGGCGGTGACAAGCCCGGTCCCGAACTCCATCCCGAGGGCGGGGGACAAAGCCGCCGAGATGATCCGCGGTCAGCGAAGCATCGGCTCTCGCCAGATCCCCGACAACCAGACCGACCACATGGGAAGCTATAGCTGGCTCTGGTGGATCAACGGCCTGGACCGCGAGGGCAAGCGTCACTGGCCCGATGTCCCCGCCGACGCCTTCGGCTGTTTCGGTCACGGCGGCAAGCGGGCGATGATCGTCCTGCCGAGCCTGGACCTGATCGTGAGCTGGAACGATGCCCGCGTGGACGGCCGGGACCAGGAGAACGGAGCGATTCGGCTCCTTCTCGACGCGGTCGCCAAGCCGGAGACAACGGCTGTCTCGCCCGGCAGTCCGTTCTTCCTGTGCGGGCCGGGCGACCCCGAGGGGTTCCTCTACCGCGGGACGCTCAACCCCGACGGCACGCGGACCGGCGATCAGATGGCGTTGATCGAGAAGCTCGCGCCCACCGGCGCCAACTGCATCTACCTGATGGCCGTCCGCTCCCACGGCGGCGACGGCGACGCCACGCACAATCCCTTCCTCGACCACGATCCCGCCAAGGGCGTGAACCCCAAGGTCCTGGATCAGTGGGAGCAGTGGTTCGAGGCGATGGACCGCCACGGGATCGTCATCTACCTCTTCATCTACGACGACGACGCCCTCGTCTGGAAGACCGGGGACGAAGTGGGAGACTCGGAACGCGAGTTCATCAAAACGCTGGTGAATCGGTTCGAGCATCACAAACACCTCGTCTGGTGCGTCGCGGAAGAGTATGCGGAAAAGCTCAGCGTCGAGCGGGTCCGTCGGATCGCGGCCCTGATCCGATCGGAGGACGACAACCGCCATCCGATCGCGGTGCACAAGAACCACGGTCTGGACTTCACCGAGTTCGCGGACGATCCGGACATCGATGAGTTCGCGATCCAGTACAACGTCGCAACCGCCGAGGAGCTGCACGCCGGCGTCGTCCAGGCCAGACGCCAGGCGAAAGGGCGGTACAGCCTCAACCTCTCCGAGGCCGCCGACTGGGGCACAGGGGCCGAGTCCCGCAGAAAATGTTGGGCCTGCGCGATGGGCGGGGCGTCCGTGATGGTCCTGGGCATGGACATCGCGAGCACCGCGGCGAGCGATCTGCGCGACTGCGGCAACGTGGTTCGCTTCTTCCAGAAGGTCGATTGGCAGGGCCTGGAGCCGCACGACGAACTGGCGTGCGGCGCGACGACGTTCGTGCTGGCCGAGCCGGGCGAGCGGTACGTCGCCTATTCCTGGGCTCCGGATGGGCCCATCGGGCTCAGGCAGGTGCCGGCGGGTCGGTACTCCTTCGAGTGGTTCGACTGCGTCGCAGGCACGTTCGTCTCGCAGGCTTCGCTTCAAGTTGCCTCCGGAGATCGCCTCTGGCATCGCCCCGCGGGCTTCGGCGTCGAGGTCGTGGTCAGCATCCGTCGAGATGGATCGTCAGCGGGCGGGGCTCGCTGACGCATCGAGGAGCATCGGTCCGGCCGGCGCTTTCCAGACCCGGCACAGGGGTCTCTCGCTGCGGGTCCAGCCTGCCCGATCCGGTTGGGCCTGCGTCGAGTACCGCAGCCGGCCCGAGTCGTCCTGGCGGTATTCGTAGAGCGAGACGACGCTTTCGTTCTTCGCTTCCGGCTCCGCTGGGGGCAGGGCGAGGAACAGCGGCCTGGCCGAAGCCTCGCGGGGTTCTGTCGTCAGACGCGTGCCTCCTTCGGCCTGCCTCTCGGCGTAGACAGGGATCAGATCCTTGCCGCCCCGGCTTGGCTCGACCGCGCAAAACCCCACGGATTCCACGCGGTCCCACAGGTCGCCCTCGGCCACCGCGGAGCCCGGCAGGTATCTCTGTTCTCCCTGTACTCGATAGATCGCCACAGGCAGGACCATACGCGGGTCGCCCAGGTCCAGGCGGTACATGATCTGGTTGTAGTCGTATCGCGGCGTGGCGCGCTCCTCCGAGCCCGAGAAGGTCCACGTGTAGGTGCCTTCGAGGTAGATCGTCCGATCGCCGTCCTGGTCGAAGAGCGGATGGTGCTTGGGGTTGTAGAACGAGTACTTGTTGTGCGTTATGATCTTGCGGGCGTAGCCCCACGGCCCGACCGGCGTATCGGCCTCGGCGCACCAGATCTCGCCCAGGGCGGAGGACTGGCCATAAAGTTGCCCGAAGACAGCGATCCAACGCCCGCGATATGCATTGAAGTACAGCGTCCCGTTGTGCGGCACGATCTCCCGGCCCGACTCGACATCGAAGACCTTCACCCCCTTGGCCTCCGCTTCCAGGGCCTCGATCGCAGCGGGTTTGTCGCCGCCCCGCGAAGCCAGCACCTCGCCGAACTTGGCCCAGCGGGGCTCCGAACGATCCTTGGCCGCCAGGGCGGTGAAGACCTCATACTGGTTGGCGTCGAGGATCGCATCCCACTGGGCCGGGACGCGCAGCCGCACGCCCATGGGCGAGGGGGAGGTGAAGTAGTAGTACCGCCGGCCCGCGGCCTGGACGGGGAACGCGTGACCGGTGTTTCGGTAGGGCAGGAACTCCAGGCCCGGTCGAACGAGGGGCTCGAAGGTGCTCGTGTCGTCCTTGAAGACCATCAGGCCGCGTTCGAGCGTTTCCGTGAGACCTTTGAGTCGGGCGAACTTCGCGACCATCCGCTCGTTGCCCTGCGGGTCCTGCACGGTGAGCAACCCGTCGAGCCAGACCAGGCCGGACTCCTTCAGCGGGGCCATCTTCCGGCTGAATCCGTCTTCGCCGACGAAGTATTCCAGATCGACGCCGACCGCAGGGTCCAATCCGCCGCGACCGGGAGGGTCCGAGACCGCGCCGGACATGGCGAAGTTCCCCAGCGGATAGGAGGGCTTGCTTGTGTCGCCCCACATCCAGAACACCCGGCCTCGATAGAGGCAGGTGAACACCGAGTCCTGGCCCATGACCTGGCCGTTGAGGACGGGGTTCTTCAGGGGGACGGGCCGGCCCAGCAGGACGCTGTCGCGATAGATCCCCTGGCCGGTGACGCGATACAGCCGCTCGGCGACGTTGACGCGGTCGATCGGGACGACCGCTGATGCGCCCGGCGTGGTCCGCAGGCGGACGCCTCGGTATCCGAAGCCGTCCTGGGGGACTTCATAGCCGTGGCTCTCGACGAGGAAAAAGACCTCGCGGTCCATCAGGCCGGGTTCGAGGAAGGCGATGAAGCCGTGGCTGTCGGTGACGTAGCGGATGAGGTTGGTGGTCCGCAGTTCCACCAGCGGCACGCCCCGACCGCTCTGGCGGTCCACGACCTGGATCGCGAAGTAGTCGCCGGGTCGATCTTGGTCGCCGGCCGCGACGTTCCCGCCTGCGAACGCGATCCCGAGTATCGTTGCCGCTATCGCGACCGACAGGCCCTTGCGCGTCATCGAAGTCACTCCATACGCCATGCGCCACCCCTTCTTTCTCAGGCCGACTCATGCGGCCTCTCTCCGGCAACAGCGCCGGCCGGCCAAGTCACACCTATACCACACTTCGCGTGGGAATCGAAGCGTCAACTGTCTCTTCGCGCGACAGCGCACGGCCGCCCGCCGGAATTGGGTTCGTTTCGCGCGACGCTGGCGCGAGTTTCAAGTGTGAAGTTTGAAGTGTGAAGTCGGAGCCGTCGCCAGAGACCGGCCCCTGCTCACTTGAAACTTGACACTTCAAACTTGCAACTCCTTCGCCAAACGAAGCCAATTCCGCGGGGATTGGGGGCTCTTGATCGACTGCGAGGTTGCCCTTCGAACGCGGAGTGAGGACCTCATTGACCTGATTGACCTTGTTGACCTTATTGACCGCGGGATTGCCCTGCGAATGCGGGACTTCTGCCGCCTTGCGGGCCTCCTGCTCCCGGCGCAGCTCGCGCATCGTGCGGTAGAGGCTGTTCTCGATGCGCCGTTCGTGGACCAGCAGTCGGTCCAGGACCTGGGCGCGGGCGAAGTCGGTCATCACCACCTGGCCCAGGATCACCGCTTCCTCGTCGGGCTTCGGTTCGATCGGCAATCCGTGCCTGGGCCAGAGCACGATATCGCCCGCGTTCTCGCGGTAGACGGTCGCGAAGACGGCGCTGTGCAGCCGCTCGGCCCGCCGCAATCGCCAGGCCAGACTCACCGCCCGCTCGGCCAGCATTTCCTCCACCGCCCCCACCGGCGCCAACTCCGCCAGCATCCCCTCGCGGTAGAGATCGAACTGGGCGGGGTCCTCTCCATGAATGACCACCTGCTCGGCCAAAAGCCCATGCTTGACGGCATTCTGCGAAGCAACCGCCTTGCCTTGGGCCGTCCGCGGCCCGGTGGACTTCTGCGCGTTCGAACGATTCGCCTGGATCTGAGCAACACTCGCCATGATGAACCCTCCGAATCAACGATCGACCAGTTACGATTCACAATCCGTCGCCGCTCGCGGGGCGACACATATGGACATTATACCATAGGCCACAAGGAGCTTCAACACAAATCCAACAAACACGCAGATATTTTCTATTTGTCTAACTCCTTGTCCGGCCGGGACTAACGAAACGCCCCGAAAGAATCTCCGGCCATGGAGGGCCGAACCGGTTTTTCCTCTTCGCCACATACCTGTGAGAAATGCGGGTCACGCCGGTTGCAGGAGTGTGGCGGGCGAAATCGCATTCTGCTTGATTCTGCAGGGCGGCGTATCATAGAATAGCGGTAGGAAGTCCCGTGGCATGTGTTTGGTTTCGAACCGCGGGAGTGGCGTTCTTTCATTTGAAGAGGAGTTGCCGAGGCTCAGAGGATAGTCACACAATCGGAAGGATGCAGTCCCTTTGCCATTCCGACAACCAGGCGGATAGGTGTTCTTCGCGTTCGGATGCAGCGTATTCGTGTGCATTTGCGATATGTTCTGAAGGAGGACGACCATGGGCAAGAAGTTGACGGCATTGACACTGTGTGCGTTTCTGGCGAGCATGACGACCGGCCCGGCGGTGCAGGCAGGCGATCCCTCACTGGCAGGTTGGTGGAGGTTCGATGAGGGGGCGGGGACGACGGTTCGGGATTCGAGCGGCTACGGTCATGAGGGCGTCCTGGTGGGCGATCCGCAGTGGGCGGCGGGCAAGATCGGTCCGGGCGCTCTGAGTTTCGACGGTTCCGGCTGCCTGGTCCAAGTGCCCGAGAGTCCGGCGCTGGACGCCGGCAGCGCGTTGACCCTCGCCGCTTGGGTGCATCTGAACAACCTTTCGACCTATTACTTCGTGGCGTGCAAGGCCCCCAGCGGCACGGCGTCTTCGAACTATCCCGGCAACTATGAGTTCCGTGTCGCTTCAGGGACGGGAATCCTGCAATTGCTTCACCAGACGTCTCAGGGCCAGGAGTTCTCCACATATGCGTCCACGACCCCGATCACGGCGGGACAGTGGCGTCATGTGGCGGTGACGTTCCAGGTGGGTGGCCGCGTGGAGTTCTACGTCGACGGGACCTCGGCGGGCGGGGCCGCTCAGACTTCCAACTTTGGCATTCTCAATGACGAGCCGATCCGCATCGGCGGCCGCAAGGACAACTACTCCTACTTCAACGGACTGATCGACGACGTTCGCATCTACAGCCGGGTGCTGACGCCGGAGGAGCTGCCCGACGTGATTCTGGGCAAGGGTCCCAACGCGGAGCTGGCGGACGATCCGACCCCCGAGGACGGGGCGACGGACGTGCTGCAGGATACGACTCTGGCCTGGGAGGCAGGAGAATTCGCCGTCTCGCATGATGTGTATTTCGGGACCAGTCGTGCGGACGTGAACGACGCCAGCCGGGACGACGGGAGAGGCGTGCTCGTGAGCCAGGATCAGGCGGAGGCCGCGTACGACCCGGACGGCCTGCTCGAATTCGGGCGGACCTACTACTGGCGCGTCGATGAGGTCAACGGGGCTCCCGACTACACGATCTTCAAAGGCGAGACCTGGAGTTTCACGGTGGAGCCGTATGCGTATCCGATCACCAGCCCGATAGCAGCAACCGCGTCGGCCTCCCAGGCCAACATGAGGCCTGAGAACACGGTCAACGGCTCCGGACTGGATGACTTGGACCAGCATTCCACCGACTCCACCCAGATGTGGTTGAGCGGCGTCAAGCCGGCCTGGATTCAGTACGAGTTCGACAGGGTGTACAAGCTGCACGAGATGCGGGTCTGGAATTCAAATCAGGTGGTCGAAGCCTTTCTGGGGTTCGGAGCCAAGGACGTCGCAGTCGAGTACTCCGCCGACGGTACAACGTGGGCGCCGCTGGAGGGCGTGCCCCCGTTCGCCCGAGCGACCGGCATGCCGACCTACACGGCGAACACGACCGTCGAATTCGGCGGCGTCATGGCGAAGTTCGTCAAGCTGACGATCACCACCAACTGGGGCGGCCTTGCGGCGCAGACGGGCCTGAGCGAGGTCCGCTTCTTCCACGTTCCCGTGCAGGCGTTCTCGCCGGAGCCGGCGACGGGAGCGACGGGTGTGAGCGTCGAGACGGATCTCCTCTGGCGCCCCGGTCGCGAGGCGACTTCCCACACGGTATACATCGGCACCGACAGCAACGCGGTGGCTGGCGGCCTGGTTTCGGGCGACAGCGTGACCTCGCACCGGTACACACCGGTGGACCTCTTGTTTGCCACAGAGTATTTCTGGAAGGTGAACGAGGTGGGTAATGCCGGCGTTCGTCCCGGCGACCTGTGGAGCTTCACGACCGAGGATTATGCCTCGGTTGACGACTTCGAGAGCTACACGGACGACATGGAGGCCGAGCAGACGATCTGGCAGACCTGGATCGACGGCCTGGCCGACGGCAAGAGCGGTTCGCAGGTGGGGCACGACACGGCGCCGTTTGCCGAGACGACCGTCGTTCACGGCGGGCGACAGTCGTTGCTGGTGGTCTACGACAACTCGGACTTTGCTTTCTCGGAAGCCACGCGGACCTTCGACGCGCCTCAGAACTGGACCGTCCGTGGCATCAAGACTCTCTCGCTCTACTTCGCGGGCGTCGCCGGCAACGGCGGGCGACTGTACTTGAAGATCAACGGCGCCAAGATCGCCTACAGCGGAGACCCGACAGACCTGGCGCGAACCGCCTGGCAGGCGTGGAACGTCGATCTATCCACGGTCGGCGGCGCCAACAGCGTTCGCTCGCTGACCCTCGGCGTAGAGGGCGCGGGAGCTGCCGGCACGCTGTACGTCGACGACATTCGTCTCTATGCCATGCCCGGCACGAAGACTTTGCCGACCGATCCCGGCACCACGGGTTTGGTCGCCCAGTATAAATTCGATGGAGACGCCAAGGACTCCGCAGGAACGCATCATGCGAAGCTCACCGGCTCGCCGACGTACGTTGCAGGCCAGGTTGGCCAGGCGCTCAACCTGCCTTTTGACGTGCAGTACGCCACGGTAGACTACGCCGCAGATTTGGCGATGAACACGTTCACTGTAGCCGCGTGGGTCAATGTGGCGGACGTGAGCTCTTCCCGGGGCGTGCTCGGAACCCGCATCGGCGGCGAATATACCTTCGATCTGAAGGTCGAAGCCTCTCGCATACACGGGGACATCGGCAACGGCACCGCCTGGTTGAACACTTCCGTGGACATCACGGCGGCTCGGGGCGGCATCATCAGCCTCAATGAGTGGCATCACATCGCCTACGTGGTGGACGACGCCACCGACACCGCCGCGATGTTCCTGGATGGCGTCCCGGCGGCGACCGTGACCTTCACCGGCACGCCGTTGTTCATGAAGTCCGGCCAGAGTCTTGGCATCGGCCGCGCCTATGATGGGGCCGCCGAGTACATGCACGGCATGATCGATGAGGTGTGCATCTATAATCGAACGCTGTCTGCCGCGGAGATCGCCTGGATGGCGGGTCGAAGGTTGCCGATCGATCAACCGCTGTGAGGCGTCGTGAATCCGGATCATTAGCCGGGGCCGGCAACACGCCGCGATGATGTGCGTCCATGACATCTGCGTTGTGTTTTCCGATCTGGACGAGGAAGTCAGTGGGGCTTATGTCGGATGGCATAAGCCCCACTGACTTCGTCGGGCCCCAGCGTGTCGCACGAGGCAGGCATGGCCGGCATCCCGGGCCCTGCTCGGGGGCCGCGGAGACTCTGGGCTACAGGACGATTCGGAAGTCCGTGTAGTGGGGGCTGAAGACGGCCGGCTCGATCTGGGTGTCGCGGACGTGGCCGGCGAATTCGCTCTGGATGTCCGCGATGCAGTTGTCGATCTCGTCGGGCTCGCCTTGGATGAACATCTCAACCGTGCCGTCGGGCACGTTTCGCACGAACCCGGTCACCGCGTAATGGCTCGCGATCTGGCGCGTGGTGTAGCGGAAGCCCACGCCCTGGACCCGCCCTCGGAAGACGACATGTCGCGCTGTCTGGCCCATACGATTGACGATTGACGATCGACGACTTACTATTTGACTTCCGTGACGCCGCGAACGACCCGGCGTCCGAGCGATTATACGCCTTGCGCGGCAGGCCGTACACTGGAAGTTGGAGTTGTGCCCTCGGGATGGAATCGGATCGAGGATTGAGCTGGGAAAGCACGGACGATGCACGACCGCGGATGGGGTCTGCGCGTTCGGGGTCGTCGATCCTTCGCGGCGCAGGGCGGCTCGCGGGTTCGAAGTACGTGCCGCTGGTCCTGGCGCTGGCGGCGATTGCCGTTTCACTTCCCGCCTTGAACGCGGGGTTTCTCAATGACGATTTCATGCATCGGGCGATCCTGGCGGGGCCTTCGGACGCTCTGGATCGCCTGGCCGACAGGGGGCTTGCGCCTCCGCGGTCCGGGGAACTGGGCTACGCCTTGTCACACACGTTCGTGGCGGTGTCGCCCGAGGAGAACCTGCGGTCCTTGAAGGACTACGGGGCTTTGCCCTGGTGGACCTATGAGGGTTTTCGCGTCGCCTTCTGGCGGCCGGTCGCCTCCTTCACCCACTGGCTGGACTATCGGCTCTTTCCCCAATCTCTCGCGATGATGCATCTTCACAGCATCCTGTGGTTCGGCTTGGCCATGCTGGGCGTCGCCCTCCTGTATCGGCGGATTGCCTCGGTCGAACTGTCCGGTTCTTCGTCGTCGGTCAACCCCGCCTGGCTCGCGGCCTTGGCGGCTGTGATGTACCTGCTGGACGACAACGGCTACTTCCCGACTCTGTGGATTGCCAACCGCAACCTGCTGATCTCGCTGTTCTTCGGGACCCTGACCGTGCTGGCCCACGATCGGTGGCGAAGGCAGGGATGGGATCCCGGCGCGCTGGTCGCCCCGGCGTGTTTGTTGATCTCGGTGCTGGCCACCGAAGGCGGGATCGCCACCTTCGCCTACCTGTTCGCCTACGAGGTCGCCTTGGGCGAGGGACGCCTCTTGCGGCGGGTCCTGTCGCTGGTCCCGGCGGTCGCGGTGATCGTCCTGTGGCGGCTGGCCTACAATCTGCAGGGCTACGGCGCCAACGGGGGCGGGTTCTACTTCGACCCGGTTCGGGAGCCTGTGGATTACGCCATGGCGGTTCTTCTGAGGGCGCCGTTCTTCCTGGGCGGCCAGTGGACCAGCGCCCCGGCGGATCTGTACAACTACCTGCCGCCTGCGGGCAAGACGCAAGTGTGGGCTGTGCTGGCGGTCCTGACGATCCTGATCCCGGTCGTTTTGACGCCATTGTTGAAGGTGAACCGGCGGGCGAGATTCTGGCTGATCGGCATGTACCTGGCGGCCTTGCCTATCTGCGCGACGGTCCCGATGGGCCGGGCCATGCTGTTTGTCGGGATCGGGGCCTTCGGCATCATGGCCGAGTACGTCGCCGGCTGGATCGCGAAAGACGGCTGGCGGCCCGTCTGCGGCTGGACGCGGCATATCCCTGGGGCGCTCTTCGTGGTGTTCTTCGTCGCCCATCTGCCCCTGGCGACGATCGGGCGGCTCGCAGCTCCCCGGGTGACCGCTTCTTTGCAGGAGAAGGTGGCTGAGACGACGGATCTCGGTCCGGCGGGGGACCTGGAGAAGCAGGACCTGATCGTGGTCAACGCCCCGAATCCGGTCTCATTTTTGTACGATCCGTTCGGGCGGGCCACCGAAGGGCGTTCTCTGCCTCTGGGTGTTCGCGTTCTGGCTCCCGGCTTCAACTCGGTGGAGCTGACTCGCACCGGCCCCCGGCAAGTGACCGTCCGCGCGCTGTCGGACAGCCTGCTGGACTGCCAGCGGGGCAAGCGAACGGACTTCGTGTTCTTCTACCGGTATCTGGCGGACGTCCGCAGTCCCGCCCATCCGCTTCGCGTGGGCGACCGCATCTCGCTGCCTCGCATGGAGGTGGAGGTCCTGGCGGTCGACGGGCGGGGTTTCCCGACCGAGGCATCCTTCGCGTTCGACACGGCGCTGGAGGACGCATCCCTGAAATGGCTGCTGTGGGACTGGGATGAGGATTGTTATCGGCCTTTCGTTCTGCCGCAAGTGGGGCGATCCCTGCGTCTGATGGGACCGTTCTAGGAAGAAAACCCGAAATTCGAAGCACGAAATCCGAAACAAATCCAAATGAGCCAAAAGCCAAATGACCGAAACGCGGTCGCCCGGCCGGCGGAGTTGCTTTGAGCTTTGGATTTCGTTCATTCGTGCTTGTTTCGGATTTCGAGTTTCGGATTTCGCGTTTGCGGCTTGCGCCGCAGCCCGCAAATTGCCTTCCCGAATTCCCCTGCGTCGCATATAATGCCGCGGATTCGAAAAAGTCATTGTCTGGAACCTATGCGAAGTATCAAGCGACAAATGGAGATCGACGAGCAGATCTACCAGCTCAGCACGCTGGTGGCGGGCGACTTCTCTCTGCAGGAAGTGCTCGACAAGCTGGCCGAGGCGGCGGTCAAGATCATCGGCGCCAAGGCCTGCTCGATCCGTCTGCTCGACGAGGAGCAAAACGATCTGCGGATGCGGAGCACCTACGGGCTCAGCGAGGAGTACCGCAGCAAAGGGCCGGTCACCAAGGACGACGTGGTCATCAAGGCCGCCTTCGCGGGCCAGGCCATCGTGATCAACGACATGCGGATCGACGACCGCATTCAGTACAAGCAGGCGACCGAGAAAGAAGGGCTGGTCAGCCAGTTGACGGTGGCGATGCAGTTTCGCAGCAAGTCGATCGGCGTCCTGCGGCTGTACAGCCCGCAGCCGAACGACTTCACGCCCAGCGACATCGTCGTGGCCCGCGCGGTCGCTTCGCAGTGCGCCGTGGCCATCACCAACGCCAAGCTGTACGCGGAGGCCATCGAGGCCCAGCGGTTCACCGAGCAGATGCGCCTGGCCGGGCTCATCCAGCGTCGCATGATCCCGGAAAAGCCCCCGAAGATCGAGGGTCTGGACATCGCCGCGACGTATATCCCCTGTTTCGACGTGGGCGGGGACTTCTACGATTTTCTGCCCATCAACAAGGACCGTTTGGTCATCACGATCGCCGACGTCATCGGCAAGGGCGTTCCCGCTGCGATCATGATGAGCTGGTTCCGCGGCGCGGTCCAGGCGTCCACCGAGGGCTTCCGGGAGGTGCTTCGCGACGTCGGTCCGATGGCGGGCGACCTCAACAGCGGCATGAGGAACGTCGTCCGCACGCGAAACGCCATCGAGAACTTCAACAAGCTGGCGTCGATGGAGTGCCGGGAGGGGGAGTTCATCACGCTCTACTACGCGACGATCGACGCGGCGGAAAAGACCATGACCTACTGCAACTGCGGCCACGAGCCGGCGGTGCTGATCCGCGACGGCCAGGTGCAGGACCTCTCGGCGGGGGGGCTCGTCCTGGGCGTGGACCCGCACGCCAAGTACGACGTGGAGACGGTCGAACTCCGCGACGGCGACTGCCTGCTGTTCTACACGGATGGGCTGATCGACGCGATGGATTTCAACAACGACCTTTGGGGCCGCGAGCGGATGCTGGAGGCGGCCTCGCGATTCGTCGACTGCCCGGCCGATCATGTGGTGCGCAACGTGTTGGCCTTCCGTCGTCGGTTTGCGGGCCTGGCCCGACAAGTAGACGACACGAGCATCATCGCGGTCAAGGTTGGCGACCCTCGCCGGAGCGAGGGCTGCGGAGCCTGCATGTCCACAGAGACCGTCCACATCGCCGGGGAACGGTCAGAGGCCGAATCAATCTGATGGCGGATCTGGTAGTGACAATCGATGGTCCGGCCGGCAGCGGCAAGAGCACCATGGCCCGCCTGGTGGCCGAGCGGCTGGGAGCGACGTTCCTGGACACCGGCGCGATGTACCGCGCGGTCACCTTGGCCGCGGTCCGCGATGGGGTGGATCTGACCGACGAAGAGCAGTTGCTCCGCGTCGTGCAGGGGCACCGATTCGAGTTCGAGGCCGCTGGCGGCAGGATGCTCGTCCGAATCGACGGCGGCGATGTCACGGACCTCATCCGCGATCCCGAGCTGACAGGCAAGGTCCGCCACGCGGCGGCTTCGACGGGGGTGCGCGAGCGGCTTGTGGCCATGCAACGGGCCTTCGCCGCCCGGCATGACAGGATCGTGACGGAAGGGCGGGACCAGGGCACGGTGGTGTTCCCCGACGCCCGCGTCAAGATCTTCCTGACCGCGGACCCCGCCGAGCGGGCCCGCAGGCGGGCGGAGGAACTCCAGGCCAAGGGCGACGCTGTGGACCTGGAGCAGATGCGCCGGGCCATCGAGGCCCGGGACCGCAGCGATGAGGAACGGACGGTCGGGCCGCTCAAGCCGGCGCAGGACGCCGTCCGGATCGACACTACCGGATCGGCCATCGAGCAGTCCGTGGAGCGAATCTACCGCTGCGTCGAGGAACGCGCCGGCCCCGCACTCCTGCGCGGCGAGGGCGTCCCTCCCTTGGCGGCGAAGGCGTCGGGCCCTCGTTCCTCCACGAAGGACAACCCCCACGAATCCCTCCAGGTGCCTCGTTCGCCGGCGGTGTGGTACTGGATCGCCCGCTTCCTGTGTCACGTCTTCACGATCGTCTTCTTTCGGTACCGCGCGTACGGCCGGGAGAACATCCCCACCGAGGGCGCGTTCGTCCTGGCCTGCAATCACCAGAGCTTCATGGACCCGGTCTTCTGCGGCATCTCGGTCAAGCGGCACGTGACCTACATGGCTCGCGACACGCTGTTCAAGAACCGGCTCTTCGGCCCGCTGATCGCGTCGGTGAACGCCATCCCGATCAGCCGGGACAAGCCGGAGATCGCCGTGATGCGACTGGTCATCGACCGCCTCCGCGAAGGCGCCGCGGTGTGCCTGTTCCCCGAGGGCACTCGGACGGAGGACGGTCGGATCGCGGCCTTCAAGCCGGGCTTCGGCCTGCTCTGTCGCCGCTCCAAGGCCGCGGTCGTCCCGGTCCTGGTCGAAGGCGCGTTCGAAGCCTGGCCGCGCCACAAGAAGCTGTTCCGTCCCGGCAGTCCGATCGTGGTCCAGTTCGGCAAACCCCTGGCCCCACCGCAGATCGCCGACATGACCAATGAGCAACTGGCCGACACGGTCACGCAAACCCTCCGCCAAATGCAGAACGAAGTCCGCCGCAAACAAGGCAAACCGCCGTACGACTATACGGGTTGATCTCGACACGGATTCACACGGATGGACACGGATTTCGGGCTTTGTCATTCCCGCGAGGACGGGAATCCAGTATCCTCAAGACGGTGCAGGACCATGAAGATCGGCAAGAAAATCGTAATCATCGCCGGGCCCAATGGGGCAGGTAAGACGACCTTCGCCCGGGAGTTTCTGCCAAGAGAGGCTGACTGCCCGGACTTCGTCAACGTGGATCTGATTGCGGCGGGCTTGTCGCCATTCGATCCGGATCGGGCAGCGTTGCGGGCGGGGCGGATCATGCTTGAAGAAATCAAGCGACGTGTGCTTGCTGGTGAGAGTTTTGCCTTCGAGACAACGCTATCCGGCCAGAACTATGCGAGGGCCATTCCCCGTTGGCGGGAGGCGGGCTACTACGTGAAACTGTTCTTCCTCAGCCTGCCCACTGCGGACTTGGCCGTCGCCAGGGTCGCGACGCGTGCAGCCCAGGGCGGGCATAACGTACCAGAATAAGAAACTATCTCAAAACAGTGTCTTTGGCCGATAACCATCCGTAGGAGCCAA
>CALEZT010000119.1 GCA_937927975.1 uncultured Phycisphaerales bacterium
TGACCTCACGGGTGTGATCCGTGCGCTCTAACCAGCTGAGCTAATCGCCCGAGGTCGCGTCATTAGAACTGATCGCCCTGCCCCCTGTCAAGCATCAATTCCCGCCATTTTCGAGGGGGGAGCCGATCAGGTGGCCACGAGGTTGATCCGGCCGAGCTTGACGCCTTTCATGCTCAGGATGTTCTCGCCCACGCGGTTGATCTCGCCGACCTGTCCGCGAAGCACAATGACTTCCAGGCAATCGTGATGGTCCAGGTGGACGTGAAGCGAGGAGATCGCCTGCAGCAGGTGCGAGTGCTGGATCGCGATCAGCTTTTCCGCCAGGTTGGCGGCGTGGTGGTCGTAGACGAGAAAGACCGCCGCGACCGCCTGGGTCTCGGGGTCGGCCAGCCGCTCTTCGCTCAACTGCTGGCGAACCAGGTCGCGGATCGCCTCCGAACGGCTCTGGTAGCCCCGGCGTTCGATCAGCTTGTCGAAGTCCACCAGCAGGTCCTTGTCGAGTGATATGCCTATGCGTTCAAGCTCTGCCATCGGTTGTTCCCCCGCTCGTGGCCGGACTTGTGAAAAATGAAAGTTGGGCCTACTCTAGGAAGGAAAAATCTCTTTCCTCGATTTTTCCTTCCTGAATCTCAATCACCATCTCGCGACGGGCTTACGTCGATTCTTCAAGGGAATCGAAGAATGAGATTCCCTTGAAGAATATAGGCCCAACTTTCATTTTTCACAAGTCCTGCTCGTGACGTAAATTGCCTGTTCGGCCAACAGATTAGCCCCGAACCGGATCGGGCTCAAGCTCGTTTCGACCAGCGGGATTCGCTTTTCGATCACGGCCCCAATCTGGCGGCAGAATTCGTCGAAGTCCTTGAGCGACAGGAAGTGGATGTTCGGCGAATTGTGCCAGCGGAACGGAAGTTGTCGCGTGACGGGAGACCGGCCGCCGAGCAACAGTTGCAGCCGGCACCGCCAGTAGGCGAAGTTCGGGAAACTGACGATCACCTTGCGTCCGACGCGAAGGAGCTCCTTGAAGACCCCCTCGGGGTCCTTGATCGTCTGCAACGTCTGGGACAAGATCACGTAGTCGAAACTTTGATCACCGTAGCTGCTCAGTTCGCGATCGATGTCTCGCTGGATGATCGCAATCCCCCGGCAGACGCAGCCCAATACGAGCGACTCGTTCAACTCGATGCCCTTGCCGCGAATACGTTTGTCGTTGGTCAGTCGGGCCAGCAGTTCGCCGTCGCCGCAGCCGACGTCCAGGATCGTACTCTCCGGTCGGATCAGGGACTCGATCAGCTCGTAGTCCACGCGGACCCGATGGGCATGCTCGATGCCGGCGACCGAGCACTTCCCGTTGCAGCAGTTGCCGAGGGGGCCGGCTTTCACGCCGGGACGATGCGTGGCCCGCAGGAAGCTCGAAAGAAATGCGCCCAGCGTCTCGCCTTCCAGGAGAAAGGCGTCGTGGCCGTAATCGGAGGCGATATTGCAGAAGCTGACGTCCTTGCCGTTGGCGACGAGGGCGTCGACCATGGCCTCGGACTGGGCGGGCGTGAAGAGCCAGTCGCTGCTGAAGCTCACCACGAGGAACCGCGCCTTGACGCCGGCAAAGGCCTCTTTGAGCGAGCCGTAATCCCGCGGCAGATCGAAGTAGTCCGCCGCCTTGGTGATGTAGAGGTAGCTGTTCGCGTCGAACCGATCCACGAAGCTCTGGCCCTGGTGGTCGAGATAGGTCTCGACCGCGAATTCCGAGTCGAAGTCGTAGCTGTACTGCTCCGCGCCGCGAAGCTCGCGTCCGAACTTGTGCCGCATGCTCTCCTCGGAGAGGTAGGTGATGTGTCCGATCATGCGGGCGATGGCCAGGCCCTGGCCGGGGACTTCGCCCTGATGGTACTGGCCGCCGGCGAAGTTGACATCGGCCAGGATGGCGTTTCGACCCACCGCGTCGAATGCGATCGCCTGGGCCCCCTGGTGCGTGGTCGTCGCGATGGGGATGGCCGCGTCCATCATCTCGGGATAGGCGATCGACCATTGGATCGTCTGCATGCCGCCCAGCGACCCGCCGATCACGGCCAGCAGATGCCTGACGCCCAGGGCGTCGAGCAGCAGCTTCTGGACCTTGACCATGTCTGCGATGGTGATGATGGGGAAGTCCAGGCCGTAGGGTTTGCCGGTCCGCGGGTTGACCGACGAGGGCCCTGTGGTCCCGGAGCAGCCGCCGAGAAAGTTAGAGCAGACCACGAAGTACCGGTTCGTGTCGATGCCCTTGCCGGGTCCGACCATCTCGTCCCACCAGCCGGGCTTCTTGTCGTGCGGGCTGTTGTAGCCCGCGACGTGGGCGTTGCCGCTGAGCGCATGGCAGATCAGGATCGCGTTGTCGCCAGCCTCGTTGAGCGTGCCGTAGGTTTCATACGCGACGTCGATCGGCCCGAGCGTCTTGCCCGATTCCAGTTCCATCGGCTTGTCCTCTGAGACCAGCCGGATGGACTGCGTCTTCACTATGCCCACAGAGCCTGCACTGCTGCTATCGTATGCCATATCCTGCCAAAGTATAGTGTTGTACTATGCGTTGTAAAGGGTCGCCGGACATTCCGCGCGTCGGTCTCTCTACTGTGGACGCCGGCCAAGAGTTTGATGATGCATCGCGCTTTGGAGTAGGACCTCATTGACCGGATTGACCCTGTTGTCAGTGGGGTCGATTCGGTCAATGAGGTCCTACTCGCACTCCCAAGAGCCGGCGCCGGCGGCGGCAAACAGCTCGTACATCGTCTGGGCTCTGGAGGCCCCCGCCAATGCCTCACGGAACTCCGGATCGAACATCATCCGACTGATTTGGGCCAGGTCCTGGATGTGGGCGCCGGTCTGCTTGCCCGGCGAGTTGGCGGAGGACGTCGATGAGGGCGTGGGTGCCGTCGCGGCCTCGGCCCTGGGCCTGGAGGACTGCGAAGAGCTGCTTGACCAGAGCGGCGCCGGGCAGGGGCTGGCCGATCTGTTCTGCATATTCGAGCACGAGACGCAGGTCCTTCTGCTGGAGGTCCACCATGAAGGCGGGTTTCAGGTCGCCTGCGACGACCTTGGGGCCCAGGACTTTCAGCGAGTGGCTGCCCGCGGCGCCGGCTGTCGTGACTTTCAGCGTGGTCTCCAGATCCAGGCCGGCTTTCTCCGCGAAGGCGAGCCCCTCGGCGACGCTCATGATCGTGTGGATCACCATGACCTGATTGGCGAGCTTGGTCGTCTGGCCGAAACCGAGCAGGCCGCAGTGCGTGACCGTGCGGCCGAGCGTCTCCAGGATCGGGCGGACCTTCTCGACAGCATCAGCCGGGCCGCCGATCATGATCGAAAGCTTGGCCTCGATCGCGCCGATCTGCCCGCCGCTGACGGGCGCGTCCAGGAGCGTGACGCCCTGGGCTGCGAGGATCTCGCCCATCTTTCGGGTCTCAGCGGGCGAGATGGTGCTCATGTCGATGCAGATCAGGCCGGGACGTGCGGCTTCGATCACGCCGGAGGGCCCGAGCAGGACCGCTCGCACATCGGGCGTGTCTGTCACGCAGGTGATGACGACGTCGCTGTCGCGTGCGGCGTCTCTGGGCGTGTCGGCCCAGAGGGCGCCTTCCTGGAGCAGGGCCTGGGCCTTGGACTTCGTGCGACTATGGAGAGTGACCGGATATCCGGCGCGGAGCAGATTCCCGGCCATGGGCTCGCCCATGATGCCGGCGCCGATGAAACCGATGCGTTGCTTGTGCATAGCTTCCATGCCTTCAACGTCGCGTCGGAGCCGCTTTGACGTGGGACCTTATTGACCTGATTGACTTCGTTGACCCCGTTGTCAGTGAGGTCAATCCGGTCAATGAGGTTCTCTTCGCACCCCGAAGAGCCGGCGGAACAGCCGATGTCACGCTCGTTGCGTCAGATGATCTCGAGTCTGCGGAGGATCGACTTGGACCAACCCGAGCTGCGGACCTGCGCCATGATCATCAGCAGCAGCGCGACAAGCCACAGGCCGGTGAACCGCAGGTAGTAGAAGATCAGGTTCGGCATCCCGCCGTCCTTCGAATCGAGCCAGCGGAGCAACTCGTCGCCGCCGTAGGCGACGCCGACGACGTTCGAGCCCAGGAGCCGCTGCCAGGGGATGATCAGCGCCGCCATGATCAACGCCAGGATGAAGGCGCGGGAGATGTGATTGATGCCGCCCAAACGGCCCACGAGCGACACCATCAGGCAGAAGAAGACCGTCAAGGCGAACAGGATGCCCGAGACGATGAGAATGCCGTTGGCTACGCCGATCACGCGGGCGACCAGATCGAAATCGAATTTGCCCGCGAGACTGTGCAGCAGTCCTCCGTCGGACGATTCCTCGTCGGCCGGCACGGTCGCCCCAGGCTGCGCGGTTTCAGCGGGCTGGATCGCCCCCGGCGTCTCGACAACGCCCAGATTCACCGCCCAGAACGCCACCTGCGTCAGCAACAGAGAGATCACCACGATCACAAAGAAGATGTTCTTCCAAGCCCGGAATACACCCACAGCCTCCAGACTGTCGCTCGTTTCGATCATGTTGTTCGGGTTCACCGGCATGTCATTCATCTCTCAACTCCCCATTCTGTCCCCGGTCAGACACGACGAGCGTTCCCCTTGGCGAGGTCGGCCCCAGGTCCGGCCCGACACAGAACGGCAAAACCTCAAAAACATCAGTAAGTGAAGGACGCTGCAAGAATTATCCGATATTCCCGCAATCGATACAAGGGAATTCTTTCAAAGCCAGCCTCAAGGCTATTCGCTCGACGCCAGGGGCACGCGGGTCCCGCGAATCGCCTGGGACAGGCCGCACATCACCGACTCGATCCTGTCGGTATCCTCAGGCGTCACCGGCAACGGCTGCGGACGCCACAGAAGCAGGAATCCCAGCGACCGCCCCAGATCGCTCAAAGGAAGCGTCGCAATCGAGTACCGCCTGAGCCCGCGGTAGTCGCCCGCCGGATCGAGGGCCGCGATCTCGGCAAACGTGCAAGTCTTGTTGCACTTGCAGATCCCCTCGATCAGCTCGGGCGTCAAGTACTCCTGCGGTCCCTGCTGCTCGCAGGCGAACACCTCGTCGCCCACGAACGAATGAAGCTCGCAGCCGTCGGACTGCCTGAGGTAGAAAGCCACGCCGGTCCCGGGCAACTCCCGGCGGATCATGCGGTCGGCTCGGGCCAGAAGATGGTTCAGGTCCGGACTGCCCAGCAGCGATTTGTAGAATTCGGCCGCAAAACTGATGGTGTACAGCCGCTGAATGAAGGCCCGCTGGGCGGAAATGAGGTCGTTGCAGAGGATATCGATCTTGCCGGCCTGCTGCTTTCGCTGCTTGTTGAGCTTGGTCAGAAGCAGACGCAGTCGTCTGTGTCGTTCGGTCTGGCTCATAACTCTCCACGTTCAAAGACGCCCGTTCGGGCTCTCCGACGCCGAACCTCGCGTCGGGCTTGTATCGTCACAGGGTCGATGCCCAGACATAAGTTCGGTCCCGCGTGGAAGACGCTTTAGCCCCCGGCCTGGTGGAAAAGAGCAAGCGTCCGTCGCCCCATAAACAGCCCCCTATCATCGGTAGTGCCCGCTCGCACCGCGGTCGAACCGGCGAAAGCCGCGGAAAGAATCTGGACTACGCCCCGCAACGGGCGATGTTTTCGGACCCACCCGAACGAAGCCGGTCGTCCCTGGTTGCGTGACAGTTGGCATTCGGGCAGGCGGAAAACAGAGGATTTCGCAAGCACGGTGTGGGGCGCAGAATCACTTCGCAACCCCACACCCTGCCTGCCACAGAGCTTCTGTGGTCATAGCCACAGACTCTGCCTGGGACGTCGCTGCCTTTCCCTCCTGGGACAGGTTCGACCCAGTATAGCGGGAGCCATCCGTGCGAAACAATTGCGCAAAGTACGTATTTTTCGGGGAATCCGCTGAAAACCTGTGGACACCTATGGATGATGCCGCCCTGGCGAAGTAGAATCCGCTTCAAGGGATTCTGAAGCGTAAGAGACCCTCAGGGAGGCGGGTGGAAACTGGTTCGGAGTCCGGGAATGCCTCAGCCCGCGGCCTGTGTCGGGGTTTGCGGCATTTCCCTTGGCAAGGGAGAATCCATCATGGGTCACAGCCCGTCGGCACACGAGACGTCCCGGTCATCCTCGCGTTTTCTCTCCACGGTTCTTCTGATCTGCGTCCTGCTGGCCGGCGCAGGCGGAATTGCATTCATCTGGCTGATGACCGAGCCCACGTACATCGTTAGAGGGATGGTTCGGATCGCTCCGGTGGTCCGCAGCGTATCGACCAACGAACCCCAGCCCGACGAGGCAGCCAGTTACGTACAGTTCGTCAACACTCAGGCACTGCTGTTGATGAGCGACGAGCAGCGGCTCCAGAAGATCGTCGACGACCTGGCGGGCCGCAATCTGGCGTTCTTCAGCGGCAGGCCCAGCACGCGGCTTGAAGAGCTTCTTGCGAAGGTTTGGCCCAGAGACGTCACCGAGCTTCCGGACCAGGTCCTTCGCAAGGCGATCGCCAAGCAAGAGATCACAGCCGGCTACGTTCCCGACTCCGAGCTGATGGCGGTGACGATGAGGAGCCAGAACAACGACGAGGCCCGGAGTATCGTCAATTCGTTCCTGCGCAATTACGTGGGCCAATACGGCGTGGAGTCCACGACCCGCGAGAGCCAGGACATCATGATTCTGGAGAACCAGCGGACCGAGTATCAAAAGCGGATCGCAGAATCGCGAGAGAGACTTCGACGTCTGGCGGAGCAGTACGGATCGGTCGGGCTCGACGCCTTCCAGGCGGTGGAACTCCAGACCCAGAGCGCCTTGCAGGCCCGGCTGGTCCAGTTGGAGGTGGATCGGCTCAAGGTGCAGGCCGATATCGAGGTATACGAGAAGACGGAGAAGCTCGATCTGCCCCCCGAACAGATCGTGGCCGCGCGAACCGAGCATATCAACGCCGATCCCATGATCAAGGAATTGACCGCGCGAATCGTCCAGACGGAGGTTGATCTGATCGTCGCCAGCCAAACGTCGCCGCCGGCGGATTCGGCCCCCTCGCTGCGAGAGGCGGCATTGAAGGCTTTCCAGCAGAAGCTCCAAGAACGGCGAGAGAGCCTTGCTCAGGAGTTCGACAGCACACTATCGAACAAGCTCAAGGAGGCCGCCCGACAGCGGGTGATTCAGGCCAGAGCCGAGAAGGCCCAGATCGAAGCCCACATCCGCGAGATTCGGCGCATTCTGAGCGAGCAGCAAGTGCGGACGGTCAAGGTGGGAACCACCAATCTCGATCTCCAGGATCTCCAGCGGAAGCTGGCCGCGGACGAGGAGGTGCTCGATCAGGTCAATCGCCGGCTCAGGTGGTTCGAGTTGGAACGGGATCGTCGTCCCCGCGTGCAGATCGCGTCGCTGGCGGAAGTCAAGGAGGTAGTGGCCCATCGTGGGCAATGGACGTTCGTGGCGGTCCTCGTTACTGTTGCCCTGGGCTTGGTGCTGTGGAGAAAACGGTGCGCCGCCGGACTGCCATCGGAGATGAGCGGGGCATAGACAGGCGAGATTCGCAACACGCCGGAGCGTCAGGCTGGTTATTCCGTCGGCAGGGTTACGGTGACCGTGGTGCCGTGGCCGGACTGGCTTTCGATGTCCAGGGCGCCGCCATTGAGCTGAATGAGGCGGCTGGCGAAGGCCAGACCCATGCCGCGCTTTCGCCCGGCGGGCTTGGCGGAGAAGAACGGACTGATGGCTTTCTTCCGCGTCGCGTCGTCCATACCGCAGCCCAGATCGCTGATCCCAAGCGTCACGCCGGAGGCGGAGGACCCGGATTCCTCGCCGGACGGGTTCGACTCGACCGTGATCTTGACCGGACCCATCGCATCGGAGTAGGACTCGACCGCATTGGCGATGATGTTCGCCAGCGCCGAGGCGATCTGCGCCGAGTCCACGAGGACATCGGGGACATCGCCGACCACGTGGACCTGCGTGTTGATGTGTTCGGCGCCGGTCTTGCGGCCCGCCAGATCGATCGCTTCGTCGATCACCTGGCGGACACCGACCAGACTCACCCTCGGTTGCGGCGGCTCGGCATAGGCCAGCAGGTCATCCACCAGGCTGGAGGCCTCGCGGGCGTTCTCGACGATCCTTTCGAGAGCGTTCTTCTTCTGGCCGTCGGTTTCCGATTGCGCGATCAGTTGAGCCCGACCGGTGATGACGGACAGCGGATTGTTCAGTTCGTGCGCGACGCCGGCGGCCATCTCCGCCAGGGCTTCGACAGGATCGCGGATCAATCCGGTCTCCGAGACCGATGCGGCCGACGTGACGCAACCATTGTCCTGGGAGAGCCGCTCGGCCAGGTGCTCCTGGCGTTCCTTGGCCAAGGCCAGGCCCAGGATCGTGCCCGCCAGGGAGGCGGCCATCTCGAACTTCTCCGCGAACAGCCCGGCGTCCGCAGGGTAATTCAGCTCGAACACGATCAGGCCGACCGCCTGGCCGTCCGACAGCAGCGGCAGCAGCCTGGTCTGGCCGCGATTCATGTCAACGTCCACCTGGTCCAGGAGCCAGTCGATGTGGTCATGCGCCTCGATCATGGCGAACCGCCCGGCCAGCGGCTTGGGAACAGGCGATTCATCGGACGGGGCTTCGAGGACCGTCTTGTGGCTGTGGCCGAGGGCCTCGACAATCGCGGTGTCCAGGGCCCCCTCCCGTGGGCCGGCGGTCAGACACAGACAGATGGTGCCCGTCTGGAAGAACCGCTGCCAGCGCCGCGCGAAATCCTCCGCCATGTCGATGGCGGAGAGGCTGGGATTCTGCCCTCGCAGGAACTCCTGGGCAAAGGCAAGATAGCCGGAAGCGGTCTGGAGGGACCGCCCTTCGGTCGAGAGCTTCGTGTGGCGCTGCGCAAGGTCCGCCGCGACAGCCTGGATCAAATCACAGTACCGCGCCGTCGCCTGGGGGATCTCCCAGCCCAGATTCTCCGACCGGCGTTTGACCTCGGTCGGGAGCTCGTCCTGGATCTGCTGGAGGGTCTTGGCGGGGACGCCCAGATGCTGCGAAATCTCGCGGATGGGAACAGGCGCCTCGTAGCTGCCGGACTGGCCGATGCCCGCCTGTCGGACCAGGCTGTCGGCGGCCTTGACGAGGATGGCGATCCGCGCCTCCGGCACAGCCTGGAGCGCCGCGATATCGCGATGGTGCAGCCAGATCGACAGCAGGATCGGCTCGGGCAATCGCCATCGCTGGGCAAGCTGCTTGCCCAGCAGCGTGTGATTGGTGCCCAGATGGCGGTGCTCGACGGTGTACAAAGAGGCGACGGAGGCCTCGGCCTCGCGTGCGATGGCCGCCAGGCTCTTGGGCATGACGTCCTGGAGGGCGAACTTGCCGATGTCGTGCAACAGGCCGGCCGACCAGGCCAGATGCAGGTCGATTCCCGCAGCTTCCGCAATCCGACGGGCGCAGCAGGCCACCGCCAGGCTGTGCAGAATCAGATCCTTGCGGGTAGGCGTGCCCAGTTGCTGGTCCGCGAATTCGATCTCGAAACCCGCGGCCACCTTCGTTCGCAACAGCGCGTCGCGGACGTCGTTGGCGTCCAGACGATCGAGCACCAGACGAACGGAATGCCGCTGGCGAACGGGGCCGGCCGCCTGACGCTGGGCCAGCGAGAGAATCGTCGCGGTGCAGGCGGGTTCGCATTCGAGGATGTCGGCGACCGACGCAGGGGAGAAGGAGTCTCCCATTCCGACCGACCGAACGACCGGTCCCGAACGGCCCTGAACGAGCTTCGAGAGGTACTGCACCGCAACGCACGGCGGAACCGACAGCGAACCCAACTCATTGACGGCCAGTTCCACCTTGCGGCAGGCCGTCGCATCGATGTACCTTTTCGCCATGCGGCCACCCTATGCCATCGCCATGCAAGAGCTCCCGACCGCCACAAGTGGCGTCGTTCACCCTCGCTCCATCACCCATCCAACCCGTCGCCGCGTCGCGGCGTCACGTTCTCAAGCGACCAACTGCAAGGCGGAATTCACCTTGTCGGTGAGTTCCGAGATGTCGAACGGCTTTCGCACGAACGATTCGGCGCCCGACTTGAGAAGTTGATCGATCTCTTCCTGCTTGATGACGCCGCTGACGATGATGATCCGGGTGTTCTCGAATTCCGGATTGCTCCGAATCGTCTGGCATACGACGTTGCCGTTGACGTCCGGCAGCATGTAGTCCAGCAGAATCAGGTCCGGCCGGAACATCTGCGTCACCATCCCGGCCTCGTACCCGCTCGAGGCCGTGCGGATGTCGTAGCGACCGTCGCGCGTCAGGATGTCCGTGATCAGCTCCACGATCTCGGCATCGTCATCCACGACCAGCACCTTCTTCCGTCCGGAATCCAGATTGTCCAAGGGGATACTGTTATCCCTCATGAACTTGATCAGATTCGCGCGGGGAATACGACGGAACTTCGAGCCCGGCACGCGAAAACCCCTGAGCCGGCCCGAGTCGAAGCAACGGATGATCGTCTGTTGACTGACTCGACAAATCACTGCGGCTTCGCCGGTGGTAAATAGATCCTTCATCCTTACCCTTCCTTTTTCGCCAACTCCATTTGACAGAAGGCCCACTCAGTTTGCCTTATCGACCTACCTTAGCTCCACGCCCACGTCCTGTCAAGCTCAAAAACCAACAAAAACCCCGTTCTTTGCCATAGTACCCAGTTTCTTATCGGCAGTTCACCCTGTTTCTCTTCGATGTTTTTTCCGGACGCTGGGCCCCACGGCTCGAATCGCGACCTGAATGGAAGGGGCTTCGACCCGAAGAGCTTGCGTCGCTCCGTCAGAGCCCTACAATATCGAGGCGTCGCGATTTCAGATCCCGTCGGCGGATTGTCTTGCATACACGATCAGAGGAGATTCATGCATACCGCACATGCTCACCCGAGCGTTTTCATCCATGCCCTGCTCTTGCCCCTGTGGGCTCTTGCGTCCAGCGGGAACCTGTCCCCTGTTCTGGGAAGCGAGCCTCCACGCATCAGCGACGCCTGGGTCGCGACCGACGCCTTGGGACGCAAGTTGCCGAACCACGCCGAGGTGGGAGACCCCCGGCCGAACCGGACGGTCGCGATGTTCTATTGGACCTGGCACATCGGCGGAAATGCGGATCGCGGTCCGGCCAATACGCACGAGACCGTCGCCCGCCATCCGGACGCGGTCAACGACTACAATCACCCCATCTGGAAGGAGATCGGCCCCGTCGGCGGATACCATTGGAACGAGCCCCTGTTCGGCTACTATCATGGCGCCGACCCCTGGGTCTACCGAAGGCACGCGGAGATGCTGGCCGACGCCGGAGTGGATGTCGTGGTCTTCGACTGTACCAACGGCACGTTCACGTGGAAAGAGGCGTACGATGTGCTCGGAGAGGTCTGGATGGCCGCCCGGCGCGACGGCGTGCGGACTCCCCAGTTCGCGTTCCTGTGCCCGTTCGCGCCGCACGACGACAGCCGGGTCAATATCACCAAGATCTACGAGGACGTCTACAAACCAGGACGCTTCAAAGACCTCTGGTTCTACTGGAAGGGCAAGCCTCTGCTGATGGGCTATCCCGACAATCTGCCCGAGCCGATCCGCTCGTTCTTCACGTTCCGACCGGGCCAGCCGGACTATCGCAGGGGACCGTCCCGCCCCGACCACTGGGGCTGGCTGGAAGTCGTCCCCCTGCATGGCTATGTCGAGCTGGCGCCGGGCAAGTATGAGCAGGTGGCAGTAGGCGTGGCGCAGAACGCCACCGATGTCCTGGCGCCGGCGGCGATGAACGACCCGAAGGGCTCGTACGGCCGCAGCTACACCAAGGCCTATGGCTTCAATACCGATCCGAACGCGACCGGTCGCGGCTTGAACTTCCAGGAGCAGTGGGACCATGCGATCAAGATGGACCCCGAACTGATCTTCGTCACCGGCTGGAACGAGTGGATCGCCGGTCGTTTCAAGAACTGGCAAGGCACCGAGAACGCCTTTCCCGACGAGTTCGACAACGAGCGCAGCCGCGACATTGAGCCGATGAAAGGCGGCTTCGCGGACAGCTACTATTATCAGCTCGTCGCGAACATCCGGCGGTACAAGGGTCTCGAGGCTGCCCCGCGGGCCTCAGCGCCGGTCACGATCGAGATCGACGGCCGGTTCGATTCATGGGCCGACGTGCAACCGGAGTTCCGCCACCACAAGGGCAGCACGATGCACCGCGACCATCACGGTTACGGCAAGACGCACTATCGCAACGCCTCCGGACGCAACGACTTCGTCGCAGCGAAGGTGACCCACGACGCAGAGAGCCTCTACTTCTACATCGAGACCGCCGATCCCATCACAGCCCCGATCGGACCAGGCTGGATGACTCTGCTGATCGACCTGGATCGCGACAAGAGCACCGGATGGGAGGGATACGACTACGCGGTCAATCGCCTGGAGCCCGCCGGCAATCAGGCGGCACTGGAACGAAGCCGCGAGGGATGGAGCTGGTCCGAGGTCGGCAAGGTGGTATTTCGCGTCGAGGCCAGCCAAATGGAGCTTCGCATCCCGAGGTCGCTCCTGGCCCTGCCCTCGAACGGCCCGCTGGACTTCGAGTTCAAATGGATCGACAACGTGCCCCTCTCCGGCGACATCCTCGACTTCTACCTCCACGGCGACGTCGCCCCCGGCGGCCGCTTCAACTACCGATACTCTGAGGAGATTTGAGATATCGAATTTGAGATCTCAGATTGTCCTTGGACCGTCGGTTGCGTCGGGGTAGTCCTGCGGCCGGATTCGGCGGAGCGTGTCCTCCAGCTTCCGCTGAAATGCATCGGCGCGTTTTTGTGCTTCATAACGCTGCCGGGATTCGGCATTGAGATGACGCTGGCCTTTGATGTCGCTGTTCTGGAGATTGTCCGCCCAGGCGCGGATCTGGCGCAAGCACGACTCTGCGAGGGATTTGAGATTTCAAATTTGAGATCTCAAATCAGACTGCCTCCATCGCGGCGTCGCCCCGCCTCCGCGGCCGCTTCAACTATGACTTCCTCGCTCCGGGACGAGCTGGACGCGAAAAAAGAGAAAGATTCTTCAACTCCGTCGAACCTCCGAGCCGATTTATAGTAATATTTATATATTATAGAATAACTATTATCAAAGGGGTTTCTTCATGGACAGGGAACTGGCGACACATGCGGCTGAGGTGCTCAAGGCGGTGGCTCACCCGCTTCGACTGCTGATTGTCGAGACGCTCCAGGATGGCGAAAAGAGCGTTGGCGAGATCGTCGACGCGCTCGGCGAGAAGCAGGCGGTCACTAGCCAGCAGCTCACGATGATGAAAGATCGCGGCGTGCTGGCCTCTCGGCGCGAGGGGGCCAAGGTGTTTTATCGCATCCTGAATCCGCATGTAATTCACGTGCTCGACTGCGTTTACAACCACTGTGAGACTCGAAAACAGATGAAACGATGAACGACGGCGCAGACCGGCCGTAGAGCAATAAACACCCCCTTGAAGCGGGGTGATTCATTCAGAACAGGGAACGGGTCGCCCGGCGGGCGATAGCGTTTCGGTCATTCGGGTTTTGTGCTTTGGGTTCGTTTCGGATTTCGAGCTTCGAATTTCGAATTTTCAGGGTATCGACTATGGATTTCAAACGCAAGGTCGTCGAGTTCTCGTTGGATCATTACAAACTGGTCACCTGGGTCATGGTGATCTTCACGCTGATCTGTGCGGCGTTCATTCCGCTGATCAAGGTGGACACGGACCCGCAGAACATGCTCTCGGAGGATGAGACCGTTCGGATCTTCCACGATCAGACCAAGCGCGACTTCGTCCTCAACGACATTGTCGTCGTCGGCGTGGTCAACAACAAGGACCCCAACGGCGTGTTCAATCCGCAGTCGCTGCGACGGATCTACGAGCTGACGCAGTTCGCCAAGACGCTGCGGTGGCCCGATCCCAAGGACCCGAACGAGACGATCGGCGTGGTGGAGGTGGACCTGCTGGCCCCTTCGACGGTGGACCACATCAGCCAGGGCGGTCCCGGCGAGATCCGGTTCGAATGGCTGATGCCCCAGCCGCCGGAGACCGCCGCAGAGGCAATCGCCGTCCGCGACAAGGCGCTCTCGAACCCCCTGCTAAAAGACACCGTCGTCTCCGGCGACGGAAAGGCGATCACCCTCTACCTGCCGCTGACGGACAAAGACCTCAGCCACGACGTGTACGTCGCGCTGCGAAAGCAGATTGCGACCTTCACGGGCGACGATGAATACCACATCACCGGCCTGCCCGTCGCGGAGGACACCTTCGGCTACGAGATGTTCATCCAGATGGCGGTCTCGGCCCCGCTGGCGATGCTGACGATCTTCATCCTCATGCTGATCTTCTTCCGCAAGCTCGTGCTGATCATCTCGCCGATGATCATCGCGATGGTGACGGTGCTGTCGACCATGGGCATCCTGATCGGCCTGGGCTTTCCCGTGCACATCATGAGCTCGATGATCCCGATCTTCCTGATGCCGATCGCGGTGGTGGATTCGGTGCACATCCTGTCGGAGTTCTTCGAGAAGTACACGAAGGAAAAGGGCCGGCGGCAGACGACGGTCGAGGTGATGAGCACGCTGTTCGCTCCGATGCTGTACACCTCGCTGACCTCAGCCGCGGGTTTTGCCTCGCTGGCGCTGACGCCCATTCCGCCGGTGCAGGTGTTCGGCGTCCTCGTCGCGGTCGGGATCATGATCGCCTGGATCTTCACAATCGCGTTCATTCCGGCCTACATCATGTTCCTCAAGGACAAGAGCCTGGAGAACTTCGGAGCCGCGGTCGTCCACGAACAGAAGCAGACCTGGCTGACCCGCCTGCTCCACGCCACAGGCGGCCTCACGTACACCGCCGCCAAACCGATCCTGATCGGCATGGGGATTCTCGCGGTCGTCGCGGTCTACGGCATCACGCAGATCAACATCAACGACAACCCGATCAAGTGGTTCGCCAAGAGCCACCCGATCCGCCAGGCGGACATGGAACTCAACCGGCATTTCGCAGGCACCTACATGGCCTACCTGGTCCTGGAAGACGCCAGCGATCCGAACGTGACGGTCGAGTACGTCAAGGAACTCCGCGACCGACTTCGCGCCAAGGTCGAGGAACTGGCCGACGACAACCCCAAGGCCAAGGACGTGCTCCAACTTGCGGACAAGATCCTCGTGGACGCTGCCACGAACAAGATCACGAAGGCCGCCTTCCTGGGGAGACTGTCGGACCAAGCCGGCGTGCAACAGGCCTCGGCGGCGGAGGACGTCGCGGATGTCTGGTACGAACTGGCGGACTTCTTCGAGCTCCAGAGCGAGCAGCTCAAGCTCTTCAAACAGCCCGAGGCCCTTCGCTATATGTCGGACCTCGAAAACCACCTCGAAAGCGCCGGCCTGGTCGGCAAGAGCAACTCCATCGCAGGCATCGTCAAGAAGGTTTATCAGGAGCTGATCGACGGCAAGCCCGAGAACTACCGGATTCCCGACTCCAGCGGCGCCATTGCGCAGAGCCTGCTACAGTTCCAGAGCAGCCACACGCCGGACGATTTGTGGCACTTCGTCACCAACGACCTCGACAAAGCCAACATCTGGCTCCAGCTCAAGAGCGGCGACAACAAGGACATGGAGAAGGTCGTCGCGGCGGTCGAAGAGTACTTCAAGAAGACGCCTCCACCGATGCCGATGGAGCACAACTGGGCGGGCCTGACCTACATCAACATCGTCTGGCAGCAGAGAATGGTCTGGGGCATGCTCCAGTCGCTGCTGGGCAGCTTCATCATCGTGTTCATCATGATGGCGCTGATGTTCCGCTCGGCGCTGTGGGGCCTGGTCTGCATGGTGCCCTTGTCGATCACGATCCTGATGATCTACGGCGTGATCGGGCTGGTCGGCAAGGACTACGACATGCCGGTGGCGGTGCTCAGCGCCCTGACGCTGGGCATGGCGGTGGACTTCGCGATCCACTTCCTCGAGCGGGCCCGCGTCAGCTATGCGGAGAAAGGCTCGTGGAAGGCCGGCGCCGCCGAGATGTTCGGCGAGCCCGCGCGGGCGATCGCACGCAACGTGCTGGTCATCGCGATCGGCTTTCTCCCCCTGCTGGCGGCGCCGCTGGTGCCCTACAAGACGGTCGGCATCTTTCTCTGCGCGATCATGGCCCTGTCCGGCGCGGTGACGCTGATCATCCTGCCGGCGATCCTGACCGTCGCGGAGAAACGCTTGTTCGCGGTCGCGGCGGCCCCCCAATCGGCCAAGTGCAACTGCGCGTTTTGCTTCGTGATTTCGCTGGCGAGCGTGGTGCTCGTGCTGCTGAACGTGCACCAGTTCGGAAAAATGGGTTTCAACAGTTTCGTGTGGATCAGCGCCGCCGCCATCCCGGTCCTGGCGGTGCTCTGCGGCGTGATGTCGCGCCGACAGGCCTGTCGGGCTCGCGATCAAGAACAGTCGAAGGCCGCGGCTTCCTGATCCTCCAAGGAGTACGACCATGACAGTCGAGAGAGTCTTGCGCGGAATTGCAGGGGCTTTCACCTTGCTCAGCGTTCTACTGGCCCGCTATCATTCCCCCTATTGGCTGCTGTTCACCGGCTTCGTCGGACTGAATCTTCTCCAGTCGGCGTTTACCGACTGGTGCCCGATGATGACGATCCTCAGGAAGCTGGGAGTCGGCGGTCAGTCCCCAAACCATGGAGGTGCGACATGTTCGACAAAGTGATTCTTGCGACAATGACGGTTCTGTTGACTCTGAGCCTGGCGGGCGCGGGTTCCGCACGGGCCGCGGAAACGCCGGACGTTCAGACTATTGTGGAAAAGGCCAACTTCGTCGCTTACTACCAGGGCGACGACGGCAGGTCCACCGTCCGCATGGTGATCACGAACAAGCAGGGGCAGACCCGCGAGCGTCTGTTCAACATCGTCCGCAAAGACGTCCAGGACGGCGGCGATCAGAACTACTTCGTCTACTTCCAGCGTCCCGCCGACGTCCGGCGGATGAGCTACATGGTTCGCAAGCACGTCGGCGGCAAGGACGACGACCGCTGGCTGTACATGCCGTCGCTGGATCTGGTCAAGCGGATCGCCGCGGGCGACAAGCGCACCAGTTTCGTCGGCTCGGACTTCCTCTACGAGGACGTCTCGGGCCGGGGCCTCGACGAGGACATCCACGAGCTGGTCGAAACGACCGATGCGCTCTACGTGGTCAAGAACACGCCGAAGAAGCCCGAAACCGTCGAGTTCAGCTACTACAACGTCTCGATCGACAGGAAGAACTTCGTCCCGATGAAGATGGAGTTCTACGACAAGACCGGCGCGCTCTACCGCACGATCGAGTCCAAGAAGGTCGAGGAGATCCAGGGCTTCCCGACGGTGACCGTCTCCGTCGTCCAGGACCTCAAGAGCGGCAGCAAGACCGAGATGACCTTCAGCGACGTCAAGTACGACATCGGCGTCGGCGATATTTTCGAGGAGCGGTATCTCCGCAGACCGCCGCAGGAGGTCACGAGATGACGACCGGCAACCGGCGCAGGAATGAAGAGCGGCCCACCTGGATTCGGCGTCATCTTAGGTGGCATCGTATCCGACAACCGGGGACTCTGTCCCCGGACCCCTGGCATTTTGCGCTTCTTGCCAGCAGCATGGATATGGCAGAGCCGACAGTCGAGAGACGCGTGTCGGCTTCGAGGACTGCGTTGAGCGCCGTCAGCCAACGAACCAAGCAACGACCCATCACGGGACCTGTTCCCTTCATCATGCTGCTGGCCCAAAGCGGCAAATGCCAGGGGTTTGGGGACAGAGTCCCCAAGATCCTAAGAACGAATCAGAATGAGAACGAGTCACGGCGATTGTCCTTCCGCATGGGCCTCGCGGCAGTTCTCCTTGCTGCCGTGTTCGCTTGGACGGCCAATGCCCGGCAGGAGCCGAACGAGCCGCAGGAGAAGAGAAACGTCGTCCGCGAGTTCTTCGAGAAGAACGATATCGAGTACCACGGCTTCTACGAAGCCCGTGTCGGCACCCGCCTGTTGGACGATCCCCACCAGAGCAAAGACCTGTCGATCGGCGAGGCCCGCTACCAGTTCGACCTGTTCTCCGCCCGCGACTGGGGCGACATCAAGGTCAAAGGCGACGCCTACGGCGACTTCGTCGAAGAGCAGGCGGTCTTCGATCTTCGCGAGGCCAACGTCTTCCTGCGGCCGACCGATTCCGTCGATCTCAAGCTCGGCCGCCAGGTCCTCACCTGGGGTACGGGCGACCTGATCTTCATCAACGACGTGTTCCCCAAGGACTGGGTCTCGTTCTTCATCGGGCGGGACACCGAGTACCTCAAGGCCCCCTCCGACGCGGTCAAGGTGAGCTGGTTCTCCGACGCGGTCAATCTCGACGTGGTCTACACGCCGGAGTTCGATTCCGACCGCTACATCACCGGAGACCGCCTCTCGTACTACAACCCGATCCTCGGCCGCCGGGCCGGCGAGGACGACGAGCTGATGATCTCACGGCGTCGCGAGTTCTTCGAAGAGGACGAGACCGCGATCCGCCTCTACCGCAACGTCCGCAGCTACGAACTGGCCCTCTACGGCTACTGGGGCTACTGGAAGAGCCCCGCGGGCTTCAACGAAACGCTGACCCGCGCGACCTTCCCCGAGCTGTACGTCTACGGCGCCAGCGTCCGCGGCACGCTGGGCAAAGGCATCGCCAACGCAGAGATCGGCTATTACGACTCCATCGACGACCGCAGCGGCGACGATCCCCTGGTCAACAACTCCCAGATGCGATACCTCGTCGGCTACACGCAGGAGATCGCTCGCGATTTCACCGCCGGCGTGCAGTACTACGTCGAGCAGATGCTCGATTACGACGATTACGAGAACAGCCTCTTCCCAGGCAGCCCGACGCAGGACGAGTTCCGTCACGTCACGACCCTGCGTCTGACGAAGCTGCTGATGAACCAGAACCTCATGCTCTCGCTGTTCACGTACTACTCGCCTTCCGACGAGGACGTCTACATGCGCCCCATGGCAAACTACAAGGCCAGCGACCAGTTGATGTACGAGGTCGGCGCGAACGTCTTCTTCGGCGACGAGCGCCATACCTTCTTCAACCAGTTCCACGACAACACGAACGTCTACGCCGCCGTGCGGTACAGCTTCTGACGCCATGGACTATCGAGGGGCGGAAACACATCATGGATGATTGACCTTACAGCCATCGGCGCTCTATAATCCGGCAAGACGATGAAAGGCAGGCCGATGGCAGCGAACTCGAAAATCGAATGGACGGAATGCACCTGGAACCCGGTGACCGGCTGCACGAAGATCAGTGAGGGATGCCGGAATTGCTACGCCGAGCGTATGGCCCGCCGTCTCCAGGCCATGGGCCAGCCCAACTACCGCGACGGTTTCAAGCTCACGCTGCATCCGCACATGCTTGAGATGCCCCTTCACTGGCGTCAGCCGCGGATGATCTTCGTCAACTCGATGAGCGATCTATTCCACGAGGATGTGCCGCTCGCATTCATTCAGAAGGTGTTCGGCGTGATGCAGCGGGCGTCCCAGCATCATTTCCAGGTCCTGACGAAACGTTCGGAGAGACTCGCTCGGCTGAGCCCTAAGCTTCCGTGGCCGGAGAACGTCTGGATGGGCGTGACCGTCGAGAACAGCAACTACACATTCCGAATCGAGCATCTCCGACAGACGAGAGCGAATGTGAAGTTCATCTCGATTGAGCCGCTTCTGGGGTCCATCCCCGGCATCGATTTGAGCGGTATCGATTGGGTAATCGTCGGCGGCGAGTCCGGCCCTGGCGCTCGGCCCATGTGCCCAAAGTGGGTCACTGCCATTCGAGATCGGTGCCTCGCAGCGGGCGTATCCTTCTTCTTCAAACAGTGGGGCGGCATCAACAAGAAGGCAACTGGCCGCATGTTGGACAACAGAACATGGGACGAGAGACCGAAGTCTTCAACGCGGAGGGAAGCGAATCATGCCGGAATTGGTGCCGCCTGCCGATGATGGTCAATTCATTCCAACTGTGGGACAGTGGTCGAACGATAAACACTACTACCTTTCACGGTACATGGACGCGTTCACCACGTCAATGCGTCTGAAATGGGGTGCACTCCACTACATCGATCTATTCGCCGGCGCCGGGATTGAGCGGCTGAAGGATTCACAGGAACTGGAGTGGGGCTCGCCGATGCTTGCTGCGCAAACCCATTTCCCATTTTCCAGACTTCACCTCTGCGAGAAAGACAATCGCAAGCACGAAGCGCTCGTGGCACGCGTCTCCCGGGTGAGAACGGACTCGCAAGTGCTGCTGGGAGACGCAAACCAATGCATAGACCAGATCGTACGAGAGGTACCGAAACGCTCTCTGTCGCTGGCCTTCCTCGACCCGTACGGCCTTCACCTGGAATTCGAGACTCTACGGAAACTCTCGGACATCCGAGCGGACATGGTCATCTTCTTTCCAGATCGAATTGACATACTGCGAAATTGGGAAGAGCACTATCTCCACGATCCAGACTCCAACCTCGATCGTTGTCTGGGGTCCGGAGCAGACTGGAGATCACTGCTCAATGCTGCGCCGACAGACCGCCATGCGGAAGTCCTCCGAAATCTGTACGTCGATCAGATTCGCTCACTCGGTTACTGTGAATTCGAATACCAGAGGATAAGCATGAAAGGTCGGCCCTTGTACATCCTCATCTTCTGCTCTCGAAACAAGGTCGCGGCGAAGCTGTGGCGAGGCATCTCCATAAAGGAATCAGACAATCAACGCAGACTGTTCTAACGAACGAAGGACCGCCATGGCACCGAGCCCTCTCCGCTGGTACCCCGCAAAGCGATAAACGCGACAGTCTTCATTCGATCTTTCAGGGGAAAGTGCGGGAGCACACGAAAAAACCGAGGGCACAGAGAACGGCGGCAATAGTCAGTCTTGCCTCTGTGTTCTCTGTGCCCTCTGTGGCTGCCCATTTTTCGATTGCCGGCGTTCAGCTTCGCCAGGGGCGGGTTCGGTTCTGCAGGCCGCTCAGCGTCTCCTTGAGGATCTTCGTGTCCTCGGCGATTTCGAAGTCGAACATGCCTGCCAGCGTGTGGTCGGCGCCGTTTTCGAAGACGTACTTGAAAGCGTCCGCCGGCGGGATCGCTCCGGCCGCCATCACCTTGAACGCAATCCACGGCTTGGTCACGTTCTTCATCACCTCGATCGTCTCCTGCGGATCGCGGCACCAGTAGCCCGGCACCTCGCTGTAGGCGCCCTTGAGCTCGTTGGGCTTGGGGGCGCTGGGATATTTGTGGTGGTGGAACGTCTTGATGTAGAAGTCCGCCGGGATGTTGTGCTTCTCGCACTGGACGATCACGTTGAGGTCGTGGGCGCCGACGCCGGAGGGGACGCCGAGGTCCTTGCCGATCTCGACCGCCTTGCGCATCAGGTCCATCTTCCCCTGGGCACAGTATGGATCAGAGCGCACGCCCCAAACGTACAGGGCGTCGGTTCCCTCGTCGACCAGTTCCTTGGCCATCTCGCGATACGCCTTCATGTTGTCCGTGAATTCGGCGATCGGGCAGACGATCCACTGGATTTTGCCGCCGTGGCGCACGCGATACCGTTTGAGCATCGAGATGATCCCCGCCGCGTTGTGGATCGACAGCGTGTTGATCCCATGCGCCTCGGCCAGCGCCATCGTCTCGTGGATCTTGTCCTCGGTATTGTAGTGGGCACAGAGGTTGTAGACGTACTTGAGGTCCCGACTGTGCGTGTAGTGGGTGAGCAGATTGCCGCCCAACAGCATCCGGCTGACCTGCAGGTCGCCGATCTTGCCCATCGGGATCGTGGCTTTCGAGCCAGGCTGGACCTTGACCGCGGGTCCGCCGCCTGCGGCGGCATGGGTCGAACTCGCTGCCAGCACGCCCCCCGCGGAGGCGGCCAGCGACTGCTTCATAAAACTGCGGCGATTCACGTGCGACGACATAAGATTCTCCTTGAAGAGATCTCAAATCTGAGATCTCAAATTTGAAATCTCAAAGTCTCCCGGCCGCCCAGCGGATCGAGCGGACGATCAGCTCGCGGTAGTTCGGATTGGCGTACGCCTTGCCGTCGTGGCCGAGCTGGAGGAACACGATCCGCGTGTGGTCGCACGGGCGGACCCAGCAGACGGTCGGATCGTTCTTCGGATTGTCGGTCGTCAGGAGGACGTGATTGTCCTTGGCGAACCAGAGGCCCTTGTACGTCTCGTCGTGGATCGTGAAGTCGCTCAGCCCCTTGGTGATCGGGTGATTGCGATCGACGATCTTGATGTTCATATCCACGTCGTGCTGGTAAACGCCGGTTTCGAAGTGCACGCCGTCGATCTCCTGCGGCTTGAGCGGGTACCGGGCCCCGATGATCTGGCGGTAGTCCTCCCACGTGTTGAACGCGCCTTCCGCGTGGTGCAGAGCGACCAGGCCGACGCCCCTGGCCAGCAGGGCTTTGAAGTTCTCCTTTCTCTTCTCGGAGATGTTCTGCGTCATGTTGTACAGGACAATCACGTCGTAGTCCCAGCTGCCGATGTCCTCGAACAGCTCGCTGTGGTCCTTCTGCATGGCCTCGACGTGCCGGACGTCGGGGTAGCCCTGGAAGAGCTTGAAGAACGGCTCGCGCTCGAAGTCGTGCCCGCCTGTGACAACGACGACCTTGACCGGATCGAGCGGCTTGACCTTGATGTTCTTGAAGTAGACCAGACTCTTGGGATCGTGGCCCTGAATGGCGAACGTGCCCTGGCCGATCCTGCGGCCGTCCATGCCCTGCGGCGGCGTCCAGCCCTCGGGCTCAGTCCAGTCGACGGTGGTCTTGCCGTCGATCTTGATCACGACGTGCTTGCCCTGGACCTTGACATAGTAGTTGAACCACTGATCGTCTTTGGACGGCGCGTTGTCGATCACGTCCTGCACCGCGTAGAGCCCGCCGGTCTTCTTGCGGTCGCTGTGCGTCGTGTTCACCTGGCACTCGTACCCTTTGCGCGGCCAGTCGGTCTCCTGATACTCGGTATGGAAGTAGATTCCCGAGTTCGCGCCCTTGGTGGTCTTCACATCGGCGGTGAACTCGAAATCCTTGAACGCAGCGCGGTTCACCGGGCCCACGTAGAACAGGTGGCTGCGATTGCCGTAAACGACCAACTCGCCGTCCTTGACGGTGAATGTCCCCTGATTCTCGCTGGCCTTCCAGCCGTCGAGGTTCTTGCCGTTGAACAGCGGAATCCAGCCGTCGTCCTCGGGCAGCGGGCGGACCATGATGTTCTTGTAGTAGATCAGACTCTTGGGGTCGTGACCTTGAATGGCGAAGGTGCCCTTGTCGATCTTACGGCCGCCCTGCCGCCAATCGTCCGGCTCGGTCCAGTCGACCGTCGTCTTGCCGTCGATCTGGATCAGGACGTGCTTGCCCTGGACCTTGATGTAGTAGTCGAACCACTGGCCGTCTTTGGAGGGCGCGTTGTCGATCACGTCCACGACGCCGTAGAGGCCGCCGGTCTTCTTGCGGTCGCTGTGGGTCGTGTTCACCTGGCACTCGTAGCCCTTGCGGGGCCAATCCTTCTCCTGGTACTCGGTATGAAAGTAGATGCCGGAGTTGGAGCCCTGGGTTGTCTTGACCTGGGCCTTGAACTCGAAGTTCTTGAACGACGCGTTGTTCACCGGGCCGACGTAGAACAGGTGGCTGCGGTCGCCGTGGACGACGAGTTCGCCGTCTTTGACGGTGAACGTGCCCTGGTTCTCGCTGGCCTTCCAGCCGTCGAGGTCCTTGCCGTTGAACAGCGAGATCCAGCCGTCGCCCTGGTCGGCCTGCGCGGCGCACACGCCGAACGCGGCACAGACAAGCAGCCCCATCGCGGTCTTTCTCAACATATTGCCTTCTCCTTCCTGATTCCTATCGGTCTTCGTAGGGTGCGTATTACGCACCGTCTAATTCATCGAAAGCTCAAATGGTGCGTGATACGCACCCTACAGCTACAGCCGCCAGGGGCTCCGCATCGATCGCGTGAGCCGGCGGTTGGCGGCGTCGTGGTTCACGAACTGTTCCCTGGCCCAGTCCCACCGCAGCTTCTGCTCCAGGCGGATCGCGATGTCGCTGATCTGGCACAGCGTATCGGCCTGCACCGCCGCGTCGATCGGGCAGATCGGGTCCTTGCGGCTGCGAACGCAGTCCAGCAGGTTGCGCGCGTGGTTGTTGCTCTCGTACAGACGGTTGTCGTTCGGACCCCATTGCGTGTCGAGCAATTCTTTCGGGTGGGCGTTGACGCCGGCGCGGTCCACGTGCACCCAGCCGTCGGAGCCTTCGAAGGCGGTGCCGTGGTCGGTGGTCCGCCCGTACCGCGTCTTCCACTCGTCGGGGAAGGGGTTGCCGGTGTAGTTCATCGTCACACCGCTGTCGTACTTGAGCGCAAGATTCCAGTTCATCGCGGTGTCGCAGACGCCGTCGGGGGTCGGCCAGACGCCTTTGCCCTCGATCGTCAGCGGGCACTGGAGCGCGTCGCCGCCGCCCCAGAGGGCGATGTCGAGCGGATGAACGCCCCAGCCCGCGATGAAACCAAGTGCATAGTCCGAGATGAACCACCACCACGAGTTGGACTCGCGGCCGGGGATGTACGGATGGTACGGAGCGGGTCCGAGCCACATGTTGTAGTCGATCCAGTCCGGCGGCGCGACGATGTTCCTCGGTCCGCCTGCAGAGCTGCCGGCGCACCAGACGTTGATCGTGTGCAGCTTGCCGATCCGACCGTTGCGGACGAGCTCGCACGCGAACCGAAAGTCCCGGCTCGACCGCTGCTGCGTCCCGAACTGGAAGATTGTGCCATACTTGCGGCAGGCCGCTCGCAACGCCTGGTCCTCGGCCAGACTCATGCCCATCGGCTTTTCGAGATAGATCGCCTTGCCCGCCCGCGCCGCCTCCAGCGCGACCAGCACATGCCAATGGTCGCACGTCGCGATCAGGACCGCGTCGATGTCCTTGCGGGCGATCAGCTCGCGGTAGTCGGTGTACGTGGCGCAGTCTCGGTCGCCATTGTGGGCGTCGATCACCTTCTTGGTCGCCTCGCGAACCGGGGCCTTGAGATCACACATCGCCACCGCCCGGCAGTCCTTCTGCGACAAAAAGTTCCGCATCACGGAAGTACCCTGCGGTCCGGTCCCGATGCAGCCCAGCGTGATCCGCTCGCTGGGGGCCACCGCCCCCGACCCGCCCAAGGCGGTCGAGCGGACGACATAGGGTAATCCGACAACGCCCAGCGCAGCGCCGGCGGTGGTCTTGAGAAGGCTTCGGCGGGTAACGTTCGAGTGGCGGACCATGATGTTTCTCCTCACGAATCCAGGATTTCGGCCCTCAGAACGGGGTCTGTATCCCTGAGAATCTAAGCCATATCCTCCCCGCGGTCAAATCAAAACCGGCCCCCCGGCGGGGACCGGGTGCGACTCAATTTCGTGGGGCGTGGGGGCGCCCACTCTGTCATCCTGAGCGAAGCGAAGGATCTAGGCACAGAACGCGGGCGTACATTCGTTGCATCCGAAGGCCGGATGCTTTGCTTCGCTCAGCATGACACATACTCATGAGGCCCCCACGTAATCCAGTCGCACACCCCGGACCGGAAAGCCTGAAGCCGGTCGCACTCATCCAGGGCCAAAGAGATAGTGAATGGGCCGATTCCCAAAGCACTACGCCGCAAAGTGGTTAATGAAAAACGCAGTTATGTCTTGCCTTCGTGAGGACCGACCTGCATAATCCGGGCCAAATCCATGGTTTACAGGCCCTTTCACAGGAGACCGCAATGAACAGAAGCACCTCCGTCGCGGCGTATATCCTCGCAACCCTTTGGCTGGCTTGCCCTGCTATCGGCGCCGAGAACCTCCTCCGAAACCCTTCGTTTGAGAATGCCCGCAATGATGTCCCGCGATCCTGGACCCGGTCCACCTGGGCCGGCGCCCTGGACTTCTCCCTCGATGCCCAGGGACATACCGGCCGAAGCGCGAAGGTGACCTCGACCGAGGGCGCCGACGGCGGCTGGAGCCAGACGTCCGGTCCGATCCCGCCTTTCGCCCGCCTGAAACTGTCCGGATGGGTCAAGACGGAGAACGTCGTCGCCACCACCGGCCGGGGCGTGCAACTCAATATCCACGGCCTCGACCGCGCCCGAACCCGGGCCCTGACCGGCACGAACGATTGGACCCTGCTCCAGATGGAGTTCGAGGTGATGGGCCAGGACAGCGTGCAGGTGAACTGCCTGTTCGGCGGCTGGGGCCAGGCGACCGGGACCGCCTGGTTCGACGACATCGCGCTGGAGGTGGTCGAAGAGCTCAAGGTCCAGAGCAAGACCGTGCCCGCCGCCATCCGGATCGAGCCAGGCCAGACCGGCGCGCCGATCTCCAAGTACGTCTACGGCCAGTTCATCGAGCATCTGGGCCGCTGCATCTACGGCGGCATCTGGGCCGAAATGCTCGAAGACCGCAAGTTCTACTACCCGGTGCCCGCCGACGGCGACATCTGGCGGACCACCGGCGCCGGGGCCCGCGTCATCGCGGCCTCGCCCTGGAAGGTGATCGGCTCGCGTCAGGCCATCGCCATGAGCACGGAGGATCCGCTCTCGGGCGAGCACAGCCCGCAGATCACCGTTTCCGACGCCCCGACGGGGATGTATCAGGAGGAACTGGGGCTCGTCTCGGGCAAGGAGTATGAAGGCCGGATCGTCCTGCGAGGCGACGCCTCCGCCGGACCGATCCAGGTCAGCCTGGTCTGGGCCGATGGCGACAGCGGCCGTCAGACCGTCACCATCCGAAAACCGACCGGCTCATTCAAGGCCTATCCTTTGAAGTTTCGAGCCGGCGCCGCCAGCGAAGACGCCCGCCTCGAGATCGTCGCGACCGGACGCGGCATATTCACCATCGGCGCGGTGTCCCTCATGCCCGCCGACAACGTCAAGGGGTTCCGACGCGACACGCTCGAACTGCTCAAGCAGCTCGACGCCCCGATCTACCGCTGGCCCGGCGGCAACTTCGTCAGCGGCTACGACTGGCGCAACGGCCTGGGCGATCGCGACCGCCGGCCCACCCTCACGAACCCCGCCTGGACCGGCCTGGAGACCAACGACGTCGGCATGCACGAGTTCGTCGAGTTGTGCCGCCTGATCGGGACCGAGCCGCTGATCACCGTCAACACCGGGTTCGGCGACGCCTACTCCGCAGCCGCCCAGGTCGAGTACGCCAACGGCTCCACGAGCACGCCGATGGGCAAGTGGCGTGCGCAGAATGGCGACCGCAAGCCGCTCGACGTCACCTGGTGGTGCGTCGGCAACGAAATGTGGGGCAACTGGCAGCTCGGCTACATGCGCCTGGAGCACTACGTCCTCAAGCACAACTGGGTCGAGGAGATGATGCGACGGACCGACCCGAGCATCAAGACGATCGCCTCCGGCAACGTCGGCCCGTGGTCCGAAGGGCTGCTGAAGAACTGCGCCGACCACATGGACCTGATCGCCGAGCATTTCTACTGCCAGACCACGCCGGACCTGACCGCCCACACGCGCCTGGTCCCCAACGCCATCCGCGCCAAGGCCGAAGCCCATCGCCGCTACCGCCAGACCATTCCCGCCCTGCAGGGCAAGGACATCCAGATCGCCATGACCGAGTGGAACTACTGGTACGGCCCGCACGTCTTCGGCGAACTGGGCACGCGGTACTTCATGAAGGACGCGCTGGGCATCGCCGCCGGACTGCATGAGTACTTCCGCAATTCCGATCTCATGTTCATGGCCCACTACGCCCAGACGGTCAACGTGATCGGCTGCATCAAGACGACGAAGACCGCCGCGGAGTTCGACGCGACCGCCTATCCGCTGGTGCTGTACCGGCGCGAGTTCGGCACGATCCCGCTGACGGTCTCCGGATGGGACGAGAAGCTCGACGTCTCCGCGGCGCTGACCGCGGACAAGAGCCACCTGACGCTCGGGTTCGTCAACGCGACGTGGGACAACTACGAAGTGACGCTGGACCTCAAGGACCTGACCCCCGCGGGCAAGGCCGCCGGCTGGGTGATCGCCCACGAGAACCCCGCCGCCTACAACGATCCCGGCCAGGACCCCGTGATCCGGATCGTCCCGCTGGACGCCACCGACCTGACCGGCAAAATCGCCATCCAGCCCATCAGCATCACCCTGTTCAAGGTCCCGCTCAAATAAGAATGAGATAGAGGAGAATGTCGCTCGGCGATTGTGTGAGATGCTCAGGCCTGCTGCTGTGAGCTCGCTGCGGGCTTGTGTTGGCCAGGCAAGAAAGGACGTTTCACGCAGGGACGCCGGGACGCAGAGTTGGGGATTGATTCGGTCTTTCCTGACTGGATTACTGGGGGCCGGCCCCCAGACCGGGACCCCAAACGCGCTGGATCGCGTTTGGGAACCCGACCTGGCATTTTGCGCGTTGGGCCAATAGCATGGAGCGGTGATCCGTGCCCCGTGACTCGTGATCGGGGCCACCGGCCACGCGTGCGAAGCACGCCTATCATGCTGCTGGCGCAAAGCGAAAAATGCCGGGGTTTCAGGGGCAGAGCCCCTGAGATGAACTCGCAACCTGCGTCCGGCATCGGATTCCCCACCGAATGCCGCCCGCCCCGCCTTTTCTCTTGCCTCCCTTGACCCCTTTCCGGATAATTGTCCACAGAAGAGCACCTTGATGAAGCTGCAATGAAGCGGTTGGCGATTCCGGCATGTTGGACGAGTCCGCTGAGATCGAGATGAGTCGGATCCTTGTGCCAATGCGAATGTCGGACACTACAGGATAGAGTATGTCGCAAATAGCGTAACAAGGAGACTACCCCAGCTATCACAAACCCATGGGACGTATGGAGACTCGATGCCGCTACTTTCGCATTACACAACTCGTGCAGGCCTAGAGGGAATTGCGCGGACGAAAGCCTTCTGGGCGACGAACTTCCTAGATCTCAACGACAGATCGGAATTCTTTTGCAGTTTTGGCTCCCTTTCCGATGCGGCAATCAAAACGGTCATGGGGCTGATACCGGATGAGAGCAAACGAAAGATCAACGACCTGGAAACCGACAGCAGAGAAGCAGTGAAACAACTCAGACAACGTTTGCGATTAGCGGACGGCTATGGCCAACTCTATGTGGTTTCTTTTGCACGAGGACGAACCGACTACGAGAACAGAAGCGGTATCCGCACATTGTGGGAGTTGTATGGCCACCATCATGAGGGTTATTGTCTACAGTTCGATGAAGATGATGTGCGGCGGATGTTGCGCCTGGATTCAGAGAGGTCGAATTACGAATCGGTGGGCATAACCGAAGTCAGATATGGTGTCGACGAGAATGAGCATGCTTTTCATGACCTCTGTTTTCAACTCTCACAACAAATCCTGGAGCAGGTATTCCATGCTCGCCCTGACATTAAAGTGCAACCTCAATGGGAGCACATGTGGACGCTCAATGACTTCTATAGAAAACTGATGTGGTACTGCGCAACCCACAAGCACCCCTGCTTTGAGGACGAGCGTGAGATACGCATCTTCGCCTATCCATCCGCTTCATCCGATGCGAGAGTCTTCACTGGAACGGCGGCGAAGAAGCGAGTGAGAACGTGCCCCCGTGGCAGAAAGTACATTGTGTTGGGTGAGAATTGGCATCCCGGACCCGTACCTCGGAGAATCATTGTTGGCACGAAAGCCGACCGTGCCATTGATTCTATCCGGGCGAACTACTTCCCAGTGCTCGGAAGCGACCCGATCTTCAACTGCTCCCCTATGCCTGAAATAGCCTATGCAGACATGCCCATTGTATAGGGAGAGTCTCTCACGTTTCCCCCAGTGAAACGCGGGTCGAGGGAAGCGCGGGTCGCATCTTGAATTGTGGATTGTTCTGTTGCAGGCGAGGGAGACCGGCGTCAGACCTACAGGCCCTTGCCTGCTCCCAAGCGCCGAAGACCATCGTCAAGCTGTGCTTGACGACGCCACCCGGAGTTGAATCCTTGCGATAGGAGCATGGTGTGCACGGCACACCCTGCAAGGGAATCAGATAGGAACTATCTTTATTACTCTCCTCAGACTTCTGTTTGAGCTGGTCGCATTTCGAGCAGGACTCGTTTGATCGCGTTTAACGCCTTTGGGGGTTCCAGCGGAGAAGGCAGAGAGGCCCGCCTATATGACGAGCCCCCTCCGCCGTATACCCGCCGGCCCGGCGCTCGGGTCGCTCGCCAGCGTTGCCCTACCCTCCGAACCGGCACGGATAGCCTATCGCGAAAAGGAGCATTCGGCAAGCTCTCCGCTGGTACCTTTCAAAGCGAAAAACGCATCTCAACAGTCTTTCTGCGAAAGAGGCGAATCCACACGCCAAGCACAACACAGCCAATCCGACGGCACGATAAGGCTTGAATGACGGGGGAGGAATCGCGGGACAGATCTTGAAACGCGGACTTCGAGGGCGAGCGCCGCCCGATGGCTAGTACTGGTCCGGGACGAAGGTCTGGTGCGACTTCGGGGGGCGGATGTACTCTCTGCGCTTCCGGCGAGGGGGCAACTCCATGGGAGCGGGGGTCAGGTCCTCGTAGGGGATCTGATCGAGCAGGTGGCGGATGCAATTGAGGCGGGCGCGACGCTTGCTGTCGGCCTCCACGACGTACCATGGCGACTCCTTGACGTCGGTATGCGCGAACATCACGTCCTTGGCGTGCGAGTACTGCACCCAGCGGTTTCGCGACTCCAGGTCCATCGGGCTGAGCTTCCATCGCTTGGTCGGGTCTTCGAGGCGCGCCTGGAACCGCCTCTCCTGCTCCTCGTCGCTGACGCTGAACCAGTACTTGATGAGAATGATCCCCGAGCGGATGAGCATCTGCTCGAACGCAGGACAGGTCCGCAGGAACTCCTCGTATTGCTCGTCGGTGCAGAACCCCATCACATGCTCCACGCCGGCGCGGTTGTACCAACTTCGATCGAACAGAACCATCTCGCCCGCGGCGGGCAAATGCGCCACGTAGCGTTGGAAATACCACTGGGTCACCTCCCGCTCGGTCGGCACGCCCAGGGCCACCACCCGGCAGATCCGCGGATTCAGACACTCGGTGATGCGCTTGATGACGCCCCCTTTCCCCGCGGCGTCCCGCCCCTCGAAGAGCACAACGACCTTGAGGCCTTCGTGCCTGATCCACTCCTGCAGCTTCACCAACTCGATCTGGAGCCTCTCCAACTCCTTCTGATACCGTTTCGCGTCGATCTCCCGGGAGGAGTCGCCCTCGGTTTGCTGCTTGGGCTCCGGACGTTCCAGTGTGGCGTGCGCGCAGGCCTTGGCCATCGATTCGGTCCCTTTCCTGGGTACAACTGACGAAACACAAAAAGGAATTCGGAAGAAAGACCTGGCGCCTTTAATTGATCACCGGTGTCAGGCCCACTTTTTGTGCCTTGTCGCGTGACCGATTGCCGCTGGAGAGCGCATCCCCCCTGTCTTGGCTAGGCGCCGCACGGCACACCCTACAAGACTGCTCGACTGCCATTGTGGCAGTCTCGGAGGGGCCGTCGCGCCGGGATTCCACGCCGTCTGCGAATCACCGCCTGTAAACCCTTGTGCGGCAAGGACCTGCCATCGCTCTCCGCCGGGATGCAGAAGAGTTTCGCGGTGGCACAAGGTTTGCTGCATTTTGAACTAGCCTATCCGTATGATAGGTAAGTAATGCGAGATGTATCGTTCAATAGCAACTCACAAGTATGGAGGGCTGCTCATGGCGAGTGTTGCTCAGATCCAGGCGAATCGTTCGAACGCGCAGAAGTCCACCGGGCCGCGGACGGCCCAAGGCAAGGCGGTGGCTTCGCAAAATGCCGTCAAACATGGGCTTTTGGCCGAGCAGGTGGTCATTCATGGAGAAGACCCCGCCCAGTTCGATCTCTACCGCGAGGAGATGCTCGCGGATCTGGCGCCGGTGGGCGGGATCGAAACGATGCTGGCCGAGCGGGCGGTGAGTCTCGCCTGGCGGCTTCGGCGGGCCGAGCGGCTGCACAGCGCGGTCTTCGCGACCGTCTACCGCGAGAACGCGGGCGATATCGTGCTCTGGCCCAGGCACGGATTGCCGATCGAACCGAAGCCCGACGAGGAAGCGGTGATCCTGGGCCATGTGGTGATGACGGACTTCGCCCGCGCCCAGGTCCTGGACCGGCTGCTGGTCCACGAGCGGCGCATCGAGAACAGCCTCTACCGAACGATGCGCGAGCTGCGAAAGGAACGGGAGGCCCGCATGGCAGCCGGGCCGGAACCGAGCCTCGGCGAAGAGCCAAGAAGTCATGCCACAGAGGGCACAGAGGGACACAGAGAAAAGCCAGGGCAGGAAGGGAAGAACGCTGCGATTTGTGAGCCTCTCGTCTGTTCACCCGCTTCTTGCCCTTCCGCCTCTGTGACCTCTGTGACCTCTGTGGCCAACACTCCCCTCTCATGCTCCGATCGGCAAACCGGCCCAGCGGCGGAATTGGCTTCGTTTGGCGAAGGAGTTTCAAGTTTGAAGTGTCAAGTTTCAAGTGAAGAGGAGCCGGCCTCTGGCGACGGCTCTGACTTGAAACTTCAAACTTCACACTTCAAACTCGCGAAGCCTTCGTGCGAAACGAACCCAATTTCGGCAGCCAAGTCGGTCGGGCTGGGGTAGAGACTGCTCTGCGGGGTCGAATTCCGCACCAGGAGGCGTCGGCCATGGCTGCCCTATGCCCGGCATCGGCGGACGGCCTCGTCGATCTCGGCGGGACTGTGGCAGATCTCGTCGGGCGCCGCGGCGGCGATCTCGGCTTCGCTGCCGAAGCCGTAGGTGACGCCGATCGTGCGGGTGTTGTGGGCCTGGCCCGATTCGACGTCGCGGGCGCGGTCGCCGATCATGACCGTGCGGCCGGGGTCGAGCGAGAGCTCTTGCAGAATGTGCTCGATCAGTTCGCTCTTCTCGTCGAAACGGCCGTCGAGCTGCGGGCCGTAGACCTTGAGGAAGTAGCGATCGAATTCGAACCGTTCGACGATCCGGTCCGAATAGACCGTGGGCTTGGACGTGACCACGTAGAGGCTGTGGCCCTCCCCTTGCAGGCGGGCGAGCATCTCGGGCACGCCGGGATAGACCTGGTTCTCGAAGAGCCCGACGTCGCCGTAGCGCTGGCGGTAGTAGCCGACCGCAGCGTCGATCAGGTCCTTGTCCTCGCTGCCGAGCAGGCGGGGGAAGGTCCACCGCAAAGGCGGGCCGATGAACTGCACCAGCTCGGCCTTCGGCGGGTAGGGCCGGCCGAGCCGCTCGAGGGCGTATTGAATGCACCGCGTGATCCCGTCGCTGGGGTCGCTGAGCGTGCCGTCGAGGTCGAAGAACAGAGTCAGAGGTTCGCGGGTCATATCGGTCATCTTATGCAAGGCTCCATGGACAATCAGAGGCGGCCATTATCGGGATTTCGCATGGAAGGTCAACGAGGATTTGGCGACAGGCATGAAACGGACGCGGTCACGCCCGTTCGAGCGCGTCGAGCAGCACATGACCCGCGGCGTGGAGCCTCTCGGTCAAGTCCGCGAGGTCTTCCAGGCTCTCGGCCGACTCCGTCGCGCGCCGGATCTCGCCCATGTCCTCAGCGCCGGCGAGTCCGTCGAGACTGTTGTTCTTCATCGTGGTCAGGAGATGGCCGAGCCGGGTCGCCAGCCGTTTGCGGAAAAAGTCGAGTCGTACCGGATCGAGGGCCCCGGCCCGGAAGGCGGGCTCGAATTCGTGAAAGGCGGTGCAGGCCTTCTGCAGGTACAGCAGGACCATGCCCTTGGCGGCATGTCCCTCGGCCAGGATTCGGGCCCACTGGAATTCCTCGTTCCGCCAGTGCTCGTCTTGCACAGTGGTTCGATAGTCGGTTTCGCGCATCGCGTCTCTCAGGGCTTGGGACTCTTGGTGGGACACAACTTCAGCGTGTGCTCGATCAACTCGGGGCCGCCCCAGTCGCCATGGCCGGGGACGACGATTTGGGCATGGCCGTAGGCCGCGAGCACCTTCTGCAGCGTGGCCGGATAGGCCTGGAGGTCGCCGTCGGCGGTGTTGCCCAGCGACTGCGCGTCCAGGGACTTGATCAGGCACCCGCCGAACAGGATGCCCTTCTGGGGCAGCCAGGCGACGACGTTGTCGGTCGTGTGGCCGGACCCGTGGTACGTCGCGAGAACGACGGTCCGGCCGCAACGGATCATGGTTCTCATCTGGTAGGAGATCTGGGGAACGGGCAACCCCTTTTCTCTGGCGATCCGGATCGTCTTGTTCAATCCGTAGGACTGGGCGCCCCGACGGTGCGCCTCGGCCAGGCCGCCCATGCAGTCTTCGTGAAAGTGCGTGGGGATCACCGTCTTGACGACCGCGCCGCGGTTGTTCGCGATCCAGTCGAACAGGACGCCCGTCTGTTCATCCGTCCAGGGCAGATCGATGAGAGCAGCCTTGTCGCCGTCGATGACGACCAGCCCATTGGCGCCGACCCGGCCGTAGTCCGCCAGGTCGCGATACGTGGTGTGCATCCAGACCCCGTCGGCGATCGGCTGCACGAAGACATCGCCGGATATGCGAATGGGTTCGGCCTTCGGCGCCGCCTGCGGAGCCTGGCAGCCGGCGACCATCACGCAAGCGAGCGCCATCACCGCGCAGAACACGCATCGAATCTTCAGGAGACGACCGCCCATGTTTCTTCTCCAGTTGTGATCGATCCGGCGTTGCACGACCCTGACCGCCAAGGTCCGCGACGCATTCGTCAGACTCCAAGCTGTACACGATGGCGGGGACCGCGTCAAGACGCGCGTCCGCGAAAGCGAGGGCAAGCGAGCCTGCGCGGGATCAGCGGCCCGTCGCGGTTTTGCCGCGACTTTCGGAGGGCAAGGCCCTACAATGGACCGTCGTCAATGATGGTTCGATCAGGAGGTCAGATGAACAGATCCAGCATGGTCGCGATCCTCGTCCTCTCGTCCATGGCGATGGGAGGGCTCACGGAACAGCCGAAGATGTACTACGCGGACGCCTCCCACGGCCGGCCCTTCGCCAAGGACCCGGACGTCGAGTGGTTCGGCGGGCGGTACCTGATGTACTACTCCGTCAATCGCGGCAAGGACGGCTTCGCGGTCGGGATTGCCGAGAGCAGCGACCTGACGCGCTGGACGAAGGTCGGCGAAGTCCTCCCGGCGGCCGACTACGAGAGCAAGGGCCTGGCGGCGCCGGCGGCCCTGGTCCGCGGGGGCAAGCTCCACCTGTTCTACCAGACCTACGGGAACGGCCGCGACGACGCGATCTGCCACGCGGTCTCTGAGGACGGGATTCGCTTCACGCGCAACGCGACGAACCCGATCTTTCGGCCGACGGGCGACTGGAACTGCGGCCGGGCGATCGACGCGGAGGTGATCGAGCACAAAGGCAAGTTGCTGCTGTACTGCGCGACGCGAGACCCCGACATGAAGGTTCAGAAGCTGGTCGTGGCCTCTGCGCCCGCGGATTCGGACTACGGGCGGGACAAGTGGACCCAGTTGTGCGACCGGTCGATCCTCGAACCGCGGTTGCCCTGGGAGAAGAACTGCATTGAAGCCCCCGCCCTCTGCACGCGAAACGGTCGGCTGTTCATGTTCTACGCCGGCGGCTACAACAACGAGCCGCAACAGATCGGCTGCGCGGTCAGCGACGACGGGAGCGCCTGGACGCGTCTGTCGCAGCACCCTCTGCTGCCCAACGGCGAAGAGGGCGAATGGAACGCCAGCGAGTCGGGCCATCCCGGCGTCTTCACGGATCGCGACGGGCAGATGCACCTGTTCTTCCAGGGCAACAACGACAAGGGAGCGACCTGGTTCCTGTCCCGAATGAAGATCGCCTGGGACGCGGGGGACAAGCCGTACCTGATCCGCCCGCGGGACGGGCAGCTCTTCCAACTCAAGTGACAGCGACGATGCGGAAAGGCCAAAGGGCTGTGTCGATTCTGCGATTCAATCGATTCGAGGAAGCCAGCGGCTATTGCGGCAAGTGCCTGAAGCAAACGCCGGTCGGGCGGCAAGGGATCAACCATGTCCCTCACCTGATCCTGACGCTGCTGACCGGGCTGTGGGCGATCTTCTGGATTCGCGACGCCCGCAGGCCCCGCGAGTGGCGATGCCTCGAGTGCGGAGCGACCGTGTACAAGGTCATGAGCAATCCATTCGAGAAGACCAAACGCAAGTGGTTGTGGAGATGAGACGCGATGGAATGTCAGAAAACCAAGAACCTCAAGAACTGCAATTGCTCTTATCCGGGTTGCAGCAACAAGGGCATCTGCTGCGAGTGCCTGAGCTATCACCTGGCGTCGAAGCAACTGCCCGCCTGCTGCTTTCCCGACGATGTCGAGAAGACCTACGACCGCAGCTTCAAGGCGTTCGCCAAGGCCTGGAATCTCGCCTGAACCGAGCTTGCGGATGGACTTGAGATCTGAGATTTGAGATTTGAAATCTGAGATCTCAAATCTCTCTTCTACGTTTCGCGGTCGTAGTAGACGATGTAATCCCCCTCGTGATTGTTGGGGGTCAGGCGGTCCCAGCGGACGAAGCGGGCGGAGCCGTCGAGGTAGCCGACGACGAGGCCGTCGGGCTGGGGCTTCATGGGCTCGCCAACCGCGGATTGGAACGTCGAGCCGACGTGCGAGGCGTACCAAGCGGGCCAGTCGCCGCCGGAACCGACCGCGTCGTAGCGGTTGTAGCAGAAACACGTCACGAGCGTGTTCGACGTGGGCTTGTCCGTCACCTTCCGCGCGGTGACGTACTTTCGACCGGTGTTCAGATCGGTCCAGTTGCCGCGGTTGCCCCAGTAGATCCAGCCGATATGGGCGGTCTCGACGATCGGCCGGGTGGCGGGCAGCGGGCTGAGCCAGTCGGGCTTCGACTCGAAGTGCTTGCGGGCGGTCTCGCAGGTGGCGTGCTTTTCGGTCAGGCCGTAGCGACCGAAGGCGAGCATCGTCTGGTAGTTGACCAGGGTCAGCAGGTCGGCCTTGTCCCAGTCCCTGCTGTAGCCGACGGCGGACTTGTCGACGATGTTCCCCTCCGGCAGGAACCCGTTGAAGTCCCCGGCGTAGAGGCTGGCGATGATCAGGCCCTGGTGCAGGTTGTTCTGGCACGCCACCCGCCGGGCGTGCTCCCGCGCCTTTCGCAGGCCCGGCGACAACAGCGCCAGCAGCACGGCGATGACCGAAACGACGACCAACAGCTCGATCAACGTGAAACCAAAATGGGCTTTGCTCCATGCTTGCCTATTGCGGATCATTGCGATCTCCTTCTACGAGTAGACTGCGATCGTTGGGATTTCTCAAGCCCCCTGCTCCGGCGTGAGCCGCACCCGGCGCGACCGACCGGCGGCGATTCTCAGATTTCGGCACCGGGCAAGGACACGGTATTGACCTGCCGATCGACCCGAGGGTCCTGTCGCGAGGTCTCGAACGCGTTGGGATCGAAGAACTCGGCCGACATCTCTCGGAAGTACGTGAAGACCGCATCGGTGCTCTTGCCGTCGCGAGGGTCCCAGACCGTGATTCGGATGGGCAGGCGGCTTTCGCGGAGCGCCCAGATCCGCACCCGCTCGGGCGTGTCCGGCGGCTCCACGTCAAAGACGACCACGTCCTCGGAGATCACCGCGTCCGGATTGATCAGCGGCGTGACCTCGGTGGTGCGGCCTCCGAACATGACTTCGATGATGGCTTCGAGAGAAAACTCCCTCGTCTGGGCGATCTTCTCGACGAAGAACCAGGCGAGCCCGTCGGGTTCGACAGGCTGTCCAGAGGCAACGTCGTACGCTTTGACCCGATCCGATTGGGCGAAGACCACCTGCGCGCCTCTGCGGAGGCGGAGGCGGCCCTCGTGGCTCATCCACAGTTCCATCTGGGTCGGCTCAGCAGTGGCGTCCTGCTTCATATAGATCGCGACGCTGAAGTAGGGCACGGCCTGAAATCGCCGGCTGACATCCGCCCAGGCGACGTTGCCGCCGGCCAGTTGCGCCACGTAGCTCATCATCGCGCCGACGGCGATCAGCACCCCCGCCGCGACCGCCACTCGGGCCACCCTGCGCCCCAGGTGCTCCGTCACGCGCCCTTGCGAGGAATCGTCGTAGGCCGCACGCATCCTCCGGAGCACGTCCCGGTCGACCGCATCCCTCGTGCCGATGGAGGCGCCCTTGATGAACCGCACGATATCAGTGAGAGGTTTCATTCTTGCTCCTCGCTGCTCAATAGCGAACGCAGCTTGTCCAGCCCGTACCGATAGCGGCTCTGGACGGTCTTGATCGAGGTCTTCTGCCACTCGGCGATCTCGCGGAACGGCAGATCGCCGTACAGGTGCAGCGTCACGACCTCCCGCTGCTCGACGGGCAACTCGCCCATGGCCCGGCGGACCCGCGTGAACTGCTCGCTGTGGATCGCCCAGCCGTCGGGCGACACCGCGTTCGACGCCAGGCCCAGGGCTTCGTCGAGGCCCGCCGCCTCCCGACGGCGCCCCGCGGCCATCTGATTCCGAGCGGCATTGGCGACGCAGGTGGCCAGGAATCCCTTGAGGCTTCCCGTCAGGCGAAACGTCGGCGCCAAGCCCGCGAACCGGACGAACACGTCCTGGACCACGTCCTCGGCCGCCGACCGGTCGCTCAGCATCGAGCAGGCCAGACGCAGCAGATCGTCGCGGTACTTCTCGTACACGCGCGACAGCGCCGCCGCGTCGCCGCGGTTGAGCCGCCAGACCAGGACTCTGTCTTCCACCATCATCGAAAAGGCCCTTTCGTCGAGAACATCCGGTTCTCACCAATATAACAGCCGGGCCGGAGGGTTTGCTCTAATGAACGTGAGGTTTCTTTTCGGGAGGAGTGCGATGAAATGACTGACGGGCTATCCCGCGACGAACGCCCCCAGCGATATGGCGACGTCGGGGAACTGAGTCACGATCTGCTTGTCGGCCGTGACCAGAGGGAGGTTCAGGTCCTTGGCGAGGGCCACGAACTCGCAATCATACGCCGAGCAGGCGCTGGACGCCGCCAAAGCCAAAACGGCATGCGACGCCGTCTCATACTCGCGGCCCTGCATCAGGCGCAGGGCGGCTTCCATAGTCTGCTGGGCGTTCGCCAGACTCAAAAGCCCTTTTCGCATGTGAAGAGCCAAAACGTTGCGCAGCTCGCTTCGCCAGAGCGGGGGAGCGATCCACAAGGGGTCCATCCGCAAAGCCTGTTCGGCCTGCCTGGAACGATCGCTGGGCAGATAGAGGTAACCGATGAGGTTGGTATCAACCACAATCATGAGCGGCCCGCCGCCTTCGCTCGGGTAAACTCGCGATCGGTGATCGGTGGACCGGTCACTTGTGCGCGCAACGCGCGGGCTTCGGCCACCAACACATCGGGGTCGATCTGCCTGCTCCCGACAGTTCGCTCGATGCATGCGATGATCTCGCTATTGATGCTGCGATGATTGGCCTCGGCCGCCCTCTTGAGCTTCTCATAGATCTCAGCCGGGATGTTCTTGACGGTGATCGTCGGCATCGGATTCTCCATAACGGTTCCATTATGGAACCATTGTAGCAGCGCGCATCGACGCTGTCAAGAAGGAGTCAGCGATCGTGAAATCTCGGCGACGATCTGCTCGTGGGTCTTGTCGGCGCAGTCGATGGTGATTTGGGCGTACTGGCGGTAGAGGGGCTCGCGCTGGGCGTAGAGCGAGCGGACGGTCTGGCCCTTTTCCATCACTATGCCGCGAGTGGGCAGGTTCGCGAGTCGCCGCTCGATCCGCTCGACCGGCAGGTCGAGATGGACGATGACCCCTCGCTCGGCCAGGGATCGCATCGCCTGCTCGCTATAGACCACGCTGCCGCCGGTGGCGA
>CALEZT010000120.1 GCA_937927975.1 uncultured Phycisphaerales bacterium
TGCCACCGCGGGACTCTTCTGCATCCCGGCGGAAGCGATGGCAAATCCTTTCCGCATAAGATCTTACGGGCGGTGATTTCCGCACAGCGGAGATTTCTGGAGTTACGCCCCATCGGACTGCCAAAATGGCAGTCGAACGGGACCGCCAATCACCGGAAACAGGCGATCTTCACCACAGAGACACAGAGAAAGCTGTTTGTGGTGTGCCCGTGAGAGCCTGCCCTGAGCCTGTCGAAGGGGCATTTCTTCGGGCCATGAGCCACGAGTCACGGGTCACTGCTTCAAGCAACCGCAGATGAACGCTGGTGAACGCAGATCAGAGGGAAGGAATAGGCATTCGACTCCCTTATATGGGCCCCTCTTCTCTGTGCCCTCTGGGCCTCTGTGGTGACCCCATCAATCTTGCAGGGTGTGCCGTGTACACCCTGCTCCTATCGCAAGGATTCAACTCCATGTGGCGTCGTCAACCGTAGCTTGACGATGGCCTTCGCACCCTCGGGAGCGGACAAAAGCCGTTTGTGAAATGTGTAGGTCCGACTCGGGCTTCTCGACTCCGGCTTCTCGGTTTCTGTGAGTCCCCGCTCAATGTCCCCGCCTCTCTCCGAGGTCATGATAGAAAGGTCCCGCTCCCACGTGGCGAAATGCCTCCAGCTCCCAGCGTCCTCGTCTCTTGCTCAGGCCCACCTCAAACACGTCTCCGGAGGGAAACAGTGCCAACCCCGAAAAGGCGCCGTACACCGAGTACACATCGACCAACCAGCATCGTGTTTCGAGTGTGTCGCGATACCGGTTCCACGTATCGAGTGCGTATTCCGACACTTCTTCCATGTTCGGATCCTGCGAATCAACGAGCCTCCGCGCGGTGTCATAGAAGAAACCGGTAGCCTCATCGCGCAAACGGGTGATCTCGCTTTCACGCAATTCCCCCGCATGGGGATCAGACGCTATTATGCCATGAACCCCCAGACCTGCCACAAACGAAACGATGGCGATGACAGTACACAAAAGCGGGTGTGTCCTCTTCCCCATGCGCGCTCTCCTATCTCCGAAGTCCTGGATACTCTGGGCGACATTCTGCTCACCTCGACGCCGAGAAATACCCATAATGGCGGGTCCCATTTATGTCGTCGCACCCAAATGAAGCAGGACTTGCAGGAATATACCACGCAATTCCAACAAGTCAACCTTCATGGTCCTGTTGTGCCGACTCAAGCAGAGAGTGGGATCAGGAAGGTCGCGTGTCACAAACGGGGACTGTCCCTCGGCCCTGAGTGCATGACCATTTCTGCGACTGGACCCGTTGCCTGTGATGCGGCGGCAGAAGGAAGGGACGGACCGATCCGGAGTCCGTCGTCTCGATGGGAAGCGTCGCTGCGCGACGGGCGGCGGGCATTTGTCGCTTTTCGCCAGCAGCATGATGTAAAAGGCCCCGCGTTTCGTTCGGGTGTGCCCTGCACATCCTCCATGCTGTTGGCCCAAAGCGCAAGATGCCCGGCCGAAGGCCGGAATCCGAATCGGTCCGTCCCTTTCCTTTGCGGTCTTGGGGCAATCGTCTGAGCTTGGGGGCTCGGCTCTCGGCGGATGCGTAACTACGCTATGCATCCCCTCGGCAATTCCCGCGCGCCAGGGCAGGGCGTTGACAGCCGGCCGGCGGATTGGTAGCGTGCCGGGCTATGTTGGAGGTTTGGATCGTATGACGTGGGTGAAATCCCCGGTGCTGGTGATCGTGGGGACGCAACTGCTGTTCACGATAGGCGACCTGATCGCGCGGGCGAACATGCGGCACAGTCCCTTTGCGCTCTCGACGTTCCTGAACTGGTGGTTCCTGCTGTACTTCGCGATCCGCCAGGTCGCCATGTTCGGCCAGCTCTACGTCTTCTCCGTCCTGCAGATCGGCAAGACCATGGCGTTGTTCAGCGCCACGTCGCTGATCGTGGTCAACGTGCTGGGCGTCCTGCTGCTGGGCGAGATCCTCTCAGTCCAGGCCTACCTGGCCATCGGCCTGGTCGCGCTCGGTTTTGTCGTGCTCGCCCTGTGTCCGTGACGAAGCCCCGCCTGTTCCTGGCGTCTCTCCATACGGATCTGGATGAGCGCGCTCGCGGCGCGTGTCATCCTGAACGAAGCGCAGCGCAGTGAAGGATCTGAGTCGCGATCGGAACAGACCTCTCATTCCATGCCCAGATCCTTCGGCTGTGCCTCAGGATGACAGAGTCGTCGCCCGCGGACGAATCAACTCCTGGCTCGCGTCTGCATCAGTTGCCCATGAGGATTCGTCCGTCGCCGGGGGGGATTGCGAACTTGGTCGCGGTCTCGCTCGTCAGCGCGTCTTTCGTCGGCTTGTTCAGTTCGAGCATGTGAGGTCCCGGCGCGGCGGGCAGATTCACCACCACTTCGGCCTTTTCATACTTTCGCCTCCACACGTGGCTGGAGACCTGCTCGCCGGGACCCAGGGGCAGGCCGATCTTGGCGTCGTACTGGGGCTGCCAGTCGTGACGGTGGCTCGTGTTGTCCGAGAACAGATAGTAGAAGTCGCCGATGGCCAGGGCGTAGCACAGGCTCCATCGCATCGCGGCGGGGTCGGCAGGGGGCTTCTGGCCCCGCTTGGCGTCGCCCGGCCAGCCCGCGCGGTCGCGGGTCTCCTCGAATCGCTCGATCAGGCTGATCGTGGGTTTTCGAAGGAGAGTTTCGGTGTGCTGCATCTTGCGGATGCACTCGTCCCATTGCGTGCGATTGTGGCTCCAGCCGGACTCGTACATCATGCCGTTGAGGAAGGGAGCCGCGAAGTCGTAGTCGCCGACCGCGTAGCCTGCATTGACCAGGATCAGGAAGTCGTCGCCGACCGCCTGGCGGACGGCCTTCAGGAACTCCACCCAAGGCCCGGGCTCGTTGCGGAGGTTGTCGTAGAAGACGCCGTCGAGGCCGACCTCCTTGAGGGCCACGGTCTGCTTGACGACGTGCAGGCGGTACTGCTCGTTGCCCCAGTCCATGCGGTGCGTCCCCGGCCAGAACTGCTGTCGTTTGCCATCCTTGCGGAGCCACCACTCGTGGTCCTCGGGCAGCCAGTCGTCGGGGTACTCATAGAAGGGCAGATCGCCCAGGATGACCGCGTCGGGATTGAGGGCGCGGAGCCTGGCGATTCGCTCTCTGGCGAGGGCGACCGATTCCGGCGTGAACCCGTCGGCCAGGCCTTTGGGCTCGCGGTCGAGCTTCAGGCCGAACCGGCCGAAACCCGCCATGATCAGGTCGTGCCTGGCCATGGCTTCGAGCGAATCGTCGCCTCGGATCGAGGCCCAGAGCATCGCGATCCGCGGGTAAGGGGTCCTGGTGAAGTCCTCGCGCGGGGTCGCGTCTTCCGCACTCACGGTCGCCAGTCCGCAACACAAGAAGCCCAGCAGCAATGTGCTCATTACGCGTGCCGTCGGGCGTCCCTTTCGGTCGTTCCTCCCAGCCATCGCCATCTCCTTTCATTGCGGCAGCAGCCCAAGGACGCCGACGAGATCGCGGATGCCCGCCATCACGTCTTTGAAAATGCTGGCGCCCAGAATAACTTCGCCGTTGACGAGGCCATGATACTGCGTGATGCAACGGCCTTCAAGGTTCGGTGTCGTTGCGGCCGGACAGGGCTGCCGATGGCGCGCCGCCGGGCTCGAGCCACTGTCCGACCATGCAGGAGATACGCAGTCGCTACGGATTGGCGGGGCTCTCCGTTTTCTTTTCGCTCATGTGCGTCTGGCTCAGGGCCGCCAGGCCGCTGATGGCGCCGAGGTTCATGGTCTCGAGGGCCGAGCTGGGGACGATGATCATCGAGCCTTTTTCCTTGAGGCCTTCGAAGAGCATGTTCATGCCGCGAAGGTGCATGGCCATGGGGTTGGCCTCGTACTGCTTGGCGGCCGCCGCGAATTTCTGGGCGATTTCGGTCTCCGCGGTGCCCAGGATGATTCGCGCCTGCCGCTCGCGTTCGGCCTGGGCCTGCTTGGACATTGCGTCTTCGAGGTCCTTGGGGATGATGATGTCGCGGATCTCGACGGATTGGACGGTGATGCCCCAGGGGTTGGTCTTCTCGTCGAGGATTTCCTTGAGGCGGTTGCCCAGCTCGCCGCGATGGGTGAGCATGTCCGCCAGTTCGTGCGTGCCGATGATGTCCCGCAGGGCGGTCTGGGCCGACAGCGCGATCGCCAGATAGAAATTCTCCACTTCGAGGATGGCCTTCTTGGCGTCCCAGACCATCCAGAAGCAGATGGCGTCGACGTTGACCGGAACGGTGTCCTTGGTCAGGGTCGATTCGGAGTTGAAGTCCGTCGCGCGGATGCGCATGTCCACCGTCTGCACGATGCTCTCGATGATCGGCACGATGAAGAACAACCCCGGCCCTTTGAGTCGATGAAACCGGCCCAGGCGAAGGATGACCGCGCGGTCCCACTGGTTGGCGATCTTGAGCGAGAACAGGATGAAGACCGCCAGGAAAAGGGTCACGCCGGCGACGAGGGGGTTCAGCTCGTCCCACTTGCCCACGACGAAGTAGTTGGCGACGAACCCCGCGGCCAGGACGAGGATCGCGGCCAGGACCGCAGGCAGGTTCATCTCGGCGCTGGGGATCTTGATGCTCTCGACGTACTTTCGACTGACGGTCGTTTGCTGTTGGGCACTCTTACTCTTGAGTCTCATGGTTTGTCCTCCCTTGCAGGTATTGGGTGATGTCTGTAAGCGTCAGGCCGTATTGGTGTCCGCGGGCGACCAGCTCGTCACAGAGCTGGGCCAGCATGCGTCTCTTCTCTGCGTCGCCGATCTCGATCTGCTGATGGCTGACGAACGTCCCGGTGCCCTGCTGGGTGTCCAGGGTGCCGAGAAGCTCCAGATCCGAGTAGGCCTTGCGTACGGTGTTGGGGTTGATCTGGAGTTGCACCGCCAGGTCCCGCACCGTGGGCAGTTGCTCGCCGGGCAGGAGCCGCTCGGAGGCGATGCCGCAGCGGATCTGATCGACGATCTGGCGGTGGAAGGGCACGCCGCTCTTGAGATCCAGCTTGAATGGTATCATGTTGATTTCTCCCGAATTCAACTAGAGTTCTAATGATACAGACGTCGAGTGTACTAGTACTATATCACACTAATTGGTGCGAGCAACAAAAAAACGCAAAAAAAATCCCGCATATTCTCCCTGCGGCATTGGAAGGGCCCCAAGGCAAAGGCAAAGGCAAAGGCACAAGAACCGAACGCACCTGATTCTTCACAACGATCCGCTCAAGAGCCAAGAGCGGAAGCCACAGAGGTCACAGAGCACACAGAGAAGAGGGAAGGGGGGAATGCAGCTTTCCGTCGGTCGCATTTTCGGGTCCTGTCTGCTTCCTGCCTTCGCCTCCTCTTTCCTCGGTGACCTCTGTGTCCTCTGCGGCCCACACCCCTTCCTGGCCTTCAAGCGGATCACTGATTTTTCACCCGAGCCGTTTTTTTCTTGAAGTCTTTACAAGTGTAGAGTAAAATCGGCAACGTTAAAGCGAAAGGAGGTTGCCATGGCGACGAGAGATCAGGAACTGACGGAAGCCGAGTGGGAGATCATCCAGGTGGTGTGGGAGCGACAGCCCTGCGCCGCGCCGACCGTCCAGGAGGAACTGGTCGTCCGCAAGAAGTGGACCTACAGCACCGTGAAAACCCTCATGGACCGCATGGTCGCCAAGGGCCTGCTCACGACCGAGCGAATCCGCAATCTGATTCTGTACCGTGCGGCCATCGGCCGGCAGGAAGCCCAGCGAGGCGAGCTGCTCAAGACCGTCAAGCGAGCCTTCGGCGGCGCGTTCACTCCCATGATGCAGTTCATGGTCGAGAACGACACGCTCTCGCAGAGGGAGCTCGACGAGTTGGAGAGCCTGATCCAAAAAAAGCGGAAGAATGAAGGGTGAAGTTTCAAGTTTCAAGTGTGAAGTGGAGCCAGCGCGCCTCTTGCTTCAAACTTGACACTTCAAACTTCAAACTCTCCTCTGATGCGGAGGTGCAAGCATGAACGCAGTAGTGGAAATCCTCAACGCCGCGGGGCAGGCATTCGTCGAGTTCGCGCTGCCCATGCTCATCCAGTCCGGCGTGTTGATCCTGATCCTGCTGGCGGTCGACGCGGTCCTTCGTCGAAGGGTTCGCGCGGTCTTTCGATACTGGATCTGGATGCTCGTGCTCGTCAAGCTCGTCCTGCCCCCGTCGCTGGGCTCGCCGGTGAGCGTCGGCACCTGGTTCGGTGAAACGCTCGATGTCCCGATGAAACGTGTCGCGGGCGTCCCGCCCGCGCGTGCCGAGGTCCTCCGGCCCTCGGTATTCGAAGGCCCGACGCCTTCGACACCCGCGGGCAAGATGCCCGCGACACAACAGCCTCCGGTGACGGAGTCTGCCATTTCCCTGCCGATGCCCGAAACCGCTGCCCCCGTGGAACACTCCGTCGTTCCCGGAACCGGCACGATCGCCCATCCGCCTGCGCTGACGTGGCAAGGTCTGCTGCTGCTGATCTGGGCGGTCGTCGCGTTCGCACTGATGCTGCTTCTCGTCCAGCGGGCGTACTTCGTGCGAGGGCTGATCGGTCAGGCCGATGAGGCCAATCGCACCATGCGTGACCAGGTGGAGGATTGCCGTCGCCGCCTTGGCCTGCGAAGGGCGGTTGCTCTTCGCCTCTCCCCCAACGCGACCAGCCCGGCGGTCTGCGGCCTGCTGCGCCCGGTGATCCTGATCCCGCAATCGATCGCGCCGCGATTGCAGCCGCAAGACCTCCACGCGGTCCTCCTGCACGAACTGGCCCACGTCAAGCGAGGCGACCTCTGGGTGAACCTCATCCAGACGCTGCTTCAAATCGCGTACTTCTACAATCCCCTGTTGTGGCTGGCCAACGCGATGATCCGCCGGACGCGCGAGCAGGCGGTGGACGAGGCGGTCCTGGTCGCGATGGGCGAAACCGCGTCGCAGTACCCCGAGACGTTGGTCAACATCGCCAAACTGGCCTTCACCCGCCGGCCCGCGCTGAGCCTGCGTCTGATCGGCGTCGTCGAATCCAAAAGCGCCCTGACCGCCCGCATCAAACACATCCTCACCCGCCCGCTGCCCAAGACCGCAAAGCTCGGTCTGGCCGGCCTGACAGCCGTTGCCATCATCGGGGCGATCCTGCTGCCCATGGCCAAGGCCAGACCCCTCCCGCGTCCCGAGCTCGACGTCGTGTCTGCGACCGAGGAACAGGACCGGACCGTTGTTGAGGTCCCCGTTTCATCCGACGGCGTCGTGACGTTGCCCAACGGCGTGACGGTCGAGTTCCTTGGTCTTCACGATTGTGGCAGCAAGGAGGATACGTGGTGGCGGCCGGATGGCGAGGTGCTGCCTGAGGCGCCCTATGGATATTCGAGGTACATTCGCAGCATGCAGCCCAACCAGACCTATGAAGTCCTGTTCCGCATCAGCAGCCCAACCGGCAGGACCTTCGGGAAGATGGAATGGATTCGCGGAAGGTCCCATGCTCCGGGCTTTCTCCACAGGGACGGAGGCCGCCGCAGCAGGGGTCTGCCCGACGACACCGGCGATCTGTTCACCGGCACTCTGGATCGAGGGTCCGAAGCCGACCAGGTTCGGATCGACATCGGCGTCGGCCTGGACAATGCATGGGAACCGCTCGGCGTCCTGGACGGCCAGGCATCCGAGGCGGTCACGCTTGCCGACGCGGTTATCGAGCCCGCCAGGCGAGAGGGGGGCAAGACCGTCCTGACTGTCACGCATCGAATCTCAGACAGGGAGGTCCGGCTGGTCGCGGTCGATAAGTATGGATTCGTGCACGAGCCTGCGGGATACGGCACCCGCCAAGGCCGCGGCATCGTTGGCTATGAGCCCTGGTTCGAGCTGTCGCTCGCAGAGGTCCGCCAGTTCCGCCTGGAGGCTCAGAAGCTGACGTGGCTGGCCTTCGAGAATGTCTCGCTGCGGGCGGGGCAGAAGACCGAAGTCCGGAGCCTTCTGCCGGACGGGGACCGCAAATCGACGGGCGACGCCGAACCCGTCGCCATCGCGAAACTGCCTAACGGCGCTGTGGTCGAGCTTGTCGGGATTCGCGATTGCGCCGGCGGGGACGAGTCGTGGTGGCGACCGGACGGGGAAGCGCTGTCCGTCGCCCCTGTGGATAGTTCCGGCGGCGCTCGCGGGGGTACGCCGAAGACGATGTATGAAGTCCTGTTCCGCGTTGACGGAACTGCCGGCAAGGCTTTCGCGGAGACGAGATGGAACGACGGGGACAGGTTCGTCCCCGGTCTTGTCCGCGGGATCCGCTATGGGGGCCGCCCCGACAGCGACATCCCCCGCGAGGCGGATCGTCTGTTCTCCATTATGCTTCACCCGCGCCGCGGGGCGACCGAAGCGCAGATCGACGTCGGAGTCGGCCTGGACAACGCCTGGGAACTGCTGGGCACGCTGGATGGCCGTGCATCGAACACGACCGTCACGGTCCCCGGCGCGGTCATCCAACCCGCCAGGGAAGAGGAGGGCAAGATCGTGGCGACCGTCTCTCACCAGATCGCGGACCGTTCGATCCGGCTGGTCGCGGTCGATCGGCATGGCTTCGTTCGTCAGCCCACGAAGCACAGCTACGGACGAGGGGACGACGGAGGCATATGCGAGGCCACGTTCGAACTGCCGTTGGCGGAAATCCAGGAGGTCCGCCTGGAGGTCCAGAGGCTGGCGTGGGTGACTTTCCAGAACGTCTCGCTTGAGGCGGGAAAGAAGACTGCGGTCCACGTCGCTGTGCAATCGGAATCCTCCTCCGATGCCTCCGTCCGCGCGGTCGTCCTGCCCGATGTGGACCGCGAGGCGAAGATGCTCGATCTGGCCACGGGCGAAATTCTCCCTCTCCCGCAGGCTGGATCTCCCGACGAGATCTGGCGGGCGATCGGCATGCTCGGCCGGGGCGACCTGGTCTATGACAGCAATGCCTTGATCCTGGTCCGCGAGGCGGTTTCAGATCAGGCCCACGTCGGGCCGACGCCGCCGTTCAAGACCTATGACATCAAGCCGCCCTTGCCGGTCGCGTTGACCGTGACGACCGCGGAGGGGGCCCGCTTCGAGGTCACGATCCTCGCAGGCGACGAGAGGGACTGCACGCTGAAGTACTCTCGCATTCCGGCCGACAGGAGCGCCGGCGGAGGCGCCCCTGTCGAGCCGGAGAAGAAGGGGACTTCGCTGGAGTTCCGAATCGCACCCAAGGCCGATGAGTTGAGTTCCGATGCCGTCGAGAAGCAGATGGAGGCGCTCTTGAGGGGCGAGCGTTCGGCCGGCGGGGATTTCGCATGGTTCGAAACCCGGCCGAGCGTCAATCTCTCGCCCGATCAGATCACCTGCGAATCCGAGGGCAAGATCTATCTCCTGCTCTCACAGGAGGCGTCGCGTCGAATGCCTGCGGACGGTTCCTGGGGATTGGAGCGAGTCCGCGAGACCTCCGACGCGGTCGGTCGGCCGGGCATCGAGCTGGTGCTGGACGAGCGGGGCGCTCAACGCCTGGGCAGCTTCACGAAGGTGAACGCGCGGCGATACATGGCGGTTGCTTTCGAAGGACGTGTGGTCGCGGTTCCTTTCATCGCCTCGCCTGTGTCGGCAGGGCGGCTGCTGATTACCGGCCGGTTCGCCGACGGAGAGATCGGGGATCTGATCGCGTCTCTCCGCAAGAGCATCCCGATCGGTCCCGGCGGAGAATCGCACAACGAGACTGTCAGCCCCGGCGGCGAGTCCCACGGCGCGAGCATCTACATGCCGGACTTGGAGAAGCGTGGCGCCGACACCGTCCTGGACCTGGCGACGCTGGAGTTCCTGTCGGGCGAGCCGATGCAACGCGATCCCGAGTACCTCGACAAGCTCGGCAAGGGCGACATCGCGTACGAATGGGCCAACGGCAAGAGCGGTTTGCTGTGTTTTCGCGGGACGAAGATCCTGGAGGTCTCCACACAGCAGCCCGACGGCCGACAGATGACGGAAGCCGTTGGGCCGGATGTCCTGCGTCGGGAGTTTGAGGTGTATTTCATCGACGCGCCGCGTCGATATCGGGTGGCGACGGCGCGAGGCGAGGAGTATGAGCTGAACGTAATCTCCATCGACAAAGGCGACAGCGGAGGCGCCCTTGTCCAGATTGAGAAGATCACGGCCGTGAGCAAGAGCGGCGTCGGAGAATCCGATAGTGGACCCCAGGCGCAAGTCCCGCCGTCGACGCCCGACAAGAGTCTGACGACCGTGTTGCCCAACGGCGCGACGGTCACGCTGCTGGGTTTGTTCACCGGGCGGGACATGGAACGTCTGGAATGGTGGTATCCGGATGGAACGCCCGCTCCGGCGGAACGATTCGCCGAATTCCATCGCAATTATGTGTACCCGTTCTCCTCCCTTTTCCGGTACGGCTACCTGATTCAATTTGGCGTCGTCCCGGATATGACGGTTCGGACGGTCGCCGGCGTCGGAGCCGAGAATCTGTGGCTTTGGCACTCCGACGCCCCCTCCTTCGCCTTCGGCTTGGTCATGTCGGACACGCCGCAATTCGAGACCGAGTTGCCGAGCGTTGGCGATATCCGAGTGATCGTGGGAACCGGCGCGTTCAAGGCTGTTGAGAAGAGCTACAAGTATGGTCCGATCCAGGATGTCCTGACGCTTGACGATGGGCACCGTCTCGTCGTGTCTACGCCACAGGCTCAGTATCCAAGAGGACTTGGCATCAACGTGATTGCCGATACGGACAACCTGGACTTTCGCCTGCGTTCCACGCTGGCGAACAACGAGGTTGATATCGACCGGGCGTACCTTGATCAAAAATGCCAGATGGGCCCTCTCACCGCTATCGATTTCAGGCTCACGTCTGATGAGAATCGCCAGATCACTCGAATCTCTCTGGATTACCGTCCGGCCGACGTGGCGCACTTCCACAACGTCTCGCTGCATCGTGGGCTGAAAGCCGATGTTCAGGTTGAAGTCCGTCCCGCACAGGCGACCGATACGGCGTTCCGTGCCGAGCCGGAGAAGACCGTGGGGCCACTGGAGTTTCGCATTGCGCCGCGGTCGATCGATCTGGATGCCGGCGTGGTCGAGAGACTCAAGCAGACGTTCTCGCATGGCGGCGGTCTTCCCGAGTCGGACTTTACCTGGTTCCCCATCCGGATGGACCTGACCGGTCAGCCCTTTGCGATCACCCACGAGTCCGGCGGCAAAGCGTACGTGCTGCTGTGGAACAAGCCGCCCCACGTGATCCTGGCGAGCCAGGACTGGGGTTTGGGGAGCGTCTACAGGGTCACCGACGCGAATCGCCGGCCGGCCATCGGACTGACCTTCAACGACAAAGGCGCTTCTCTCTTTCACGATCTGACCGCGGCCCACGTCCAGCAGAACCTGGCGATCATGGTCGAAGGCACGGTGGTCGGGATGCCCAACATCTCCGCGCCGCTTGGCCGGGCCGCCATCATCACCGGCAACTTCACCGAGCAGGAGATCGAAGTCCTGCTGGCGGTCCTGGGCAGGTTCAAGGCGGGCTCCCAGCGATAACGGAGGCCCCGTCGTTTTCTTCCTCTGTCATCCTGAGCGACAGCGAAGGATCTGGCATGGGAATCGAAGGGATCGGGTCCGCGGAGGGAACGGACGCACGCCATAACGTCCACGCCGGATGCTTCACTTCGTTCAGCATGACAAGAAGGAAAAGTACCCACGCGGATGCCTGACTCCTCCTGGGGATTGTCGGATCGATCCGACAGAGCAAGCAGGCCATCTGGCTCTGTCTGATGTAACGCTTTCATCGCCGGCGCAACTTCATTTGCGGAACGGCAGGGGAGATCAGACTCATGCCTGCCGGTTCTTGTCGGGGAGCTCCTGAAGAGAGGTTTTGGACAGAGTAGGTCTTTGGAATCGGTCTGGGTTCGCCCGGGCCCGGAAGGAGCATCCTATGAGTGCGAATCGAGAGCGTGCGGGATTAGATCGACGGAGGTTTCTCAAGTCGACGGCGGGAGCCGGCGCGGCGCTGGCGTTCGGGACGCGCGTCCTGCATGGGGCGTCCGAGGGCGGCTCGGTCGAGCCGATCAATGTCGCTCTGATCGGCGCGGGAGCCCAAAGCGAGGTCCTGATGACGGCCTGCCTGAAGATCCCCGGCGTGCGGTTCCAGGCGGTATGCGACATCTGGGAGGCCTACAACCAGGGGCGCGCGTCCCGCCTGCTGCAACGCTATGGCCACCCCGCCAGACCCTACGTCGACTGCGAGGAGATGCTCGCGAAGGAAACGGGGCTCCAGGCTGCGATCATCGCCACGCCGGACTTCTGGCACGCGCCGCACACCGTCGCGTGCCTGAACGCAGGCCTGCACGTCTACTGCGAGAAGCTGATGTCCAACACCGTCGAAGGGGCCCGCCAGATGGTCGAGGCCTCCCGGCGGACGGGCAAGCTCCTCCAGATCGGCCACCAGCGACGCAGCAATCCGCGGTATCTCTTCTGTCGCGACACGCTCCTGAGAGAGAAGAAGCTGTTCGGGCGGATCACCGCGATCAACGGTCAGTGGAACCGCACGATCCAGACGCCGCTGGGCTGGCCCAAGGGCAGGGAGATCGACGCTGCGATTCTGAAACGCTACGGCTACGGGTCCATGGACGACCTTCGGAACTGGCGGTGGCGCCGGAGCCTGGGCGGCGGGCCCATCGTCGATCTCGGGGCGCACCAGATCGACGTGTTCAACTGGTTTCTCGACGCCAGGCCGCAGTCGGTGCTCGCCAGCGGCCGGCTGAACTACTACGACAAGGGATCGCACCAATGGTACGACACGGTCATGGCGGTCTACGAATACGACGGCGCCCAGGGACCCGTCACCGCCTTCTATCAGACGCTCAGCGCCAACGGCCATCAGCAGTATTTCGAGAAGTTCCTGGGCGACCGGGGCACGCTCGCGTTGTCCGAGCGGTCGGACCTCACGAAGCTGTATCCGGAACCTTCGGACAGTCCTGCGACCGCGTGGGCTCGGTGTGTCAAGGAGGGCCATCTGACCGCTGGGCCGGAGTGGTTGAAGCTCATCGAACGGATGAACCTGGAGGAACTGGCCAAGGCTCTCACCGTCTCGGGCAGCGTCAACACGACGGGCAAGGCGCCGACTCTGGAACTGGCGATGGAGCTGAACAAGCCGATTCACCAGCCGCACCTGGAGAACTTCTTCGACGCGGTCCGGGGCAAAGCCCAGCTCAATTGCCCTGCGGAGGTCGGCTACGCCGGCACAGTGACCGTTCTGAAGGTCAATGAAGCGATCGACGCCGGCCGGCGATTGGAGTTTCGAGCGGAGGATTTCAGAGCGTAGGCAAGCGATGTCACCCGAAGTGGTAGTGCTTGCGCACGGCCTTCTCGACGCTCCAGACGCAGTCGAGGTCCTGCGGGAAGACGACCAGGTCGCCCGGGCCGAAGCTGACGGAGTCTTTGCCGTCCGAGACGGTGACTGCGCCCTCCAGGATCAGGCAGGTCTCTTTCTCGGTGTACGACCAGTCGAACGTGCTGGGTTCGCACGTCCAGATCGGCCAGCTTTTGCACCGCGTCAGTTCTTCCTGTGTCGGTTTTCGCACGACGATGTCTCTTGCCGTTGGCATATCCGCGTACCCCTTGAACCGTTCCATGCAACCAGATGCTCACGCAATCGCGAGATTATACCGGGTCTTTCGCAGGTCGGTAGCGTGCGCGTCCAATATTTTTGTCCGAGGCCGGCCCGATCCGATATACTCATGGTTTTCCGCATCGGGTTGTCTGGAGACACGAAACGCATGGAGCCTCGCTGGTTGGACGAGCTCAAACGATGGTTGGACGCCTACACGAACCGTTTCTTCGGTCAGGACGAATACGTGAACCGGCACCTTCGCCTCAAGCAGGAGCACACGGACCAGACTCGTGAGCAGATTCTGTATCTGGCGGGCAGGCTCGCCCTCGACGAGAATCGGACGCGGATCGCAGAGACGATCGCCTTGCTGCACGACGTCGGACGGTTCCCCCAGTTTGCCAGGTATCGCACGTACAACGACCTTCGCAGCGTGAACCACTGCTGCCTGGGCGTCGAAGTCCTGCACCAGGAACGGGTCCTGGAGTCGCTGCCTCCTCAGGAAAGAGAGTGGGTCCGCATCGCGGTCGCCCATCACGGCCGCAAGGCCCTGCCCCCCGACCTGGACGACGAGACGCTCCTGTACCTCAAGCTGATCCGCGACGCGGACAAGCTGGACATCCTGCGGATCGTGACCGAGATCTACCGTCGCCACAAGGACGATCCCCAGAAGAACTCGTTCGAGATCGAGTTGCCCGACGAGCCGCGGATGACGCCGGAAGTGGTGGAGGCGGTTTTGGCGGGCCAGCTCATCGACTACAAGTGCCTCCGCACGCTCAACGACATCCGCCTGTGCCAGATCGGCTGGGTCTACGACTTCAACTTCGTCGCCAGCCTGGAGCGGCTCCAAGCCTGCAACTGGCTCGACGAACTGTTCTCCTACCTGCCCCAGGGCGAGCAGGTGCAGTCTCTCCGTCGCAACGTCTCCGACTACATCGCGTCCCGGCTGACCGATCTGGCTTAGAACTGACCTTCTACAAGATTCCAGTTAGAATTGCCAGCCGAACCGCAGCCACAGGCTGTGCCGCCGGGCGTCGGGGGAGTACTCCCCGTCGTAGGCCAGGGACAAGGTGTGCGAGGCCTTCGTCAGGGCCACCGAGCCCGCCAGGGTCATTGCGGTCCGATCCCGTTCGGACGGGATCGACACGGGCGCCGCGCCGGGGACCGACTGCTGGATGCTGGTCTCTCCGTCGGTCAGCAGGTGGCGAACGCCGATCGAGGCCAGCGGCGCCACGTGAACGTCCTTGCAGGTGAACCCGCACAACCAGTGCAGCGCCGCCTCGGCCTGGAGGTCGTGATCGTCCAAAGAGGAGTAGGTGGTGTCCCAGGCGGGGTCGCTCGCGTCGGTGGTGTATCGCTGGCGATGGCTCCAGAGGTAGTTCAGACCCGCCTCGGGCAGCAGCGCGTGGGAGCCGCGTCGCAAGAGACGTCCCACCAGAGCGGAAGCGGCGGCGCCGTAACTGTTCGTCGAACCCTTTTCCGTCTCCGTCAGCGACAGGCCCGTCAGTCCCTTGTAGTCGTGCGAGCCGTAGAAACCGGCCAGGCCGTAGCGGAAGGTCCAGTCATGCCACAGGGTCAGTCCGCTGAGGCCTCCGGTCAGGACGTCCTGGTCCTCGCGGTTGGCGCTGTAGCCGACGCCGGTGTAGTCGATGTTCGCGCGACCGTAGCCCATGTGCAGAGCGATCAACGTGGTGTCGATCCTGCGTTCATAGCCGGCGGCGAAACCCGAGAGATTCGCGCGATAGCCCAGAGGATTGGCGTCGTGCCTCAGGCGGGAGTAGTAGGGCTCGACGAAGACGCCGTTGTCCGCGTGGGACTCCGTGTGCCCCAGGATCATGCTCCGCTCGGCAGGTCCCGCGTCGGCCAACAGGCCCGAGGCGCCCGGGTGGAGAACGTCGTGCAGCAGGGCGCCGGTCATGTGTCGCTGAACGATGTCGATCGGCTGGGAAATCAGGTGTTTCTCGACCGTCGCTGCCTGCACGGCCTCCGAGGCTTGGGGGTCGTAGGTTAAGGCCACTCTGTCGTCGGCGGCGTTGGCGGTGCCCTGGGTGTAGTAGACGGCAGTGGCGTCAGGGTTGATGGCCTGCACGGTGCCGAATCGGCCGGCGACCGCGCCTTCGGGATCGACCTCGAACAAACGGTACGGCGTATCCCAGAGCGTCTCTCCTGCGACCTCCGTGACCGTCAGCGTCGCGTTGTTCAGAACCAATGTGGCATGGTCGGCCACGTAGATCGATGCGTCCTGCGGATCGCCGTCCAGCGTGACGTTGTACATGCCGACCAGCGTGGTCGTGCCATAGCCGGCGCGGAGTTCATAGGCTGTGTCGGCGAAGGCCCGGACGGCGCCGGTGTTGGTCAAAGTGCCGTCGCCATACAAATCGATGCCTATGGCATACGTGTCAGAGCCGGCCTCGGTCGTCGCGGCGACGGTGACGGCGCCGGCATTCTCGACACTTGCGCCGGCGATGCCGCAGGCGAAGACTTCCTCGTCGATGACGTCCAGGCCGCCCGCCGTCGCTCCCGCGGCGGTGACGGTGACGGCGCCGGTGTTGCGGACCATGTCGGAGCGCAGTCCGAAGACCGACACGTTCGTGGAGGCTTCGTCGTTGCCCTCGACCATGTGGCCTCCTGTGGCGGTGACCGTGATGGCGCCGGTGTTGTCGATGGCCGCCGCTTGGATGGCCACGGCATAGACATTCAGGTAAGTCGACGCGTCGCCGTTGTCGGCGGTGGACCCCGTGGCCGTGACCGTGATGTCGCCCGTATTGGCGACACCGGCGCCGGAATAGGAGTAGAGACCCCAGGCGTTCACGCCGGCATCGACCTCGCCGGGACCGCGGCCTGTTCCGCCCATGGCGGTGACGCTGATGTCGCCCGTGTTGTCGATGGCTCCGCCAGCGACGATTCCGGAGACGAGGACATCGAGTTCCGACCGGCCGTCGAGAGCCGACGTGGTCGTTCCGCCTGTGGCGGTCACCGCAATCGCGCCGCTGTTGCCCACGTTTCCGTCAGTGCGAATGCCGTCCGCATCGATCCCGGCGTCGGCGTTTTCCGGACCGCTGGCGGTTCCACCGACCGCGACCACGACGAAATCTCCGCTGTTGGCGACGTCTCCCCCGGACAAGATGCCGTAGGCGTCAACATCAGCCTCCGCGTCTTCTTGGCTGGTGGCGGTCCCTGCTGTCACGGTCACGGCGAGATACCCTGTGTTTTCGACGTTTCCTGCCAGTGCGAGGATTCCGTAGCCGCTGGCCTCCGCATAGGCGTTGTGCTCGTCAGCGGCGTCGGCGACGCCGCCCAGGGCTGTCACCGTGGCGTCGCCTGTGTTGGCAACATGCCCGTTGGAGAGGATGCCATAGGCGATCGCGTGGGCCACCGCATTGAAAGAGCTGGCCGCGGCGCCGCCCGTGGCGGAGACGACGAGGTTGCCTTCGTTGGCGGCATCGGCGCCGGAGTCAATTCCGTAGGCGTACGCATAAGCGGAGGCCCCCGACGGCGGCGAGGAATCGGTCGTGGCCTGCCCGCCTGTGCCTGTGACGGTGATGTCTCCGGTGTTGAGGACTTGGCCGTGAGTGAAGATCCCGTGGGCCTCGACGTTCGCAATGGTCACCCCCGTCTCGGCTGTGGCGGAGCCGCCGGCGGCGTGGACCGTCAGAGCGCCGCTGTTGTCGATGTCGCCTGTGGCGTGGATGGCATAGGCCGCGGCCAGGGCGCTGACCTCCGCATCCGTCGTGCCTGTCGCGGTTCCGCCTGCGGCATTGACGTCGATGGCGCCGCTGTTGGCCACGTCGCCTCTATAGGTGGAGATGCCTCGAACCGTCGCGTAGGCGTCGACGGTCTGGCCGCCGTGGGCGGTTCCCGCCAGGGCGGTGGCCTGGATGTCGCCTTCGTTGGTTACGTCGCCGCCCCCGACGATACCTTGGACCTCCGCGTAGCTGGAAGCGATATCATTGCTGTCGGTGGTCCCTCCGACAGCGATCGCGTCGATCGCGCCGCTACTGACGACATTGGCATCGACAGCGCCATCTCCAGGCGGATAGGCGTAGAGACCGAAAGTGTAACCGTACGCCCAGGCCCTGTCGGCGGCCGCGGCGCTGCCGCCCGTTGCGGTCGTGGCAATGTCGCCGCTGTTGGTCATATCCCCTGTGAACCGCATTCCCCATGCGCCCGCCGTGGCGGCGGCCTCTCTCGTTGCGGTGGCGTCGCCCCCTGTTGCGGTCACGCCAATCGCCTCGCTGTTGTCAGCGGTGGGAGCGGGGTCCTGGTCGGTTTCGCCCCAGATGCCGCCGGCGAAGGAACTGGCGAAGGCGTGGTGATTGGAGGAAGAGGTCCCTGCGATGGCCTCCGCGGTGATCGCGCCGCTGTTAACCAGGTTGCCTGTGACGATGATGCCGTAGGCTTCGGGGTCGGCATAGGCATAGGCGTAGGTCTCAGCGGTGGCGGTGACGTTTCCGCCGGTGGCGATGGCGACGATGTCGCCGCTGTTGGTCGCGTTCCCCTCGGCCAGAATGCCGATGGCGCCGCTGTCTTCGGAGGCATAGGCGGTCGTCTTGCCGGTGCTGGCAAGGACGAGGGTGGCGCCGGAGGCGATTGCCGTGATGGCGCCGGTGTTGTCCACGTCGCCGGCGGAGATACCCTGGGCGTCGGTCCTGGCGAAGAGACTCGCGTAGCCGATGTTGTCCGGGTCGCCGACCTCCTCCATCGTGCCGGGACCGCCGGTGGCAGTGACGGTGATCGTCCCGTCATTGTGAACGTTTCCGCTGGTCGAGATGCCGTAGACCCTGGTGTCGGGACCGGTATTGGCGAAGTTGTTGGCGAGGATGAACGGGGCGAAGACGCCGGTGCTGCCGGTGGCAGTGACGGTCAGATCACCGGAGTTGTCGATGCTGCCCGTGCCTTCGATGCCATAGACCTCGACCAGCGCGCCGCCCACGACGGTCGCCGTCCCGCCGATGGCGTTGACGTCGATGGCCCCGCTGTTGATCAGATCGATGCCGGCATAGAGGCCGTAGGCGTAGAACGAGCCGTCTGGATAGTTGGGGTCGCTGTCGCCCCAGGCCCAGAGGTTGATGGTCTCCAGGTTCACATAGGGAATCGGCGTTCCCGGTGCGTAGAAGCCATAGACGATCGCGCCGTCGTGAAGGCCCGTTTCGTTCACGTCGATCTGCGCCGGCGCGGCGGTGGAGATTGCCACCAGAATCGTCAGCGTCGTCAGAACCCAGCGTCGTCCCCCTACCTGACCCGCTCTGTCAGTCGGATGCATCGTTACTCCCCTTTCTGCAAGAACTTCAAGGAACGGGAAGATGCCTTCCGTTCCAAGAAGAACACAAGGTGAATGTTCGGATGCTCTCGCCCTCGAATCGTGCGATTGCATGGCATTATGACGGATACCCCGTCGGCGTCAAGGGGTATGGATCAGCCGAGCCAAAGAAAATGAAAAGGGGCAACCACGGAAGGTCGCCCCTGGAAATCCGATAGAATGTGAAACGTGCGTGCGGTTCTGCGGTCCTCAGAACCTCAGTCTGAACTTCATCCAGAAGTTGTGCTGCTCGATGTCGGAAGAATACTCTCCGTCGTAGGCGAGGGTCAGGGCTGTCCTGCGGCTTCGAATCACCACGGAGGTGGCCAGGGCGACTGCGGTTTCGTCCATCTCGTCTTGCACCTGCACGCGGGCGGCGCCGGGGATGGACTGCCAGATCTCGGATTCTCCGTCGGTGAGCAGTTGGTGCAGGGCGACGGAGGCGGCCGGTGTAATCTGGAGCTTTTTGTATCGGTAGAGGCTCTGCCAGTGCAGGGCCGCCTTCGCCCAGACGTCGTGCTCGTTCAGAGTCGAGTAGGTGGTGTCCCAGGCGGGATCGGTGGCCTCGGTGGTGTAGCTTTCGCGGTGGACCCAGAGCCAGTTGGCGCCGACCTCGGGCAGGAAGACGTGCTTCTTGTGTTTGAAGGTCCGTCCGACCATGACCAGGCCGGTGCCGCCGTAGCTGTCGTAGGAGGCGGATTCGGACTCGGTCAGTCCCAGGCCGGTGAGTCCTCGGTAGTCGTGCCAGCCGTGGAAGCCGCTGAAGCCGTAGCGCAGGAGCCAGGGCCGCCATCGGGTCATGCCGCTGAAGCCGCTGGTGACGACGCCCTGGTCTTCGGTGTTGGCGTTGTAGCCGGCGCCGGTGTAGTCGATGTTGGCCTTTCCATATCCGACGTGCAGGCCCAGGAGGCTGCTGTTGACGCACTGGCTGTATCCGCCGGAGACTCCGGTCATGCCTGCATTGTAGCCGAGGGGGTCGTTATCCCGTTTGATGTAGGAGTAATGCGGCTGGAGGAACGCGCCGCCGGAGCGTTGGCATGCGGTGAGTCCCTGTGTGGTGTCGCCGGCGTCGTCGTCTTCGGAGGGTTCGTCGAGTTCGTCCAGGGCGAGCATGTCGTACATGAGGTCCGAGGTCATGTGCTGGTTGATGGCATAGGGGGCCATTCCGACCATGCGTCTTTGGACGGTGGCGGAGGCGAGGGTCTCAGAGTGCTGGGGCTCGTAGCCCAGGGCCACGGTGTCGTCTGCGGCGTTGGCGGTTCCCTGGGTGTAGTAGGTGGCGGTGACGTCGGGATTGACCGCCTCGACGGCGTCGAAGCTCCCGGTGACGCTGCCATCTCCGGCGACGCCGAAGAGTCGGTATTGGGTGTTCCACTGGGTGGCGCCTGGGTCGCTGCCGACCACCTCGGTGACGGTCAGCAGGGCGTTGTTCAGGTTCAGCGTCCCGCCGTTGCCGACGAAGATGGAAGGGGTCGATGGGTTGCCGTCGAGGGTGACGTTGTAGGTGTTGACCAGCCGGGTGGTGCCGTTTGCGACATACAATTCGTAGGCGCTGTCGCCGAAGGCGCGGATCGTTCCGGTGTTGGTCAGGTCGCGGACGCCTTCGCCGCCGCCCATATAGATGCCGTAGGCTTGTGAAACGATGAAGCCCTCGTTCTGTGCGGTGACGGTGATGTTGCCGCTGTTGTTTACATTGGCGCCGCCAAGGCTGACGATGCCATACGTCGTGGCCGGTTCGCTGCCGCTGCCGCTGGAAAGGACGGTCCCCCCGATGGCCGTGGCGACAATGTCGCCGGAGTTGGTTATGGCGCCGCCGGTGCTGGTTATGGCCTGGGCGATGGCGTTAGCCGCGGTGTTGGTGCTGCCGTCGGCGGTGCCTCCTGTGGCCAGCACGGTCAGGTTTGCCGTGTTCTGGACGCCGTCGTCCCCATAGAGGCCGAAGGCGATGGCATGGGCGTGGGCGCTGGGGGTTTCGCCGCTGGATAACGCGGTGCCTCCTGTGGCGCTGACGATGATCTGGCCATCGTTGATGACGTTGGCGGAGGTGTACAGGCCGTGGGCCACGCCTTGGGCGTCGGCGGACGTGCTGTTGTCGCTGGCGGTAGCCGTACCGCCCGAGGTGGAGACATCGATCGTGCCGGTGTTGGTGATGGTCTCGTCGGTGGAGATGCCGTCGGCAACCGCATAGGCCTGGGCCGCGAAGCCGTCGGCCTCGGCATTGCCACCCTGGGCCGCCACGGTGATGTTCCCGCTGTTGGTGATCTCGGCGCCCCTGTCGAGAAACCCATAGATGCCGTGACTATCCACGATCGCATAGGCTGGGCCTTCATCGGAATAGGCATTGCCGCCGACGCCATCGACATCGATCGCGGCCTGGTTGGTCAGGCTCGCGCCCGTGCTGATGCCGTAGATGCTGAAGTTGACATTGGTGTACAGGCTGGAATTGATCTCGCCCAGTCCGAGCACGTTGATGATCGTGCTGTTGGTCCAGGGGGTCGCGTAGAGCCTGGCATCGATGCCGTAGATGTCGTCGCCACCATGCAGACCGGGAAAAGTCTGTCCCGAGGCGGCTGTGGCCAACAGGCCGAGTGCGAGCAACACCGTCCAGACGGATTGTCGCCGACGAAGGAACCGCAGGGGAGGCACGACTTGTGTGGCGAACCGCATCGCATCCATCCTTTCACAGAAAAAGGGAGTATGATTCAAGGCTTCGGGAGAAGATGACACGCTTTCTCCAACTCCGTCGCCAAAGGCGATCAGATCCTATATCATAGTTCTCTTTCGGGGTTGTCAACAAAAAAGAAACATCCGCCGGCCCTGCGTGGAGCCGGCGGATGCGATGTGATTTGCGGGCGATTCCTCGCCGCACCGGGTTGTGGGCGGGCCGATCAGAACCTCAGTCTGCACTTGACCCAGAAGTTGTGCTGCTCGATGTCGGAGGAGAAATCGCCGTCGTAGGCGAGGGTCACGGCGGTTCTGCGATTGCGGATCACCACGGCGGTCGCCAGGGAGAGGGCGGTTTCGTCCATCTCGTCTTCGACCATGACGCGGGCCGCGCCAGGCACCGACTGATAGACCTTGGACTCTCCGTCGGTGAGCAGTTGGTGAATGCCGACCGACGCGGACGGGGTGATCTGCATTTTCTTGTATCGGTAGAGGCTCTGCCAGTGCAGGGCGGCCTGGGCCCAGACGTCGTGCTCGTCCAGCGTCGAGTAGGTGGTGTCCCAGGCGGGGTCGGTGGCCTCGGTGGTGTAGCTTTCGCGGTGGACCCAGAGCCAGTTGGCGCCGACCTCGGGCAGGAAGACGTGCTTCTTGTGTTTGAAGGTCCGTCCGACCATGACCAGGCCGGTGCCGCCGTAGCTGTCGTAGGAGGCGGATTCGGACTCGGTCAGTCCCAGGCCGGTGAGTCCTCGGTAGTCGTGCCAGCCGTGGAAGCCGCTGAAGCCGTAGCGCAGGAGCCAGGGCCGCCATCGGGTCATGCCGCTGAAGCCGCTGGTGACGACGCCCTGGTCTTCGGTGTTGGCGTTGTAGCCGGCGCCGGTGTAGTCGATGTTGGCCTTTCCATATCCGACGTGCAGGCCCAGGAGGCTGCTGTTGACGCACTGGCTGTATCCGCCGGAGACTCCGGTCATGCCTGCATTGTAGCCGAGGGGGTCGTTATCCCGTTTGATGTAGGAGTAATGCGGCTGGAGGAACGCGCCGCCGGAGCGTTGGCATGCGGTGAGTCCCTGTGTGGTGTCGCCGGCGTCGTCGTCTTCGGAGGGTTCGTCGAGTTCGTCCAGGGCGAGCATGTCGTACATGAGGTCCGAGGTCATGTGCTGGTTGATGGCATAGGGGGCCATTCCGACCATGCGTCTTTGGACGGTGGCGGAGGCGAGGGTCTCAGAGTGCTGGGGCTCGTAGCCCAGGGCCACGGTGTCGTCTGCGGCGTTGGCGGTTCCCTGGGTGTAGTAGGTGGCGGTGACGTCGGGATTGACCGCCTCGACGGCGTCGAAGCTCCCGGTGACGCTGCCATCTCCGGCGACGCCGAAGAGTCGGTACTGGGTGTCCCACAAGGTGGCGTCCGGATCGCTGCCGGCCACCTCGGTGACGGTCAGCAAGGCGTTGTTCAGGTCCAGAGTCGCGCCGTCGTCGACGAAGATGGAGGGGGTGTCGGGATCGCCGTCGAGGGTGACGTTGTAGGTGTCGACGATTTGAGTGGTGCCTCCGGCGAGGAACAGTTCATAAGCGCTGTCGCCGAAGGCGCGGATCGTTCCGGTGTTGGTGACCCCGTTGATGCCCTCGCCGTGGTTCATGTGGATGCCGTGGGCGTACGATTCAAAGCCGGGTTGTGCGGTCGCGGCGACGGTGATGTCGCCGCTGTTGATGACGCGGTCGGCGGTTCGAATGCCGTATGCGATGGCTTCGGCGGAGACGTCGCCCTCGGAATCGGCGATTCCCCCAACGGCGGTGACGTTGATGCTCCCTGTGTTGTTCACCTCTCCGAAGGAGCCATAGATGCCGTAGGCCTCCGCGCGGGCGTCGGCAGGACTGTCGGACGCCTGGGCATTGCCTCCGGTGGCAAGCACGGTGATCGCCCCGGAGTTTTCACCGCCACCGTAGGAATAGATGCCGAACGCCTCTGCGTACGCGTACACGCCGGAGTAACCCTCGCTGCCGCCATAGGAGGTGACGTCGCCTCCTCCGGCGGTTACGGTGATATCTGCGGTGTTGAACACGATGCCGTTGGCGTAGAGACCGTAGGCTCTGCCGAAGGCGTTGGTCGAGGCGCCGAAACCGTAGTCGATGACCGCGGTGCCGCCGAGGGCCGAAACGTCGATCAGGCCGCTGTTGGTCAGGGTATAGTTGGCGGAGATGCCGTAGGCCGAGGCAAAGGCGTTGGTTGAGCCTTCGGTGCTTTCCGCACTTCCTGCTCGAGCACGCACGGTGATTGCGCCGCTGTTGGTGACCGCCGCGCCTCCCCAGGGATCGCCGAAGATGCCATAGGCATGGACATTCGCGCTCGCGTCGTCGTACTGGGAGACGACGTTGCCGCCGACTGCGTTGACGTCGATCGCCGCCAGATTGGTCAGATCCTCGCCGGAGAAGATGCCGTAGGCGTAGAACGCGACGTCGGAGTAGAGGTTGGGATCGGTCTCGCCCCAGCCCAGCACGCTGATGATCTGGCTGTTGGTCCAGGGGGCGGAGAAGTCGGTTCCGTCGATGCCGAAGATGCTCTCGCTGTTGTGCAGACCGGTTTCATTGACGTCGATCGGTCCCTGGCCCAAGGCCGCGCCGGTCAACAGCAGGGCCACCAGCATCGCCGTCCAAAGGGGCGGTCGCCGATTCAAAACACCTACGAAAGTCAGGGGATTTACCAAAGACCGCATCTCATCCGTCCTTTCTTTACGAAGCCAACCAACCGTACCCGAGGGGGCGGGAGAATAGGAACGCGGTTCACCCGCTCATCGGTCCACGTGTCCGATTGTGTGACATCATAATTTCCGACGCATCGTTGTCAACGCAAAAGAGACGCCGCCCGGGCCCTGGGACAGGAGACTTCTCGCACCCGTCGTGGAGGCGACGCCGGGAGGGTTGCAGAAAATCTAGGGAACGCTGGGGCGGTTGCGACCGCAACAACGGCGTCGTCGGGGACCGGCGTCGCCTTCCCGACGGCACGGCGGATCCTGCGAAGTCGCGACCTCCACCGGGCCGCCCTGGATCAGGAGGGCCTTGCCTTGGACGAGGGCGTCGGCGACCTTGGCCCTGGCCGCATCGAGGATTCGTCCGAAAGTCTGTCGCGACACGTTCATCCGTTCGGCCGCCTGCTCCTGGTAGAGACGCTCGCAGTCGGCCAGGCGGATCGCTTCGAACTCATCGACCGACAGCTCGACGCATTGAAGTTGCGTCATGGGAATCCCGCGGGGTTTGTAATAGGTGACCTGGGGTATCCCCGCCACGCGTCGGCATTGTCTGGGTCTAGGCATGCGGCCGATTGTAATCCGACTCTTGGAGGAGGAGAAGCAGGTCTGTTCGAAAAACAGTCTGCCATTTTCCCTCGCACCTTCTATAATACAGCGAAGACAGGTAATCCGTTTCTTCTGTTCGCATTCGACGAGGTGGTCATGCGATCCGTTTTGGGTGTTGCATTCCTGATTGCGGCTCTATGCGGCATCTACCTGACCAGTTTCCACAGCTATCTGCTCTTCCATAGCCTGGCGGAGGTCTTCAGCGTCGTCATTGCCTGCGGCATCTTCATGGTCGCCTGGAACGCCCGATGGCTGCTCCAGAACCACTATCTGCTCTTCGTCGGCATCGCGTATCTGTTTGTCGGAGGCATCGACATCCTGCACACGCTGGCCTATAAGGGCATGGGGGTCTTCGCAGGCGAGGACGCCAATCTTCCCACGCAGCTCTGGATCGTCGCCCGATACATGGAAGCGGTCTCTCTGTTGCTGGCCATGGCCTTTCTTCGGCGCAGGCTGATCCCGCACGTGGCCCTTGCGGCCTATGCGTTCGTGACCGGCGTTCTCCTGGCCGCGGTTTTCTGGTGGAGGATCTTCCCCGACTGTTATATCGAAGGAACCGGCCTGACGCCCTTCAAGATCTACAGCGAATACGCGATCAGTCTGATCCTTCTTGGCGTCATAGGGCTGCTGATCCGCAACGCCAAGGCCTTCGAGCCAAAGGTCCTGATTCTCCTGATCGGCTCCATCGCCGCCGCCGCGATTGGCGAAGTCGCCTTCACCCAGTACCTGAGCGTGTATGGTCCTACGAATCTGGTCGGGCATCTGCTCAAGGTGGTTTCGTTCTATCTGATTTACAAGGCCCTCATCGAGACGAGCCTGGTCGCGCCGTGGAATCTGCTCTTTCGCGAGCTCAAGCAGAGCGAAGAGGCGCTGCGCGAGCTGAACGCGACGCTCGAGAGTCGCGTGGCCGAGCGGACGGAGGAACTGGAGCATCGGGCCTGGCAGCTACAGAAGCTGAGTCTGGAGCTTTCCCAGGCGGAGGACCGCGAGCGGAGGCGACTGGCGGAGATCCTTCACGACGACTTGCAGCAGCAGATCGCGGCGGCCAAGTTCCACGTCGCGCTGATCGGCGGTCGAGTCAAGGACGATCCCTTTCTCCGAGAGGCCGCCGCGACGACCGACCAGATGCTCCGAGAGGCCGGGCAAACGTCTCGGAGGCTGTCTCACGAGTTGTGTCCGGCGGTCCTTCAGCACGGCACGCTCGTCGAGGCGATGGAATGGCTGGCGGATCAAATGCACACCAAGCACGGCCTGGTTGTGCGGGTCGATGCCGCCGGCAGTGTGGACTCGCGCAGCGATGCCCTCAAGAGCTTTCTCTATCGTGCGGTCCAGGAACTGCTGTTCAACGTGGTCAAGCACGCCGGGGTGAAGGAAGCCGCCGTCCGGGTCCGTCGAATGGGCGAGTGTCTCGGTCTGTCCGTGGCGGACCGGGGGCGAGGCTTCGACCCGCAGACCCTCAAGGCCCTCAAGGGATTCGGCCTGTTCAGCATTCGCGAACGCGTCGAGTTCCTGGGCGGTCGAATGAAGATCCGCAGCGTCGAAGGGCAGGGCGCCACGTTCCGAATCGTCGTTCCGGACGGGGAGTCTTCCCTGGCGGCCAAGAGCCCGGAGGCAGTAGCTTCGTTTGGAGTTGACGAACCGGGACGGACTTCTTAGGATAGGGCTTCTATCGAATCCCTATCCGAAAGGAGTTGCCATGCAGGCCATACAACAGACCGAGGTTCCCGGCTACACCCCGATGCGCGGCAAGGTCCGCGACGTTTACGACCTGGGCGACAAGATGCTGATCGTCGCCACCGACCGGATCAGCGCATTCGACGTCGTCATGGCCAACGGGATCCCCTGCAAGGGGATCGTCCTGACGCAGATCTCCAGGTTCTGGTTCGACTTCCTCACCGGCCAGGTCGAGCACCATCTCCTTTCGGACGACGTGAAGGACTTCCCCAAGCCCTTCGCCGACCGGGCGGACCAGTTCAAGGGCCGCAGCATGCTGGTCAAGAAGGTCCAGGTCCTGCCGATCGAGTGCGTGGTCCGCGGATACCTGGCGGGCTCGGGCTGGAAGGAATACCAGAAGTCCGGCACCGTCTGCGGGATCAAGCTGCCGGCGGGATTGCGACAGTGCGACAAGCTGCCCAAGCCGATCTTCACGCCTTCGACCAAGGCCGAGCGGGGCACGCACGACGAGAATATCAGCTTCGAGGAAACGGTCAAGACCATCGGGCGCCAGAAGGCCGAGTACGTCCGCGACCGGAGCATCGAGGTCTTTCAGAAGGCCGGACGCTACGCCGAGACTCGCGGGATCATCCTGGCCGACACCAAGTTCGAGTGGGGCCTGACCCCCGACGGCAAGATCATCCTGATCGACGAGGTCCTCACGCCGGACTCGTCGCGGTTCTGGCCCGCCGACAAGTACGCCGCCGGCCGGGACCAGGAGAGCTTCGACAAGCAGTTCGTCCGCAACTATCTCGAAGAGATTAAGTTCAACAAGTCGGGTCCCGGCGTCGAGCTGCCCCCCGACATCGTCGAGAAGACCGGCGCCAAGTACATCGAAGCCTACGAGCGCCTGACCGGCAAGCCCTTCACTTGGAAGTCGTGACGCAGTTCAGAAGGACTCGCGCAGAGACGCGGAGACGCAGAGGATGATGTAGGGTGGGTCCTTGCCCCACGCGTTCGGTGTCTCCGTGAGACCATCGGATTCTGGCAGGGTGGCATCGACAAGCGGCAGCTTGTCGATGGCTTGACGGTGGAATATGCGAGAGAGATCATTGGATTCTGTCAGAGTCTTCTTCGCGGATAAGCCGCGGGTCATACGCGAGCTGCGCGACTGGGCTGCCCGGCTGATGCGGGAGCGGGCGGACGTGGAGAAGGTTGGCCTGTTCGGCTCCCACGCGACGGGCACTTACGGCCCGCGCAGCGCCGCCGACCTCGACAGCTTCCGACAGGACGGCTCGCCCTGGATCACGCACATCCTTAAGGAAGTCGTCTGGCTCTGACTGCTTGTTTGCCGCAGAAGACGCTTGCGTAGGGTGCGTACCACGCACCATCTTCTGTCCCATTCAGCGGTTCAATGGTGCGTGGTACGCACCCTACGCTTCCCGCTGCCAGCCGGAGGCTGCAACGCGAAAAACCTCCCTTCCACGACCGCTTCGGGCGTGCCGCTCCGGCGGTTCCGACGATCTCCGAAATCCCGTGAAGAACCCGAAATTCCGGGCCGGATCTCCGTTTTTCGTGTAATCTGACCGTCCGGCGGGTGTCTCTATTGTGAAGACTCGGATGCGGAGTTGCGATTGGACGAACGCTGCGACAAAGATCTGGTGATCGCTTCGTGCGGAGGGGACCGGACGGCGTACGCCTCGCTGGTCCGGCGGCACTATGGGCACGTCTTCCTGGTCTGTCTTGGCGTGCTGGGCAACGTCCACGACGCCGAGGATGTCGCCCAGGACGCCATGATCCGAGGCTTTCGGCGGGTCCGCCAGTTCCGCGACGCCAGCCAGTTCGGCGCTTGGATCGTCGCGATTGCGCGGAACCTGAGCATCAACCAGCTCCGCAAGCGAAAGAGCCGGGAAGAAGCGGTGAGCGAGTGGTCGGCAGTGCCCGGCGTCGCGCGTGTCGCGGGCATCCTGCCCGCGTGTAGTGAAGGCGTCCCGCCTTCGGATCGCGGACGGGACGTCCGCGACACGGATGCTTCTGAGGATCTCCAGCGGGCGGTGGCCCGGCTGCCGTCGGATCTGCGACTGCCGCTGGTGATGTACTACTTCGACGGCCAGGACGTGAAGACCGTCGCCAGGATGCTGGAGATGTCGCCCTCCGGCGTCTACCTGAAACTGCGAACCGCGATCAAAGAGCTGCACGAGATGCTCACGACGCAAGGAGACACCCCATGAACAGGTTCTGCCCGGACATGCAGGATCGGATTGTTGATTTTCTGCTTGGGGCCCTGGATGAGCCACAAGCTCGGGCCGTGCAGGAGCATCTGGCGGGCTGTGAAGGCTGCCGGCAGTACCTGGATGATCTCAAGCGGCAGGGCGCCGACTTGGCTGAGCTGGGCGGACGAATCGCCGCCGATATGAATGACCGTCAAGACAAGGTGGTCCAGGCTCTGCGGGAAGTCACGCCCGCCGTGCGGGTTGTGCCCATGCTGAGCAGACTCGCGAGAATCGCCGTCGCGGCCGTGCTGGTCCTCGGGGCCGGTGTGGTGATCGGCAGGCTGACGGCCCCGCGGCCCGTCAATGTCGAGCGGCTCCGGGCGGATTTGGAAGCGTCGATTGTTGCTTCGCTCAAGCCCGCGGTGCAGGAGAGCGTTCTGGCGGGACTGGATGAGCGGCTGGCCGCCGCCCTGGCAGGCAACGATGCGAAGCTGCGGGGCGAGGTGGCCGAGCAGATCCGCCGGGACCTCGAATCGTTCGCGTCCCGATTCGCGTCGGACTCCGAGGAGCGGATGGACAAGCGGTTCGCCGATCTGATCGACGCGATCGAGGCCGCCCGTGTGACGGACCGCCGGCAAGTGGCGCGGGCTCTGGAGCAGATCAAAGCCCAGACCGGCGCGGGCCTGCGATCCGTCGCGGCCCTGACGAACCCCGCCCCGGCGACGGCGGAGAACTGAAATGAAGGAAGAACCTGGCTATTATCTTGGGGACTATGTCCCCAAACCCCTGGCATTTATCGCTTTGGGCCAATGGCATGGTTCAAAAGGAGCGGCGTCGAGGAAAAGACGCCTTCACGCAGGGCGATCGTGTGTTTGTGTTGCAGCGTCGCTGTGGGAAGACTCCGCGGCGCGTCGGTTTCTAGAGACGGCGCGAGGCGTTAGCTTCTGTTGCTTCGAAGGTATGAATGCCATGCGATTATATGGCGATGATCTCATCATCATGCTGCTGGCCCAAAGCGCAAAATGCCAGGGGCCTCGGGGACGGCGTCCCCGCTCTTCGAATGCGTTACGCATCGATCCTATGAAAGGACAAAGACCATGACACGCGGCAATCGAATTCTCGCAACGCTTCTGGTACTGGGTTTGTTGAGTGTGGGTTTCGGTGGGACGGCGTGGGCCGCCGACAGCAAGACCTTCACGATCGGTGGCTTTGCCGTCGTGGGCGGCGTGGAGATGGTAGGATTGCCTGGCAAGGTCGTGACGGACAAGAACGGCGCCTATAGTGCTCGGGTCCCGCGTGGCTGGTCGGGTCGCGTCACGCCCACAAAACCGGGGTATGTATTCGAGCCCTACGCCAGAGAGTACGAGCCGATCAGCGAGAGTTTCACGCGGGAGAACTACACCGCCAGGATGGGACCGCGCGTCATCTCGGGGACCGTCGGCGTGCCGGGCGTGAAGTTCAAGAGCCCGTCGGGCGAGTTTGTCTCGGACGATCAGGGGAAATTCTCCGTCGAAGTCCCGAGCGATCTGAACGGCTATGTGATGCCGATCAAGGAAGGCTATACCTTTGACCCGCCTTTTGTCGCCTTCGGTCCGACCAGCAGGATCGACACCGTGCACTTCACGCCCCGTCCGCTCACGGTCACGATCTCCGACGTCATCAAGGCCGGCAACGAGCCGATCCAGGGTGTGACCGTCTCGGCGCAGCCGGGGGGCTATACCGCCGTCACCGATGCCCAGGGCAGGTACAGCCTGAGAGTGCCTCGCGGATGGAGCGGGAGCCTGACCTTCTCCAAGCCGGGATTCGATTTCGTCGGCGGGCGCGAGTACCGCAATGTCACCGCCGACATCACCGACGGCAAATCCGTCCCGGCCGAGGACGAGTGGCCGCCGGAGCCGTCGGGAGGGTCGCGAGGGGGCGTCTCGATCTCGGCCGGCAACGTCCTGGTGATCCCTACTGGCGACACCTCCGCGGAGAAGATCGCAGAGACGACCGAGGACTTGCGGGTGATGCTGCAGATCCTCCGCGAGAAGCTCAGCGAGCCGCGGATGATTCGGGGCGTCCTGCGGGACTATGGCAGCCTCCTCGGAGACGATCGCAGGGCGGAGGCGATCTACCTCCAGGGCTCCGCGGCCCTGTTCGTGATCGGGTCGGACTTCCCGCCTTCATCCCCGGCGCAGCAGCCAGGCCAAGGCGAGCCCCCGAGCCGATCGCAGGGCGAGGCCGCCGATCCCGTCTGGCAGCGGACCCGGCAGAGGCTGTATTCGCCTGGCGCCAGGACTCCCAGCCCGTCGGGCCAGACGCAGACGATGACGTTCGAGCAGTTCCAGGAGGAGCTGCTGCGAAGCCTCAGGCACGCCGCCAACATCCGGCACATCGATCCGAACGAGTTGGTCGTCCTGACCCTCGTCGCACAGAATGAGGGGGCAAGCCGGGCGGTCGACGCCGATATGATGAGGCAGTATCGCGAGATCTATGGAAGCGATTACGCGGCGATGTTGGGTCTCGGCGGCCCCGCCCGTTCGGCGACCGTTCTGACCATGCAGGCGAAGAAGGCCGACATCGACGCCTTCGCCCAGGGCGCCCTCGATTTCGACCAGTTCCGCCGGAAGGTCAAATCGATCGCGTACTGAGCCGAATCCGCAGCGTTTGCGCGGGGTCATGCCCGGTCTCTTTTGAGGCTCATCCGGTTTTCGCGTACTTCGATCCCGCCCAAGCGGGCGCGCCTGGGAGATTTTTGCGTTTTTCGCCGGCAGCATGCACGGCGTGCCACGCACGCCTGGCTGGTGGCGGCCCGTAGCTGGTGTCTCGGATCACCGGTCACGGATCACCGCTCCATGCTATTGGCCCAAAGCGGCAAATCTCCTTCGCACGACCGCCTCGGGCATGCTCTCCTGGAGTCTGCCGGTGGTCTCGTGACGCTGGCGTGCTGCGATTCCTGTTCATGGCCAAGATCAATTTCCATTCAGCCGTGCAAAGGGGTTGTCTGAGACCTTGCAGCTACAGTCATACACCCCCCCTGACCTCGCCACCCGTTTGCACGCGTGAAAGCCGAGATTCTCCCGGAATTTTGAATCACGACCGCTCGATCCCCGCCTTTCTACGGGTTTTGGATGAAGCCCCAGGGTATCATGGCAGGGAATGGATGAGTCTTTTTCGGGAGGTGTTCCGATGCGAACGAAAACCATCAGACAGGCGTTGCGTTCCTGCGCGATTGCAGGCGTGCTGATGTGCCTGACGGCCGACGTCCTGTATTCGCAGGTCCAGCCGCGAACCGCGACCCAGCCCCCGAGCCGCAGGCAGCGTCAGCAGGATCAGACCCTGTCTCTTCAATCCAGTCAATCCGGTCAACTGGGTCAATCGGGTCAATCAGGTCAGCCGGACTTCGCCCGCCGGATGGCGGAACGCCACATGCAGCAGATGCAGGAAATGCAGCGGGACATGGAGGAGATGCAGCGCCAGGCCGAGGAGAACAAGAACCGGGCCCTTCAACAGGCGGTCGGGGCCTCCGATGAGCAATGGCGACGGCTCAAGCCCAAGCTGGAACGCATCCTGCAGCTCAAGGCGGAATCGGAAGTCTCGCTGCGTCCGGACTCCGGCGACGGCGGCAACTTCCAGAGCGTTCGTTTCGGCAACCCCTCCGGCGGCGGCATGGGCGGCGGCTTCATGAGTTTCGGAGGCAGCAGCGGCTTTGGCGGCCCTCCGGGGAACTTCGCCCCCGTGGACATTCTGGACTCCAACGCTCCGGCGGGACGTTCCACGCCCGGTTCCAGTTCGATGGGTTCCTGGACTACGAATTCCAAGAGCGTGACGGAAATGTCGGAGGGCGAGGTCCTCTGCCAGGAGTTGCAGCAGTTGCTGCAAGGGCAGAATGTGCCACCCTCTACGATTTCGCAGAAAGTGGCGTCGCTGCGCCGGGTCCGCGCCCAGGCGCGGGACAACCTGGCCAAGGCCCGCCAGGAACTTCGAACGATGGTCGCGCCCAACCAGGAGCCGGCCCTGATCATGATGGGATACCTGGACTAGGCCCCTCCCGGCGGGAATCGAACGAGGAATCGCGATTCTTCGAAAGAAACCGTGTAACGAAGCGGAGGGACCCTGGACTCACTTGTAGGAACGTGCGACTGCCCGGCGAGGCAGGACAGTGCGTGCTCTCGTTGTGTATCGAAAATCCTCAGAATATGTGGAAAAGGCGCTTGACTTCTCGTGAATGCCAGGCGTAAAATAAATGTCAGCGCGGCAGAAAGCGGATTCATTCAAAAAAAGGAGGTGTACCATGCGGAGCGGAGTATTATTTCTTCTGGTCGGGGTCGTTCTGTGCGCGTACGCGACCGCTGCGGAACAACCGGCGAAGTTCTCTCCTGGCGACATTCTGATCGCTTCGAGCGGGGACCCGAACGAGGCCGTCCCCCCGGCAGGGACCGATCCCGACAGGACGTGGGACCCGGCGTTGCACCTGGCGGCCGACTGGGAGTCCGTCTCGGTGAACATGACGTCGCAGATCTACAACCCCGCCGTGCAGCCGGATATGACGGTGCAAGGCCCTCAGTGGTCGATGTCGGTGGCGAGTGTCATCGATATCATCGATGGCACCGGCCTGATCGGCTGGGCCCAGAGCCCGTCGTCGGTGAAGGCCTACGATCAGAACGGCCAGGTGGTTGCCAGCAGCGCAGCGGATAATCCTCTGGTGCGCTGGTACCAACAACCCCTCTCGTGGCGGCTTCCGGCCAGTTTCCCCGGTACACTGAGGCTGAACCGATTCAATCTGGCGCTGCCGGTGGGACCTGATGTCGAGTATCCCGAGGTGCTCACCAAGGTCGAGTGGACCCTGAACGTCCTGGTGGTCGATGAGATCAAGACGGTCGACGTCCCGTTCGAGACCAGCGACACGTGGGTCGAGTTGACGCCGGGCATGGAGATCCTCGTGGAGCAGGCGACAACCGAGCAAGGCAAGTACCAGTACCGGATCAAGTTCCGCTACGACACCACCAAGGTCGATTACCTGTCGGGCGGATCGATCACGCTGTGGCGCGACGAGGCTCTTCCGCCCGCGGCGGTCCTGAAAATGGAGATCCTCAACGCCAAGGGCCAGTCCGCCTACAGCGGCAGTGGCGGCACCAGCAGCGGCATGAGCGCCAGCGGATCGGGCACTCAAAGGACCGGCACCGCCAGCGGCAGCGGCAGTTGCGCCACCTGCGGCGACGCCGCGATCATCCGCTATACGCTGGGCTTCGGTTTGTTCGAGCAGGAGGCGACATTTGTCCTGACGGGCATTCCGGTTCCGGAATTCTAAGACATCTGTATTGACGGTGGCGGCGCCGGGTCCGGTCCACGTGTGGACTCGCGGGGCCTCCGAAGGGGCTCTCGCGGCGCTCGATCCCCGCACATCGGATCGAGCCGGGCCGCGGCGCCGCCACCTGTCTTTCGCGGTTCTCACCCTCCATCATTTCAGACTCATCCGGCTTTCCAGCGTTTCGAGCCCACCCCTGCGTTGCAGCAGGGCATGAGCCAGATACAAGCTGCCTTTCCTCGATTGGATGGACTCGACGAAAAAAAATCAGGAATTCTTGAAATGATTCGCTTGTGATCTTCGACATATGTAGTAGAATGGCTTCTACGATTGTAGAAGGGTTGAACGAAATGAAGCTGACAGAAGCAGAATGGCAGATCATGAATGCGTTGTGGCAGAAGCATCCGGCCACGGCGCGCGACATCATGGACCGGCTCCCGGCCGGCGTCAACTGGGCTTACACCACAATAAAGACCATGTTGACCCGACTGGTGGAGAAGCAGGCGGTCGGTGAGGTCAAGCAGGGCAACACCAGCGTCTATGAGCCGCGGGTTTCGCAGCAGAAGGCCCGGCTCAGCGCCTTTCGGTCCCTGCTGGATCAGGCCTTCGATGGGGCCGTCGGTCCGCTGGTGCACTTCCTGGCCGAGGAGAGGCAACTCACAGCCAAGGAGAGGGCCCAGCTCAAGAAGATCCTGGATCGCGAAGCGGATGGCAAGGGAGAGTAGTCATGGTTGAGCAATTGAACACGATCGCGCGTCTCTGGTGGGAATGGTCGGCCGCCATGTTCTGGCAGGTCGGCCTGTTGATCCTCGTGATCGCGGCCATCGACCGGCTGACCCGCCGGTGGGCCTGGCCGCAGTTGCGGTACGCGCTGTGGTCGCTGATCCTGATCAAGCTCCTCTTGCCGCCTTCCTTGTCGCTTCCCAGCGGCGTCGTTCCGAGCGTGGCTCCGATCGTCAAGCAGGGTCTCGCCAGGCTTCAGGCTGAGAAGCCGCCGGTGGCCGAGGGACGCGCGCTGTTCTCGCTCCGTGAGGACATGTTCTCCGTTCGTAGTGTGCCCGTAAGGGCATTCGAAGAAGTCTCAAGTTTGAAGTGTCAAGTTTCAAGTGAGCAAGGCCAAGAGCCGCCCCTTGAAACTTCAAACTTGAAACTTCAAACTTCTTCGCTGGTTTGGCAGGTTTACGCAATGACGGCGTCCCTCGCGGGAACGCTGATCCTGGGAATATGGCTCTATCTTCGACTGCATTCGCTCGTCGGCCGGCGCGCACAAGAAACGGCAGCCGCTTCACTGCCGCAATCCTTCTACAATCAACTGGCCGCTTGTGCGAGGCGTTTGGAGCTGGGCCGTATCCCCCGGGTCGTCGTGACCAGGAGGCTCGCCACCCCCGCGGTGTTCGGGATGTTCCGCCCTGTGCTGCTGATGCCCAAAGGCTATCTGGGCAAGTTGTCCCGGCGGGACACCGAGCACATGCTCTTGCACGAGCTGGCGCACATCAAGCGGGGCGATCTGATCGCGCATGGTCTGTACATGCTGCTCCAGGTCGCTTACTGGTACAACCCGCTGCTGTGGCTCGTGCGTCGGCAGGTGCACCACCTGCGGGAGTTGTCGTGCGACGCGACCGTGGCCGAATTGCTTCGCGAGCAGACCACGGCCTATCGCCAGACGCTTCTGGAAACCGCCCGGCGGCTGTTGACCTCGTCGGTCGAGCCGGGCCTGGGCCTTCTGGGCCTGTTCGAAGACTCGAATCGTTTACTTGTTCGATTGAATTGGCTGACCAAGCCAACCTGGAGGTATAGAACCATGAAACGTGTCACCGTAGCAGTCATCGCCGCTTTGATGCTGGCCTGCGTGCTCCCCATGGCGCGGGCTCAGGAGGCGGTTTCGCATCAGCCGTCGCCCGAGGTCGTGAAAGAAGGTGTCGAGGGCGTCCCGCCCTCGAATCGCGGGCAGGATGCCCGCGACACGCACGACCAGGCGTCGCAGGAGATCGAAGCCCTGAAGGCTCAGCTTGAGAAGCTGATGGCCCAGCAGCAGCAACTGCAGGAGCAATTGCGGGCCATGACCGAGAAACGCGGCCAGCCAGCCGGTCCGGCCAAGCTCAAGCACGTCGATCCGTCCGCCGGCGTGCAGCCTCACAAGAAGAACTTGTCCGAGCAGAGCGATGTCACCATCGTCCGATGGCAGAACGAAGATCCCGCAGAAAAGAAGACGCAGGAATTGCGCCACGCTCTGCAGGAAACGGTCCGCGCCGAGGTCGAGCAAAGGAGAGCCGATGTGGAGACCCAGCGGGCCAAAGCGGAGACCCGCGCCCGGCAGGCCAGAGCTGAGGCCCTCAGGGCGACTGCTGAAGGCGAGAGAATCGAGGCCGAGGTCAAACGTCAGGAGGAAATGGCCAGGCAGAGGGAGCAATGGGCCCAGAGCGAGGCAATGCAGCGGTGGCGCGCCGACATGGAGAAATGGGAGAACAGCGACGAGGTGAACCGCTGGAAGCGGGAGGTCGAACAGTGGGCCCGAAATCTGTCGCGTCCCCATGAACGGAACGCCGAGGATCTGGCGAACGATGCGATCGAGCAAGCCGAAGGAGGAACAAAGAGCGTCCCGCCCGCCATGCCGGCGATGCCGCCCATGCCCGCAATGCCTGCGATGCCGAAGATGCCGCCGATGTCTGCAAATGTGCATATCCCGATCCCGCAGGTCGCTCCGTCGCCGAATGCGGTCCCGCACGTCGAGGCGGTCCCTGGAATGCCTGTGCCGCCGGACGCTCCGCGGAAGGAGAAGGCCGAGCAGGCCGTGCCCTGCGGCGAGTTCGTGGTCAAGTCGTTCCCCGCCGAGGGGGCGCTGCTGGTGGAGAACAACGTGGGCTCCATCGCGATTGAAGGGACGGACGCGGACGATTGCACCGTTGTGGCGACCGCCCGGATCAAGGGGGTCGAGCGGGAAGAAGCCGAACGAATGGCCAAGCGGATCCTGGTGCAGGTCACGCCCGTTCAGGGCCGCGTGCGAGTGCGTACGCAGTTTCTCGATGACTGGGACCAGGAACAACGCGATCGAGTCGCAATCGACTTGAAGGTCACTGTGCCCGGCGGGGCCAAGGTGCAAGCGGCTCAGAAGGTTGGAAACGTCAGTCTGGTCTCGCTCCGGGGCGCGGTGGCGGCCACGGCGGACGTCGGCGCTATCCAGGCTTGGAATCTGCAGGGGGACGCCTCGCTGCGCACGAACGTGGGGGACATCACGTTCGTCACGTCCAGCGACCTGTCCGCCAAGATGCGGGCCCAGACTCAGATCGGCTCGATCTCGAGCAATCTGCCCCTGGAAATCACCCGTGCGGCGGTCGCGCAGGCCGGCGGGGCCCAGAACGCCCTGGGCAGTCACGCCACGGGCACGCTCGGCGGCGGACAGAACAAGATCGATCTGAACGCCAACGTGGGCTCGATCCAGATTCGTAGGAAGGACGCGGCCAAGCACGAAGTGTTCTGACGACCGATTCCACCGTCCCTCGGCGGTTCGAGCCCAACATTCCGAGCGACTACACGCCAATGGGGCAGTGAATCAGGACCATTTAAATCCGAAATCCGAAGCACGAAATCCGAAACAAGCACGAATGACCGAAACCACAAATTCAGAACGGGCTCTCGCCCTGCGCCAGCGTTTCGGTCATTCGTGCTTTGGATTTTGGATTTGTTTCGAGTTTCGGATTTCGTGCTTCGTATTTGTGCTCAGGCAGTGACGCAGGGTTCGACGCGAGCCCTGCCCTGGAACAGGATCGTCCTGTGCTTGAGGAGGTACAGGATCAAATCCGCCCGGCTGATGATGCCGATGAGTTTCCCGCGGTCGAGGACCGGCGCCCAGCGAAGCGCGTTGCCCGCCAGGCACTTGCAGACGTCGAACAGATCGTCGTCCAGATTGACGCTGACGACGTCGGGAGTCATCACGTCGCAGACCCGCCAGGCCCGCGACGGGGAACTGTCGAACAGTCTGAGCACGTCCTTCTCGGACAGAGCGCCCAGCAGCTTCATGGAATCGTCGACGACCGGCAGGCCGGTGATCCCGTGGGCGACGAGGACCTCCGCGGCCTCCGGGAGCGGCGCGTCGAGCGTGGTGGTCAGAAGGCCCATGGTCATGGCGTCGCGAACGCGCGGACTGCGGGACTGGCGAAGCGAGGGATCGCCCGACGATTCCGACTCGAAGTCGTTCAGGCAGGCGCGAAGCAGGTCGGTTCGGCTGATGATGCCGGTCAACCGGCCTTCCCGCACGATCGGGACGCGACGATAGGACTGCCGGACCAGGCAGGTCCAGACCTTGGCCAGATCGTCTTGCTCGTCGAAGGTCACGACGTCACGGGTCATGTACTGCTCCACCGACCCCGGCAGGTGCTCCTCCTGGAAGACCAGTTGCAGGACGTCCTTTTCCGTGATGATGCCGACCAGCGTCGAGCCGTCCGTCACCGGCAGCCCGCTGCCCCGGCGTTCCGCAAGGATCGCGATGGCGTCGTAGATCGAGCTGTCCTTCTCGACCGTCCGAACGCCGAGCTGCATCAGATCGCGCGCCTTTTCCATCATCCGCAGGGTCCTTTCCATCCTGTCTTGCGTCGTCGCAGGGACGCGCCGGCGCAAGCCGCCGCCGAAAGGCCCTGCATTCAGTGGCTATCGGCCGTTCTCCCCTACGGGATGAGCCTCGCAACATTGAAACCCTTCTGCGGTTCCGCATCGGCGATGGGAAGAGGCCGGGTATTTGCGGGCTTGCACCAGGGAGGATCGCCACCAGGACAAGAACGCGGCTTGTCCGCGAAACCCGATCATCGTCCGAGTTATCGGGCAATCCGAAACGCACGCTGGCCATCGACACACTGCGTGTGTCAATGCGACCCGGAATCGAAGAAAGACCGCTTCCGACATCTCGCGTCCTTGCGACCGCGCCGAGTTCCTGTTCTGCACGGGTTTGTCGTTGCGCCAGGCGGGGTCGATCCGTCTATAATGGTGAAGTGCCGAGGCACGAGTTGGACAGGAGCCTGGAGTGAGTGACCGGCGGACAGAGCTGCTCGAATTGCTGGATCGATCCGGGGCGAGTCTGTACGCCCTCTTGACCCGGCTCACCCTGCGCCAGGACGTGGCCGAGGAACTGATGCAGGACCTGTTCGTCAAGCTCAGCGTCGCCAAAGAGCAGGGCGGCATCGACTGCTGGCACGCCTACGCCCGCCGAACCGCCATCAATCTGGCTTTCGACTGGCGACGTCGGGAGAAGAGCCGCCGATCGTGTCCGCTTGACGAATCGCTCGAATGCGTCTCGCAGGCCGGCTCGCCCCTGGGCAAGCTGATCGAGGCCGAAGAACTGGAAGACGTCCTCGCGGCCATCGGCCGGCTTCACGGCCCCTCGCGCGAGGCCTTCGTCCTGCGGTACATCCAACAGGAGTCGTACGAAGACATCGCCAAGCAGTTCGGCAAGACGCCGCACCACGTGCGGGCCTTGTGCTCCAGAGCGATGAGCGCCCTACGCGACCTCGTGTTGAAAGATGGAAGAGAGGTGCAGCATGTCGAAGATGAGTGAACAAGAGCTTCGACGACGTCTCGGCCTGCTCTCCGGCATCGAGCCGTCGCCCCAGGCCGCGGGTCGGGCGCTGGACCGCGTCCGCCGGGTGCTGAGCGAGACCAAGCCACGACCGGCGAACCGGTTGGCCGGCGCCGGGGGGATGCTCACGAAGAGCAGACTGGCGGGCTTGGCCGTCGCCGCGGCGGTCCTCGTTGCGACAGGTGTGTTCGTGTTCTTCTTCACAGGCTCCCTCGATGGTACGACCGCGGCGTATGCCAGAGTCACGGAGGCGGTCAGGAATGTGCCTTGGATGCGCATGCGCTACTCGGGATACAACCTGGACGACGCAGGAAACAGGATCACGGCCGAAGGGGAGCGGGAT
>CALEZT010000121.1 GCA_937927975.1 uncultured Phycisphaerales bacterium
ATTGGCTCCTACGGATGGTTATCGGCCAAAGACACTGTTTTGAGATAGTTTCTAACGTCCCGTTCGGATCAACCCTGCGAGGTCTTCTGCGGATTTCTGACGGGCCTGCGCCCCTGCCGCAACGCGAACGATCAGCAGGTGTACGTGCCGATCTCGGCCTCTGGACTGCGCGATCCCGAGGACGACAAGAGGCGTCGCATGAAAGACTGCCGCCAGACGGTCGGCTCCGAGGGCTTCCTGTGCCACTATCTCGAACCGCAGGCGAGCGACCCCCGCCAATCGACGACTCGCGCGTCCCTGCTGGCGCCGGTCGTGGACGTCTTCGCGGACGGCGGGCCTTGCCATATCGCGTTGTTCACGCCTTCGACGGAACCCGTCTTGTTCCAGGCCCATCAAGGCCCTTCTTCAAAGGCATGGCGGCTGGCGCGGCGCGTCCGGCTCGATCCCTACGAATCCCATGTCTTCACCGCGTACCTGCTGCTCCATCAGGGCGACGCAACCGACGCATGGAAGGCGTTCCACCAGTTCGGCCATAAGGAGGACTTCCCGCTCCTGGCCTGGCCCCGCGACGTCCGCGTCCATTACTTCGATTTCCTCTCCGCTGCCACCGCCGACGGCCCCCGCGGCGGAGGCTACGACCTCGACCTCACCCACTTCCGCGAGTTCCACGTGGGCATGGCCACCCAGCACGGCTACTACCTCTCCTATGGCGACTTCATCCATCCCGACCGCAAGGAGTGGAAGGCGATGCCGACCGACGCCGCCGGGGCGGTGACCATGACGATCGAGAAGATCAAAGCCCGCGTCGAGGCCACGCGCAGAGCCGGCGTGCACCCTGCGATCTACCTGCACTACACGATCCTCGACGAGGGCTCGCCCCTGTTCGAATCGATGAAAGACTCGATCCTGGTGGACGCCAACGGCAACCCGACGCCCTTCGGCTGGGAAGGGCCGGACGTCATCAAGAAAACATGGCGAATGTCGCCCACCTCTTCGCAATGGCGGTACCATCTGGTCCAACAGGCCCGTTGGATCATGGAACTGTTCAACCCCGACGCCATCGTCCTCGACGAGACGTTCACAGCCCTAGGCTACGACCACCACAAGACCCACGGCGGGCCTCTCTCCAAGGGCGGCATCGAGCTCATGCGAAGGCTCCGCGCGGCCGTACGTTCCTTCGGCCCCGACAAGGCCCTCTTCGCCAGCGATTGCTCGATGGGCAATCTCTGCCTCTGGGGCGACGGCGAGGCGGGCGACCACTGCTACGACCGCCTGCTCGGCCACGAACTCTATCGAAAGCCGCCCATCCGCTACATGGCGGCGCTGGGCGAAAAGGCATGGCTGCCCTGCGCGTGGCTGTACAAATCGCTCTGGCCGGCCCAGGTGGACCTGGCCCAGAAAGTCGGAGCCGCAGTCGGCGTCACCAACGGCTGGGGCGACAGCCTCGGCCTGGCCCGCCTGCTCCAGGACGCCAGACAGCAGATGCTCAAGGACATCGCAACGCTGATCTGAAGCTGAGATGGAAAGGGTGCTGCGTACGCCCCAGAGGATAGGAGAGTCCCCCTCAATCATGCTGCTGGCAGAAGGCCAAAAATACCCGGCGCCAGGACGCGCAGCGGCCCGCCGGGCCGGGGGCCGGAATCCGGATCAGTTCGTCCCTTCCTCCCCCTCGATTGCCAGGAAGGGACCGCGTGCCGGAGGATCAAGTCATACGGATTCGGTTCAATTCGTGCGCGGGTCTTGTCATCCTGAACGCAGCGCAGCGAAGTGAAGAGCTTGTCCTGAGCGGAGCGAAGGAATCTGGCTTGCGATCGAGAGAAACCTCTCGTCCTGTGCCCGGGTCCTTCGGCTGTGCCTCAGGACGACAGATCCTCGCCGCGCACGAATCATTCCGAATCCGTATCACACCTCCGCGGAGGGGCTGTGCCAGTAACTCGCAAGAGCGAAGAGGAGTCCTCCAATGAGCGTCTGAACATACCATAAGCCACTATCAATCAAAGCTTTACGGTCCGACACAAGAGTAGATTCGTCGTACGATGGGTCGGGTGCGGAGGGATGAAAGACCCGAGGGTGTCGCCCTACCTCTCCGCTGGTACCCTGCAAAGCGATAAACGCTCCTGGCTGCGGCCGAAGGTCGTGTTGTGCGGGTTTGCAGGCAGCGAAGACGCAGAGGCTCGCGGATAACTCTTAGTTTGGCAAGGGGTTATAGGAACCAGCGGCTCCCTCGTCCGGCCGGGACGCTGCCACCGGGCGACCGAAATCACCGAATTCGTGTGAAAAAATTGTTTGACAGAACCTTCGATTCTGCTAGAATTCGAGGTTTCTAACTAACGGAAAACTGATGAGAGTACGCTTATGAAATGCTTTATGGCCAAGAATGATCAGGTTGAGCACAAGTGGCTGCTGGTGGACGCCGACGGAGCCGTGCTCGGTCGCATCGCCTCCAAGCTCGCCATGATCCTCATGGGCAAGAACAAACCGACGTATACGCCGCACGTGGACACGGGCGATTACGTCGTCGTGGTCAACGCCGAGAAGATCCGGCTCACCGGCAACAAGGCCGAGGTGAAGACCTACGAGTCGTACTCGGGCTATCCCGGCGGGCACAAGTACACCCCGTACGCCAAGATGCTGGAGCGTAAGCCGGAGAAGATTCTCGAACTGGCCGTCCGCAGGATGCTGCCCAAGACCCAGATGGGTCGCAAGGCCCTGTCCAAGCTCAAGATCTACAGCGGTCCGGAGCACGAGAATCAGGCCCAGCAGCCCCAGAAAGTACAACTGTTCTAAGTGTGGAATTGAAGAGCCATGACAGAAATCAGACCTGAGAATACGACCGTCGAACAGAAGCAGGCCCCCGTCGAGACCAAAGTGGTCGTCGGCCCCGGCAACGCCAGCAAGGCGAAATTCGGATACTGGTGGGGCACCGGTCGTCGCAAGACCTCCGTCGCCCGAGTCCGGATCCGACCGGGCACCGGCAAGCTGGTGGTCAATAAGAAGGATCTCGAAGCCTACTTCACGAAGGACCAGGACCGCAAAGCGGTCGTGGCGCCTCTGAAGGCCGTGCATGGCGAGAAGGCCTTCGACGTGTTCGTCAACGTCAAGGGCGGCGGCACGACCGGCCAGGCCGGCGCGGCCCTCCTGGGCGTGGCCAGGGCTCTCAAGACCTACGATGAGAATTACCTGCCGGCGTTGAGGGACAACGGCCTGCTGACTCGCGACCCGAGAATGGTCGAGAGGAAGAAGCCGGGCCAGGCGGGCGCCAGGCGGAGATTCCAGTTCTCCAAGCGTTAATCCGACGCAATACCAACGGGTTTGCCACAGCCGCCGCGAGACACTCGTTGCGGCTGTTTTTTTTGGCAATCCGGTCAAAGGCTGAGAAAGGAAGGAAGCCACAGAGGGCACAGAGGCCACAGAGAAAAGGACGGCGGAAAGGAGATTACTTGCCTTCTTGCGTTCATACTATTCCTCTGTGTTCTCTGTGCTCTCTGTGGCCAGAACCTCTTCTTGGCCTTCGTGTGGGTGGTTGTTTTTTTGACATGTCGTGTCCCCTCCGCTTGCCCACTGAGGCGAGCGGCTCCGGCCCTGTGTGGACAGGCGACGCTGCACGACTGGTTAGGACGGCGAATGGGACGTTCGCCCTGTTGAGGAATGGCTATGGTACGAGTTGCGATCATTGGCGCCAGCGGATACACCGGCGCCGAGTCTATCCGAATCCTTCTGCGGCACAGCGAAGCGAAGCTGACCTACCTGACGGCCCTGCCGGAAGAGTGCGGTCCGGCTGAAGAGATCTTCCCCGAATTCCGCGGCCGGTGCACCCTGCCGATCGAGCCGCTGAACCTGGAGAAGCTCTCGGAGATGGCGGACGTCGCCCTGTGCTGCCTGCCGCACAAGGTCTCGATGCAATTCGTGCCCGAACTCCTCCGCGCCGGCGTCAAGGTGGTCGATTTCAGCGCCGACTACCGGATCAAGGACGTCACGGTCTATGAGAAGTACTACAGCGTGGTCCATACCGACGCCGTGCACCTGACCGAGGCGGTCTACGGTCTGCCCGAGTTGTTCCGCGAGAAGATCAAGACGGCCCGTCTGATCGCCAACCCAGGCTGCTTCCCCACCGGCGCGACGCTGGCCCTGGCCCCCCTGCTCAAGGCCGGGCTGATCGACCCCAGCTCCGTCATCGTCAACTCCGTCACCGGCGCCTCCGGCGCGGGCAAGACCCCCTCGGTCAAGTTCCACTTCCCCAATATGAACGAGAACATCTTCGCCTACGGGATCGGCGTCCACCGGCACATGCCCGAGATGGAGCAGATCGCAGGCGAAGTGGCGGGCGCCCCGGTGCAGATCCTGTTCCAGCCCCACGTCGGGCCGTTCGACCGCGGCATCCTCTCGACGGTCTACAGCCAGCCCAAGCCCGGCGTGAAGGCCGAGCAGCTTCTCCCTCTCTTCAACGACTTCTACAAGAACGAGCCCTTCGTCCAGGTCCGCAAGACCGCACCCGCGGTCAAGGACGTCTACGGGACGAACTACTGCCACATCTTCCCGACCCTGGTCAAAGGGCGGGTCGTGGTCTTCTCGGTGATCGACAACCTCACCAAGGGCGCGTCCGGCCAGGCCATCCAGAACATGAACATTCTCTTCAGCCTGCGGGAGACCATGGGCCTGGATTGACATGGACTGACGATTCGGCCGCTCTACGTGTGGGCCCCTTATACGCCGGAGTTTTGAGTTTATCGCTTTTGGCCTCCAGCATGATAGTGTAGAATCCCCTTGCCGTCGCGGGGGATAGGGCAACGCAGGAGTGCGACCCGAGCACCGTGGCGGTGCCATACGGCATGGGGGTTGGCATCCCACGAGATGCCGACCCCTTTTGACCATGCTGGTGGCCCCAAAGCGGTAAACTCCCGCTTCGATAGAAGCGGTTTGCTCGACTTGGATGTCTCAGAGGCAATATGAGTGACATGGCCGCAGAACTGGCAGATGTTCTCTCGTCCTTCGAGCGGAACACCAAGCCATTCTCAGAGCGCGAGGTCGAGAGGTCGTTCGAAAGTCTGTGCCACGCTTTGGACAGGAGAACAGAGGTGACGAGTGGTCGCCGCGCAGTATCTGAGCCGGAGTGAAGGACTATGGACAGAATCGAGGAAATCTGCCGCAGACGAAAGCTGGCTCACCAGAAGCTGCTGGCTGCGGATTCGAAGGTTTATCGGGCCTTCCTGGACATGGAGGCCGCCACCTACTCGGACGGCGCCCTTTCAAAAAAGCACAAGGAACTCGTCGCGGTCGGCATCTCGGTCGTGATGGACTGCGAGTCGTGCATGCAATGGCACATCGACCAGGCGGCCAAGGCGGGCGCGACCCGGCAGGAAGTCCTGGAGGCCGTCGAGGTCGGCATCGAGATGGGAGGCGGCCGCGCCACCGTCTCGGCCCGGTTCGCCTTGGACGTAATGGAGAAGGTCTTTGGAAGCTGAAGCCATGGACAGCGGCGCACTGAGAATCGCGACGTGCCAGTTCGCGGTCAGCGAGTCGATCCCGCAGAACTCACGGGCCATCCAGCAGTTCCTCAAGAAGGCCCGGAAGAAGAACGCTACGATCGTGCACTTCTCGGAGTGCGCCCTGAGCGGGTACGTCGGCGCGGACTTCCCTTCGTTCGAGGACTACGACTGGGGCCTGCTCCGCGAGGAGACCCGCAAGATCATGGCTCTGGCGGGCGAGTTGGGACTGTGGGTCGTCCTGGGCAGTTCACACCCGCTGACCGAGCCCCACTGGCCTCACAATTGCCTGTACTTGATCAGTCCCGAGGGCAGGATCGCGGACCGATACGACAAGCGGTTCTGCACGCCGGGCGACCTGGACCACTTCACGCCGGGCAATCGATTCGTCACGTTCACGATCAACGGCATCAAATGCAGCCTGCTGATCTGCTTCGACCTGCGGTTCCCCGAACTCTATCGCGAGCTCTACAAGCTGGGCGTGCAATGCGTCTTTCAATCGTTCTACAACGCCCGGCAGCGCGGCCCCAGCGTGCACACGCACATCATGCGTCAGACGATGCAAGCCCACGCGGCGACGAATCACTTCTGGGTGAGCATGACCAACTCCTGCGCCCCCTTCTCGCCGTACCCGTCCTGCTTCATCCAGCCCGACGGCGTGATCGCCGAGCAGCTGAGGCCCAATCGTCCCGGCATGATGGTCAACACGGTGGACCTGGGCCGGGAGTTCTACGACCCGATGGCAGGCTTCCGCGAGATGGCGATCTCCGGCAGACTCACCAACGGCGCCGGCGACGTCGACGACCCGCGGTCGCACGATACCCACGCATTATAACGCATTCTGCATCTGGGCGGGCAGATCTGACATCGCCACGGATACCATGCAAGAATACTGTTGTTGTCTTCCGGCGGAGATGTGTATAATCGAGAAGGATGTACACATAGAGGAGTAACGCCAATGAGAACCAATGTAGTGCTGGACGATGATTTGGTGCGAACGGCAATGCAGTTGTCGGGGCTCCAGACGAAGAAGAAAGCCATTGAGGAGGGGCTGAAGCTCCTGATTCAACTCAACCGACAAAGCCAGATCAGGAAGTATCGTGGGAGACTGCACTGGACAGGAGACCTTGACGAGATGAGAACGGACAAATGATCCTCGTAGACTCGTCGGTATGGATCGACTATTTCAACGGCAAGACCACCGGACAGACAGCACTCCTGGATGTGCTTCTGGGCCAGGAACTCGTCATAACGGGAGATCTTGTCGTCGCAGAAGTGTTGCAGGGTTTCAGGGAGGATCGCGATTTCGACAAGGCGCGGGACCTTCTGGACACGCTCATCTGCAAGGAGATGCTGGGGAAGCATCTGGCCGTCAAGAGTGCGCAGAACCACCGCCTGCTTCGCCAAAAGGGTGTAACCACGAGAAAGACGATTGACGTGATCATCGCCACATTCTGCGTACAGAACCGAATGGCTCTGCTGCACGCCGACAGGGACTTCGAGCTGATGGCAAAGCACTTGGGGCTGCAAACCATCACATGGACGGACCAAGCGAAAGGCTAAACTGAGGGCAAGGAAGGACAATGCCGTGAGCAAAGAGAATACTGCCTGTCCGATCTGCCAACGCAGCGAAGGTGTCACAGAAAAGCGAATCAGCTCATCCATGGCATTCTATCGCTGTCCTGTCTGCGGTGAATACGAAATGCCCCCCTTCGTACCCGAGATACAGGCACCCAACCACAAGCTTTCAGCTTGGATTCGCGAACAGAATGAGGGCGGAAGGCCAGTGAGATTCACAGGGGAGAGGACCGTCGAAAGCGTTATTGCGGGAATCCCCGATTACAGACCGCTGGAGAAACAACTGAAGCTCCTCCAGGCAGTTGCTAGAAGATCGGATCCGCCAGGCACTCTGGTCGTACTGAGTGCCGACAAGGACGTATCTTTGGCTTATTCAAGAGACTCCAACGAGCTTGCGTTCTACCTCCGCGCGCTAGAAGAACGCAAACTGCTGATGAGTTCTACTGCCATTTGGAGGGTGACGATCACACCGGGAGGTTGGGACTACCTGGATGAACATGCCTCCGATCTGCGGGAGAGAACTCAGGGATTCGTCGCCATGTCGTTCTCGCCTACAATGCGGCCTCTCTGGGAAGGCGCGATCAAGCCCGCGATAGAGAAAGCCGGATACACGGCCTACCGTGTGGACGAAGAACTCCACAGCGACAACATCATCTTCAAGATCATGGCTGAGATCAAGAACTCGCGTTTCGTGGTGGCCGACATCACGGAGCAGAAGAACGGCGTCTACTTCGAGGCAGGGTATGCACTCGGTTTGGGCCTGCCGGTCATATGGTGCGTCCGGAAGGACGATGTTGGCAACGTGCACTTCGATACAGCTCAATACAATCAAATCCGCTGGGAATCGGCGGATCAACTGAAGGATTCGCTCTACGACTTCATCTGCGCGATTATCGGGAAACGCAGCCGATCACAGGTATGAGACGGCTCATCCCACGACCATTGGAGAAAGATATGGCGAACAAGACAGTTACCGCCCCGCAGGGGTTTCTGGCGGCGGGGTTGGCTTCGGGCGTGAAGGTTTCGGGCAAGCATGATCTGGGGCTGCTGGTCTGCCCGACGGGCGCCGTCGCGGCGGCCCTGTTCACCACCAACAAGATCACCTCGGCGGCCGTGCAGGTCAGTCGGGAGCACGTCGAGAGCCGAAAGACCTACGCCGTGGTGGTGAATTCAGGCAACGCCAACGCCTGCACCGGAAAGAAGGGGCTGGCCAACGCCCGCGCGATGTGCGCCCGGGCCGCCAACCACCTGGGCGTCGAGCCCGAAGAGGTGCTCGTCGCCTCCACCGGCATCATCGGGCACCAGTTGCCCATGGAGAAGGTGACGGTCGGGATCGACCAGGCGGCCCCCCTGCTGTCGGATTCGCCCAAGGCCGGCCTGGCCTTCGCGCACGCCATCATGACCACCGACACCAAGTGCAAGCAGGCCTACCGCGAGGTGAAGCTGGGTCGGGCGACGGCGAAGATCGCCGGCACGGTCAAGGGCGCCGGCATGATCGGGCCCAACATGGCGACCACGTTGCTCTTCGTCACGACCGACGTCGCCATCGGCAAACCCCTGCTTGGCAAGGCGCTGGCCGAGGCGATCGGGGGCTCCCTCAACCGTCTCACGGTCGACGGCCACCAGAGCACCAACGACACCGCGATCCTCCTGGCCTCCGGCTTGGCTGGAAACGAACGGATTACCGGACTATCCGCCGCCTACCGCACGTTCCAGACAGCCCTGACGGACCTGTGCACCGACCTCGTCCACCAGATGGCCCTGGACGCCGAGGGCGCGACGCGGATGTTCCAGGTGATCGTCAAAGGGGCCGCGACGAAGGCCGAGGCGACCCAGGCCGCACGGGCGGTGGCGGACTACCCGCTGTTCAAATGCGCCGTCCACGGCGGCGATCCCAACTGGGGCCGGATCATCTGCGCCGTGGGCTCGTCCGGCGTGAAACTCGACCCCGACAAGGTCTCCTGCAAGCTGGACGGGCTCTTCGTCTTCCGAAACGGGGCCCCGACCGACTTTGACGTCAAGCAGGCGTCCCGGATCATCTCCCAGCGACAGTTCGTCATTGCCGTGGACCTGGGCGTGGGACGACACAGCGACTTCTACTACGGCTGCGACCTCAGCGCCGAATACGTCCGGATCAACGCCGACTACCACACCTGAAAAGCCAGAGTCCCGACGCGGATTTCTTCCGGATTCGTCGGAAATCACTTGAAAACCGGTTCGCGTCCGCTACACTGGTGCGGATCTCTTGAATCGGGTTTCCGGGGACAAACTATAGTTAGTTCGAAAGGAGCTACGAAGTGAGTGCGCTGAAGAAAATCTTGGGAGTGTCGCTGCCTGTCTTGACGCTCGGCGCCGTGGCAAAAGCCGCGGAGGCCGCCGGGGCCGTCGAGGCGGCATCGACGTCGCAGACGCCGTTGAGTTGGTGGATCGCGCCGATCGCCGCATTGTGCGCCTTGGGGTTCGCAGTCTACTTCTACAAGAAGATGATGGCGGCCCCGGCCGGCAATGAGAAGATGATCGAGATCGCCCAGTACGTGCGCGAAGGCGCGTACGCCTACCTGTTCCGCCAGTACAGCGTCGTGGCCATCGTGTTCCTGGTTCTCCTGGTGATCTTCGGGGTGCTCGCCTACAAGGGCGTTCAGAACCCCTTCGTTCCGATCGCCTTCCTGACCGGCGGGTTCTTCAGCGGTCTTTGCGGCTTCCTCGGCATGAAGACCGCGACCGCCGCCTCCTCGCGAACCGCCCAGGGCGCCAGCATAAGCCTCAACAGCGGTCTTCAGGTCGCCTTCCGGTCCGGCGCCGTCATGGGCCTGGTCGTGGTGGGCTTCGGCCTGCTCGACATCACGCTGTGGTACATCATCCTGAACTGGTTCGTCTACTCCGCGGATCACATGAGGGACGGCCTGACGATGTTCGGCCTGCAACTCGTGCCGGCCGGCATGGATGAGCACCACAAACTGGTGGAAATCACCACCACAATGATCACGTTCGGCATGGGCGCCTCGACGCAGGCCCTGTTCGCCCGCGTCGGCGGCGGCATCTACACCAAGGCCGCGGATGTCGGCGCGGACCTCGTCGGCAAGGTCGAAGCCGGCATCCCCGAGGACGATCCCCGCAATCCGGCGACCATCGCGGACAACGTCGGCGACAACGTCGGCGACGTGGCCGGCATGGGCGCCGACCTCTACGAGAGCTACTGCGGCTCGATTCTCGCCACCGCGGCCCTCGGCGCAGCCCTGCCGCTGTCGGCGGTCCAGGCCAGTGGCATGAGTCCCATCAAGGCCGTATTGGCCCCGATGCTCGTCGCGGGTCTGGGCATCTTCTTGTCGATCATCGGCATGTTCATGGTCCGCTGCAAGGAAGACGCCAGCCAGAAGAACCTGCTTCGCGCCCTGCTGTTCGGAACGCTCGGCAGCTCCGTGCTGATCCTGGCCGTCATCGCGCTCCTGGCCATGACCGACTGGATCAGTTGGGGCATCTTCGGCTCGGTCGTCTCCGGCCTGGTTGCCGGCGTGCTGATCGGCCAGTTCACCGAGTACTACACCTCCGACGAATACAAGCCGACCCGTGGCATCGCCAACCAGGCGAGAATGGGCCCGGCCACCGCGATCATCGACGGTTTCGCCAACGGCATGTACTCCTCCGGCCTGCCGGTCGTCACGATCGTGATCGGCATCCTCTGTGCCTACGGCTTCGCCGGCGGCTTCTCCAACGTCGCCATGGGCCTCTACGGCATCGGCTTCGCCGCGGTCGGCATGCTCTCGACGCTGGGCATCACCCTGGCGACCGACGCCTACGGCCCGATCGCCGACAACGCCGGCGGCAACGCCGAAATGGCAGGTCTGGGACCCGAGGTTCGCAAGAGAACCGACGCCCTGGACTCCTTGGGCAACACGACAGCCGCGACGGGCAAAGGCTTCGCCATCGGCTCGGCGGCCTTGACCGCAATGGCCCTTCTGGCCGCCTATATCGAAGAAGTCCGGATCTGGATCGGTCGCCTCGCGACCGAAGCAGAGACCGGCTTGTATCAGGTCGGCAAAGTGGTCTTCTACCGCGGGGCCGAGGCCGGCGCGGACGTCAAGGCCGCATTCGGGACTCTCCAGGAGGAAGGCCTTCAACTGGTGGGCACCACCAGCGCCACGATGGCCCACTTCGTCGAAGCCTACGATCTGACGATCATGAATCCCAAGCTGATCGGCGGCCTGTTCCTCGGCGGCATGATGGCCTTCGTCTTCTGCGCGATGACCATGAAGGCCGTCGGACGGGCTGCAGGCGCGATGGTCGAGGAAGTGCGTCGTCAGTTCAAGGACATCCCGGGGATCATGGAAGGCAAGGGCAAGCCGGACTATGCCCGCTGCGTTTCGATTTCCACCAAGGGCGCTCAGCGCGAGATGCTCCTGCCCTCCCTGCTGGCGATCATCGTGCCGGTTGTGGTCGGCCTGCTCATGGGCGTCTCGGGCATCATGGGCCTTTTGGCGGGCGGCCTGAGCACCGGCTTCGTCCTGGCCATCACGCTCAACAACGCCGGCGGCGCCTGGGACAACGCCAAGAAGTACATCGAGAAGGGCGCCCACGGCGGCAAGAAGCTGCCTGACGGCACCAAGAACCCGGTGCACGGCGCCGCGGTCATCGGCGATACGGTCGGCGATCCATTCAAGGACACCTCCGGCCCCAGCCTGAACATCCTCATCAAGCTGATGACGATGGTCAGCGTGGTCTTCTCCGGCGTGATCGTCAAGTTCGCCCCGGAGATCAGCGCCTGGTTGCACCTGGGCAATCAGTGACCGCGGTTTGAATCAGGCGGCGATTGACGCCGTCCGGTTCTCTCGGTACTCTAAAGGGGTGGCCCGTGTGTGGCCACCCCTTTTCCATTGCCGCGGCGCGGCGAAAAGAAAGGAAGCCACAGAGGGCACAGAGGAACACAGAGAAGAGCGAACAAGTGTGGTGTTTGAGGTGTGAAGTCTGAAGTCAGATGCGCCTGTACCTTGTCACATCAACCATCATATGTCCCGTTCTCTGCGACCCTCTGCGTCCTCTGCGGTTCAGCAAACATCGTCCATAGTGAGGTAAAACGCTTGGCGAGAAGAAAGCCAAATAAGAAGGCGAAGGAATTCGCGATCGCGGCGGCAAGGATCGCTCAAGAGCGGCATTGCAGCGATATCGTCGTGCTCGACCTGCGGGGTCTGTCCCCCGCCACCGACTACTTCGTGATCGCCACCGGCACCAGCGAGCGACAGATGCGAACCGTCGCCGACGAGTGCTCCGAGGCGGGACGCAACCAGGGCATGACCCGCTTCGGACGCGCCGGCTACGAGCAGGGCCGGTGGATCCTGCTGGACTTCGTCGACGTGGTCGTCCACCTCTTCGACTCCGAGTACCGCAGCTTCTACGAGCTCGACGTCCTCTGGGGCGACGCAGAGAAAGTCAAGTTTGACGAAGAGAAAAACAAAGAGTAGTTGGCCACAGAGGGCACAGAGATCACAGAGTAGATAGTGGAGAGGAGAAATCAGTTGGCATGGCCGATGAGCTGACTGAACGAATCATTGGAGCAGCGATGGAGGTCCACAAGGCGTTGGGCCCTGGGCTTCTGGAGTCCATCTACGAAGAGGCTCTGTGTTATGAGCTGCAATTGCAGGGCATTGCCTACGAGCGTCAGGTCGCTGCCGACATCATATGTAAGGACCATGTGATCAAGGGCCAGAGACTCGACCTGCTTGTGGAGAAGGAAGTCGTCGTCGAGATCAAGTCCGTGAGCAAAACGCCCGACGTCGCGATCTCGCAGACCATCTCCTATTTGAAAGCCACGAACCTCAAACGTGGATTGATTGTCAACTTCGGCGAGAGACGTTTGATCGATGGCGTCAAACGAGTCTCTGTTTGATTGTTATTTGTAGCCACAGAGAGCACAGAGGACACAAAGGGTTAAATCGGATTCGTCTATCTCATTCCCTTCTCTGTGTCCTCTGTGCCCTCTGTGGCAAATAGTTTTTCTTCCCGGTTTCGTAGATCGACAGACAAGATGAAATCCACCGTAGACATTCTCGAAGAACGAATCTCCGCCGCGATGGCGAAAGCGAGCGGCCAGACCGGCTGCCCCGCGGTCGTCCGGCCGGCGACCGATCCGAAGTTCGGCGACTACCAGGCCAACGGCGTCATGGGCCTGGCCAAGCAGCTCAAGACCAATCCACGCAAACTGGCGGAGTCCGTGGTCGCCCTGCTCGATCTGAGCGACCTGTGCGAGCCGCCGGAGGTAGCCGGGCCGGGCTTCATCAACCTGCGACTCAGGCGTCAGTACGTGGCCGCGGAACTGCTCCGCGTCGCGGCCGAAGACGGCGAGCGGGTCGGCATTCAGGAGGCCGCGTCGCCTCAAACCGTCGTCGTCGATTTTTCGAGCCCGAATGTCGCCAAACAAATGCATGTCGGCCATCTCCGCAGCACGATCATCGGCGACTGCCTCTGCCGACTGCTGGAGTTCGAAGGCCACAAGGTCATCCGCCAGAACCACATCGGCGACTGGGGCACCCAGTTCGGGATGCTCATCCGGTACATCATCGAGCATAGGGCCCCTGCCGTTGCGGGCGAAACGCCACGCGACCTGCACAAGGATCTGTCCGTCGCGGACATGGAGGAGTTGTACCGAAAGGCCAAGCAACGGTACGACCAGGACCCTCAATTCGCCAAGGAATCGCGTGACTGGGTCGTAAGACTCCAGACCGGGGATTCGGACGCTCTGGCCTTGTGGCAGAGCATCGTCCATGCGTCTCTCGATGAGTCGCAGGAAATCTACGATCGACTGGTCGTGCGACTTGCCGAGAGCGATGTTCGAGGTGAGAGCTTCTACAATGACAAGCTGCCGGCGGTGGTGGCGGATCTGAAGAAGGCGGGCCTGGCGGTCGAGTCGGACGGGGCGATTTGTGTGTTTCCGCCGGGGTTCAAGACCAAGGAAGGCGAGCCGCTGCCGTTCATCATTCAGAAGTCCGACGGCGCGTTCCTCTATGCGACGACGGACCTGGCGGCGCTGCGGTATCGCGTCAACGAACTGAAGGCCGATCGGATCGTCTACGTCACCGACGCCCGGCAGATCCAGCACTTCCAGATGCTGTTCAAGGTCGCCGAGATGGCCGGCTGGGACACCCGCGACGGCAAGAAGATCAAACTGGTCCACGTCACGTTCGGCAGCGTCCTGGGCGAGGACGGCAAGCCGCTCAAGACCCGCTCCGGCGAGAACGTCAAGCTCAAGGAGTTGCTCGACGAAGCGGTCGAGCGGGCCAAGACTGTCGTCGAGGAGAAGAACCCGGAACTGCCGCCGGAGAAGAAACTCGAGATCGCCCGGGCCGTCGGCATCGGCGCGGTCAAGTACGCGGACTACTCCAACAGCCGGACCAGCGACTACGTCTTCAGCTTCGACAAGATGCTCGCCATGGACGGCAACACCGCTCCGTACATGCAGTACGCGTACGCCCGGGTCCGATCGATCGAGCGAAAGGCCCAGACCAAGGGCGTGGACGTCCAGGGCGAACTGCAAAACGCTAGGACGCTCAATCTCAGCGAGCCGAGCGAACTGGACCTCGCCAAGCATCTCGTGCGATACGCCGAGGCGGTCGAGTCGGCGATCGGCGACTACCGGCCGAACTACCTGACCGCGTGTCTCTACGAGCTCGCCCAGAAGTTCAGCAGCTTCTACACGAATTGCCCGGTCCTCGACGCTCCGCCCGAGAGTCGTCCGACCCGACTGCTGTTGTGCGATCAGACAGCCCGCACGATCCGCCACGGCCTGAGCCGTCTGCTCGGCATCGCGGTTGTCGAGCAGATGTAAGGGGATACGTTATGAAGATAGTCCAGAAGGAGTTCGGCGTCGGCACCCGCAGCCGGACGGAGATGGTCGATGTCACCAGCCAGGTCCAGGCGGCTGTGCGCGACGCGGGCGTCCGCAATGGCGATGTGATCGTCTTCTGTCCCCACACCACCGCCGCGATCACGATCAACGAGAACGCCGACCCCTCGGTCGTCCACGACATGCTCATGGTCTTCGACGAGGTGCTCCCCCGCTCGCATCCCGGCTACCGCCACGACGAGGGCAACTCCGATGCCCACTGCAAGAGTTCGCTCGTCGGGTGCAGCGAGCAGGTCCTGATCCGCGATGGCAGTCTCACCCTGGGGACCTGGCAGGGAATCTACTTCTGCGAATTCGACGGCCCGCGGAATCGCAAGGTCATCGTCCAGGTCCGCGGTCAGTGAGGCCTCGCCCCGATATTGCAGCGAACACACCGAGCACGTGACGCGTATAAATGGCGTATTCGCCCAGTGACCGGTTCCACGAGCGCAAAAAAATGGCGAGGTGGTGGGGCCGGCTGGGGGGGAGACCGGTATACCACGCTGCCTCGCCGAGGATCAGAAGCTGCCAAAAGGCAGCACGAAGACAACCGGAATTGAAAAGAACACTTTCCTCATACCTCCTCACCCGCTCGAAACTCAAAACGGGACGACCATCAGGGGTTTTCTCCCACCCCAGTCCACTCCTTTGGGCAACGTTTCTGATTATACCCCAGCCGTGACAATCCTGCAAGACAAAATCGGGGATTTTCCCGCTTTTTTCGCCATGCCCTCCGCAGGGGTGTCATCATAAATCACGATAAGATAAGCCTTTGCAGCATGCCTGTGTCTGCCGAGGCTGGAGGTGACATTTTTCTTGTGCCTGGGCCGCCGGGAACCGGCCGATCCGCCGAAAACCAGGCGACGAAACAACAGGCAAGCCCTCGAAAAGGCCCCTCGTACGCAAGAACGCCCACCTTGGCCGGATTTGCGGTCAATAAACCTCTTGTGCGGGATCGCAGACTTCCATAAACTAGCCCAGGCGACAGAGCGTCTGGTCGCACAAAGGATTGGCACTATGTTCGCTCGCAGCTTCTGGACATGACGAAGATCGCAGAACGAATCCAACGGATCGAAGGAATCATCGCGGAAACCTGCGCCAGGGTGGGCCGGGAGCCGCAGGACATTCGTCTGGTTATCGTGACCAAGTCCGCCGAGTTCGAGCAGATCCAGGAAGTGATCCGCCTCGGACATAACCACCTGGGCGAAAACCGGGTGCAGCAACTCAAGAAGGTCGCCGGCCAGGTCCAGGAATTCATCGAAGCGTCGCCTCCCGACGCCGGCCTGCCCGCGGAGATCCACTGGCACATGATCGGTCACCTCCAGCGGAACAAGGTGCGTCCGATCCTGGCGTCGGTCTCGCTGGTGCATTCCGTGGACACGCTGCGACTGGCGGAAGAGATCAACCACTCCGGGGCCAAGCTGGGCCTCTGTCCGCGGGTGCTGCTCCAGGTGAACACCTCGAACGAGCCCCAGAAGTACGGCGTGCCCGTCGGAGCGGCCACCCATTTGGCCGAGCAGATCGAGACGCTCCCCCACCTGAAGCTGATCGGCCTGATGACCATGGCCCCTCTGACCCGCAACAAAGACGTCGTGCGGGCCTGCTTCGCACGGGCCCGAGAACTCCACATCGAGATGCGAGGCGAGAAGATCGTCGGAAATCAGTTCACCGAGCTGAGCATGGGCATGAGCTCGGACTACGAGGTCGCCATCGAGGAAGGGGCGACCATCCTTCGTCTGGGCTCTGCGATCTTCGCCGGCTGAGAGCTTCCCAGGCAGGTCGCATGCCCGTTTTTCCGAGGTTTGTCCATTCCTCCGAACGAATCCCCCAAAGTGACGCGCGAAATCGGACGACATTGGGAATGCCGAAACCGCGTACAGGGACGTGCGCCGCACCTCCCGACGCCAGAGAAAGAAGGCGACCATTATGGGGCTTACGACGTCAGCACGCAGCATGACCGCACCGGGAGGATTCATCGATGTGGTCTATCTGTCCGATAAACCGCACATACCCGCAGAGATCCGGCGGCTCTTCCGCCACAAAAAGCTGACCTACCAGATGCTGCGTCTGGACCAGTACAACGAGATGCGCGCCCAGAGCAACCGGATCGGCACCGTGCTGGTCGACGCCGAGGGCGGCGACCTCGCGCAGGACCAGCGTCTGGGCCGGATACTCCAGGCCCTCGAACGAGACAACCTGGGCATCGTCCTGCTGACCCAGCGGGTCAGGAAGCCCGTCCGCAGCTTCTCCCTGGTTTCCTCCGAATCCAGCTTCTCGATGGCCAACAGCCTCGACATGATCTCCATGGACGACCTGTGGGCCAGCATCAGCGTCAACCTCGCGCAGCGCAAGCATCAGAACTCCGGCATCGCCACCAAACCGCCGGGACCGACCAGCCTGGCCGAGCGGCTCTGGGAGAAGCAGCCCGTCGACCCCTCTGAAGCCCACGGGGCCTTCGTGGACAACGTGAAAGAGCAGTTGCGGCTGGCCGGTCTCCTTCAGCGGGATTTCCTCCCCGCCCAACTGCCCAACAGCGACGACCTGCAGTGGGTCGTCACCTTCCTGCCGGCCGAGTGGGTCTCCGGCGACATCTACGACGTCGCGAGGATCGACGAGCAGCACATCGGGTTCTACGTCGCCGACGCAGTCGGTCACTCGATGCCCGCCGCCCTGCTGACCATGTTCATCAAGCAGGCGCTGGTGATGCGACAGACCATCGACAAGAACTACCGCATCTTCTCGCCGACCGAGGTGGTCAAGAACCTCAACGTGAAGATGGCCGGCCAGAAACTCTCCGGCTACCAGTTCGCCACCTGCTGCTACTGCCTCCTGAACGTCAAGACCCGTCAACTGACCTTCGCCCGCGCGGGACATCCCTACCCGATCCTGCTGCGAGAGGGCGAGCCGCCCCGGCAACTCGAAGCGCGAGGCTCGCTGCTGGGGATCTTCGAGAACGCCCAGTTCCTGCAGGAGACCGTCCAGCTTCAGAAAGGCGACCGACTGCTGCTGTACTCCGACGGCGCCGAGGACCTGGTCGGACGCCTGCACGACAAGAGCGGATTCCAGTTCACCGAGGAGATGCTGTCCCTCGTGGATCGCCCGATCACCGAGATCGTCGATCGCCTCACCGAACTGGCCCGCAATCGCGAAGTCGATCCCGCGGAGGTGGACGACCTGACCCTCCTCGGGCTCGAAATCCACTGACCGGAACGCCGCAGGAGCAGCTCCAGGGCGGACAAACCGCCGATCGTCGCTGTCTTCAGCTTCGCGCAGCACTCAGAACGCCCCTTCCGTCCCCTGGCGAGCGGCGCTCTCGTGGGAATGAAGAGCCCAATGTGACACGTCTCCCACGATTGGCTTCGTTTCGCACGACGCTGGCGCGAGTTTCAAGTGTGAAGTTTGAAGTTTCAAGTCAGAGCCATCGCCAGAGACCGGCCCCTGCTCACTTGAAACTTGACACTTCACACTTGAAACTC
>CALEZT010000122.1 GCA_937927975.1 uncultured Phycisphaerales bacterium
GAAGATGGGCATGAAGTTCACCGTGGAACTCCAACGCAAGGTCGAAACCTATAAGGACGTTCCCATCGACGCCCTCAAGTTCGGTTTTGTTTCCACCGATCCGAACTCTCCCCAGGGCCAGATGATCGCCTCGATGTACGGCCAAGGCATGAATATCCGCCTGGCTGTGGTGAACAACCTTCTGGTGTACACGCTGGCCGCGGATCCTTCGGCCGCCCTCAAGGGGCTGATCGACCAAGTGAAGAGTTCCTCCTCGACAACCGCGGTCCCGAGCGAAATGCAGGCAGCCTCGCAACTGATCCCCGGCTCCGAGAAGGCCGACTTCTTCATGACCTACAACCTTCTGCGGCTGATCCAGATGGCCTCGTCGATGGCGCCCATGCCGATCCCGATTCCGACGACCGCCAAGAGCCAGAGCAACATCGCCATCGCAGGCAGCGCCGCCAACGGCAGACTCTCCGTCCAGGTCGCCCTTCCCAAGCAGCACCTGCAGGAGATGATGGCAGCCTTCATGCAGATGCAGCAGCAGCAGAACTAGGCTTGGAACAAGTACGCGAATCCGACGCAACTGCGACGGAAATCAACCAATGACTTGAGGCCGGGGTTTTCATCGACGAAGACTCCGGCCTTTCTATTGACAATCCGCGCGTCCTATCGCAGGTCGGCCAGCGAGACAATCTTGCCCACCCCCACAGGAATGAACCCTCCTGGGAAGCTCTTCTCGAATTGCCCTCGGGCTTTTTCGCCCGAGCAGTGGGTTGGCGCGACGTACCGCACGCCGAGATCGCGAAACGCAGCGATGATCCGCTCGATCTTGCCCGCCATCGCCCACTCCAGGTGAAACCCGCCCATCACCAGCAGCAGGTCGCCATCATATAATCCCCTGGCCGCCTCGACCATCGGGACCACGCCGGGGTGGGCGCAGCCTGTCAGGACGACCAGCCCTCGCGACGTGCGGATCGCCAGAGTCTGTTCCGGAATCCTCCGCCCGAGAACGCCGGTCGTGTGGACATTCTCACAGACCTGCTGCGGGCCCTCGACCTCGACAATGCCGCCCCCGGCCCTTCGCACAAGGTCCTTCACCCGATCGGGAGACGACGCAGGCAGGTACACCTCGACGCGGGGGTTTGCCTGAAGCAGTCCCGTCAAACCGCCGGCGTGGTCGCCATGCACGTGTGAGAGAACCAATGCGTCGATGGCCGCCGGATCGATGCGCAGTTGGTCCAGATTCTCCAGCAGCAGCGGCCCGTCGCTGCCGGTGTCGAAGAGGATGTTCCGCCGGGCCCCTGCGATGTGGACCGCAAACCCCCACGCGGTCTTGAGTCCTTCAGCGCAGGGGTAATTGTCGTGTACCACGGTGATCGTCAGATCGTCCAGGGGATGCCCCTCGGCTGGGTGAGCGTCGCTTTCCATACGACAAGGCTCTCCTTCTCAGACCGGCGCGCCGGTCGTGTCCTTGTAGTGGGTCCGCAGGCGTTTCAACTCGGCCTTCAACTCCTGTATAACGTCCGCGTACCGAGCGTCGGGACAGAGGTTCTTCAGCTCATCCGGATCGCTCTGCAGATCGTACAGCTCCCACTCGTCAATGTCGTTGTAGAAATGGATCAGCTTGTACCGCTGAGTGCGGACGCCGTAGTGGCGTTTGACGCTGTGGACCCCGGGGAACTCGTAATAGTGGTAGTACATCGAGGTCCGCCAATCGGTCGGCGTCCTGCCTTGCAGCAGCGATCGCAACGAACGGCCCTGCATGTCCGCCGGCACAGGCACGCCCGCGTAGTCAAGGAAGGTCTCCGCGAAGTCGAGATTCAGAACGATGTCGCGGTTCACCGAATCGGGCCGGATCTCCTTCGGATACCGCACGACCAGCGGCATCCGCAGCGATTCCTCGTACATGAACCGCTTGTCGAACCAGCCGTGATCGCCGAGGTAGAAACCCTGATCGCTCGTGTAGATGACGATGGTGTTCTCGGCCAAACCGGACTGATCCAGATAGTCCAGCACCCGCCCGACATTCTCATCGACCGACGCGATGCACCGCAGGTAGTCCTTCATGTACCGCTGGTACTTCCACCGGACCAACTCCTTGCCCTCCAGCCTGGCCTCCTCGAAGGCCTTGTTCCGGGGCTCATACGCCGCGTCCCACCGGGCCTTCTGCTCCGGCGTGAGATTGCCCGGCGCCGTGAGTTTCAGATCGGCCTTGGTCAGGGTCTTCTCGATGCTCATGTCCTGCTCTTTGGCGGCCCGGCCCCGGCCTTCATAGTCATCGAAGAGGGTCGGCGGCTCGGGGATCTGCGTGTCCTCGTACAGATCCAGGTGCTTCAGCGAAGGCTGCCAATTGCGATGCGGCGCCTTGTGGTGGTACATCAGACAGAATGGCTTGTCCGCGCCCCGGCCCTTGAGCCAGCCCAGAGCGTGGTCCGTTAAGATGTCTGTGACGTAGCCTGTGTGCTTCTTCCGCTGGCCCATCTCGATCATGACGGGATTGTAGTAGTCCCCCTGCCCGGGCAGGATATTCCAGTAGTCGAACCCGGTCGGATCGGTCTTGAGGTGCCACTTGCCGACGATGGCGGTTTCGTAGCCGGCCTTCTGGAGCAGCTTGGGAAAGGTCTGCTGCGAACCGTCGAACGCCACAGCGTTGTCGATCAGCCCGTTGAGATGGCTGTACTTGCCGGTCAGGATGACAGCCCGGCACGGGGCGCAAATGGAGTTCGTGCAGAAGCTGTTGGTGAACCGCATCCCCTCCTTGGCGATCCGGTCGAGATGGGGCGTCTTGTTGATCTTGCTCCCATAGCAGCTCATCGCGTGGGAGGCGTGATCGTCGGTCATAATGAAAAGGATGTTCGGCCGATCTTTGGCCGTCGCGTTCTGCCCCCGACCGATCCCGCCCGAAAGCACGGACAATCCCGCCGCCATCCCCAGATTCCTCAAAAACTCCCGTCGCGTCTGCCTCATCATATCAGCCCCTTTCCAGCAGCCCCCGGCCGCGAATGCCCACAACCGGGCGCGTGTGACTCCGGAGGCCATGATATTGCCAAGGGAAGCCGTTGTCCAAGGAATTGGCAGGAGAAGGACTACCCCGAATCCATGTACGCGTGTGTGCGTCGGGGCCTTCAAGGCTCAGGATCAGACCATGGTCGAGACGGGCACGTTTCCCCGCCGACGGCGTCATCGCTTCTTTGCGGGCTTCTTCCGCGGGTCTCGTGACTCGATCTTGCTGCCAAGGTGAATCCCAGTCAGTCCCATCATACGGGTGTCTTCGCCCAGTTCTCCACCCGCAGCCCCTCCACTCTGCGGAACTCCCTCTCATTGTTGGTCACAAGGATCAGACCATGCGACATCGCCTGCGCCGCCAGCAGCGAGTCCATCGACCCGATGGGCTTTCCTTTGGCCTCCAGTCGAGAACGGATCGGCCCGTACTCCGCCGAAGCCCTCTGGTCGAAATCGAGGACTGTAAACGGCAGGACAAACTCCATGAGCGCGACCCGGTTGCGATCCGGGTAGTTGCTGCGGGCGATTCCATACTCCAGTTCCGCAAGAGTAATCGTGGAAATGGCGATCTCTCCCGGCTGTCTCGATTGCACCTGCTTCAACACCGCCGAGGGCGTCTTCCTGATGATATTGATGCAGATGTTCGTGTCGAGCAGGTAGTTCATGGGATCGCGTCCCGCCGCTCGAACGAACCTTGATCTCGCTTGAAATCCATGAAGTCGTCGGAGAACTTGTCCAGACTGTCGAGGAACGGGCCCCACGGGTTCCCGTTCTTAGGGATGAGCACAACGACCCCGTTGATCTTCTTCACATACACCTCATCCCCCGGGAACGCGTACTCCTTCGGCAGCCGTACCGCCTGACTCCGCCCGTTCTTGAAAAGCTTTGCCGTATCCATATCGACTCCCATTCAAGTATATACCATAGTATATACTACGATCTGGCGATTGTCAAGCGATTTCATTGCACCCGGCTGTACCCGGGTGCGACTGGTCTTCGTGGAGGCTCCAGTATCGCGGCGTGGGCTCTCGCTTACAGGGCACGCGAACCAAGCCTTGCGTTTCTCCCGTGCCGACAGCAGCAGATCCACCGGTCCGATACACATTCTACCGGCGTCCAGAAGCCCTCCGACTATACCGCACCATCCTCTCTCGCGTACGTCGCTGCGATGCTCTGCACATCTGCGTCCTGGATATGATAGTATGAGGCCTGTCCTCGAAGCCGCGTACCATCGCCAGACACTTCACCAAGAAAAGCCTGGTATCCTAGATCCCGTCTCGTTGCGGGGATACACTTTATGATAACAAATCGATCACGAATGATACCCTCGACTTTCAGTGTGCGAGCCTTCATCTTCTCCCGTTCCTTCGGTACAAGGATCAGACGGCCGCTGAGGCGAGAGGCCCTCTGCTCCAACTCCAACGTCTCCTGCTGGCTATAGAGTGACTCTCCCTCATCGTCACAGTCCATTATTGACCAGCTCCCATCTACACGGATACCCTGGTATATCCTGTCTTCTATCCATGGGATGAAGTGGTAACGCCAAACGCAGGTAATCAGAAACAGAACAATGGAAGTAACGAAACCCGCGATGATCCCTGAAATCACACCGACGCCCAGTTGTTCCATATTATGCCTCCTGCAATCAACTGTCATCCTCACGCATATGTCGGATTTCGCGTGATGAAGTCACGAATACTCTCCATGCTGGAACTCCGGGAACACAACGCGTTTTGGAGCATTTTCGGAAACATCCCATTCATTTCGCCCCAGTCTTGGCTCCGGGAGTCTCCTCGTTCGGTTCGACCTCCCTCATCTCCCAGCCGCTGTGGGCCCTCGCGATGAAGACGATGCGACCCAAAGACCCCGCAAATCACCGCACCTATCGAAACCGAACATCGCTCGACCACTCCGGGCACTCCCAACAGCCGATTCTCACCTGCTCGTAGCCGCAATCTTTGCACGGCCGGGCGGGGAGGTCAAGACAAAAAAACAGGAACGGTTGCGGGGGGTGTGTCCAAATATTCAGGCGGCCCGGCGGATGGCGAAAGGTCGCACAAGAGGGGCAGACGCATGGCGACGGGACCATCACCATCCGACAAACGCCCCCCAGGCAGGTCCGAAGCGGGCCTGCCTGGGAAGTTGACCGCCTTGGGTCGCCAGCCCCGACGCGTAGCGGTGCTGTGTGTGTGGCATGGAAGCGAGACGATTCCCTGGGGGGGTGCGCAGCACCCCTCCCGCTGGTGGCCCTAAAGCGAAAAACTCCCGGCCCGCAGGGCCGGAATCTTGTCGTTCAGGTTCAGGGGCGAGGGCAGGTTTGAAACCCGCCCCTGTGACCGTAAGAGGGTCGCCGTATTCCATGCTGCTGGCTCAAGGCGGAAAATGCCCGGCCGAAGGCCGGAATCGGGATCTGTCCGTCCCCCTCCCTCCCATCATCCGAAGCCCCCGCATACGACGGCGGCAAGCCATAGGGCAAACGTGATCGCGCTTACGACGAAGCCCGCTCTTGTCCACGTTTCGCGTCTGTTCCTGATTATGGCCACGACGCTCACTGCCATCGCTGTGGGCGGACCGAACACGACCAGGACTCCTCCAAGGAATCCGAGGGGAGAGCCTCACCCAAAGCCCGGAAGACGCAGCAGCGATGCCGCCGCATAGAACCAGGGCGACAAAGCCAGCCAGAAGGCGACCTTTTCCATCACACCTGAGTTTGTCCGCTCATATTCCATGTACTCTGCAACTCCGGGCATTCCCAGCCTGCATTTCTCACATGCCCACTGCCTCAATTTTCGCATGACGGACTGAGAAGTCAATGCCCGGAAAGTGAGAATGCACCACCGAGGCAGGCCTTGTGGCTCCGTGTGAGAACCACCCCGGGTAAAGATCGCCAGTTTTGCGTGGGCGCGGGCGGCCGGATGTTGTACAATGCGGTTTGGTCGCTAGGGGTGGCCTGCTTGCGGGCCTGAGAAAACACCCTCCGAACCTGATCAGGATAACCGCCTGGAACGCGATGGACTCGGCTCAAGACGCCGGATTCGCCGCACCGGGCCGACATGCCTGCGTAGGAAAGCGATGACAACCGAGTGTTGGTAATCGTGACGAATCGCTTCCCCCGCAGGAGCGATTTTTTTATTGGGTAAGGGAGTTGATAGTCATGACAACACAATTGACGCAAGCCCGAGCCGGGATCGTCACCGAGGCCATGCGGCAGGTCGCCGCGAACGAGGGAGTGGACGTGCAGACAGTCCGCGAGGAAGTGGCCGCGGGCCGGCTGGTGATCGCGGCCAACAAGGCCCATTTGCAGTCCAATCTGAAAGCCGTGGGGATCGGTCGGGTCCTCACGACCAAGGTCAACGCCAACATCGGCACCAGCAGCATCCGATGCTCCGTGCCCGCGGAGATCGAGAAGATGAACGCGGCCCTGGAGGTCGGGGCCGATGCGATGATGGACCTGAGCACAGGCGGCGACCTCGACGCAATCCGCGATGAGTTGCTGGCCCATTGCCCGGTTCCGTTTGGAACGGTCCCGATTTACCAGGTGATCGAAGGCCGCGAGGTCGAGGACGTCACGCCGGAACTGATACTCAAGACGGTGGAGAAGCAGGCCAAACAGGGCGTGGACTTCTTCACGATCCACGCCGGACTGCTGCGAGAGCATCTGCCTCTGCTCGAAAAGCGGGTGATGGGGATTGTCAGTCGGGGCGGGGCCCTGCTGGCCAAGTGGATGGTCCACTACAAACGCCAGAACCCACTCTATGAGATGTTCGACGACCTCTGCGACGTCATGGCACAGCACGACGTATGCTTCTCGCTGGGCGACGGGCTCCGACCCGGCGCGATCGCAGACGCCACCGACGAGGCCCAGCTCGCGGAGCTGCGGACCTTGGGCGAACTGACCCAGCGGGCCTGGGAGCGGGGCTGCCAGGTCATGGTCGAAGGGCCGGGCCACGTGCCCTTCAACCAGATCCAGTACAACATGGAGATTCAGCAGAAGCTCTGCCACGGGGCGCCGTTCTACGTGCTCGGACCCCTCGTGACGGACATCGCGCCGGGCTACGACCACATCACCTCTGCGATTGGGGGCTGCGCCGCCGCATACTATGGCGCCTCGTTCCTGTGCTACGTCACGCCGCGGGAACACCTGGGCCTGCCGAACACCGACGACGTCCGCGCGGGCGTCGTGGCCGCCAAGATCGCGGCCCATGCAGGCGACGTGGCTCGCGGGCTCAAGAGAGCCGCCGACCGGGATCGCAGGCTGAGCGTCGCGAGGGGCAACCTCGACTGGCCGACGCATATCGGCACGTCGCTCGACCCCAGGACCGCCGACCGCATGCACAAAGAGGCCTGCAAGGAAATGGGCATGGCGGAGATGCAGACCGCCGACTACTGCTCGATGTGCGGCAAGCACTGGTGCAGCGTCCGGATCAACCGCGAGGTCCGACAGGCGGTCGCGGGGCAGGCCTGAGCCGCGGCGAGCGGCGCTACTTGCCCACCGATCGGACCGCGATTTCCGACATGAGGCTGTCGAAATCCTGCACGGTGCGAAGCACCTGCACCATGTCGGGCAGCCGCATGATCCGCGCGATGTCCGCCAACGCCTGGAGATGCTTGGCTGGATCTTGCCCGATCGGGTCCAGCAGAATGATCAGGATGTGCGGCGGGCCGGAAGCCAGCGGCACATCCAGCGGATTCTTCGACACGCCCAGGAAGGTGACCGATTCGGTCACGTTCGGCACATGCGTGTGCAGCAGGACCACGTCGCCGGTCAACTCCACCGGCTCTTCCTGACTGATGGCGTGCAGCAGCGTGGTGACCGCCTGGGTGTTGGCGGTCTGATGGCCGAAGTAGCCTCCGAGAAGTTCCTGGACCGCCTCTTCGGTCGTCGCGACATTCATTTGCAGTCGGGTTCGATCCCGCGTGAAGGTCGAGAAGATGTACGCGGAATCGGCGATCTTGTCGGCCGCCTGCTGGCTGTCCCATCGCTCGGCGGGCGGGATCAGGACCGAGAAGGGAACCTCCGGGAATTTCTTCGCCAACTGGCCCGGCAGCCGATCCAAGCTCGGCTGCCATGCGAGTTCGCCCTTGCGGGCCCCCATGAGGACCAGCCAATCGGTCTCCTCGATCATCGAGGCGACGTGCGTCACAACACCCTTCCAGGAGGCGAGGGTCTCGAGGGAGACCGACACCGACGGCGGCGTTCTTTTGATGAAGTTCCCCGCCGCCAGGAGCGTCTCGGCGGAGCAGAGAATCAGCAGGGAGGTCCCCGCCTGGTTGGCCAGCGTCTTGGCCGCGGTGGCGATGGCCTCGAACCCCGGCTGGCGTTCCGCAAAAGGAGGCAGAACCAGCAGAATCCGCTTGGCCGTGCTCACCGGCTTCTGGACCCGATTGACCATGACCAGTTGGAGGCTGCGTTCGACGATCGGATCGATTGTGCGTCCGAAGATCCGCGTTCGCGAACTCACCCGCCCGTCCCAGTCCAGCAGGATCATGGAGATCCGATTGTCCCGAACGGCCCGCAGGACGCCGGAAGGAACGTTCACGTCCACGTTGGTCAAGGGAGTCACCGGCACCCCGGCCGACATCGCCCGGACCACGATGTGGGCCAGGATCTTCTCCGCCAGCGCCACGTCCTGCTCCACCGCGGCGCTCTCCGGGACCACCCGCAAGGGGTAGAGCGGTTCATGGGAGTTCTTCTCCCGCAGGAGCAACGCGATGTCCAGCAACTCCTTGGCGCCCGGGCGATCTTCGAGGGGGATCAGCGCCCTGTGCGGCGCGGTGGAAGCGTCGAAGGCAGCCTGTTGCTCGCGCAGGGCGACCCTCTTGCCCGCCCGCTCGGTCACGATGGACCCGACCAGACACGTCACCGCGATCATCATGATGGTCCCGGTGATCACCGCTTCGGAAAAGAGCCCGAGGTTGTAGCCCACCAGGACCGCCGCCAGCGTGGCCGCCGCCTGGTTGACGCTCAGGCCGAAAATCAGCAGGCCTTCGTCCCGCACGTACCCCAGGGACTTCTGAGAGAGCCACGCCGCGAGGAACTTCGCCGCCAGCGCCACGACGATCATCCCCGAGGAGATGGTCCACGCCTCGGTCCCGGTCAGCAGCAGGCTCCCGTCGACCAGCATGCCGACCGACAGCAGGAAGAAGGGAATGAAAATGGCGTTCCCCGTGAAGTGGATCCTCGTCATCAGGATGCTCTTCTCGGGAATCAGGCTGTTGAGAGCCAGTCCGGCCAGAAACGCCCCGATGATCGGTTCCAGACCCGCCGCGTGCGCCAGGTAGGAACTCAGCAAGGCAACCGCCAGGACGAAAACGAATTCCGTGTTCTCGTCCGCCAGGATCTCGCGGAAGAACCACCGTCCCAGTCGCGGAACCAGGACCACCACCGCGCCGACGTAGACGAGGATGGAGACCGCAAGGCGCACCCAGAACCATGCGTTCAGATCGCCCTGGCTGGCGCTGGCGATCACTGCCAGCACCAGCAGCGCCAGCGTGTCGGTGATGATCGTGCCGCCGACGGTGGTCGTCACCGAGGGCGACTTGGCCAGTCCGAACTTCCCGACCACCGGGAAGGTGACCAGGGTGTGCGAAGAGAACATGCTGGCCAGCAGGATCGCCACCGGCAGGGTCATTCCGAACGCCCAGAGCCCCAGGGCGACGCCCATCGCCAGCGGGATGCTGAAGGTCAGGAGTCCGAAGAGGATCGTATGCGCGCGATTGCGCCGCACCTGGTGCAGATCGATTTCCAGCCCGGCCAGAAACATGATGTACAGCAGCCCGACGGTGCCGAGCAGTTGGACCGTCTGGTCGCGCGCGAGAATCCCCAGGCCGTGAGGGCCGACCAGCGTTCCGGCGGCGATCAGTCCGACGATCTCGGGCAGGCGGACCTTCCTCGCAAACAGCGGCGCAACGAGAATCATCGCCATCACGCTGGCGAAGATCAGCACCGGATCGGAAAACGGCAACATCGGCATCCCTGCAATCACTCCCTGACGTTATGAACCAGGGCGACGCACGCGTCGCCCCTACGGACTTCGAAACGCACTATAGAGGATCGCTGCGTAGCCGACAAGCCCGATCGCTCCCGACGACCGATCAGATTCGAGACGAACGACGACTTTCGACCCCGCCCCCCGCCCTTGACATTCTACTGCCGCCGGATCATGATGCTCTTGAAGAAGCCAAGGAGGGGCGAGATGATCCGCCCCGGACGCTTTCGGTCGAAATACGAAACAGAAGATTCGGGATGGCGGATGAAGCACCTCACACCGTTAGTTCATCGCAAAGCCGCAAATCCCAGGGGTCTGGGGACAGCGTCGCCAGGGCGTTCTGGCGGGAGTGCGCGGGCCTACGGCCCGGAAAACGCCACTGCCCGGCGTGTTGCACTTTGGATGGTAATGCCCCTCTGTGAAATGTGTGGGTCTGACACTACTCTTCCCCGCGGACGGAGACGCTGAAAGGTACTATTATGAACAATTGGCTCTTATCGGTTCTCGTGCTGTCTCTCTACGCTTCTAATGTGACACAACTGTCTGTTCCGTTGAGCGTGATGCCTCTTCCTGAAGCTCCGAACCAACTCGATGGGCTGGCAATCAAGGTCACCACCTCGGAGGTCGGCGACGCACTGCTCAGACTGTCATACGAGATGCGCAATGCTTCTGAGTACGAAGTCTGGGTATGCAGCGATGTGGGATATAACAACCCTGTTGATTGTGAGACGGTGTGTTCAGTGGAACACCAACTCGTGACCCTCAGGAGGCGGCTGAATGTACCAGCAAACGTGGTGTTCTCCAGACGGCCCATGGCCCTCTACACGCGTTTGCTTCCCGGCGAAATCCGCCGGGAGTCGTGGTCTGTCGATCTGCCCCTCCAGGATTGCGGGGTCTTCCGGAGACACGAGTCGGACCAAGCGACAGGGAGCTTGACGTATATTCCGCGGCTGGCCATTGAGATCGGCTACTATGTGGGTAACCTTCCAGAACTGATACACAACAGGATCGAAGAGGCGCAGGCGACATATGATCCCACTACCGGACGCAAGCCGCCTGTAGTGGACTTGTTTGGCGATGCGCGGAGCCTGAACTACTCGCGTGAAGGCCTGAAGGATCGAGATCGTGAGATGGTACTTCCCTATTCCTATCAGGAACTCAAGGGAGAGAGGATCTTACGCGATGTTGTTGGCGGCTTGCGGATCCCGTGCGAGAGAAGGCCCAGACAGAGGGTGGAAGCCGTTCTTGGCCTCGAGGGCATTACACGCCTTGAGATGCGATGCAGACCTTCCTTTATTGGGTACTTGTTTCCATGCGCTGTCGAACAGAACCTCCTGAGTGATACGGAGATCCAAAAGCTGGAAGACCTCCCTGTCATTCCCATCACGGATCGCAGGGTGCTGGACTCCTTCGCCAAGGCCATGGTGAATTCCCTTGCGACTACCGGGGTTGTCCGTGAGGACGTGAGAGTCCATTTCGCTTGTTTCCGTCGCGACGTCTGCGTAGCATCTTTCAACATGTACAACGACCAGGTCATCAGGAGTGAGGATGGGCGGCAAACGAGCTTTCTGCCGACCCCTCTGGACGTTGGGCTGCTTGTCCCAGAGATACAGGCGCTTCAGCAGCGTGTAAGATGTGCGGGGAATCTGAGAGATCTGTACTGCAGATTACGCCAGTACACCCATACAATCGAGACGCCTGCCACGGAATCCGCCGGTGGGGACACTGTGGTGTATCCACCGGCAGATCGATGGCTCACTGCGATGACAACCTCCCTCGGGGCAATACCGTCCTCCATCGTGAAGATGTTCTTTGCCTCGAAGCTGCAAGAGGCACATGCATGCCCGAGTGTCGATCGCATGGGGCGTGTGATATCTACTTATGCCATGAATCCCTATTGTACCCCGGAGTCTTCGGCGGACACGGTACTTCTGTTCGAAACGGGGGCGGGCTGGAATCAACATGGGGGCCCTGAGCTGTTCACGTTCGACAACCACGACCCCAAGGGCGGCTGTGTCGTGTTGAATGACGGCACGGTGAAGTTCATTCGAACCGAGGACGAACTGAAGCAACTTCGATGGAAGTAGAAAGGGGGGAAGAACGGAATCACATCCGGATTTAGGAATTATTCGCTTGACGATGCGGGCGGAGGCGTGGTGACATGGCATGATCTTGCCTGTCGCCCCTACGGCGACGTGAAGGCCCTCGGCACCCAGTTCACCATGGACCTGCTCGACGGGAGTTTGTCCCATCGGTAGTTGAAGGTTGAAAAAGCGGTGGCTACTCCGGCCT
>CALEZT010000123.1 GCA_937927975.1 uncultured Phycisphaerales bacterium
AACTGATGCACGTCATGACGCCCACGCCAGATGCTTCACTGCGTTCAGCATGACAAATGCTCATCAGGCCCCACGAAATCTAGTCGCACACCTCCGAGAGCACGCGACTGCGTTTCGCGGGGGAATAGGCTCATTCTGTCATCCTGAGCGACAGCGAAGGATCTGGCTCACGAAGGGAACTGATGCACGTCATGACGCCCACGCCAGATGCTTCACTGCGTTCAGCATGACAGAGGCAGCCCGCCGCACCACGAAGTCCAGTCGCACACCCTGGCGAGGCGGGTCCGTCCACTCGACCGTCAGAGCATCTCCTCAAGAATCTCGGCAGCGTCCTGGACGAGCCTGGGACAAATGCTGCGAAAGAGACCTTCCTGCGTGGCGCGCTGGGCGCCCTCGGGCGTGCTGATGTCGCAGCCGAGCAGGTCCTTGCAGACCACCGTGTGGTTTCGCTCCTGGAATGCGACGGTGAACTTGCGGAGGGCGTTGTAGACCTCTTCCCGGCCGTCCCGCTGGTCGCAGTTGGGTCCGGCGTACTTGAGGCCCAGGACCATGAAGGCCCCGGTGACCGCCCCGCACGTCTGGGCCAGACGCATCCCGCCGGCGAAGCCCGAGGCCAGTCTCATCCCCTGCTCGACCGGCAGGCCGACCGAAGGCCCGTAGGTGGCCAGGATCGCCTGCGAACACGCCGCTCCGCGACAGAAACACTGCACTGCGTCATCCACTCTGCTCATGGTCGTCTCCAAACCGCAGCCACACTCCATTCCCGTACTCCCCGTCCATCCTACGCCATCCGGGCCCGCGTGTCCACAGACTCGCGAGTTCTCACAGGAAAAGGAGTCTGTGCAGACTGCATCGCCTGGAACGGCACATTCTTGCCACATTTTTTGGTTTCTTGTGCAACAAACAGCGATCGTCAAGCGTCTATAGCAGAGGCATGACTGCCGGTCCGCCGGGGCGGTTCGCAGGCGTCGGAGAACTCCACCGGCCCGCATGATTCCGCTACTGAGACGCCGGGGTCCCAGGGACTCAGAGACTGGCCCGAGACACCCCTCTTTCCAGGACAAAGGCAAAGATGCACACGAAACGAACCCAATTCGGGAGACCGTCAAGTGGGGCGAACCTTGCGAAACGAAGCCAATTCCGAGGAACGAATCAAGGAGACCACGGCTGGGCCGGGTCTCCGTCGGAGGCGGGCATGCCAAACGAACCCAATTCCCCGGCCAAGAGAGAGCCTGGCGCCGGCCGATTGGGTTCGTTTGTACAAACGCAGGACAACTGCCCCGTGAGTTCCTATCCGTCCCATCGGTCCCATTCGTCCCATGCCTCCCTCCGCCCGCACAGATTGACACCTCGGCCGTACAGGACTATGATCGGGCCACCAATGGAACAGAAATCCGTCAACATTCTGGGAATTGAAACGAGCTGCGACGAAACCGCGGCGGCTGTCGTCGCCAACGGCCGCGAGGTGCGTTCGTCCGTCGTCGCTTCGCAGACCAAGCTGCACGAGAAGTACGGCGGGGTCGTGCCGGAGATCGCCTCGCGCGCGCACATCGAGAAGATCTACCCTGTGATCACCGAGGCCCTGGAGCGGGCGGGCGTCGGCAAAGACGGGATCGACGCAATCGCGGTGGCCAATCAGCCGGGTCTGACCATCGCCCTGGTCGTCGGCGTGACCGCTGCCAAGACGCTGAGCTTCATGTGGGGCAAGCCCCTCGTCGCGATCAACCATCTGCACGCCCACCTCCAGTCGGCGATGCTCACCGAGGAGTCGCTCGAGCTGCCGGCGGTGGCGCTGATCGTCTCCGGCGGGCACACGTGCCTCTACGAGGCCAGGTCGCCGCTGGAGCTTCGCCTCCTGGGCACGACCATCGACGACGCGGCAGGCGAAGCCTTCGACAAGGTCGCCACGATCCTGAAGCTCCCCTACCCCGGCGGGCCGGTCATCGAGCGGATCGGCAAGCAAGGCGATCCCAAGGCGATCGACTTCCCGCGGTCCATGCTGGAGAAAGGCTCGCTCGATTTCTCGTTCAGCGGCCTCAAGACCGCGGTGCTCTACCACTGTCGGGGCCAGGACATGAACGGGCAGGACAAGGTCGATTCCATGACCGAGCAGCAGATCGCGGACATCGCGGCGTCGTTCCAGGGCGCGGTGATCGACGTGCTCGTGAAGAAGACCAAGAGGGCAGCCGAGAAGATCGGCGCCAGGACGATTCTCATGGGCGGCGGCGTCGCCGCCAACGGCACGCTCCGCGAGGCAATGCAGAAGATGGCCGAAAAGAGCAGGCCCCCGCGGCGGCTGCTGGTGGCGCCGAAGCAGTACTGCACGGACAACGCGGTCATGGTGGCCTCGCTGGCATACTACAAGTACCAGGCGGGGCTGTTCGCGCCGCTGACGCTGGAGCCAAGTTCGACTGGATGAAGCACGGATTTCGAGTTTCGGATTTCGGATTTTCTTGAAGTGAGGATTCAGCCATTCAACCGGAACACTTGAGACAACTGTTGGAGCAGGTCAAGGGCGGCCATGTCGACGTCGATCAGGCCATGGAGCGTCTGCGCAGCCTGCCGTACGAGGACCTGGGATTTGCGAGGGTGGATCACCATCGGCAGCTCCGCAAGGGGTTCCCCGAGGTGATCTTCTGCCCCAGCAAGACCACCGAGCAGATCGTCCGCATCTTCGAATCGCTCGCCTCGCGAGGCAACAACGTCCTGGCGACGCGAGCCCGGCCGGAGGCGTTCGAGGCCCTCGTCAAGGCCGGCACGTGCCCAGGCGTTGAATATGACGAGTCAGCCCGCACGATCACGCTCAGACAGAAGGAGCTCCCCTCGTCCAGGAGCGTGCTGCCGATCGTCACGGCCGGCACCGCGGATCTGCCGGTGGCGATGGAGGCCAAGGTCACCGCCGAGATCATGGGCCAGCGGACGGAGCTCGTCTGCGACGTGGGCGTGGCCGGCCTGCACCGGCTCCTCGGATCGGTGTCCAGGCTCAATGAAGCCAACGTGCTGATCGTCGTGGCCGGCATGGAAGGCGCGCTGGCCAGCGTGGTGGGCGGGCTGGTGAGCTGCCCGGTGATCGCGGTCCCGACGAGCGTCGGGTACGGAGCCAACTTCCAGGGCGTCTCGGCCCTCCTGACTATGCTCAATAGCTGCGCCTCAGGCGTCACTGTGGTCAACATCGACAATGGCTTCGGTGCCGCGGTCACCGCCACGATGATCAACCGAAAGATCGATGGAGCCGCGTAGTGCGACAAATGCGAAATCTGAAATACGAAATCCGAAACAAATGCAAATGACCAAAGCTCAAAGTACCAAACGACTCATCCGGCGGGCAGCAGCAGTTTTCGTCATTTGAATTTGGTGCTTTGGATTTGTTTCGAGTTTCGTGCTTCGAATTTCGAGTTTCGGGAGTGGAGAATGAATGCGATCACTGCGATTCCTGAGCTTCCGCCGCGACCTGTCGAGGGTCACAAGGGCACATTTGGCCGGGTCCTGGTGATCGCCGGAAGCGTGGGAATGACCGGAGCCGCGGCCCTGGCGGGCCGGTCGGCGCTGCGGACGGGCTCGGGACTTGTCCGCGTGGCCACGTCTCGAAGCGCCCTGCCGATCGTCGCGGCCATCGAGCCCTGCTACACCACGATTCCTCTGGCGGAAGATGGCGAAGGACGCGTCTCTGCGAAGGCCCTCCACACGATCCTGGACGCGATCCAGGACAATGACGTCGTCGCGATCGGACCGGGCATGGGCCAGAGCGACGGCCTGCGGTCGGTTGTCGAGACACTCGTGCAGCAGGAGGGATTGCGGCTGCTCATCGACGGCGACGGCCTGAACAACCTGAGCCGTCTGCGGGATTGGCCCAGGAAGTGCAGAGCGCAGATCGTCCTGACGCCGCACCCAGGCGAGATGAAGAGGCTCTGGACGGGGCTCTTCCGGAAAGAAATGCCCAAGGATCGCCAGGAAACCGCCGGACGAATGGCTCGGGAGACAGGGGCCGTCGTCGCCCTCAAAGGGGCAGGCACCGTCGTCACCGACGGCCGCCACGTCTACGTGAACCGCACAGGCAATCCCGGCATGGCCACCGCCGGATCGGGCGATGTCCTGACCGGCGTTGCCGCCGCCCTCTGGGGCCAGGGCCTGAGCCGGCTCGACGCGACCGTCCTCGGGGTCTACGTTCATGGTCTGGCCGGCGATATCGCGTCGAACCGCTTCGGCCCCATCAGTCTCATGGCCACCGACATCCTCGACGCCCTTCCCGAGGCGTTCAAGACAACCGTCTCTTAGCCTCCGCCTGGGCGGGATGTTCGGTCTCTTGGTCATGACTCGGCTGGACATCGAGTCAACGGTCTGGCTTGCTATCTCCTTGGCAAGACAAGGATTTAGTTGCAGCCCCACATGGACCCGATATAATGCCTCGCCGTGCATTACTCAACGTTTGGAGAGCCCTGCAAGGAAAGGATATGCTATGTCGGCTCTTGACATCGTCGTATTCGTCGCATTTGTGGTCTCCGTGGTGACCATCGGCCTGGTCAAGAGCCGGAAGGAGAAGACCGGCGAAGACTACTTCCTCGCGGGTCGAGGCCTGTCCTGGTGGCTGATCGGTTTCTCCCTCATCGCCGCGAACATCTCGACCGAGCAGTTCGTCGGCATGAGCGGCCAGGCCGCCGACTGGCTGGGCATGGCCATCGCCAGCTATGAATGGATGGCGGCCATCACGCTGATCGTCGTGGCCTTTCTATTCCTGCCGACCTTCCTCAAGAGCGGCATCTACACGATCCCCGAATTCCTGGAGTACCGATACAACGCCTTCGCGCGGACGATCATGGCGATCTGCACTATGATCATCCTCGTCGGCGTCCCGACCGCCTCCGTCATCTATTCCGGCGCCAAGGTCGTCGGCGTGTACTTCCAGGGACAGACCATCCTGGGTCTGGACCTTGGCAACATCACCGTCGGCTGCTGGATCATCGGCGTCGCAGCCGCGGTCTACGTTTTCGCGGGCGGACTGAAGGCCTGCGCCTGGGCCGACCTGATCCAGGGTTCGGCCCTGGTCATCGGAGGCGCGATCGTCATGTTCCTTGCGATGCAGGCCCTGGGCAGCGCCGACCCGGCCACCCTGGTCTCGACCGCCGCGGATCCCCAGGTCACAGCCGACCAACTCACCAATACCGGCGCCTGGGGGCGGTTCATGGCGCTGAACAAGGCCCCTCTGCCGGAAGGGAAACTGCACATGGTCCGCCAGCTCTCCGACCCGGCCATCCCGTGGTCGGCGCTGGTCATCGGCCTGTGGATTCCGAATTTCTTTTATTGGGGCCTCAATCAGTACATCACGCAGCGCACGCTGGGCTCCAAGTCGCTGGCCCAGGGGCAGAAAGGCATCGTCTTTGCCGCGTTCCTGAAGCTCCTGATCCCGTTCGTGGTGGTCATCCCCGGCATCCTCGCCTTCAACCTGTTCCACAAAGACCTCCAGGCCGAAGCCGCCCGCAAGAACAGAGACACCTTGGCCGCCTTCGAACAGAAGCAGCAGATGGTCTTCGAGTTCACGCCCTCCTATGCCCAACTGAACGCGGACATCGCCACCGCCATGGCGGCGCACAACGCGACCATGGTCCAGGCTCCGCTGGCCGCGCCCGAATCTCTGACCGCAGACGCTCTGGTCGCCAGGAACACCGAGTTCATCGCGGCCGCCAAGACCAAAGGCGTCAAGATCTCGCAGAAACTGGTCGGACACGATTTCGACGCGGCCTTCCCCACCCTGGTCCGCAACCTCGTATCCAAGCATCACGGCATCCTCGGCTTCGTTCTGGCGGCGCTGTTCGGCGCGGTGGTCAGCTCCATCGCGGCCATGCTCAACGCAGCCTCCACCATCTTCACCATGGACATCTTCCGCAAGGTGAAAAAGGACGCCTCTCAAACCGCCCTGGTCACGTGTGGGCGGATCTGCATCGTGGTCTTCGTGCTCATCGCGATCTCCATCGCACCGAAGCTCGACAGTCCCAAGTTCGGCGGCATCTTCACCTTCATCCAGGAGTTCCAGGGGTTCATCTCGCCGGGCATTCTGGCCATCTTCCTGTTCGGCCTGTTGATCCACCGCGCCCCTCGTCACGCGGGAACCGTCGGTCTGATCCTGAACCCGATCCTCTACGGCACGCTGAAGTACGCCGCACCGCAGATCGCGTTCCTCAACCGCATGGCCATCTGCTTCGGCGTCATCCTGGCCGTCTTGACCGTCATGACGCTGGTCAAGCCGTTGCCCGAGCCGATCGTCCTGCCGATAAATCCCAAAATGGACATGACCACCTCTCGCGGCGCCAAGCTGGCCGGCGTGGGCGTCGTGATCCTGACGCTGGCGCTCTACGCGATCTTCTGGTGATCGCAGGAAAACATCACGTCGGATCGGTCCATCGACCGAAGTAACAAGTGCCACTTCACCAACGGCCCTTCAAGAACATCTGAAGGGCCATTTTTTCTTCAATGATCCATTCCAAGGCTAAGTTCGGCCACAGAGGTCACAGAGGAACACCGAGCGGCCTTCGGCCCCAACCCAAAGAGCAGTAGCCGAAAAAAGCGAAAAAGGGACGAAAGAAGAGGGACCTGCAGAGTCGCCCGCCTCCTGGTCTTCTTTTTTCGCCTTCTTTCGTTTCTTTCGGCTCACTTCTCCTTCTCTCTTGCGGCTCTCCTTGCCCCGAAGACAAGATGTCGCGACTTTGCAGTACAGCGCAAGGCGAACGAGTATGATGTCTCACGCGTGAAGTTCGATCTCCAACCGTGCTTCACATTCTCTGTGACCTCTGTGACCTCTGTGGCTTCCCTTCTTGGCTTCTTATACGGATTCGGATTGATGCGTGCGCGGGTCTTGTCATCCTGAACGCAGCGCAGCGAAGTGAAGGATCTGGCTCGCGAACGAGAGAGACCTCTCGTCGTGTGCCCAGGTCCTTCGGCTGTGCCTCAGGACGACAAATCCTCGCCGCGCACGAATCACTCCGAATCCGTATTAGTCGCGGCGGACTCGCGTGACATCCTTCAGCATCAGGGGATTCGCCACTCCCTCGTATCGGGGGAATCGGACGGTGTCGAGCGTCAGATCGTTCACGTCCTCGCAGATCATCACCGGCCGCAGGTCGGGCTTCTTGCAGGTCAGGCGGACGTCCTCCAGCGTGAGCCGCTCGACGTTGCGGGCGTAGAAGCCCCAGGCGGGAAGCGGTCGAGCGTCCACGCCGGGAGACTTGACCTCGCGCGCGACCGCGTCGGCGGCCCCGCCGCCTTCGAACTCGATGTCCACGTCGCGAAAGACCACGTCCTTGAATGGAGTCTCCGCCCAGCTTTCGACCGAGCAGGCGGCGCGATAGACGCCGGTCGCTGAGGCCCGCGTGACGGTGATCCGCCCCGCGGTGTTGCCCGGCTTCATCATGAAGTGGAACGGCGTCGTCACGTTCGTCATTGCGACGTCGCTGATGAACACGTCGTCGAGTTCGCCCTTGGTCGCGTCCCACGCCCCCGGCTGGAGGTTGATGCCCGCCAGCATGTTGTAGCGGTTCGACGTGCGGTGCGGGTGGAGCCCTGGGCCGTAGAACAGGCAGTCGCGGATGATCAGGCGTTTGGCCGGACCGATCAGGCGGATGCCGTTGCAGGCGGAATTGATGATGCAATCGGAGATGACCGTGTCCTCCCAGTACCGGCCGGCGATGCAGTCGTCGCCCGTGTAGAACCGGCAGTTGGTGATGCTCACGTCCCGGCACGGACGCTCCGGGGCCCCGCGCCAGTGGACGCCGTCCCAGCCGCCGGTGAACTTGACGTTGCGAATGTCTACGTGGTCGCTGATCTGAAAGAAGATCGCGTAGTTGGCGGAGTCCACGAACGACACGTCGCGGACCGTCACGTTCTTGCAGTTGACGAACACGAACGTGTGCGGCCCGCGCATCCGCTCTTCGCCCCGAGGGTCGAAGACCTTGTTGCCGTCGATGACGCCCCCGCCGGCGATGCCGATATCCTCCAGCCCCTCGCCGAGGATCAAGGCCCGATGCCACCTGCCCCACCTCGCCTCCGGCATGAAGTCCGGCACCCTCGGCTGCTGGTACGAATTCGGGTCCGGCGCCCCGACCAGCACAGCCCCGGGCTCCAGCAGCAGCGTCACACGGCTCTTCAGATGCACGGTAGCCGAAAGATACCGCCCAGGCCCAAACCGCACCTGTCCGCCCCCGGCCTGGGCGCAAGCCTCCACCGCCTTGTTGATCGCGACAGTATCGAGCGTCTTGCCATCCCCCGCCGCCCCATACTCGCGAACATCGAACACCCCCGCCCCAGCCGCGATAGCGACACGCGACGCAATGAGCACCGTCGCCACAACGCCCAGCCAACCGCCCATCGAAGAATGCCTCTGGGTCTTCCCGTTTGCTCGAATCATAAGATGATCTCCCAGGACAACAGCCCCACAAGCGGCTTAACCACGTTCGGTCTTCAGCAAGTCCGATTCGAACGGCTGGTCAACAAGTACTTCACACACCCATTGATAGGAACAAGCACTCCAGGGTACAAAAGTTCACACAAGTACAAAGAGAGCCTATCAACATAACCCTGGACATACGCCCATGTCTTCTCCAGAACAACAGGAGTGTTGTTGTAGCCATTGCTCCGGACAATGACCAAACAAGTGGCCGTTCAATCGTTCTCAGAGGCTGCGCAAGCACAGAATTCATCATCCATCCAATGATTGGTGGAGAAGTAACAAGACCTAGCACCCAGTACACAGGGATAGCCAGCATGAGAGATGCGATTGAAGACACATTGCCAAATTGGTCTCGAGCATAGCTGTAACACACCGGAGAAAAACGAATGTATGTGACTCCCAGCAACAGGTTCATAAGAAACAATATTGCCGCAATAGCCAGCACTTTCCTCATTTGCATCGCCAACGAAAGCCCACCATCGCCGCGGCAAGGCTCTTCACACCCTTGCCGTCCGGTTAAGGACATGGGTGTCGGTCCTTATGTTTCTTGACGCCCTTATGACCGAGAAGCTCCTAGACGGTACTGATATCATACCCGCTTTTCAGGATTTGTGTGGTGAAGAAATGCGGGAATCGAAAGGTCTTCCTCAAGCGACCCAAAAGCCGAAGGCTATTCGGAAACACCTCCTCGACTCGCCCGGAGTCTGTCACCGCCGCATTGCCTTGACTGCCTGCCGCCTGCATCGAGTTCCCCTTCACACGTGACCGGGATTCTAGTCCATTCCTGCGGCAGGGTCAATACGAACGACGGAGAATCTCGCGGCGATTGCACGTGACCGCGGCTGCAAGGTGTCGAGGGCGTCCCGCCCTCGAATCGCGGGCAAGATGCCCGCGACACGGGAGTCGTCCAACGATTGGCGACGCCACACGCAATTGCCCTGCGAGGAATCTCGGGGGGGTGCCTGGGTGTCTGTGCAGAGTCCCAGGCATGGGAAGTCCCGTGGACGGCACGCCCGAGACGGTCGTGCGAGGGACATTTTGCCGCTTTGCACCAATGGCATGAAACGATGATTCGTGGCCCGTGACTCGTGATCCGGGCCACCGGTCACGGGTCACCAGCCACGCGTGCGAAGCACGCCCATCATGCTGCTGGCCCAATGCGGAGAATGACCGCCGCCCCGCCGCGAAACGCCGCTGCGCGTCACGGCGGCGGAATCCGGATCGGTCCGTCGCTTCCTTGAGCGGACCGTTATCGCGGACACGCGATTGGCAGGCATCAGGGCTCCTTTGCCTGTTTGCTGACTCCCCGGCCCTCGCACCGCGCGAGGGCCTCGCTCATCGCGTGAACGAGCTTGTCGGACACAGCCGCCGAGTATCCAAGCGCGCGAGCCTTGCGAAAGGCTTCCTCAGCGGAGGCGACTTCCCCGCGCACCTGGAGAATCACGCCGAGATTGTGCCATGGGAGCGGAGCCTGCGCGTCGTGTTCCATCGCAGCCCGCAGGTGGTCCTCCGCGGCGTCGAGTTCCCCCAGGCGCATGCGAGCCGCACCGAGGTTCGTTTGCGTCATCACTGCGATGTCACGCGTGTAGATCCCCCAACTCAGCCAGATCAGCTTTTTCAGCCACGGCCTGGCCGCAAGTTGTTTAAGGAAGCGCGTGAAGCACGTGATCGATTCGGCTGCTCGATCTTCCGCAAGCAGCCGACGGCCCCGGAAGAAGTCGCGCCAGAAGTAGCCCTGAACCCGTCCGGGAACCAGGAAGACGCCGGCGGCAAGAACAAGCGTCATGGGATGAACATCGGTCGACAACACGACGATCGCCACTCCGGCACAGAGAGATGAGATCAAGGCTGCGTAGAAGACCTTGTATCGCGATGTTCTGTTCATTGTTCCGTCCCGATGTCTAACGTGAGGGATGAACCGCTCCGGCGAGAACGCCGTCCGCTACGGCCTTGCCGCAGTTGTGTTCGATCCGGTTGTTCTGCATTCTCACGCATGATGTTCATGAATCTCGTCGCGCTGACCGGACGGTCCGCGATCAGCTTTCCATTGCAGACGATGCTGAACATGCCATAGGGCGTCGGAAGCTCCCTTGACGCCTCGGCGCTCGTGACGGGAACCACCTTCGGCTTCAACCCCAGGGCTCGGGCCGCCTGCGAAATCTCCTGGACCCACTTGGGAACCATCGGGCATTGATCGGCAGCCAGGATCGTCAGGCCCTTCTTGTACTTTCCCGGCAATCGCTCCCTTTGGACGATGAAACGAGGATCGGGGGCTGCTTTCTTCAGCTTCTTGACGAGCAGTTCATAAGGACCGATGCGGTCCACCGAGACGAAACCCGCTTTGAGGAAGAAGCCGCTGCCTGCCATGAAGCTGTCCTCGCTGGTCACGACCGCGACCCCTCGGCACTTGCTCTCCTTCGCGTCGCCCAGGCAACTATCCAGAAGGAGGACGCCGAGCCCTTTGCCCTTGTGCCTGCTGTTGACCATCAGGCAATGGATGACAAGATAACCCTCCGCCTCCACCGGTCTCCAGGCATGGTTGCCCAGGGCATACTCGATCATCCCGATATCGCCGAATTCACGCGAGCGGAGCACCTTGAACCTCAAGCCTTCCGCGTAGCGTTCCTTGAGCCAACCAACCTTCCGGCGATGCCCCTCGCTTCTCCCGGCTTTGTAGCCACAGAAGCCGCAGTCGCTGATATTCCCGGCGTTCGTGTCGATGATCTCGTATTCGCCCTGCATCGAATTCCCCTTCACACGTGACCGGGATTCTAATCCACTCCCGTTGGAGGGTCAATGCGGGCGACGGCGAATCTCGCGGCGATTGCACGTGACCGCGGCTGCAACGTGTCGAGGGCGTCCCGCCCTCGAATCGCGGGCAAGATGCCCGCGACACGGGAGTCGTCCAACGATTGGCGACGCCACACGCAATTGACCTGCGAGGAATCTGGGGGCGGGGGCCTGGGTGTCTTCGCAGCGTGCGTTTGGCGCGTTGCGGATACCCGCGGGGAGAGAGGGAAAGGCCCGACACGAAACGCGGACCATCCACCAGTGAAGAGAGGCTCTTCTCGCAGCGCTTCACCTAATCCGTCTCACGCTTCACGAGACCCGCTTCACGCCTCTGCCCCTCTCCGCTGGTATCCCCAAAGCGATAAACGCACCCCTCGAATCCGGCGGGACGCCCCGACTCCGAGGAAACCGCAAGAACGGCCGCACGCCTCGATTTGGGGCTTGATAGCCCGGCCAGCTTGGACTATAGTCAGCGCCGTTGTGACGGTGCGTGCGACGGATGAACCTTTTGTGCAGAGGTCGGGATGGAGTTGGCAAGGGAAGACCAGGCAGCGGTGGAGAAGCTCCGCCAGTTGGCGAAGGAGAACCAGATCGACATTGCCGGCGGCAAGCTGCGGCGGACTTCGTCGCGGTTCTGCCTGGGCGTCGAGCACGGCGACTACAACGGCACCGAACTCTTCGGCGTCGGGACCGACCGCTTCATCTGGATGGCCTACAAGCCCAACGGCACCAAGAAAGTCCGGCTCTTCAGCGGCAACTTCCCCGCCGACGGCGTCGTCGAGTACACGATCGGCAACGTCCCTGCCCCCAAGTCCGCGGCCATCGCCGACACCTGGGGCCGATTCCCCTACGGCATCGACTACATCCTGAAGCGCGAGGGCTTCCAACTCAAACAAGGCATCGACGCGGTCCTCTTCGGCAACATCCCCGGCGGCGGCATGAGCCGCTCGGCCTCGCTGTGCATCAATCTGATCCTCTCGCTCTTCGACGCCAATGGCGTGGAGGTTCCAAGTTTGAAGTGTCAAGTTTCAAGTGCGGAGGACGCAACCTCCAAGCTTCAAACTTCAAACTTCAAACTTCAAACTCCTATGCAGATCGTCGATCTCGCCCAGGCGGTCGAGAACGACTACATCGGCTCCCCCTGCGGCAAGCTGGATCAGACGATGGTCCTGTTCGCCAAGGAAGGCATGGGAACCTACTACAACCCCCAGGACCGCTCGATCGAGTACGTGCCGATCGGCAAAGGGGCCATCGATTTCCGCATCGTGGTCCTCGACACCGGCACCGACCGGCCGGGCCTGGAGAAGGCGACCTACGCCGTGCGGCGAAGGCAGTGCGAGGAACTGGTCGGCATCCTTCAGAAGGCCGGCTACAAGATCACCTGCCTGGCCGACGTCAAAGACGAGGCGATGTACAAGAAGATCCTGGACCAGTTCGGCCGCAGCCACGCGGACCTCTGCGACCGACTCAATTACATCTACCATGCTCAGCAGCGGTTCTATCAGATGATGGACGCCTGGCGATCCGGCGACGTCGAAAAGGTCGGCGCGATCTTCCGCCAGGACGGACTGGGTCTGCGCGACGACTACAAGATCTCCGGGCCGGAACTTGAAACGATGTGCGACGTCGTCCGCACGGTCCCCGGCGTCCTCGGCGAACGCATGCTCGGCGGCGGCGACAAAGGCGCCTCCGGCGCGCTGGTCCGGGCCGAGAGCGTCGAAGCGGTCAAGCAGGCGGTCGACGCCGCGTATCCGCGAAGCCGGCCCGCTTTCGCGAACAAATACGCCGCCCACGTCTGTAAAGTGGTGGATGGCGTTCGACTGTATGAGGGCGTCCTTTGAGCCACACGACGACACAAAAAGGAAACTTCACCGCGACGGTCCTGTCCAACCGCAAGATCGGCGAATGCTTCTGGCGGATGGACCTGGAATTCACTGGCGACGGCGCCAGGGCCTTCGCGGGATTTCAGCCGGGACAGTTTCTCCAGATCGACGTATCCCAGGTCGGTCTGCCGCCGGAGGACCGAATCCCGGCGCACCTGCGCGACGCCTGCAAGCGCAACGTCATCCTCCGACGGCCGTTCAGCTTCGCGGATGTGACCGCCGAGATCGGCAGAACGACGGCTGAGCTGCTCTACTGCGTGCTCGGACCGGCGTCTGTGCGATTGACTACCCTTGCAGCCGGCGATTCCGCGAGCATCATCGGACCGCTGGGCAACGGCTTCTCCATGCCCAGGAACAAGAGACTGGCCCTGCTGGTCGCGGGCGGCATGGGAATCCCCCCGATTCGTTGCCTGGCCAAGTACCTGCCGACCGCGTATCCCGAGCTGAAGATCATCGCCTTCGTGGGGGCCAAGAGCATCGACGCATTGCCGTTCGAGGGCGATCAGGGCGAGATCCCGTCCGAGGTCGGCCCCTTCCTCCCGGCCTTCGCCAAGTACGGCATTTCTTCGGCCGTGGCTACCGACGACGGTTCTGCGGGTTACTGGGGCTTCGTCACCAACCGTCTGGCCAAGTGGCTCGACGAAGAGAAGGACTGGTCCCCCGCCGGCACGATCCTCTACGCCTGCGGCCCCGAGCCCATGCTGGCGGCGGTCGCCCGTCTGGCCGGGGAGCGGAACATCGATTGCCAGGTGAGCATGGAGCGACGGATGGCCTGCGGCATCGGCCTGTGCCAGAGCTGCGCCGTGGAGTGCAAAGTCGAGGGCTCGCAGGAGACGGTCTACAAACTCTGCTGCCAGGACGGCCCGGTCTTCGACGCAAGAGAGGTCGTGTTCGGCGAGTGAATCGATGACAAAGACAGGTACTGACATTTCGCTGGATTTTGCGGGGGTTCGGCTGAGGAACCCCGTGTTCACGGCCTCGGGCACGTGCGGGTACGGCGATGAGTTGGGCGACTTCATGGACGTCAACGCGCTGGGCGGGTTCATCACCAAGAGCATCACGCTCAAGCCCCGCAAGGGCAACCGCACGCCGCGGATCGTCGAGACCGACGCCGGCATGCTCAACGCCATCGGTCTGGCGAACGTCGGACTCGACCGCTTCCTGGCCGAGAAACTGCCGATCATCGCGGAGATGACCGTGCCGGTGTTCGTGAACGTCGCAGGCGAGCGGATCGAGGAGTATGTCGCGGTCACCGAGCGTCTGGCCCAGGAGAAGGCCATCGCAGGCTTCGAGCTGAACATCAGTTGCCCGAACGTGGCCAAAGGCGGCATCAGCTTCGGCCGGGACCCGTGCCAGGTCGCCGAGATCACCGCGGCGGTCCGCAGAGCCGCGGGCGAAAAGACGCTCATCGTGAAGCTCTCGCCGACGGTGACGGACATCAGCGCCACCGCCCGCGCCGCGGTCGAGGGCGGCGCGGACGCCCTGAGCCTGATCAACACCTTCACCGCGATGGTCATCGACATCGAGACGCGAAGACCCGTCCTGGCCAACCGCACGGGCGGCCTCTCCGGCCCGGCGGTCAAACCCATGGCCGTCTACCTCGTGAGCAAGGTCTACAGCGAAGTGACCCGCAGCGCGGGCATTCCGATCCTCGGCCTGGGCGGCATCCGCACGGCCTCCGACGCCATCGAGTTCCTCATCGCCGGCGCCTCGGCGGTCGCGATCGGCACCGCCAGCTTCATAGAGCCCACGACGGCGATCCAGGTCATCGAAGGAATCCGCGCCTACTGCGCCAGGCACAACATCGCGAAGCTCACGGACCTGATCGGCTCGCTGTTCACATAGTCAATCGCAAATTGTAGATAGTCCATTCAAAGGGTTTCACGGATGAGACGCCGCGACTTCCTCAAGACGGTCGGCTGCGGGACGGCGGCGATGCTGTCCGGCTGCGCGACCCAAACCAAATCGAAGAAGGCCCGCAAAGTCCTGCGCCGGCAGGATCGCCCCAACATCCTCTGGCTGATCTCGGAGGATACATCGCCCGACATCGCCTGCTACGGGACCACGCTGGTCAAGACGCCCAACATCGACAAGCTCGCGGCCGAAGGGGCCCGGTTCACGAACGCCTTCGTCACGGCCCCTGTCTGTTCGGCGTCCCGCTCGTGCTTCATGACCGGGATGTACCAGACCAGCATCGGCGCGCACCATCACCGCAGTCATCGCGACGACGGCTACAGGCTCCCGCCCCCGGCGACGGTCATCACCGACTACTTCCGCCGGCTCGGCTACTTCACCAGCAACTGCGCGGGCCTGAGCTACAAGAAGGCGGGCAAGACCGATTGGAACTTCACGCCGAGCGCGCCGCCCTTCGACGGCACCGACTGGTCCGAGCGAAAACCCCGGCAGCCCTTCTTCGCCCAGATCAACTTCGCCATGACGCACCGGGACTTCAGACGGGACAAGAACAATCCCATCGACCCCGCCAAAGTCGAACTGCCCCCCTACTATCCGGATCATCCGGTCACCCGGCGCGATTGGGCCAACTATCTGGAGTCGATGCAGGTCCTCGACGCGGAAATCGGCGTCGCCCTGCAATGGCTTCAGAAGGAAGGCGAGGCCGACAACACGATCGTCGTGTACTTCGGGGACAACGGCCGGCCGCACGTCCGCTGCAAGCAGTGGCTCTACGAAGGCGGGATTCGCGTGCCGATGATCGTCCGCTGGCCCGGCCGGATCGAGCCGGGGACGGTCGTGGACGATCTTGTCAGCACGGTGGACCTGGTCCCGACGCTCCTGGCGGCGCTCGGAGTCGAGCCTCCCGAGCACCTGCAAGGCTACAACATTCTGGGCGCCAAGAAGCGGACCCGCGAGTACGTCTTCGCGGCCCGGGACCGCTGCGACGGCACGGTCGACCGCATCCGCTGCGTCCGCTCCAAGCGATACAAGTACATCCGCAATTACCACCCGGACAAACCGTATGCGCAGTTCAACGCCTACAAGAAGCTCCAGTACCCGGCCCTGACGGTGATGCAGGTCCTGCACAAACAGGGCAAGCTCACGCCGGACCAGGCCAGATTCATGGCCCCGACTCGTCCTCGCGAAGAGTTCTACGACTTGCAGGAGGACCCGCACGAACTGCGGAACCTCGCCGATGACCCCAAGCACAAGAAGCTCGTGCAGACGCACAGCCGCAAGCTCGACGAGTGGATCAAGGCCACCGGCGACCAGGGTGAAACGCCCGAGGACCCGAAGGTCGTCGAGCGGGAGCAGAACAACATGGCCAAGAACTTCGTCGAGTCGATGGAAAAGAGGGATCTCTCCCCCACCATCTCCGACGAAGGCTATCTCAAGTGGTGGGAGCAGAAGCTGCTCGGCTGAGAGCCGAACCGCAACTCAGCATGAGGGACGCCGAACAAGATCAAGCCTGCCTCCCCAGACCGGCAGGCACAGGCGATTCCTACCGATCTCCCGCCGGGCGGACTTGGGACCCGCCCAGAACCTGCCGCAGCTCTCATGTCGAACGACAAAGTTCACGCGGCGGGCGCGTTCGACATTGACTTCAAAACCGACGTAGCCGCCCGCTCGCGTGCAACGCCTGGTTATGCGATTTGTGTCACTTCGATTCCATTGTCACTGAGTATCTGCAACCAAGTCTGGAAAACACTTTCACAGAGACCAGCAGCGTTGCCCAGTGAGTTGCCATCTTTGTCGGTAATGGTACACGAAAACGTCCATGTAAAGTCGGTGAACTGGAATTTGAGTTCGCCCACCGAAGCGGATCCGACGAATTCAAATTCCGGGATCGATTCGCCCCACATGATTAAGGTCGGTTTCAGGCGATGCGGAAAGCTGTGCATGACCCCGTGAACGTACGGTTTGCCGTATCGAGGTTCGAGGTCGACGGCCCAACGCTGCGAATTATCGGTGCCCGCATGCTTGTATTCGTTTGCGAGATAGCTGACGACTTGGACGTCGCGGGATTGGGTGATGTAAGTATTGACAATCCGTCCCGGCTCAGTTTCGCCGTTTTCTTCCAGAATCTTTTTCACATAGTCGCGGCAGTGCCAAGTGTACTGCATCAACACCTTGCAGCGCTGGGAGACTTTGTCGGCTGGCCTCAAAGGCCGAATTTGATATCCGCGCGAACCATCGTCGTGCTGAATGGGCTCGATCAACTGCGAGAATTCAGCGAGGTCGGCGGCGGCGATCTTTCGGTCCGCGAGGAAGTTTGTGAAGGCTACGAGCTTCGACATGCGAGACCTTTCATCGCATAACAATAATTAGATGGACCCGCACAAGATGCGGGAATGTCCGTTTCGGTCCGCATAAGCAACCTTTGGATTTCTTGCCAAAAACGCCAGAAGATGTGCTCCTTCAAGGACTTGCTGTCGGTCCGCACTCTTATCCGGGAATGCTATACGGATCCGCATAGGAACCTCCAAATCAAAGCCCGTCCGGCGGCTGTAATGCCTGGACCGCAATGGCTCCCGCAACCGATCCCGGCGTGTAAGCACACCTGCTGGAGGGGTTTCAATGGCGGCTTGTGGGGCAACCGTCTGCACCGCCGGGGCTCCGCTCAGACCCGCCGAGGCGGCTCACTCACTGCTCTTGCCCGGCCCCAAGTAGTCGGCGATGCGCACTTCGTCATTGATGGCACATTTGGCCGGATCCCAGAGGATCATCGTACGACTCGGGTTAATTTCGAATTTTGCCCGCTCCTCCGGGCTGGCCCGTGTTTCATGAAGAGCATCGCAACTGTGAAACCAGAAGATCAGGCCACCTTCTTCAAGCACCTTCGGGCTCATGACGTATCAGCCCCGCCTTTCTCAAGGAAGCGCCCTAGCCGCCGAACTCGGCCATCTGTCTTTTGCACTCCCAACATCGGGTCGCCTTTACTTGTCGCAACGATTATACCGTGCCGGGCAGGGGAAGGCAAGACCGCCGGCGAAGAGGATCGCCTCTCCTGCGGCTGCGGTCACAATACGGCGGCAGGACTTGTACAAATTTCGGCATATTTTCGGTTTTTGTGCAACACACAACCATCATCGAGCGTCTTAATGATGAGCGACTTGGAGGGACCGCCAGGGCCTTAGGGCCCGGTCGCAGGCTGGACCAGGGTTTCTGCGAACGCGTATGAGAAGCGCTCTTCGTCGTGTCGCGGGCGTCCCGCCCGCGCGTGACGAGGCCATCTTGGCCTCGCATTTCCGCGGACAAGATGTCCGCGACACGTTCTGAATGGCAAAGGCACGATATCTTGTTTTCCGGCTTCTTGAGACAATGGACCGCGACAATCACACTGACACAGTAGGGATTCATGCTTTCATTCGCACCACCCAGGCTCTTCGTCGTTCACAAGCCGCCAAGCTCGCGAAATTGGGTTTGTTTCGCACAGTTGGCCTCTGGGCCTGGGCCGGGCTTTGCGACATTGGCTTCGTTTCGCACAATCGGGCTTTGGCCACGGCGGGGCGACCGCGTCGGGGCACGACTGTGCGAAACAAAGCCAATCTACGCTGGACCAAGTGGCACGCGGGCCGGCGAAGGGACTACGACCGGTCAAATTGTGCGAAACGAAGCCAATTCCCGCTCTTGGGGCCAAGACGCCCCATCCTGTGTCCGCCACCGCAGGCCGGGTGCACCCTCTCCTGCTCTGCCCCGACGAAGGCGGGTCGGGCCGAGACCGAAATTGATGTTTCACAGGCGATGGGGTATCCTGGGCCCGTTATGAGATCGCCAAGAGACAAGACAATTGAGAACCAGGCACCTACCAATCGTGGGACGGTCGGCCTCCCAAACCCGGCGTATCGCCTTTGGGGACCCCAAGCACAAATCCCAAGTCAATTCGGATTCCAGAATCCAAGACTCAAGACGGAGGATTCGATGGGCACGTTCTCGGTCGCGTTAATCCTATTGATCGCCATGTTGCCAAACGCGGCCGAGGCGGCCGCCGAGCGAATGACGTACACAGAGGCGAAGGGCAGGATTTCCCAGCGACGGTTGCCGGACTTCTGGGTCGGCGACCTCAACGGGCTGACCTCTCGCCTGGAGAGCCTCAATCGAGGCCGGGCAACGGCGATTGGCATCACGCCGGGCGGGCGTCCGATGCATCTGGTCTCGTATGGCGAGAAGGAGCCGGTCACGCATCTGGCGAACTACAACTCGGCCATCGGGGCCCGCGAGCCGTCCGCCTACATGGACAAGGCGGCCCGCAAGAAACCCGTGGTGTTCCTCGTCGGCCCGGTTCACGGCCACGAGGTCGAGGCCCTCACCGGACTGGTCAACCTGATCCAGATCATGGAGACGGGCAAGGACCTGCGAGGCAAGGACCAGACCTCGTTGCGACAACTCGGCGACCGCTGCCGCCTCCTGATCATCCCGGCGGGCAATCCGGACGGCGTCGCGCGCTTCGAGCCGCGGTCCTTGCAGGGAATGACGGGCGAAGACCTGCGATTCTGGGGCCAGGGGACGTGGAAGGACGACACGCTCTGCGGCTGGCCCGGCTGCAAGCGCCAACATCCGATGACCGGCGACAACGTCGGCTTCCTCGGCGGTTACTTCAACGACGCCGGCATCAATCCGATGCACGACGAGTTCTTGGCGCCGATGGGGCCTGAGGCGCCGGCGATCCTGAAGGTCGCCATCGAGGAAGGACCCGACCTGGTCGTCTCGCTGCACAGCCATGAGCCGGCGCCTGCCCTGCTTCGTCCGGCGTATGTTCCCACCGAGGTCCAGCAGGACATCCGCTCGCTGGCTGCGGAATACTATGCCCTTCTGGACAAGCGAAATCTCCCTCATGACAGTCCTTTCGAGGCGCGTCCCGAGGGCGGCAAGAACCCCGAGTCCTTCAATCTGACCAGCGCTCTGCACCACGTCTGCGGGGCCGGCAGCTTCACGTTCGAATGTCCCCACGGCCTGTCCGACGGATGCCCGGTGACGTTCGAACAGATCCTCGACATCCAACTGACCCTCTATGAGGCCATGCTGCAACATGAACTCGACAAGAAACATTGATTCGCTTGCCGGCCCGTCCCGATCTGTCCTCCCGAGCGAAACGAAGGACCTGGCCGGCGAACACGACGATACTATCGAGATTGACATTTCACACGAGGGTCAGATGCTTCACTCCGTTCAGCATGACAAGATGAACAGCCGCTCGCAGGTCGCTGCTGGTGGTCCTCTGCAGATCGCTCTGGTTCTTTCCCTGGCCCTGCTTCACTCGGCGGATGCACAATCGCTGCAACTCGATCAGCGGCCGGCCGAGCCCGGCACGTGGGGCTATCGACCCGAGACGGGGGCAGTCTCGCAGACAGACCCGCCGAGCTTCAGTTGGCGGCCGCAGCAGCGCTTGACGTGGGAGATCGAGTGCGCCCGCGACGCCGATTTCGCGAGCGTCGTGTACAGGCGCGAGGGGATCGAGTTCAACGTCCACTGCCCGCCGAGGACTTTCGGTCCGGGAAGCTACTTCTGGCGATATCGCGGGAAAGACTCGCAGGGGCAGGTCACGGCGTGGAGCCGGACACGCAGCTTCACCATTGCGCGGAACGCCGTGTCGATGCCGCTGCCCGAGCGAAGCGAGTTGATGGCGAGAATCCCCAAGACGCACCCGCGGCTCTTCCTGCGACCTGAGAATCTCGACCGGCTGCGGGAACTGGCTCGCGGGGAGTTGAAGAGTCAGTACCAGGATCTCGTGAAGGAGTGCGATCGAATCCTGGCGAATCCGCCCTCGACGCAGGAGCCGCCAAAGTATCCGCCGGGGATGGAGACCAAGAGCGAGGAATGGCGGGAAATCTGGTGGGGCAATCGGACGTACACGATCAAGGCCCTCGACAGCGCCGCGACGCTGGCCTTCACCCGCCTGCTCGGCGGCCAGGACAAGTACGGCCAGGAGGCCCGTCGAATCCTGCTCGAATGCGCCAAGTGGGACCCCAAGGGCAGCACCGGGTACCGCTACAACGATGAAGCGGGCATGCCCTACAATTACCTGTTCTCGCGAACCTACACGTTCGTCAATGACCTGCTGACGGACGACGAGAAGTCCCTCTGCCGCAAGGTGATGAAGATCCGCGGCGACGAGATGTACAACCACCTGTGCCCGCGGCACCTCTGGCAACCCTACGCCAGCCACTCGAACCGAGCCTGGCACAAACTCGGCGAGATCGGCATCGCCTTCCTGGGCGAGGTCGAAGGGGCGGAGGACTGGGTGTGGTTCGCGACGAACGTGTTCTTCAACGTCTATCCGGTCTGGAGCGACGAGGACGGCGGGTGGCACGAGGGCTCCTCGTACTGGGCCAGCTACCTCAGTCGCTTCACGTGGTGGGCGGACGTCATGCGGGAGGCGATGGGCATCGACGCCTACGACAAGCCCTTCTTCTCGAAGGTGGGCTATTACGCGATGTACCTGATGCCGCCGGGCAAGGCGGACGGCGGCTTCGGCGACCTGGCCGCGAACAAGACCTCGAAGTCAAACGTCCCGCTGATGAGCATCCTCGCGGCCCAGGCGCAGAACCCCTACTGGAGATGGTACGTCGATCAGCACGGCGGCCCGGTCCCCACGGGCGGCTACGTCGGCTTCATCCGTGGCCAACTGCCCAAGGTTCAGCCCAAAGCCCCCACCGACCTGCCTGCGTCGCGACTCTTCGAGGGCACCGGCCAGGCCTATCTCAACACGAACCTCACGAACGCGGACGACAGCGTGCAGGTGGTCTTCAAGTCGAGCCCGTTCGGCACGCAGTCGCACGGCTACGAATCGAACAACTCCTTCCTGCTCTGGGCTTTCGGCAAACGCATGCTGATCGGCTCGGGGTACCGCGACATCTACGGCAGCGACCACCATCAGAACTGGATGTGGACCACCCGCTCGACCAACTGCATCACGATCAACGGCCAAGGCCAGAAGAAGCACACCGTCGGCGCCCAGGGCCGGATTACCGCATTCCTGACGACCCCGCAGGTGGACGCGGTCATCGGCGACGCGAGCGACTCCTACGGCCCGCCGGTCCAGCGATTTAAGCGGGCGATCCTGTTCGTCAAGCCCGACCTGATCGTGATCTACGACCGCTTGAAGGTCAGCGAACCCTCGACCTATGAATACTGGCTCCACGCGGTCAACCAGTTCGAGATCCGCGATCAGCAGAACATCACAACCCAAAACGGCGACGTGACCTGCGACATCACCATCCTGACGCCCCAGAAGCTCACGTTCACCCAGACCAACGAATACGACCCGAATCCCCGCGAGCGCATCAAGCTCCGCGAATGGCACCTGACAGCCAAAACCGCGGACAAGCAGGACCACATGGAGTTCGTCACGCTCTACCGACCGCACAAGGTCGGAGGCAGATCCATGCTCCAGGCCGTCCTGGAATCGTCATCATCGGGCGATCATGTGCTGAAGATTGGTACACCGGGAGATGAATTGACTGTGCGCCTTCCACGGGACAGTGGCATACCCATCAAGCTCAGGCGTGAACACCCGGAAGGTTCCGTGCAGATCATCGAAGTCAACGAGCAGGATTGAAGCGAACATGCAGATCCACAGGGCCATGGAGCGAGTCCATCCTACACGTCGCATCTGCCCATCAGGTCTTCGGCTCGTCCTTCATGCGCTGCCTGACTATGTGCAGGAGCATGCCAAACAGAAACCCAATCGCAGAATTCGCGATGAAGGTGCACACAACCGACCCTACGAGCCCTGATCCGTCCGAGAAAGGGGGCCGAAGAAGACTCCACAGCGCATGGCCTGGCAAGAAGATGGAGAAGGACAAAGGCATGATGACGCACCAACCATACGGACTCTCGCCCATATTAAGACCCGGAATCACAAGAAGCCACGATATCGCGGTGACTATGAATGCCAGGCCCACACACCGCCGGATAATACGGGATCCGCGCATACCGACATGGGTATGTGTCGAAGAGACACTTGAAGGCGGCTTGTGCGGGTTCGGCTCCGTCTGGCTCTCTCCACTTCACTTCAGGCCGCAACGAGGCGGCTTCAAGTCGTCGGCAGCAACTACAGTCATCATACCGTGAATCGCAGGGCCTACAATAACTTGTCGTCACGATGAGCTCTGAGTGTCCAGCACACACTCATCATAGGAACATACATTAATCGGGCACACAGGATCCTCCTGTTTCCATCGGGGCCGGCACCAAAACAGCAGGATCACCAAACTGTCACGCTCAGGTCTTCGATCTGCTGGAAATGGGTATCGCGTGTCACAAGCGACAGATCATGCTGGCGGGCAAGCGCGGCGATCCAGATGTCATTTTCAGGCAAGGGTCGTCCCTTCATACGCAATGCGTTCTTGATCTCACCGTATTCCCGCGCGGTTTCAAGATCGCACGCCAGCACGACGTTTGTGAGCACCAGTTGATCGATGCGTGCGAGATTCTGCTGCGGCCGACTCGACTTTCTTGCCCCATAGCACAGTTCACCGACCGCGACACCAGAAAGGAACACCTCGTCAGCCTCATCAAAGCCCTTCTTGACTCCTCCGTCACCAGCGAAGAACGCCACAATAACGTTGGTATCGAGCAGGTATCTACCATTCATTGGTGTCCACCTGTTCACAGCCTCGCTCGATGGCTTCGCGCATCAACTCGGCGTCCTCTGGCGATATCGTACCCGCAAGGTGCAATGATTGTCGGCCCGGAACACCCCGAGGAGTGGACTGAGCCAGAGCCCGTGTGAACTCCAGCACCCGCCATTGCAGGTCCTGCGGCAGGTCCTTGAGTTCCTCGACCACCTTATCAACAATCGGCCTATCCATATGGCTCCCTTCAGTCATCATTCCTCCCGGCGACCAACGCGGACTCGGAACACGGCCCGTGTTGACCATTGTAGCACGACGATCGGGTCGGGGCAATTATTGACTGTTGATGTACCGGCTAGGCCGCGGTATGCTGGGCCTGTCGTGCGGGCGGGTGGCCCAGTGGATTTGCGGTTTTCGCGGCCGACCTCGGCGGCCAAAAGCGCAAATCGTCAATCGTAAATGGTACATGTCAAGGGGTTGATGCGATGCCGCAGGATATGGAGCAGCTCTATCAGCAGCGATTGAACCGATACGTCACGGCCATGCGGAACGAGAAGCCGGACATGATCCCCATCCGTCCGTTCGTGGCCGAGTTCACGGCCAAGTACGCCGGCTTCACCTGCCAGGACGTGGCCCACGACTACGGCAAGGCGTTCGAGGCCGCGGTCAAAACGGCCAAAGACTTCCAGTGGGACGCGGTTGTCGCGAACATGGTCTACGTCTGGACCGGTCTGGCCCAGGCCGCGGGGCTGAGGTACTACGGCATCCCCGGCGTCGGCATCCCGCACACGGTCGGCTTCAACTACATCGAACCGCCCGAGGACAAGGCCTTCATGAAGGAGGACGAGTACGACGAGCTGATCGACGATCCGACCGCCTTCCTCTACAACACCTGGCTGCCGCGGGTCTCGACCGAGGTCAGCACCATCGGCGAGGCGTCCACCTATCGCAACAACCTGGCCCTGGTCAAAAGCGCGATGGCCATGCTACAGTACTTCTACGCCTTCGGACCCCAGTCGGCGCGGCTGCGCTCCGAGTGCGGGGTCGCCGGCGCGATCGCGGGCATCTTCAAGGCGCCCTTCGACATCCTCGCCGACAAGATGCGAGGCTACATCGGCCTGACCATGGACATGCAGACACAGCCCAAGAAGGTGCTCAAAGCCTGCGAGGCCCTCATGCCGCACCTGGTCAACGTGGGTCTGACCACCGCCGATGCGACCAACCACGTCCCGATCGGCTACTGGATGCACCGCGGCTGCGTGCCCTTCGTCAACCCCAAGCAGTTCGAGTCGCACTACTGGCCGACGCTAAAGCCCTGCATCGAGGAGTTCTGGAAGAACGGGCACCAGACCCTCTTCTACGCCGAGGGCCGCTGGAAGCACCACTTCGACGCCTTCCGCGAACTGCCCGACCGGAGCATCGTGTTCCACTGCGATCAGGACGACATCTTCGAGGTCCACAAGAGGCTCCACGACAAGTTCGCCATCAGCGGCGGCATCCCCAACATGCTCTTGAGCTACGGCTCGCCCGAAGAGGTGCGAGATTTCGTGATGCGGGTGATCCAGGAAGTGGCCAAAGACGGCGGCTACATCCTGGACGCCGGCGCGATCATGCAGAACGACACGAGCGTCGAGAACATGAAGATGATGACGCAGGTCTGTCGCGAGCATGGCGTCTACTCCTCCGGCTCGTACAAGACGCCGACCGCGACGCCGCCGTGCGATCTGCCGTCGTCGGTCGAATCCCGCAAGAAGGTCAAAGGCATGGCCGGCAGGACGGCGCCGCGAGTCAAGCCCGGCGTCTGTTTCCCCTGGGAGGAGCGCGTCAAGGACCTCCCCGACATCACCGGCGACAAGGCGATGATCCAGCGGATCTGGGAGAACATCGACGCGCTGGGCAACATGTACATCTGGCAGCTTCTGCTGTCGTTCTAGCAGTTCGGGCATCTGTGGAGGACATAATGAACCATCCAGTCGGGCGCAGGGTTTTCCTGAAAAGAACGACTGCCCTCGTCGGCGGCGTCGCCCTGCCGTACTTCGTGCGTCCCTCGGCGCTGGGCATGGCCGGAAGCGTCGCGGCCAGCGAGCGGATCACGCTGGGCATGATCGGCACAGGCGACCACGGCCGACAGGTGAACCTCAAGACCTTCCTCACGCACTCCGACGCCCACGTCCTGGCGGTCTGCGACGTGGACAAGGCGCAGCGGGAGATCGCCCGCAAGATGGTCGACGACAAGTACGGCAACAAGGACTGCGCGGTCTGCAACGACTTTCGCGAGGTCCTCGCCCGCGCCGACATCGATGCGGTGATGATCTCGACGCCGGACCATTGGCACGTGCCGATTGCGATTGCCGCCGCCAAGGCGGGCAAAGACATCGAGTGCGAGAAGCCCACGCTGACAATCGAGGAGGGCCGCAGGCTCGTCGAGACGATGAAGCGGTACAACCGCGTCTTCCAGTGGTCCACCGAGGACCGCGCGGTGGACGTCTATCATCGCATGTGCGAACTCGTCCGCAACGGCAGGATCGGCAAGGTCCACACGATCCGCGTGGAGCTTCCCAGCGGGCCGGACACGCCGGGCAATCCCGAGCCGATGCCGGTGCCGGAGGGCTTCGACTATGACATGTGGCTGGGACCCGCGCCCTGGGCACCCTACACGAAGGACCGCTGCCACTGGAATTTCCGCTGGATCTTCGACTACTCCGGCGGCATGCTCACCGACTGGGGCGCCCACCTGCTCGACGGCGCCCAGTGGGGCAACGACACCGAGCGCACCGGCCCGGTCGAAGTCGAGGGCAAAGGCGTCTTCTGGAATGAGGGTCTGTTCAACACGGCCAGGGAGTTCCGCATCGAGTACACCTACGCCGACGGCGTGAAGCTGATCGTGACATCCGGCACGCCCAGCCTGAGATTCGAGGGCAGCGAAGGCTGGATCGGCAATCGCGGCTGGCGGGCCCCCCTGCAGGCGGAGCCCGCATCCATCCTGACCTCGGCCATCGGGCCCGATGGGGTCCGCCTGTTCACCTGCCCCCAGGGCGAGCAGCGGAACTTCCTCGACTGCGTCAAATCGAGACAGGAGTGCTACTTCCCGCCGGAGATCGGACAGCGATGTTTCACGATCGCGCACATCGGCAACATCGCCATGCTGCGAGGAAAGAAGCTCAAGTGGGACCCGCAGGCCGAGCGGTTCACGAACGACGACCAGGCCAACCGCATGCTCGGACGGAGCATGCGAAGCCCGTGGAATCTGCTGTGAAGATCATGGAATTGACTTTGTCATGCTGAACGAAGTGAAGCATCCGGCCTGCGAAGGGAGAAACACCCCTGGATTCGGGGCTTCCTTTCTCGCTCGATGCCCGGATCCTTCGCTTTGCTCAGGGTGACAGAGGAAGAAGGAGGACTCGCGTCATGGCAAGATGTGCTTTGGCTATCTTCGCAATCGTGGCTTTCCTGGCCTCGCCCCTTACCGCAACAGCGAAGGATTGCAGCGAATGTCACAAGCTCCCGATCACAGGCGACGACCTCTCCCCCTGGCGGAGTCCGACGGGAGACTGGACCGTCGTTGGGGACGCGACGCTCGCGCCCGGCAACGAGACGATGCTGACGGCCACGCCGGGAACCGGAGCCATCCTCAACGGCTCGACCGGCAGAACCGTCAACCTCCTGAGCAAGCAGGAATTCGGCGACGTCCGCGCCCACGTCGAGTTCATGGCCTCGAAGGACTCCAACTCGGGCGTGTACTTCATGGGCCGCTACGAGGTCCAGGTATTCGACAGTTGGCAGAAGCCGTCGGCCTATCCCGGCATCGAGTGCGGCGGCATCTACGAACGATGGGATGAAAGCCGCGATCCCAAAGGCTACGAGGGCCATTCACCGCGTGTCAACGCGTCGAAGTCGCCCGGCCAGTGGCAGAGCTTCGACGTGGTCTTCCGGGCCCCTCGCTTCGACAAGACCGGCCGCAAGATCGCCAACGCCCGTTTCGAGAAAGTGGTGCACAACGGGGTCCTTGTCCACAGCGATGTCGAACTGACCGGACCGACCCGCGCCAGCACGTACGACGACGAAAAGCCGCTCGGCCCGCTCATGCTCCAGGGCGACCACGGACCGGTGGCCTATCGCAACCTCTGGTTCGCCCCTGCGGGCCCGAACCCCTTCTTCGCGATGGACACCGCGACCCAGGACGCGAACCACAAGACCGCCTCGCAACAGGCGCAAATGCTCAAGGATCTGGGCTACGCCGGCATCGGGCCGGGCTACACGGGAGTGGCTCCGCTGGCGGAGATGCTCAAGGAGCTCGATGCACGCGACTTGCAGCTCTTCGCGGTCTACGCCGGCATCAATATCGACGCCGGAACCCAGCCGTATGATCCATCATTGAAAGAGGCCATGAAGGTCCTGGAAGGCCGCAACGCGATTCTGTGGATCTTCGCGCAGAGCAAACAGTTCGGTCCCTCGAACGTCGAAGGCGATGCCCGAGCGGTCGAGCTCATCCGCGAACTGGCGGACGCGGCTGCTTCCCACAGGGTTCGCATCTCGCTGTATCCTCACAACGCCTTCTGGATGGAGACGATCGAGGACACCGTGCGAATCGCGGAGAAAGTGAAGCGCCCGAATGTGGGCGTCACGTTCAACCTGTGCCACTGGCTGCGAGTCAGCAAGAGCCGGGACGCCAGAGCGGCCATCGAGAAGGCGATGCCCTATCTGTCCGTGGTGAACATCAACGGCGCGGATTCCGACGGCAAAGACTGGAACACCTTGATTCAGACGCTCGATCGCGGTACCTTCGACATGCGTGGATTCCTGGAGATCCTTCGGGACGCCGGGTACACCGGCCCGATCGGGTTCCAGGGCTACGGCATCGGCGGCGATGCCCATGAGAATCTCAAACGCACGATGGCCGCCTGGGAGAAGCACTGCCAGGTCCTTCGCGGCGATGTGAAACCATTCGGGGAGTTGAAAAAGGCACCCTGACAGATGGAGTCCAATAGGTCCTATCGGTCTTATTCGTCCTATAGGACCGATGGGACCGATAGGACAAATAGGACGAACGATGGACACTCTCAAGCTCTTGCGCGACTACTTTCCGACCGCGGTCTACACGGGAAAATGCCTCGTGTTCATCAGCGAGGACTGGCGGGTCGAGCTGACCGAACACAAGGACAGCGACTTCAGCAAAGTCGCGGCACACCCTTCGATCATCCGCGTGCGGATCTTCAAACGAGCGTTGAACGGGGAGTTCGCCGCCGGCTTCTACGAGGATTTTCAGTTGCCCTCGCTGGGCGAACTGGCCGAGCAGATCGAGAAATACGTCCAGATGGCCATCGGCGCGAATCTCCGCGAGAACGTCGAGTGATCTATGCCGAAACCCGCCATTCAGGAAGACGCCGGGGGCGTGGTCTTCACCGCCAAGATCGTACCGGGCAGCAGCCGAACGACCATCGCGGGCGTCCTGGACGACATGGTCAAGATCCGCGTGGCGGCCCCGCCGGAAAAGGGCAAGGCCAACCAGTGCCTGGTCGCCTATCTGGCCGGACAGCTCGGCGTCAAGAAGAGCCAGATCGACATCGTCGCGGGCCAAACGAACCCAATCAAACAGGTGCGAGTCGAGGGAATCTCCGCGGCGATGCTTCTTGAGAAGCTCGGCCTGAGCGAACCATAGGTTGCTGGATAGCCCCCTTGTCTACTCCGACAGCTTCTTGAGACGGATGTCGCGAACCGCGCCGGTCGTGATCCAGGTAGCAATCCCCAGCGGCTGACAGAGATCGACCTCCGCACGAATCCCGATCTTGTGGTCGGTGGTGTCGAAGTTCACCAGCTCCTCGTCGTCGAGCCAGGCCAGAATGGTCTTGTCCTCCACGCGTAGTCGGACATGGTACCACTTGCCTCTCTCGAAACTCATGATGCGGGTGGTCTCGTTCTCGGAGGCGTCGAAGTAATCGATGGTCGAGAGGCCGCAGACGCTGCCGCCCCAGCCGCCGAGGACCAGAGTGCAGGGCTTGTCCCCAACTGGGAACGTCAGGCCGCAGAAGAAGTCATTGCCCTCGACCCGCATCGCCTCCAGGCTGATCTCGTAATTCTCCCGAACGACCGGCCCGGTCCAGGTGATCCCGGTCATATAGCTGCCGATCTCCATATGGATCGCGCCGTCTTTGACATGGACCTTCCCCTGTCCGCCAAAATCCGTCGGCTTCCAGAGCCCCAGATTCTCTCCGTCGAACAGGCTGATCTCTCGATTGGGGGCGACGGAAGACCCTGTCGCCGGCTTGGACTCCTGGACCGGTTCGGGCCGGACCGGCTCGACGGATTCGATTTTCGCACCCTGTTCACTCGAAGGCTGTGCAACAGGCCGAACTTGGGCAGGCTCCTCGGCTGACGGTTGCGCCGTGGACCGGCACCCCCCCGCCAACACCCACCCCAACACGAGGAGAATGCTCAAGACCATCACGTTATGGGTCTGGCTGGACGATTTGACACATACCCCACGATTTTCCGCTGAACCGGCCGAACTCATGGTGTCCTCCTGACAACTCGGGTTTTTGGTTGAATAAGGTAAACGCGCCGGTACAATTGCACAAGGGGAAACTGGAGGTCCCTTCCGCATGGCGGGCCATGACGTCTTCGCCTCAAGCAGGCTGAACCTCATGACGATAACAGGCGTATAGCCAAGTACTTGTGATAAGAGGGCTACATGAAAAGAGTCCTTCTGAGCATAACGATTCTCCTGGTTCTCTCGCCTTTGACGGCTTCCGGGCAACGGGTCCGCCTGGCCAACGTCAGCAAGGCGGGTCTGAACGTCACCTCCCTGGAGCAGGTGCTCCGGCTCTCGGACGACCAGATCGATTTGGCCACCGCCACGCTGATCGCCTCGGAATACTGGAGCAAGGTGGTTGCCGGACGGCAGTATATCGAGCAGTTGGACGCCATGGCGACGGAGATCCTGGTCCGCCTGCGGCAGCAGCGGATACCGACGGACGTCCGGGCCATCCCGATCATCAATCAGTATCTCTTCGACGAACTGGGCTTCAAACCGGTCGCCCACGCGGACGATCCGAACGATTTGTTCCTCCATTCCGTCCTGGACCGTCGGCAAGGCTACTGCCTGAGTCTTTCAGTGCTCTACCTCGCCGTCGCCGAGCGGGTGGGGGTGAGCCTCCACGGGGTCGTCGTCCCCGGCCATTTCTTCGTCCGCTACGACAACGGGCGAACCCGCTGCAACATCGAGACCACCAGCGGCGGGGCCAATCCTCCCGACGACTACTACCGGACGAAATTCAACGTCCCCGAGAACAGCCGTGACACCATCTACATGAAGAACCTCAACAAGCGTCAGAGTCTCGGCTGCTTCTTCAACAACCTCGGAAACGTCTACAACGAGATCGGAGACGTGGACACCGCCATGCTGGCCCTGGAGCGGGCCGTCACGATCAACCCGACTCTCTCGGAATCGCGGTCCAATCTGGGCAACATGTACCTGCAAAAGAACCGTCTCGGCGATGCGATCCAGCAGTATCGGTCCGCCCTGAACCTCAACCCCGGCGACTCCAAGACCCACTACAATCTCGGCAACGCCTACATGGCCAGCGAAGAATTCAACGCCGCCGCGTCCTCCTATCGACAGGCCATCATGCTGGACCCGAACTGCGTCGACGCCTACCGGAAGATCGCGGTGCTGCTGTGCAAGCAGGAACGATACAGTCAGGCCCTGGCGCAACTGAACGTGGCCCTGTCCCTGAACCGAGACAATCCGGATGTCTACGGCCAACTCGGCGACGTATACTACCGGATGCAGGATTACAGCAACGGGTTGGCGAGCTTTCGCAGAGCGGTGGATCTGAAGCCGGACTGGGCGGAAGCTCATTACGGCCTGGGCATCTGCCACGGCGCGCTGAACCAGACCGTCGATGAGATCCGCTCCTATCAGCAGGCGCTGGCGATCAATCCGACGCTGCTGGGGGCCCTCGTGGACCTGGGCGGCGCGTATTTCAACCAGGGGAATTACGACCTGGCGGTGCAGTACTATCGGCAGGCGGTGACGGCCAGTCCGGAAGACGCGAGAATCCTGTATAATCTGGGCTCGGCCTATCTGAAGAAGGATCAGTACGATCTGGCGGTCAAGGCCTACCTCCAGGTGGTCCGGATCGATCCCAAGACCCCCGACGCGCACCAGGGCCTGGCCTACGGATTCTACATGCTGGGCAAGTACCCCGAAGCTTTGCGACACGCCAACACCGCCAAGCGGCTTGGGGCCCAAGTCCCTGAGGATCTGGTCAAAGCGATCGAGAGCCGCCTCGCGCTGCCGGCCAGGGGCTAAGAAGAAGTTCCGCCGGCCTCTTGACAGAATGGCGGCCCGCCGGTAGAATAGCGGCAAAGTGGGAGTCGGCAGCAGAGCTGCCTGAACGTGGGCAATTCCAGAAAAAAGCCAATTATCGGAATCCTCGGCGGCATTGGCTCAGGCAAAAGCACTGTGGCCGCGGAGTTCGAAAAACTGGGCTGCGCGGTCATCTGCGCCGACGCCATCGCTCACGATCTGTTGACAGAGGATTCCGTTCGCGATCGGGTGTGTGAGCTCTTCGGACGAGAGACTCTGCAGCCTGACGGCCGGATCGACCGCGGAAAACTGGCGGCAGTGGTCTTCGCGGACTCGAAGAAGCTGGCCGCCTTGAATGAGGTGATCCATCCTCGCGTGTTCGAGCGAACCGAGAAATTGATCGTCCAGTATGAGCAATGCGCGCACGTCAAAGCGATCGTACTGGACATGCCCCTGCTGATGGAAGTGGGATGGGCGGATCGGTGCGATCGGTTGATCTTCGTCAAGTGCGATCGCAAACAGCGTGCCGACCGGGCGAAACACAGGGGTCTCATCGACGAACGCGAAATTGAAATTCGTGAAAATTTTCAGATTTCTCTGGACAAGAAGGCAGAGCTGGCCGATAATACCATAGACAACAATTCTGACTTCTTGACACTGGTCAGGCAAATCCAAGATATCTTCTCTGACATAGCTGAAAGCAGTTAGTGTGTTTCGTTCGGAAGCAGCGCCGCCGACCGCATCTTTGACAGGCCGTATTCGTCTTGGTTTTGCGTGAGGCGACACCCCCTCGGAACCACTCGAGAGAAGAGGGTTCACGTCGGCGACAGGCGTGTTGCCTGCATCTGTTGCGGAGGCAGGTGCGTATCTGCACAAACCGGGGCAAGGGTGAGGTAGTGTTTCGTATCTTGCAAAAGGAGTAGTTATGGCCAAGGCCAAGACAACGAGAAGAAAAGGCGGGAAGAGGAAAGCTTCCGCGGAAGAAGTGGCGGAAGAACAGCGCGAGCAGCCTCGCGAGACGGAGCTGCAAGCCTCCCCCGTTGCCGCCCTGGATGAAGAAGCAGGCGAGAGTCGTTCGGCCGACGAGGAGTTTCAGACCGACGGTCTTGAAGTCACCGACGGCGTCGAGACCGGGGATGAGGAATCGACGCACGCCAAGTACGAGCGAATCAAGAAGGGCAACCTGTACCTCACGGACCTGCAGCGGCTCACCGTCGGCGACCTGCACGAGATGGCCAAGAAGGAGGGCATCACCGAGTACAGCGCCCTGAAGAAGCAGGACCTGATCTTCCGCATCCTCAAGGAGCGCATCCGACAGAGCGGTCTGATGTACGGCGAGGGCGTCCTGGAGGTCCTCCCCGACGGCTACGGCTTCCTCCGAAATCCGACGTACAATTATTTGTCGTCCTCCGACGACATTTACGTGTCGCCGTCCCAGATCCGTCGTTTCGGCCTGCGGACCGGCAACATCGTTTCCGGACAAATCAGGCCCCCAAAGGATTCGGAAAAGTACTTCGCCCTGCTGCGCGTCGAGGCGATCAACTTCGAGAACCCCGACCTGCTGGCGGACAAGATCGTCTTCAGCGATCTGACTCCGCTGCATCCCGAGCAGCGGCTCATCCTCGAAACCGGTCATGACGAGCTGAACATGCGGATCATCGACCTGGTCACCCCGGTCGGCAAGGGCCAGCGAGGCCTGATCGTCGCTCCGCCGCGAACCGGCAAGACGATCCTGCTCCAGAAGATGGCCAACGCCATCAGCACCAATCATCCGGAAGTGAAGCTGATCGTGCTGCTGATCGACGAGCGGCCCGAGGAAGTGACGGAAATGGAGCGCAAGACCGCCGATTCCGTCGAGGTCATCAGCTCGACGTTCGACGAGCCCGCCGCCCGTCACTGCCAGGTGGCCGAGATCGTCATCGAGAAGGCCAAACGCATGGTCGAATACGGCCAGGACGTCGTCATCCTGCTGGACTCCATCACGCGTCTGGCGCGAGCCTACAACAACGAGACGCCCCACTCCGGCCGTATCCTCACCGGCGGCGTCGACGCCGGCGCGATGCAGATGCCCAAGAAGTTCTTCGGCGCCGCCCGAAAGGTCGAAGAAGGCGGCTCGCTGAGCATCTTCGCCACCGCCCTGATCGACACCGGGTCCAAGATGGACGAAGTGATTTTCGAGGAGTTCAAGGCGACCGGCAACATGGAGCTGCACCTGGATCGTCGGCTCGTGGATCGGCGCGTCTGGCCGGCCATCGAGATCACCCGCAGCGGAACCCGACGCGAGGAACTGCTGCTGGATCCCAAGGAACTCGAACTGGTGTACCGCCTGCGGCGCGTGCTGAGCGACCTGAACCCGGTCGAGGCCGTCGAGCTGCTCAAGAGCCGTCTGGCCAAGACGCGAAGCAACGCCGAGTTCCTGATGACCATGAACCTCGACTGAGGTTCGCGGCCCGTCGCCGGCGAGATGACACAGGCGATCTGTGAAATGTCTCGACGCGGCGAGGCGATAAAATCGAGCCCTTTACAGGGCGTCCCTGTGGGATTAACATGACTTCCGGCAGACATCGTGTCTGCCGGAATTTTTTTAGGCTGTCTTTACGTTTGGATGGGTCATGGCTGAGTTGTCGAAGGTGTACGATCCGAAGGCCGTCGAGGAGCAGATCAACAAGCTCTGGCAGTCGGGGTCCTATTTCCATGCCGAGCCGTCGCGCGACGGGAACAAACGCCCCCCGTTCACGATCGTGATCCCCCCGCCGAACGTCACCGCGGCCCTGCACCTGGGACATGCCCTCAACAACACGCTCCAGGACGTCCTGATCCGGTTCCGCAGGATGCAGCAGCGCGAGACGCTCTGGATGCCCGGCACGGACCACGCCGGCATCGCGACGCAGACGGTCGTCGAGAAGCGAATCCTTTCGGAGGAAGGCAAGCGGCGCACCGACTTCGCGCGGGAGGAGTTCGTCAAACGCATCCAGGCATGGAAGGACGAATACGAAGCGACGATCCTCGGCCAGCTCAAGGCGATGGGTTGCTCGTGCGACTGGCAGCGGACCCGCTTCACGATGGACGAGGTCTGCGCCAAGGCGGTCCGCGCAACGTTCTTCAAGCTCTTCCAGGACGGCCTGATCTATCGCGGCAAACGCCTCGTGAACTGGGACCCGGCCACCCAGACGGTCCTTGCCGACGACGAAGTCGAGCACGAGACGGTCCAAGGCCACTTTTGGTACCTGAAATACCCGCTCGTTGAGCCGGTCGAGGTGCCGCGTGATGCGGGCATCCTGCCCGCACGTGTCGCGGACGTCCCGTCCGCGAGTGCCGAGGGCGTCCCGCCCTCGGAAATTGGGCGAGAGCCAACCATCGAGAAGCGAATGGGCCGCTACCTGCCTCACTGGTCCAAGGATGATGCTGTGTACGCCGTCACTTTCCGTCTCGCGGACGCGGTCCCAGATGACATCTCCGAGGACTGGCGTCTTCAGCGACAGAATATCGTGCAACGTGCCCAGCAACAGGAACATCCACTCAGCTATGACGAACGGGTCGAGCTGCAAAGACTCCACTCGGCGAAGATCGAAGCCTTCCTCGATGCAGGGCATGGCGATTGTCTTCTCCGAGACCCGCAGGTCGCCCGAATTGTGCAGAATGCAGTGCGGCACTTCGACCATGAACGGTATGAGATCGTCGCCTGGGCGATCATGCCCAATCATGTGCATGTGGTCGTCAGACCCTTCGCCGGACAGGAGCTATCCAAGATCGTTCAGTCCTGGAAGTCTTTTGCAGCCAAGGAAATCAACCGATTGCTCAACCGCCAGGGTTCCCTCTGGATGGATGAGTATTATGACCATCTGATTCGTGATGAAAAGGACCTCGGGAACCAGGTCAGCTACACGCTCGCAAACCCTGAGAAGGCCGGTTTGCAGAATTGGCCGTGGTATGGCACTATACACGGTGAAGAACGAGGGCAGGATGCCCTCGACACGCAAGGGCGGGACGCCCTCGCCACGATGACCTACGTCACCGTCGCCACGACCCGGCCGGAGACGATGCTGGGCGATACCGCTGTCGCCATGAACCCGGCCGATCCGAGAGCGAAGTCCCTCGTCGGCAAAATGGTCCGCCTGCCCATCGTCGGGCGCGTCATCCCGATCATCGCCGACGAGCACGTCGTGCTGCCGAACCCCGAGAGCGAGGACGAGAAGGCCAGGTTCTCCACGGGCTTCTTGAAGGTCACGCCCGCCCACGACCCGGACGACTGGGCCATCGGGCAAAGGCACAATCTGTCGGTGATCAACGTGATGGCGCCGGACGGCTCGATCAGCGACAAGCACGGCTGGCAGGACGCGACCGAGCCCGAAGCCCGCAACCTGCTCGGCATGGACCGCTTCGAAGCCCGCGAGGCCATCGTCGAATGGTTCCGCCAGGAAAACCTGCTGGAGGAGATTCGCGACTACACCCACGAAGTCGGCCACAGCTACCGCAGCCACGTCCCGATCGAGCCCTACCTGTCCGATCAGTGGTACGTCGCGGTCAAGCAGCCGATCCCGCACTTGGCTGAGAAATTCGGTAGCGGCACGATCGAAGGAACCGATGTCCCCGTAAACTCGCTCGCAGGTCTGGCGCTCAAGCCCCTACTCGACAGCCGCCTGCGGTTCATCCCCGAACGATACGCCAAGACCTATCAGACTTGGCTGGAGAACCTGCGGGACTGGCCGATCAGCCGCCAGCTCTGGTGGGGACACCGCATTCCGGTGTGGTCCAAGCCCGGCCAGCAGAATGGAACTGCCCTGCCCGCCGGCGTCCATTCCGTCCAAGCGGACACCGACGAAGGTCCGATCGTCTTCGCCTGCGTCGCTCCTGGTCACGAGGACGTGGAGAAGAAACTCGAATCGCAGGGATGGAAGCGCGACTCCGACGTTCTCGACACGTGGTTCTCGTCGGCCCTCTGGCCGTTCAGTACGCTGGGCTGGCCGCAGGAGTCACCGACGCTGGAGACCTTCTACCCGGGCGACGTGCTGTGCACCGCCCGCGAGATCATCACGCTGTGGGTCTCCCGCATGGTGATGATGGGCCAGTACTGCGCGGGCGACATCCCGTTCCGCGATGTGTACATTCACGCGATGATCCAGGACGGCGAAGGCCGTAAGATGTCCAAGAGTCTGGGCAACGGCATCGATCCGCTCGTCGTGATCGACAGCCACGGCGCCGACGCGATGCGGTTCACCCTGGCGACCATGACGACGGACACGCAGGACATCCGCATGCCGGTGGCGTCCATGACGCTGCCGGATGGGCGGACCGTGAACACCTCGCCCAAGTTCGACGTCGGCCGCAATTTCTGCAACAAGCTGTGGAACGCATCGCGGTTCGCGATGATGAATCTCGAAGGGACGGATCCCGCGGGCTTCGACGCGAGCCGACTGGATGTCACCGACCGCTGGATCCTGTCCCGCCTGGCGACGACCCGCCACGAGGTGACCGCGGCCGTCGAGTCGTTCAAGTTCAGCGAGCCGGTGAACCTCTTGTACCGCTTCTTCTGGAACGACCTGTGCGACTGGTATCTCGAATGGGCCAAGTACCGTGTGCGGGACGAGGCCGCCAAGGGAGTGGCCCAGAATGTCCTGGCCTTCGTGCTCGACCAGACCCTGCGTCTGCTGCACCCGTTCATTCCGTTCATCACCGAGGGCATCTACCAGAACCTCAAGGAACTGGCGCCCGTTCGGGAACTGCGTGGCGTCGCCTCCGGCGACAACCCGGACGCTCTCGCTGTCGCGCCGTGGCCGCAGAGCCTGGAATCGCTGAAGGACGCCGTGGCCGAGGCGGAGATCCAGGTCGTCCAGGACGTCGTGCGGGCGATCCGCGACCTGCGAAGCAAATACAACATCCCGCCCAGCGCGAGACTCAAGGCTTCCGCCGCAGCGCCGCAAGTGATCTCCGACGTGCTCGAAACCGGGGGCGATCTGGTCTGCCAACTGGCGGGACTCGAATCGTTCCAGGCCGCAGAGGGGCTCGCCAAGCCGAACAACGCCGCGACGGCCATAGTAGAAGACACGCACGTGTACGTGCATGACGTGATCGACCCCGAGGCCGAACGCGCTCGACTGACGAAACAGAAGCAGGAAATCGAACAGGCGAAAAAGGGCGTCGAAGGCAAGCTGGCCAACGAGAACTTCGTCGCCAGGGCCAAGCCCGAAGTGGTCGCCCAGGCCCGGGAGAAGCTCCAGCAGCTCCAGGACCAGTTGCAGGCGGTCGAGAAGCACCTGGCCGAACTTGGCGGATAGAGGATGGATTTCCGAAAAACGGCCATTCGACCTATATTCTTCAAGGAAATCTGTTTCACGATTTCCTTGGAGAATCGATTTAGAGTGTACTCTGGTATGGACGAATTTTCAGGAGGGAGGAATTGCAGGGCAAATTCTTCCCTCCTAAAGTAGGCCGAATAGCCGTTTTTCGGAGATCCCGTTAGCAGAGTCAGGGGGAACGAATGGAAGTCGAAGTTGAACTGTCGCGGATCATCATCAATGAGACGTCCGACCAGCAGATCATCGTGCTGAAGGAGCGTCACGGCACGCGCGGCTTCCCCATCGTGATCGGGATCGTGGAGATCTTCGCGATCGACCGAAGGCTCAAGGGAATCAAGCCGCCCCGCCCGATGACGCACGACCTCCTGGCCAACGTGATCGACGGCCTCGGCGCCAAGGTCGAACGGATCGTGATCAGCGACCTCCGCAACCACACGTTCTACGCGAAGATCCACCTGAGCATCGACGGGCGCACCGTCCAGGTCGATTCCCGCCCCTCCGACGCCATCGCGCTGTGCGCGGCCCTGCAGGCCCCTATCTTTGTGGCCGAGCACATTTTCGATCTGACGAATCAGTGACGAAGGTCGCCACGATCAGAAGCCCGACCGCGATGCACAACCAGGCGTCGGCCACGTTGAACGTGTGCCAGTGCCGGCCGGGCCAGTAGACCACGTCGATGAAGTCCCGAACCCGTCCGTCGTTGAAGATGCGGTCCCACAGGTTGCCGCTGACGCCCGCCGCGAAGAGCCCCAGCGCAACCTGAATGACGCGCTGCCTGGCGGTCCCGAAGAAGAACACGCCGAGAATGATGAGCATCGCCATCGCGGCCACCCCGATCAGGAACGGCCGCTGTCCGCCGGCGATTCCGAAGGCCGCCCCTTCGTTCAGCGCCAACTGAAACGACAGAAAACCGTCGATGATCGTGACCCTCTGACCGGGCTTGTCCCACAGCCAGGCAAACACCGCGTGCTTGGACCACAGATCCGCAGCCAGACCGAGGAGCATCATGGGCCAGAAGATCAGGTGTCCCGTCGCGTCGGGCAGTTCGATGCGTTGACGGAGATTCAGCGGACAGCTCGGTGCGATGGGTTCGATCCTCTCTTGGTTGCCGGTTTCCATGGTGTCGATAGCTCAGTCCCTGCCAAAATTTTTCATCTGACGTTGTCGCGAATCAGCTTCTCCAGCGCCTGGCGTTTGGGCTGGTCCGGATTGATGACCAACGATCGACGCCAATGGGCGACGCCCTGTTGACGCCAGCGGTCGTCCCCGGTCTGGTCGGCCTTGAGCGTGCAGGCGACCCCCAGGCCGCGATACGCCTCCCAGTCGTTGCCGTCCAGCTCGATCGCTTTCTGATAGGCAAGCATCGCCTGACCCAGATCGCCCAGCTTGATGAGGCAATACGCCAGGTGGCGGAAAGCCGCACCGTCTCTGGGGCGCAACTGCGTCGCCGAGACCAGAGCCTGTCGGCCCTGCTCATACCGCTCGGCCTTGACACTGGCTACGCCCAGCGCGACCAGAACGTTCGGATCGGGCGATTCGGAGGACGACATTCTTTCATAGACCCCGATCGCGCGAACGTAGTCCTTCTGGCCTTCGTAGGCCTGCGCCAGCACGGGCAGCAATTCCCGCGATCGGTTCTCGCCCGCCTGCTCGCAGTAGGCTTGCGCCTTGGCGTACTGCCCGGCCTTCACGGAAGAACTCGCAGCCCCCGCCAGGGCCTCGAAACTGTTGGGGTCCAGCTCCACCGCCCGTCCGTACGCGTCGGCCGCCTGGGGATGCCTCTTCAGGTCCTCGTACGTCCGCGCCAGATTCAACTGGTGCTCGAACGACCAGGCGTCCAACTTGACCGCCTGTCTGAACGCGGCCAGGGCCTTTTCGTGTTCCCCCAGCTTCCGACAGGTCTTTCCCAGTTCCGCATACGCCAGGACGAACTTCGGATCGGCCTTGATCACCTCGTTGAGCTTGTCGATCGCGAGGCGGTCCTGGCCCAATTCGCGAAGCGCCACCGCGTCCAGGTAGAGATTCACCACAGGTTGTCGCGGAACGCACCCGAACAACAGGCACATCGCCACCCCCAACACGACGAACCCTGTCGAATCGATTCCGCTCTTGACCGCGTCCACCAACAGGCTTCCTTTCCAGACGCCCGCACGCCAACCGTTCTGTACACCGCACCTTGCCGGAGGACGGATTATACCAGAACGCCTCCCCCAGTCAAAACCATTGGCCGGCCGGTCCCGAATCCGGGAAGCACCCTCCAAAGATTTGACACGCTTCCCTGCCGGCTATATGATACCAAGCCCGCAGACTTTCCGGCGGGTCGTTTCTGCGCTTCGAATCGGGCCCGAGACGCTATGCGTCCCAGGGGCCCCTTGGACTTGTTTGAAAGGCATGCTCTAGATGACAAAAGAGAAAACCGCCCTGAAGAAGAGGCCGTGTGTGCTCATCATCCGCGACGGCTGGGGCTACAACCCGGACCCGAGCGAAGACCCGTACAACGCGATCAAGCGGGCCAATACCCCGACCGACGACATGCTCATGGCGGAATATCCCCACTGCCTCGTGCACACCTACGGGGAGTGGGTCGGCCTGCCTGACGGGACCATGGGCAACAGCGAAGTGGGCCACCAGAACATCGGGGCCGGCCGGGTCGTGCCCCAGGAGTCGGTGCGTCTGACCTTCGCCATCCGCGACGGCTCGTTCTTCACGAACGAAGAATTCCTCAAGATGATCGAGTTCGTCAAGACCCGCAAAGGCAAAGTGCACTTCATGGGTCTGGCCAGCGACATCGGCGTACACTCGCTGCTCAACCATCTCTACGGCCTGCTGGAACTGGCCAAACGCAACGACCTCAAGGACGTCTTCATCCATGCCTTCACGGACGGACGCGACTCGCCGCCCGACAGCGGCCTGGGCTACATCACCGCCATCGAGAAGAAGGCCGGCGAGATCGGCGTCGGCAAGATCGCCACGATCTCCGGACGGTTCTACGCGATGGACCGCGACAGCCGCTGGGACCGCGTGCAGAAGGCCTTCGAGTGCCTGCGGTTCGGCAAAGGCCAGAAGGCCCGCAGCGCGACCGAAGCGGTCAAGAGCAGCTATGAGAAAGGCGTGACGGACGAGTTCATCGAGCCGACCGCCATCGTCAGCGAGGAAGGCGAGCCGATCGCGACGATCGCCGACGGCGACGGCATCGTGTTCTTCAACTTCCGCGGGGATCGACCTCGCGAGCTGGCCCGCGCGTTCGTCGATCCGGACTTCAAGGAGTTCACCCGGACGCTCAAGCCGGACGTATACTTCGTCTGCATGACCGAGTACGACGCCTCCCTTCCGGCGCCGGTGGCCTTCCCCAAACCCGGCAAGATGAAAAACACGCTCGGCGCGTACTGGGGTTCGCTGGGGCTCAAGCAGTTCCGCTGCGCCGAGACCGAGAAGTACGCCCACGTGACGTTCTTCTTCAACGACTACAACGAGAAGCCCTTCAAGGGCGAGGATCGGCAGATCGTGCCGTCCCCCAAGGTGCGAACGTACGACCTCAAGCCCGAGATGAGCGCGTACGAGGTGGCCAACGTCGTGCTGGAGCGACTGGAGTCCGACAATTACGACGCGATGGTGATCAATTTCGCCAACCCCGACATGGTGGGCCACACGGGCGATTTGAACGCCGCGATCAAGGCCGCCGAGACGGTCGATCAGTGCGTCGGCAAGATCCTCGACAAGGTCAAGAGCATGGGCGGGGCCGCCATCGTCACCGCCGACCACGGGAACTTCGAAAAGATGATCGACGGTTCGCCGACCAGCCCGCACACGGCGCACACCGTGGGGGATGTGCCCTTGATCATCTTCGACGACGAGTTCAAGGGCCGCAAGCTCCGCGAAGGCGGCACGCTGGCCGACATCGCGCCGACGATGCTGGAAGTGATGGGGTTGCCGCAACCCAAGGAGATGACCGGCAAGAGCCTGCTGCAATCGTAATGCCGGACAGGAAATGTCGAATCGCACGGCCAGACTCCTCGCGTCTGGCCGTGTTTGCTTGGAGCGCAATGGAGTCTGACGCGCGTTCGTAGCCGTGGAGGCGCCGGGACCTCGAAGAGAACGCACCAGACGACCGTCGGGGCTGTATCACGCTTATGAGTCGCATCATCGTCCTCGATCGCAACATGGTGAACCTGATCGCCGCCGGCGAGGTGGTCGAACGTCCGGCCAGCGTCGTCAAGGAACTGGTGGAGAACAGCATCGACGCCGGGGCCACGTCCATCACGGTGACGATCGAAGACGGCGGCCGCAAGCTCATCGCCATCAGCGACAACGGCAATGGCATGGACGCGAACGATCTGGAAACCGCCTTCGAGCCCCACGCGACGAGCAAGGTCAAGGAAGCCGACGACCTGAACCGGATCGCGACGCTCGGATTCCGCGGCGAGGCGCTGGCCAGCATCGCGTCGGTGTCGCAGGTCCGCGCGGTCAGCCGTACGCCGGACAGCGACCAGGCCCACTGCATCGAGATCGACTGCGGCGAAAAAAGCCCCGTCGCTCCGTGCAGCGGAGACGTCGGCACGACGATCCAGGTCCGCGACCTGTTCTACAAGACCCCCGCCCGGCGAAAATTCCTGCGTACCGCCAACACCGAGCTGGGCCACATCACCGAGCAGTTCGCGAGGATCGCCCTGCCCCAGGGCAACCTGGACCTGGCGTTGATCCACAACGGACGGGAACTGTACCGCCTCTCGAAGACCGAGAGCCTCAAGCAGCGGGTCGGCCAACTCTTTCCGATGCTCGTCTCGGGGACCGGCGACGACCTGATCGAGACCGAGACCCACGAGAAAGGCATTCGCATCCGAGCCCTGCTCGGTCTGCCCGGCCTGTCGCGAACGAGCAACCAGTTCCAGTACGCGTTCGTCAACGGCCGCTTCATCCGCGACAAATTCATCTCGCACGCCATCAAGGAGGCCTATCGCGGCATGCTCGACGCCAACCGCTTCCCGGTGGTGTTCCTCTTCATCGAGATGCCGTTCAGCGAGTACGACGTGAACGTGCATCCCACGAAGATCGAGGTTCGGTTCTACAACTCGAACCTGATCCATTCCCAGGTCCTCGGCGTCCTGCGCGAGCGTCTCTTGGGCACCAATCTCAACATCGCGGCCCAGTTGCCCGCCAGGGAGTCGCCGCCGGGGGACGAAGAAAGCGTCGGTCGGGACCTGCGAAGGCAGCAGATCGCCGACGCGATGGCCGAGTTCTTTCGCAAGCAGCGACCGGTCCATCAGCAGCAGCAATTCGATCTGCGTGCCGAAAGCGTTCCCGACCGCCGGGAGACGGAATACAGAAGAACGACGATCGACCGGCCCGCTCCGACTGCGATGTCGTTCCAGGTTCCGGCCCCGGACGTCAGGTATCTGCAGATCCACGACAGCTACATCATCGAGCAGACCGACGAGGGCTTCGTCATCATCGATCAGCACGCCCTGCACGAGCGAATGCTCTACGAACTCATGCGGCGACGACTGGAACGAGAACACCTCGAATCCCAGAGACTTCTGCTACCCGAGAGCTTCGACGTCACCGAGGCGCAGGCCGGGGCGATCGAAAGCCACGCCGACATGCTGACGCAACTGGGCGTCGAGCTGACCGCGTTCGGCCCGCGGACGTACGCGATCCAGACCTTTCCGACGATGCTGGCCTCCGTCTCTCCGCTGGAGTTCGTCCACGACCTGCTCGATCTGCTCGTCGAGCGCGGCGACGCGGTGGCCAGTCGCGACCTGTTCGACGACGTCCTGAACATGGCCGCCTGCAAAGCGGCGATCAAAGCCGGACAGAAACTCACGGACACGGAGATCCGGCAGTTGCTCGCGGACCGCGAACGGTTCGAATCGACGAGCCGGTGCCCCCACGGCCGGCCGACGACGATCCGATTCTCGATCAGCGAACTGGAGAAGCAATTCAAGAGAACCTGATGCGTAAATGGTGGCTTCTATCGGCGGCGACGGTGCTGTGGATGGCGTCCGGATACGCCCTCGTGCGATCCAGCGCCGGCCCCAAAAGGGGACATTCTACTCTTTCACACGAAGGCGGCCCCGCGGCTCAAGGGAACGAGGGAAAAGTAGAATGTCCCCTTTGTCCGCAAATCCCGGCACGGATCGTCTCGATGGCGCCGAACCTCACGGAGATCCTCTTTGCCATCGGTCTCGGTCCCAGCGTCGTCGGCGTGACGCAGGACAGCGACTACCCCCCTGCTGCGAAGGACAAGCCTCGGGTCGGCACGTTCTGGCAGCCGAACATCGAGGCGATCATCGCGACCCGCCCCGATCTGGTCGTAACCGAGACGTTCGAGCAGCACAGGGACCTGGCCAGGAGACTGCAACGCATGGGCTACGACAGCCTGATGGTCGACGTGGACACGATCCGCGGGTTGTACGAGGGCATCCTCGCGATCGGCCGGACCGCAGGCTCAACTCGACAGGCCCAGACGCTGTGCGAAGACATGCAGACCCAGATCGACCGGCTCGTCGCCGCGACCGCCGGGCGGCCCCGCGTGAAAGTGCTCTGGGTCGTCCAGAGAGAACCGCTCCGAGTGGCGGGACGGGCGACGTTCGTCAACGAAATGATCGAGCTGGCCGGCGGGGAGAACGCCGTCGGCCCGACCCTGCACGTGTATCCCGCCATCGGGGCCGAGCAGGTGATCGCCGCAGCTCCCGAGGTCATTATCGAGCCGGCCATGCTGCCGGGCACGCTGGACGAGCAGCGGATTCAGGCGACATCGTATTGGAACCGATTCGCGAATGTCCCGGCCGTCCGAACCGGACGCATCTGCGTGATCGACGGCGACGTCGTTTCCCGGCTGGGCCCCCGGCTGCCCGAGGGCGTCGAGACGATTTCCCGGTGTCTTCACCCGGGCTTGTTCGGAGACTGACGAGTGCACCCATCCCTGACGCCCAGAATGCTGCTGTTGCGAACGAGCCTCGCGGCCATCCTGCTCGCGGCGGTTCTGCTGGCCTGCTCGCTGGTGGGCCCGCAGGAGATTTCGCTGAAGGCGGCGCTGCAAGGCGGTCAAGTCGCAGGGGTTCCCAATCCGGATTATGAAATCCTCGTGCAGGTTCGAATTCCGCGAGTGTTGCTGGCTGCGATGGTCGGAGCGGCGTTGGCTGCTTCCGGCGTGATCTTCCAGGCCTTGCTGCGGAATCCGCTGGCCGATCCCTACATCCTCGGCGTTTCCAGTGGAGCGGGTCTCGGCGCGATGCTCGCTGTGATCGGCGGCTTGGGCTGGACCCTCTGGGGACGGTCCCCCATCGCGGTCTTCGCGTTCCTCGGGGCCCTGGGCACCGTCTGGCTGGTCTGGGCCCTCGGGCGCATCACCGGAAAGTACCAGGTCACCGGACTGCTGCTGGCCGGGGTGGTCGTCAACGCGTTCTTCTCGGCGATGATCATGTTTCTCATTTCGATCGCCAAGAGCCAGCATCTCTACGCGACCCTCTTCTGGCTGATGGGCAACATGACCGAGGAGGATTGGTTCGTCCTCTGGGTCGGCGGCGGCTGCATCCTGGCCGGCATCGTGGCGCTGTTCTTTCTCGGTCCGCAACTCAACATCATCAGCGTCGGACGCCAGGACGCGCGGAGCGTCGGCGTTCGCGTTGAACGGGTCGAACTGGTCGCTTTCGCCATCTCGGCGTTCATCACCGCTGTGGCGGTCAGTCTCAGCGGACTCATCGGGTTTGTCGGCCTGATCGTGCCCCACGCGGTGCGACTGGTCTTCGGACCCGACCATCGCCAGCTCGTGCCCTTGAGCAGCCTGGTCGGAGCGATGTTCCTCGTCGTGGCCGACACGTTGGCGAGAATGGTCGTGGCGCCCGCCCAGTTGCCGGTCGGGGTGGTCACCGCCATGATCGGCGGCCCGTTCTTCCTATTCCTGCTCGTTACGCACAGCAAGAAGGTATACTGGGCGACATGACTCCCGCGATCGAGGTCAGACAGGTGAGCTTCGAATACGGCCCGCACAGGCCGGTCCTGACGGGCCTCGATCTCGGCGTGCGTTCCGGGACCTTCCTGGCAGTGGCCGGTCCGAACGGGGCCGGCAAGAGCACCCTCATCCATCTCATGGCCGGGATGCTCAGGCCCCAGTCCGGCGCCGTGTTTCTGGAGGGCAGGGACCTGCGTTCCTACAGCGCGCGAAACCTGGCCCGGAAGATCGCACTGGTCCGACAGGAGTTCGTTCCGGCCTTCGGGTTCTCGGTCTACGAAACCGTCCTGATGGCCAGGACCTCCTGCTACGGCCAGTGGGGTTTCGAGAGTCGCAGGGACCGCGAGACAGTCGCCAGGGCTCTCGAACGAACCGACACCGCGAGATTCGCCTCCCGACCGCTGGGCAGCCTCAGCGCCGGCGAACGACAACGCGTCTTCATCGCCAGGGCCCTGGCCCAGGACACCCCGATCCTGCTCCTGGACGAGCCCACGTCCTTCCTCGACATCAGACACCAGGTCGGCATCTACGATCTTCTGAAATCCATCCAGCAGGAGAAGGCTTCCACAATCGTCGCGGTGACCCACGAGATCAACCTGGCCTCGCAGTACTGCGACGAAGCCCTGTTGCTCTATCCCGACCGGCGAGACGATCCTTCTTCAGCCGATCCGGCCTCTTCTGCGAACTACCGCATCGGCTCGACCCGCGAGGTTTTCGCGCCCGGAGAGATCCGGCGGGCATTCGGCGTCGGCATCTTCTCCGGCGTCCTGGGCTCGGAACGGTTCGTCCTGCCTCTGGGCGAAAGAGCCAAAGACGCCAACCTCCTGCGCCCTCCCAACGTAGTATAGGCAAGGTCTTCGCGAAGGCCTCGCCGTCGGCAGTCCGAGCCATTATGGGACGCCTCGGAAAAGTCTTGCGGGCCTGTCGAGACCTGGCGTTTTTTCGTGAAATTGGGCTAGGAAGAAAGACGAACATATGGTATAATACGGTGTTCTATCGATGTGATCATACTTGGTTGTCAACAAGTGAGAGGTAGATACGGACGTGGCTGAGAAACGAAAGAAAACATCCAAGAAGAACGTCGCAGCGGAGCAGAATCCGAAATCGCCCCTCAGCGCAAAGGAAATTGCAGCGTTCAAGACGTTGCTCCTGCAAAGACGTCGCGAGATCCATAGGAACGTCCACGAGATCGAGGGCGAAACGCTCCGAAAATCGAGGCTGGACGCCAGCGGTGATTTGTCGAGCATGCCGATCCACATGGCGGATCTGGGAACCGACAACTTCCAGCAGGAATTCTCTCTGGGATTGATGGACAGCGAACGACAAATCATCACCGAGATCGACGACGCCTTGCACCGCATCGAGGCCGGAACGTATGGAATCTGCGAAGGCACAGGCAAGCCGATCGCCAAAGCCAGGCTCGAAGCGCAGCCCTGGGCCCGGTATTCCGTGGAGTACGCCCGAATGATGGAACAGGGGCACATCCGGCAGATGGACTAGGCGACAGAGGATCTCGACGCATGAGGAAGGGATTGGCATGACGGACCGAGACCGAATGAGGAACGATCATTTGGAATCGACCCGGCAATTCGTGTGCCCGAAATGCAGCCGTCCGGTGGCGATGCGTCAGGAAGGCTTCGGAGGCCTTCCCCGCTTCTTCCCGTTCTGTTCCGAGCGGTGCAAGCTGATCGATCTGGGCGCGTGGTTCGACGCCGACTATCGCATTGCCTCCAAACCGGATGAAGATGGCGAAGAATCCGCCGGCGAGATCCCCTCCGTCGGCCGCGAGAACACCCCCGAATAGCGGCGTCTTCTTGTGGACACCGCGGCCCCCACGCAGTACCATACCCGCGATTCATTCGATCGTTCCGTATTGCCGCGATGCGGTGACTTGGTCTTGAAAGGAGGCATCATGGCCAGCGCAGGAGAACCCCGGTCGCCCCTGACGAGCTTTCTCTTTCCCCACATCTTCCAGTCTTTCCGCATGGCGATTCAACCCTCCCGTCTGACCCTGGCATTCGCCGCCCTGACCGTCATCTGCCTGACCGGATGGCTGATGGACCTGAACCGCACGGTGGTCGTCTCGGCCCAGAGCCAGGTGGCGCTCCCCGGAGGAATTTCGGGACGATGGCCTCAAGGCGGGATCTCCGAACTCCAAGCCTACCTGTGTTCAGATCGGAAGAGCACACGTCTGAACTCCAGTCACCGAATACGAACTCGT
>CALEZT010000124.1 GCA_937927975.1 uncultured Phycisphaerales bacterium
GACCACCGAGATCTACACTCTTTCCCTACACGACGCTCTTCCGATCTGCTCTCTGAGTATGAGGACATCGACAAAGTCGCAGAAGCAGCCTCATTAATCACGGAGCATGGCCCCGTGTTTGCTTCACTGCTCGGATATCTGGGTGGAACGTCTTCTCTTGACGAAGCACGCCGCTACATGGAGGACGGGTACCGGGGCGAATGGGACAGCCTCACCGATTATGCTCAGGAGCTTATAGAGGACTGTTATAGCGACACCCTGAAGGCCCTGCCCGACTTCATCAGGTATCACATCGACTTTGAACGTATCGCGAATGACATGGAGTTGAGCGGGGACGTATTCACGTTCCAGGTTGACGGAAGAGTCCACGTTTTCGATGCTCACATCTGAGCCCTGAGTCAACGCAGCCGCCCCGTCCAGGGGCGGCTCCTTTCGCGCCTTTCGATCCTTCACCGTCAACATCACCTACGCCGCAAGCTCCTCATGATTCCCCGAGAACTCCTGTGCCTGCCCCCGCCAGCGAGCTTCCTCTCCGAAATCGAGCTTCTTCAGCTTCACACGTGCCACATCTTCCTGTCCCTGCGTTATGTGACGCCACAGCCCGCGACGGTACATCGACACGAACAGGCCGCAGGGATTCCGCTCCCCGGCCTCCACGGCGTGTTCCGCCGCCGCGAACCATTGCAGCCTGCTTGCGGGGCTTCCCGGCACCAGGCCTCCAGCCACCGCCTGTCGGTACAGCCCGTCCAGGCGTCGCGGCTCCCGCAGATCCTCCAGGCGGATTCTGTTCAACGCCGCCTGCTTTCTTCTCCCCGATTCCATTTCAGCACCAGCCGTCCCGCCGGGTTTCTGGTTCATGGATCTCATAGAGAGTTCCCTGTTTGATATAGGGGGTGGCAAATTCGTCACGCCCGCCGTTTCAGGGGGTGGCAGATTCGTTCCAGACCCGGCTTTCTCATCCGCCCGCTGCACGCGGATGATGATCTGCATCCCCCAACGGTTCAGGGCCTGCTGTGAGGCCCGACCCGGCACCAGCCAGCCCATCTTGACCAGTTCCTTCCGCGTCCGTTTGACGCCCCGAATATCCACCCCGAACACGTCAGCGATCCACGACGCTTTGCATCGTCCCCCCGACACGCAACAATCCTTCCTATAATATAGGCACCGCACCAGATGGCCCAGGAGCGTAGCGATCATGACCCGGCTGCGGCATCCGGCCATGTACCGCAGCATCCGCCGGGGCACCGGGATCTTCCGCCGCACGTTCTTGACCTTGGCCTCTACCCAGGCCTCAACCGGTCTCTGCTCCATATCCACGTTCAACCGTTGCTTGCTCCACTCAAGCAGCCCCGCTTCCTGAAGCCGCCGGACGGATTTCCTGATCTTGCACTCCCGGCCGCTGCCGACCAGTTTCAGCGCCTCTGATTCCCCGTATGAGGGCTCCACTGCTTCGTCTATGCAGCACCGCCGAGCTACCATTTCATGGCACGCCAGCCACACGCGCACGTCGTACAGAGTGATTTCGCCAGATTCCACGGCTGCCCATGCGTTGAGAACGCCGGACACCGGCATGAAATGGAACCCGCCCGCCGGTTTTCGCGCCCGAAGCCGCAACGGGGAACACCCGTTCTGATTCGTCTCCATTCAAGCCCCCAAGAGAATCCGCGCACTTATCGGAGTCGCGAAACACCCGCCGATGGATTGCATCCGTGGACCATCGCTCCTGGATGCAGACAAGGACTGCCACAATTGACAAACGTCCCTATTTTGGGCTACGAATGGGATAGGAGAAACGTCCGCACCCCGCAGACGAAACTGCCCCATTGTCCCCGCCGCCCAATGCCGTCCACCTGAGGGCATTGTCACGGCGGGGGCAGAACCCGGCCACCCACCGGAAAGCCAATTCTATTGTGATGACCTCCACCAGCCCGTGGCTGTCACCACCCCATAGCCACCACCTGTAAACGTACATCCTGCCCGTTTTGCTGCCAAGTCCTATTATGGGCCGTGGCCTGCCCATGCCTCCTGCCTGACGGCCATGTTCGCCGCTCACCCTTACCGCACATCGCCAACGGGGGTTCCCATAACCTTGACCAAACACTGTCACATGGAGGAACAAATGGGGGACGACAGTCCTTCACACACCATCAGCTACGGGGCGATCCGGATCACCGTCTGGTCGAACCAAGCGGAGAACGGCGTTTTCTATGATGTCGTACCGGCACGGATATACCGCAACGACGAAGGTCAATGGCGGGATTCCCATTCCTTCGCGGAGTCCGATCTTCCCCTTCTGGCTAAGGCCCTCTGGGACGCCCACAGTTGGATTCAGACATACAAGAGCATCCCCGATCAGCACGCCAGCCTGCCGCTGATCCCCAAAAGCTCATTGGTTGAGAACTGATTCTCGCTCGGCACCGCGCAAGGCAAGGGTCCGCCCGTTGCCGGGAGCGGACCCTTACCTTGACGGCTCGGCTGAACACGTCTATGAATCTCTCACTGACTGCCCAACTGTTCGCCCATCAGTTGTCTCGCTGCTGTGATGATCAGAGACAACCCGACAGTCGCCCTTCGGCCCCTCGACCGGAAGTCGGCCTTTCTCGCAGAGTCACACAGGCTTGTCCAGACCGAACTGCTGTTTTTGCCGCGTCTTCTTCTCCTTTTTGGGCATCGTCCGAGCTTTCCTAGTAGATCGACCCTGCGATCTGTGCCCACGCAATCCACGGTAGTATTCATCTCGCATCCTCCTGCTTGGCCACACGTTCAAGTCCAGGATCATCGAAGCTTCCTCACGGGTGAACTTCCCGACGCTGTAACCTTCCAGGTACTTCTCCTGCATCGCATGGAGTATCAAAGAGTACACCCACGGTGTTGCATAGCCACGACGGAATGCCCGATTCAGTGTCGTGATATCCGGCCCAGACTTACGTCTTTTGATTCCTTCCTTCATGGTTAGGTCGAGCAACTCACTCATGTCCACACCAAGGAGTTTCATGCACCCGTCGATGACGTTAGCGTTCAAGCTCCACCTTCGCGTTCCGCTTGGCCTGCCTTTGCCAGGCTCTGTCCCACGTACCATAAGAATTCCCTTTCGTGCCTCGTTCGCGCACTCTGCGCAGAATCAGACTTGGTTGACATCATTCACGGTGGGTAGAACCGGACAAAGAACCACTCGCATCATGCTCCTCGCACGTTACGCCGCGGCCCATGTCAGCACCTGAGTGCTGCTCCGGTCCTAAAATGACGTGGTGAGATGGTCCCTGTCATAAGCCCGAGGCACATCCTCAGACCCAGGGTTTCTCATCAAACAGTCTGAGCCAGAATTCGAGGCACCTGTCACGGACCCAAAACCTCGACACGATCCGAGGCATATCCCCAGACCACGAGGCGTCCGAAAACAGCCGAACGCTCAATCTGTCATCCTGATCATACAGCGTGACCCGCTTGGCGTCAATCAAAATGCGCCAAACTTGCAGTCTTCCCAGCGGTCTTCCTCCTCTTCCCAGACACTGGATACAGCTTCGCCGATGTCCATTTGTCAGAAGCAACATGGGATCGCCTCTTCTCCTCCGCCATCCCAGCTCTGGTGATGCCTGTACCCATCTCTATTCCAGCATGCCCGCGGTATCCGTCCCTTTGTTCAGGTCTCCGTCCCGACCTGCCCACAGGCCATCGCACTGGGGGCGGTGCCAGCGATCTCCAACTTGCTCTCAAACGCCAACATCTGCCGCTGATCTGTGAACGACCCTTCGGGCATACTCTCCAATATGATCGCACGGTTTCAACAAGCTGAAGAACGCGGTTGCGTCCTCACACGCGATGGCAGCCAGTCTCACCTTCGAAGCTGCCTGTTGGCAGAGCGACTCACTCCCAGACCAAGTACACACCGGATGCACCTCACGGTGCCACGAAATTGCCCGCTGGACGCTCATTCTCCCCGGTTTACCGGGTATACCGCCGGGGCGGACGAAAAGGGGGGATTCCCCATAACTGGTTTAGCAAAAAGCACTTACGAGGTTTACTATGTCCGTGGTCACGTTCAAGCTGCCCGATGATCTCTTCGAGAAGCTCAGTATCGCCGCTCAAGAGTCGATTGGGACGAGTCCCCATCAGCGCGCCAAGCAGATCGTCACCGACTACCTGCAGGATACCGAAAGGAATCGCATCCGCGAGGAATTGGCGCAACTCCGCCGAGAAGTGCTCCGTCTGCGGGAGGACTTGGCCACTGCTGTCGCTGCGCTTCTGATCCGGGCCGGAAAAGTCCCCAACGCCAAGGAGGCTCTGGCATGGGTCCAAGACAATCTCTTACCGCCTTCGTGATCATCATGATGACCATCGGTAATCTCACGCCTGGGAACGCTGATTACTGCCTCAATGAGGTCACCGAAGGTTACTACTTAAAGGGTGGTGAACCCGACGGTCTGTGGCTTCCGACCGCCGGTGCCCGGTACCTGCATCTCTCTGGGAAAGTCTCCAAGGACGACCTCCACGCTCTCTTTCAAGGCTTCCGACCCAACGGAAAGCCGTTGGTCCAAAATGCAGGCAAGGCTGACCGTCAGCCAGGCTGGGATCTGACATTTTCAGCCCCCAAAACCGTCTCCATTCCATGGGCCGTGGTACATCCCGAATTCCGCCCAGCTTTTCAACGATGCCATCTCGCCGCCGTCACCGAGGCCTTTCGCTACATCGAGAATGAGGCGGCCTTCAGCCGTCGCGGCAAGGCTGGCCATCAAGTGGTCCCGGCCAGCCTCGTGGCCGCCGCCTTTGAACACAGCACTAGCCGGGCTCTCGATCCACAGTTGCACACGCACGTTCTCGTTATGAACGTAGCCATACGTGGCGACGGCTCGACGGGCTCCATCCAAAGCAAGCCTCTCTACGAACACAAGATGGTAGCCGGGGCCATCTATCGTTCTCAGCTTGCCCATCTTCTCAGGCAGGAACTCGGCCTCCAGGTCACGAGAAAGGGTACCTCCTTCGAGGTCACCGGGGTCCCCAAGGATCTCGCCCGTCACTTCTCAACACGCCGCCGCGACATTGAACAGCACCTCAAGGACAAGGGCCTGAGCAGTGCCGCCGCTGCGGGCGTGGCCGCCTTGGAGACACGCGAAAAGAAGCAGCCCGTCCCGCCCCGCTCGGAACTCTTCAAACGGTGGCAGGAGACCGCCGCCCGGTTCGGTTTCACGCCCGATCGTGCCAACCGCCTGCTGCACAAGGCTCCCGTCCAGCATGATCCCAAGCTTGTCGACCGCGTCGTGGACCAAGCGATCAATGCCATCCTCCGACGATCCTATTCCTTCGACCGCAAGACCCTCTTGTGCCATACGTTCTACGTCGGTGTCGAGCACGCTTTCGCCCCCGACTTGCTCCAGCGAACCGTGGACAACCGGCTTCGAAATGACACGCGGATCTTCAGGCTCTCCAACTCACCCGACAGCCCTCGATACACGACTGCCGACGCTCTACGAACGCAGAGGCAGATCACCCGGTTCGTCGAGCAACTCGCATCGCCCGTCCGCCCGGCCGTCTCCGAGAGGGACATTTCCGCCGCCATCACCAATCACGCCAAGCCCCGCGATTCGACGATTGAGGAACTGAAGTATCACATCCGGCAACTCGTCCGAGCTGCTTCCAAGCAGAAGACCTGGCGCGTCGACCGGGGTTGCATCGCACGTTCCTCCAAACGCACCGCCGACACCAGGCATTTGGGATTCGTCACCGAGATCACTCGCAGCCGCTCCCGTATCAGCACCCTTGGTAGGCTGTCCCCGGATGACCGCTACCTTGTCCTAACATGTTGCCGGGAAGCGTGGGAGCGGGCCAACTACACTGTCATCGGCGTGTCTCTCTCCACTGCCGGAGTCAAACGCCTCTACCAGGAGACCGGCATCGAAACCATGTCCTTGAAGCGTTTGGAACTGAAGATGCACCCCACGGCCAAATTTCTCCTCAAACACCACGCCCGGCAACTGTGGCGCGCCGCTCGCGAGAAACCTACCTACACCCTGAAACCCCTCAAGGTGGACAAGAACACCGTTCTTGTCGTTGACGGTGCCGATCAACTGACCTGCCAGCAGGTGGCTGCCCTGACCCGCGATGTAGCTCGTCAGGGGGGCCGCCTTGTTCTTGTCGAAGGAGATCGCAACACGCCCAAACCCACGACGCCGACACCCTTTGACAGTCTCTGCGAACAGCTTACTCGATCCAACGCACATACACAGTCATCCTCCAGCCAAGCACAGCGTCCCGAAGATCCGCCTCAACATCAACAATCGAGAACTACTTAAGGAGACCAACGCATGGATACAAACAAAGCACCCAACACAGATCTGTCCGAAGAAGTTATCGAACCCCTGCTGGCATTTCTGAGTCTCGGGCTGTCCTTGATAATCATGGCCCTGACAGTCTCAGCCCTGCATTGCGCCGACCAGCTCGCCCACGGATTCTCTGGGGCCGGTCTCATGCTCCTGCTCAGTGGCATCCCGTTCTGGGGCAGCTTGCGGGTCCTTCTCAAAACCGCACGGGAAGCCAGCGATTCCGAGGCATCACCTTTGCGCATCGCGGCCAGACTCTTCACTCAGACCCTCGTCTTCCTCCTCATTCCTCTTGCCACGTATCTGGGCGCACGCTGCACGCCTTCTCGACTTTTCCACGGCTGGGTCTTTGGACTTCTGGCAACCTCCATCCTTCTCATCGGCTCATCCAATCGGCCCTCGGGGTTGCCCATCTATTTCTTACGAGGAACATCCATCCTCACAATGCGTCGTGCCCGCCGCAATGCAGCCACGCTGGTCGGGCCGGGCGAGCCCACGATCAACTGGGCCGGGTTTGACATCCCGCAACGGTTTGCGGAGCAACATTTCGCTCTGGTCGGCGCAACTGGCTCGGGAAAGACTGTGGCTCTCCGGCTCCTGATGCAATCTATCCTGCCCCGGATACAGCCCGGTTCGGACTGCCGCGCGCTCATCTACGACCCTAAGAACGATATGGCCGAGGTACTCTCCGGGATGCCGATCTCTTGCCCTTTGATATTCCTAAACCCATTTGACCAACGCTCCGTCGCCTGGGATATGGCACGCGACATCACAACCCCTGCCATCGCACTCCAAACCGCCAGCATCCTCATTCAGGAGGAGGGCAAGCACGGCGAGAACTCCTTCTTCACAAAGGCCGCTCGGGACCTGTTCACGGCCGTCATGGTGGCCTTGCACCACGTTCGCCCATATGACTGGACATTGGCCGACGCCATTCATGTTCTCTCCAGCACGGAAAGAACCCGCAGCCTCCTGGAACGTGTGCCACATACCCGTGACGCCGTGCGGGAACACTTTGAGCGAGACGAACGGACGCTGTCAAATGTTCAGTACACAATCTCCGCCAATGTGGCATATCTCCGCCCCATAGCCGCCTTATGGCACCATGCTACCCGCCGATTCAGCCTTACGGAATGGATTCGTGGGGAGGAGTCCATCCTGCTACTGGGAACGAAAGAAGACTTGCGTTGCCCAATTGATGCCGTCAATCGAGCACTCTTTCAACGCATTGTGGAACTCATCCTCGATCAATCGGAGTCTGATACGCGCAATACCTGGCTGATCATTGATGAGTTGCGAGAGGCTGGTGCACTGACCGGTCTTGGCCGATTGATGACCAAAGGACGCAGCAAAGGAGCCAAAGTCGTCGTCGCATTTCAGACCATCGAAGGTCTCAGGGATGCCTACGGAGACCGACTTGCAGGCGAAATCTCCGGCATGGCCGCGAACAAGTGTCTTCTCCGTACGGATAGCGAGGAGACTGCTGCGTGGATGTCCCGTGTTGTTGGCGAGGCAGAATACCAACAATGGACCCGAAGCACCGGCCCGAATGGCATTGCGTCAAACGAGCAGTTCGTGAAAAAAGAGGTCGTGCTCCCTTCGGAGTTTCTAAGACTTCCTTTGGCCAATCGTGAGCGATTCCTGAGTTATTGTGTCACGCCCTGCATCGGCGTCTACCACGGCCCCACGCACTTCGGCAACACCCTCTGTCCTAAGGGCAAGGACCGTAACTTCATTCCTCGGCCCGACGCCCACCAGTACCTGCCCCCAGAGCTGCTCGACACCGAGGAGTCGCCACTGCCCAGTCTCGATGACATTAGCCGTCTGCGATACAAGCGTGACGATATTCATCAGGAGAAGTGAATCCCACACACTCATTTCTAAGGAGTCCTCTTATGAACCGCAAAGCACAATCGGTATGTCTCGTTCTCGAATGCCCGCCTACGATCCGAGGAGCAGGCCCCGAAGTCTCTGTCCCGCCTGATCGTCGGAGTAGGTACGGTCCCCATGGCCAGCCGCTCCCGTCTACTCGCGAATTCCTGCTCTCCGTCCGCCGCGCCACACCGCTTACGCCCAACACTGAGTCCGCAGGCATACCTACGTTCGTTGTCCAGTTGGCACCGAAGCCATCGTCTTACGCCCCCTCTGGATCGCCGCCATCAAATCGGCATCCAGCATCTTCAGACACATGCTCCTCTCGGTTTCCCAAGGCCAGTACCATCACGCGTATTAGCCGGTATCCCCTGGGCCTGACGCAGCCAGCCACCATGTTCGTGCTGCTGGCCGCGGCTGTCTTCGTATTTGTCATTGCCGCAGCCGTACTCTTCCATGAACCTCTCGCGCACGTGTTCAAGACCCGTGAATTGGCGGAAGAGCGGGGATTGCTGGCGGCCCGTCAAGAAGCTGAATTCCTTGCCTTGAAAGACGCTGTCACAGAACGCCTGGAGCGGGCGGAGCAATCCCTTGCGGATCTGGAGTCCGCCAATGACCAGCTCACCCGGCAGGTTGAAGCCATTACACGCGTCCCCCTGGAGGCCACCATCGTGCATCCGCCAATGCATCTGAGGCGCGCCATTCTTACATCTGACGCCTGCCTTTATGCCTGGACCGACGTGATAAACGCACACGTCACACCGCAGCAGTTCGACGATCATCGCCAACGTCTGCATTCCATCCGAGCCGACCTACAACAAGGAACGGTCACCCTATCGCACCGATGTGACCTCGATAGCATGCTCCAGTCGATTCGCAAACAACAAGACGCCATCGCGGGGCTTGATCTCAGTTATCTTCCCAGGGACAATGATATTGACACACAGCGTATTGCCCGTACAATCACGCTCCAAGAAAGGAGGTAGTTCCATGTGTTCAGTACGTACGTTGAGGCGAATCTCCTGTGGTTTTGTCACGGTCATCCTTGGCTGCACGGCCTTGGCCGCAAACTACGAACAGACTCCCGTTAGCCCCGAGGAGGTTCGTCGCCAGAGTACCCAAGACGAACTGGCAGATCGTAGACAAGCCGAGCAGTTGGATCTGGTCCGTCAAACAACTCAGTTTCTCTACATGAGAGCCCTGACAACCAAGGAGATGTTCACGAAACTCAAACAGCAAACGGAGTCCTTCTTCAGCAGAATGGAGACACTCCTCCAGAGCGACGAAGGGAAACGGCTTGGTCTTGATCCAATCGGCGCTCGGTTCTATCAGGGCCTGAAAGACTATCCGACCGTCACCATGGTCGAAATCGAGGAGCGTGCCCAGGCTGTGTCGGCCTTGGTCAACCGCCTGGAATCGTTTCAGTCGGGTCCCGCGATCGCTCTTCCTCCCAGCCAGGAAACCCAGGACCAAGTCAACGAGCAGTATTTCTGGGTTCGAAGTCGTCTTAATGAAATCCAGGAGGATATCGGCAAGCTGAATGACACAGTCCGACAGGCTACGAGCGACTTCGATCCTGCCAAGGCCAAGACGCTCCAGGTACTCCTCGAAGAGCTTGATGCCCAATTCGACAGGACGTTGATCGATTACCGAATGCTGGGCGAGAAGAAAGCGACCAAAGAAGTCAAGCAGATTGTCATCGACGCTGCCTATCTTCGCCGAGTGGAAAGAGCCAACGCTGAGGAGCAGATCCGCAGGAGACAGATGGAAGCTGAATTGGCTCACAAGAAGGCCGAGGTGGAAACCGCTGTGTCGAACCAGCTGATCGCAGCACAACAGCGGCAATTTGAGGCCGAGAAGAAGTACACCGACGCACTCGCGGAAATCGAAAGACTCCGCAAACAGGCCGAAGTGGATCGCCAGGTTGCCGACATTGATGCGGATCTCCAACGAGACGCCAAGCTCACCGATGCCGAGAAGAAGCAGAAAATCGCACTGGCCCAATCGTCTGAGGTTGCCGAGTTGCTGGCCCCCTTTCTCACACCAGGCTACTGGCAAGTCGGGGCACCGTCGGCGTCATACGAGAAGCAGCCCCTGTCCTTCTCACAGATCGTGGCCAAAGGGGCTCTGAATCAAACGTCTGAAGGCCTTCAGGCATTGCTCACCATCGGGATCAACCGAAACGACAAGATACGGCCCCGTTGGGGTTTTCGCCATCGGCTCAAAGACCTCTCGGAACCGGAACATGAACAACTCCATAAGGCCCAGGAATATCTGATCAATCTCGGTCCGACTATGGTCGAATTGGGCCTGCTGGCAAAGTAGGATAACACCATCAAATGACGTGTGTCTGGCCGCTTCATCAATAGAGGCCCTGATAACCGGTGTCTCAGGGCCTTTCGTGACTGTTGGTGAAGCGGCCAGTTCACTTCTCCTGCACCAGACACTCCTTCCTATGAATCCTGCGTACGAACCCCTCTGACTCGGGACCGATCCGGCAGACAAAGAAGCGAAACTCGCCCTCTTCGGCCTTTCGTGTCGGGGCCACAGGCCTGACGGCCTTTCCGGGTGAGCCCCGACGACGACGGCCGAAGACGGCAGAGCACCCTTCAACCCGGTCAAAGTCCGGACTGCACGTGTTATGCAACACGATCACCATCCCTTCACATAATACTGTTCAAATACTTGCTCTTTGACAATTAGGCACGGGTAGACGAGGCCGACCGGCCTCTCAGGCTACGGCATCCCATGCACGGCCTGAGAGGTTGGCGGCGCAAGAACCAAGGTTCCCTGTTGTCCAGAAACGGCAACACAGAAAGGAAGTCATCTATGCAGAATCTTACCCGTGCACACCATGAGTTGTTCCGGCGGCATCCGGATGAGAGATTCGGTTCTCTCTCGGACCTCTGGCAACACTGCCAGAATACGAAGCAGTGGTCCACAGTCAGATGGGTTTCCCCGGCGGAATTTGCGGTCGAACCCTCTGACGACGGCCTGTCCCTGCAAGTCCAGGGACAGCCAATGACTCTCACCGACTGGAGCTTCATGCAATTGTGCTCCTTGGCGAGAGTGAGCAAGGACACCGTCAACAGGTTGTCCCCGGAGACGGCGGCCCGAGTGTTTACAGAGACCTGGCCTATCGGCTCCAAACCGTTGCAGGTCTTTGCGGCGGAGGACTCGATCAGATCTGTCCATCAGGCCAGTTATACGCGTCTGTATAACGCAGAACTGCTCGCGGCCGTCAGGGAGTTCGCAGTGGGCTTTCAACCGCCCCAGGAGGCAAGCACAGACCCGTCGGATGGCAATGGAACGCCACCGGCAACCGGCCTGTATTGCGGAGAGCAGGACATGTTCTGCTTTCTCATCGACCCCACTGGATGGGTCGAAATCGAGGGCGAGGCCTTCGCACCGGGATTCTTCGTCTGGAACTCGGAAGTCGGCCGACGCACGCTCGGCATTCAGACCTTCTGGTTTCAGGCGGTCTGCCAGAACCATATCGTCTGGGATGCCGTGGACGTTTGCGAGTATAGCCGCAAACACACGGCCAACGTCCACGAGGCTCTGAACAACATCCAGCAAATGCTGGCCCGGCTCGTGGGACTGCGAGACCAGCGGCGTGACACCTTCGTCAACGTCATCAAGAAGGCCATGAGCACGACCCTTGCCGACAAGGCCGAGGACATGATCGAGGTGCTTCGCAAGCATGGCATCCAGAAGGCTGTGGCGAACCAGGCCCTCAAGATCGCCCAGCAGCAGGGCAAGTTCACGATCTATGCGTTCGTGGACGCCCTGACGCGGCTGGCGGGCCAGGAACAGAATGCCGGAGACCGCACGGAGGCCGATGTCAAAGCGTCTACGCTTCTGGCACTGGCCGCGTAATCACCACGCACATTCAGCAAGAAAGGAGGTTTGGACTATGTCAAACCGACCAGTTAACGAGATTCGGCTCGGACACGTCAAGGCCGTCATTTGGGCCAATCAGACCGACGCCGGAGTCCGTCACAACGTTTCTGTCCAGCGGCTCTATCGCGATGGGGACACATGGGCGACCAGCGACGCTTTCGGCCGGGACGACTTGCCCCTGCTGGCGAAAGTCGCAGACCTTGCCCATACGTGGATCTTCATCGAGACCCAGAACGGTCTGGAGATCGGAAGAGCACACGTCTGAACTCCAGTCACCGAATACGATC
>CALEZT010000125.1 GCA_937927975.1 uncultured Phycisphaerales bacterium
ATGCTCCCGGGAGTAGCGCTGCCATCCCAATAGGCGTGATCGTCGGGATGGCGGCCACGGCAGCCTGCAACGCCAGTTCATCGGCATCGCTGAGTTGATCCCGCAGTTCGACGCCCATTTCGTAGCGCATGGAATCAACTACAATGTACGCGACAGGACCGCCTTTGCTCTTGACCAGGTTCGGGTAGATCCGTGTCTGGCAGAGTGCTTCCGGGATCACCCAATTCGCCTGACGCAGAGCTCCCGCGACACCGACCGCCATCGCCTGCAACGTCTGATCGTACTCGGATCGGACCAGGTTTACAGCATCCTCGCATTCGGGCTCCTCGGTCATGCTGGCGATCAGGGCTTCCAGCCTCCGCTGGACGTGGTCAAGGCGATACCAACCATCCTCGGCAGTGTACGCTTCAATCCATGTCATAGGCGAAGCGGCCTTCGCCGGTAAGGCACCATACACGGCTTGGGCGAGACTGCCGAGTTCCGTCATCAGCCGACAGACCTCCCACTGATTCTGCCGACGCAGATCATGATCTGTCCAGAAGCTGCGACGATGATCGTCAACAATCGCGCGTGCCTCATCAAACCGCCGCCCAGAGATCAATTGTCCCACATAACTAAGTAGCGATCGTTCCTCGAATCGGAACGTATCGATCTTGCCAAGCATCTCCGGTGGTATCGTCTCGCTGCCCAGTCTCAGGTCAGCTTCTACCTGGTCGGAGAGTTCGACGTAGGTATCTCCATGTCGCTGTCGAAGTGCCTGCGCCACATCCCGAATGAAGCTGACATGCTCCTTTGTCTGCGGTGCCGGAATCATAGCGGTGGCAGCCGGCGGTTCCCCCCTGAAATCGTCGCGGAATTCGCCCACTAAGATATACCGAAGCGTCTTGGTTCTCGCCTCGCCCAGCCTCATCTCTTCGGGCAGTCCCAAGCCCAGCCGCGAATCCATAAGCTTGAACAGTTCCGCCCCTGCGGATTTCTCGATGATAACAGCGTCTGCCGCGGGCTCCGCGATCCAATCGGCAATCAGATCAGCATTGCCACGGGCCTTATCAAAAATGACTCTGAGCATCGATTTGGAGCCGTTCTCCGCTTTCAGTAGTCCTACGATGTCCTCATAGGCTACAGTATCGCTGGCCAGCATTTCGTCGATCTGACCGTCAGTGTATTGCTGGCGGAGCACGTTCCGGGCTTGGCGTTTGAGTTGTGGCTCGTAGCAGATGCCAGCCTTCTCCAGTTCCATCAGTAGGGATTCGACGCTGTCCCTCTCAACTCCAGGCACGTAGATCAACAGCGGTTGCGGATCATCGGCCGACACAATTGGCTCAACAGCAAACTTCACTTCAAAGAATGACCCCGTGAACTCGCACAGGCTCACTGTCGCCGTGCCGATCTGTACTTGCGACAACTTGCCACCCTCGGCGTCAGTCCCACCCCGCAGCTCACGAACGTAAGGCCGAAATTCTTCCCGGCTGTCGTACCACACGACCATGCGGCGTTTCGCAAGATGCTCGATGAGTTGCTTGTTCAGGTATTCATGAAGCACGTTCGTTGCCTCCGTCCTGGTCTGCTCGTTCGTGGACCTGCTGTTCGATCGTCCTAATGATCCGCTCTCGCCATTCCCTTAGGAAACCGCAGAAGTCGCTGACCAGATCCTCCCACATTTCGTCTTCCGTGGCACCAAACTCCGTGGGCAGAGGAATATCGTAGCGTTCCGCTGCCGTGAGATATGATTCCGATAGACTCTCGGCGGTAGCTTTGTCAGAGCCGGAAGTCCCCAAGATTGTCTCAGCGACATCGGGGAGATTGACCTCCAAGAAGAAACCCGGATCGCCGACATTGTCAAGATCCACAAGATGTTGATCCGGCCAGCCGCCGGGCCAGACCCTGGACACACGATCATCCACGGATTCAGAGAGCTCCTTTCGAAGAGCCTCCTCCGGAGATCCACACGGCTTCCTAAGAGGATCGATGCTGTATGTCTCCATGAGTCTCTCGCATGCCGCCACCAAGAGCTGGTCTTGTTCACCTTCATCAAGACAGCGATACAGTCGGATTAGTCGCCACTCATCACCGGTTAGCTCATGTGTTGAATGTTCGAACTCTGCCATGACCCGGATTCCTTCTCGCCGTTCTATGTGCGGCGCCGCCTGCGATGAGAACCAGCGCCTAATCGGCCTGGTTCGGGTGCCTCCAGCAAGTTATTGAGGGCTGCCTTGACTGCCTGGCTGGCACGTTCAGCCACAAGACGCTTGATCACCGCACCCCAGCCTTGTTGCGGTGCATCTTTCGCGACCAGTCTGCCTCCTTCGTTCTGTTCCCAGAACATGTCCTCCAAACCGTGGGCGATGGCCAAACTGGCGTCTGTACGGCACTTAGGAACGACCCGCTCGGGCCACAAGTGCATCGCTAAGTGAGTCCAGTCGTAGTCACCTTCGACGAGTTTGTCCCAACACGCCTTACATTCCTCTTGCCACGCCTTGTGCTGGGGCACGAGCCGCCAGAGCGGGGCGAAGTTGATAATCACGCCGTCGTCGAAATTTGGCTTCCACAATGGAGCGATCCGTTCAATCTCCTCGGCGAAGGTCCTCAATTCGACGACGAACGTCTCCTGTTGTTCGATCTCGCCACGCTGCGAGCGTGTCGGCTCTGACCCCACCTCCGCACGCAACCGGTCAAGTTTTCGCTGCTCATGTTCGAGCTTGGACTTCGCGTAATCATTGGACACCTCGAAGAATGTGTCTGAGGTGAGGCGGGGGTAGTAGAGCCAGATGGAGTAGCCTGCTGACACTGTTGCAAGCTGCCAGTAGATTGGAGCCTGGCGACGGTTTTCGGTGTACTGTCTGATGTGCTCGCCAAAGAATCGATGCGCCATCCATACCCGGAGAGTCTCGCCTTCACAGCCAAGCATCTCACTCAGTTCGTCCCTGGCTGCAGCCACCGCCTCAGGCCATACTTCCTCTAGCACCCCGACGATCCTGGCTTCTACATCGTCCCTATGTCCTGGATCATCGACAAGAAGCGTCCGTTGTTCTCGCTGTACACAAGTTGCGGAGGCCGGTTGATCACAGGGAATCACGTCACACACTTGATCACACACCACCTCCATATCTAAGTCCCATGCATTCCTCTTCCAGCGTTCGTACAGCACTCCAATTATCCATGACAACAGGCCAAATGCTAACTGTTTCGGTGTGCGATCACCTCGGGGTAGACACGGTGCCTTCGGTACGAAACCAGAGTCATCCCAGTCGCTTCTGCTAATCCCGAACGAGTGCGAGACAACAGTGTCGATCTTCTCCTGGAGTTGAGCAAATCGGGCCCGCATCTCCTCGATGCGCTTCTGGAATGCATCTGCACGCTCCAAAGGCGAGCCTTTGAAATGGGCGAGCAGGGCTGGTCCACAATACACTTGCGTTAGCTCGTCGTCAGCGTAGAGCCCCGCGACCAGTCGATGCGCTTCGCGAGCAAACACTCCAAGCTCCTTCGGTGGGCAAGGCGTCGGCGTTGCCTTCACGAGGCCCACTTCATATTGGGGATCTAGATCTTCCCGAGCGAGACGCAGCCGAATAAGGCAATTGAAGGCCCAGCTGTTGAGTAATCCGAGGTACGCGAATAGGGACTCCGAAGGCACAAAGACGGCCTGACCACCCGTGCTAAAGATGCACCCTCCAGGCATGTGGTTCGGGGAGAAGCGGTGTGTACGGCGCGGAAAGCGAAGTCCGGATTTGAAATAGAAGCTCTCAGCCTGCACCTTACGACTCGCACTTCCGACCTTCGCCTCCACATATGTCTTGATCTCTCGTCCGGAATTGTGCCAGTTGACAACCGCGGGATACGCACCGAAATAGGGCGAGTAGGAACCGCCAAGTGCTAGCGGTACCCATCGGCTACGGTCTGCCAGTTCGACCTCGGGGAAAAGCCGAACGAAGCGGAAATCATCCAAAGTACCGAGGCCACATCGAACGTTGCGATCCTCCTGCTCGAAGGGCAGGTGCTTGTGGTGCACTGCCAACAGAAAGCTAGGCGCCCAATAGCAAAGCGGCGCGTTGGGTACTTCCGCAAAGACGTGCAATGGGTACATCTTGATATCTATTGACGACTCGCCGCAGGCAAGAGATGCTATATCTTGTCGCAGGACAGCGCCCTTATTATTGGCCCCGATGACTCTCAAGAATACGCTCTCACTGCCAACCTGCCTTTCAGCAAAGTCAAGGGAACAAGCTGTTGTCTCAACAATCGCATCGTCCAGTACACCTCCGCCGAGATCAGCGAGTGTTGCCAAGGATTGTGACTGGTAAATCAATTGATCTCGCCAGCCTGTAAAGGAGGTGAGGAAATAGGGCGCTCGTGTCGTAATAGCGCCGACAAAGCCCCTCCATCGTGTGAGGACAGCGGCGCGTTCGACAAACATGCCGGCAATATCTTGTCGGGACAACTGGTATTCAGCTTCTAGTACAGCCTTGCTGTTCTTACTTGTTGCGCCAAATGGGGGGTTCATCAGTACTACATCGTATGCTCTCCGGCAAATATCCACGAAAGCGAACCCCGCGGCAGCATCTTCCGCGAAGAGCGCTTGCCGCGAATACGCATTCCACTTCCCCTCTCCCGCATATTGCTGTAATGCCGTCAGAACGTGCGACTCGACGTCACCCCAGAACTGATCGTCCGTGATGCCAGATAAATCGAAGTTCAATTGTGTATTACTCACCCCAGAACTACAGAACAGGAGCATCTGATGCTGTTTTGGTCCCGCTACCCACCGCTGCTTCGCAGCAGAAATCGCGTCGCGAAGCTCTTCCTCTATCTTGAGCAGAGATCCGGCTTCGCCGACGAGTTGCATCTTGTCGAAGATCACCTCGACGAGCTGACCCAGCAGGGGCGGCTGGAGCTTCGCCGTAAACTCCTTCAGGAGGTCCCTCTCGCCCGGCATCGGCTCGGCGACGACAATGTTCGTTTTATGGATCGCTGGTCGGATGGCTCGGCCGAGGCCCAGATCGTTGAACGCCCGCTGCGCCCGCATCCAGAGCGCGAACGCAGCGATCTGCGCGCAACGCGCGTCGATGTCGACACCATGGAGGTTGTTTTGCAGTATCAAGCTTGGCAAAGCCTTGTGGAGGGCATCGACCGTTTCATAGTCCTCGCGAAGGGTACCGGCAGATGACTTGCCATCGGGGCCGGGAACATCCGTAGCAGACGGGCTCGCCTCATCGTGCCAGGCTTCCTCATAGATGGTCAGCAGCAAGATCGGAAGAGCGTCGTGTAGGGAAAGAGTGTAGATCTCGGTG
>CALEZT010000126.1 GCA_937927975.1 uncultured Phycisphaerales bacterium
TTGGCTCCTACGGATGGTTATCGGCCAAAGACACTGTTTTGAGATAGTTTCTTAGGGGTTTCTGACTCTAACCACCCGTTCCACCCGTAGCTGGCGTATCCGCTCATATTGGACTCCTCCAGCAGCCCTTGCGAGATCAGTCGTCCCATGCCATACGCGTGAAACGCGTCACCCCAGAGGACGCAGGGACCGGCCAGCGGCGTCGGAGCGGAAGGACAGAGCACCAATCCGGGATCCAAGCGCATTTTCGTGTGCCAGTAGGGAAGCCACCAACCACCGGATGACGCGGCTCTCGTCGAACCGCTGTTCTCCTGTATGTAGATTGCCGACTGCAGACCCAGCTCGCGCAACCTTGACTGGCAGACAACGGCTTTCGCCTGTTTCCGCACCCGCTGGAGCGTCGGCAGCAGGATCGCCATCAGTAGCGCGACGATGGAGATCACCACGAGCAATTCGATGAGGGTGAAGCCATCGGAATTGATGAAGGATGATTTGTGATGGATAATTGGGGCGGAGGCGACCCTTCTGTCGCCCGGAGGCAGTTTCGCTCGGCGAATTCGTTTCTCCCTGCATCCCATCGCTTCGGCTCCCTTCTCCCCAGAGAACCCTGGTTCCGACGACTCCAAGACGAGGAACCGCCACCGCCGATCCCATCCCGCGTCGCGAAGGTGTCGTCATCAATCGTTGCTCAGGTCTCGACAAAGGTCCATTATGCGTTCCCCCCGTTGAACTTGCAAGAGAAAGATCATACGAATCCAGGAAGAGAATACAAGGATCGAGAGAAGACGGTGGACGGAGTCCACCCTTCCGCTGTCGCCTGATCTCTGGGGCCTCTGTGGCCCAAATAGTCTGTAATTCTCCGCGTTCCTCGGCGTCCTCCGCAGTTGCTTCAAGCAGTGGCTCGGTGCGGCGGGACGCCGCGTTGGAGCGTGTGAGCGTAGAAGCGTGGAAGCGTTTCGGGGGAGGGGGCGGGCGAGGACGCGGGCAAGGGCCGCGCGACGCAAGGGCAGGATGCCCTCGCCACGCAGGACGCCTGAGGGCGTCGGGATGGACGCGGCCACGCTTCTACCCGTCTGGCTTTGCGTTCCTTGCGGCTTGGCGAGAGACAAGAGCAGGACCCGGGGTCTTCTCCACCCTCGTGCACTTACTTGCTGCTGGCGTTCATGATCGTCAGACCCACGATGTCCTTGCCGTCCTTGCGGACGAGGATATCGTCGTTCAGCTCAATGGTCTCGGTGGCTCTTTGGGGCTTGCGGAAACTCACGTAGAGCACGTCGGCCTCCTTGTCGTAATCGAGCCACATGTGTCGAGCAGGGAGTTTGAGCATCTCCATGGCCAAGGATACGCACCGGCCGGCGAAATCTCCCGTCTTTCTTGCACTTACGGTCGCCATATGACTTCTCCTCCTGGCCGTTTCGACACCAGGTAAGCCGTGATTACAAATCCATCCCGTCTGGACACCTCGCGGTAGGCAACCACCATCCACCGCTTCCTGCCCATGTTTCTTATCGCCCTGAGAGCACCGTGGCTCGCGCGAGTGACGAAGTCGGGCCTCTGCACGGTGTCCAGGACCTCGTGAAACATGCTTGCCAAGTCATCGTGGTTCTCAACGATATGGTACCACCGTTCATAGGTGAGCCGTATCGGAATTCCATTGATTGACTGAGCAACATCCATATCCTGTTCTCCACCACCAACGGTCGGATACTGGTTCTGACACCGGTTATAGCATAGCAGCGACGAGCCGGCCTGGCAATGGGGGAAGAGATGGACAATCCCAGGAGGTGAACCGGGTCAGACTTGCTCATTTCACTCGCATGCCAGGGCCACACATGCGTCGCCCCTACGAGGGCTCCGGGCGGATCTGGGTTTCTTTGCCGCGTCCACGCTTCCACCGGTCCAGAGATAGCGGCTCGGTGCGGCCGGGGGCCGCGTTGGAGCGCATGAAGCGTTTCGGGGGAGGGGGCGGGCAAGGGAGGCGTGGGCGAGGACGCGGGCAAGGGAGGCCCGCGCGACGCAAGGGCAGGATGCCCTCGCCACGGGGGGACGCCTGAGGGCGTCGGGACGGACGCGGTCACGCTTGCACGGCCTGCGGCGTTCGTGGGGCGGTTGGGTCGTGTTCGGGGTGGAAAAAGGCTTCTGTCGGGTGGGGGCGTCTGGTAGGATGGGGGGCTGGTTCCCGCAATAGATGGGCCGCGGGGACCGTCTTACCTGTGTCGTGCATGGGAACATGCGGCTTGCTTGATGGACAGCGAAAGGAGCAGATGATGAGTGAAATGAATCGCCGGGGGTTCTTGAAGGGCGCCGTGGCTGCGACGGCCGGTTCGTATGCGGCCCTGTCTTCGTTCAACTTCATGCCGAGCGTGCTGGGGGCCAATCGCGAGATCCGGCTGGCGGTGGCGGGGATTCGCAGCCGGGGCGGGGCGCATGTGAACGACTTCATGAAGATCGAGGGCGTGAAGGTGGTGGCGCTGATCGACCCGGACAAGCAGATCGTCGAGCAGGGAGTGGCGGGGTTCAAGAAGAGGTACAACGTGGGGGACGAGGCGATCCAGGGGTACGCGGACGTGCGGGCGGTTTTGGACCGCAAGGACGTGGACGCGCTGGTGATCGCGGCACCGAACCACTGGCATTCGCTGATGACGGTGTGGGCGTGCCAGGCGGGCAAGGATGTGTACGTGGAGAAGCCGGTGAGCCACTCGATCTGGGAGGGGCGCAAGATGGTGGAGGCGGCCCGCAAGTACAAGCGGATTGTCGCGGCGGGGACGCAGCATCGGTCGTGCCCGGCGGTGCAGGAGGCGGCCCGCGATATTCAGTCGGGCAAGTACGGCAAGGTCCAGTGGGTCCACTGTTCGGTGCTGCACTCGCGCGCGAGCATCGGCAAAGTGACGGAGCCCACGCCCGTGCCGGCGAGCATCGACTACAACCTCTGGGCGGGACCGGCCCCGATGACTCCGGTCATGCGACAGCAGTTTCATTACGATTGGCACTGGCAGTGGGCCTGGGGCGATGGGGAGATGGCCAACTGGGGGATTCACTACCTCGACGACGTGCGGCACTTGCTCAACTGGAACGACGTGCCGACGAAAGTCGTCGCGGCGGGCAATCGGTTCGCGTGGGACGACAACGGCGAAACCCCGAACATGCACTTCGCCCTGATGGACTACGACGGCGTGCCTCTGGTGGTCGACATCCGCAACCTGCCCGACCCCGCGCGTCGCGGCGGCAAACAGGGAGCCCTCTACCTCGGCGGCCGCGGCGGCAACTACATCCAGTGCGAGCACGCCTCGGTCCGCATCGCCCGCGGCGGCGGCGGCGCCTACGACAACGACGGCAAGCGAATCCACCAGTACAAAGGCGACGGCGGCGGCGGCCACGCCCGGAACTTCATCAACGCCCTCCGCAGCGGCCGGCGCGAGGACCTGGCCGCCGAGATCGAAGTCGGCCACCTCGGCACCGCCATCTGCCACCAGGCCAACATCGCCTGGCGCGCGGGCAAAGACGCCACGCCCGACCAGGTCCGCGACAACATGAAATCCTCCGAGGACGCCCTGAACACCTTCGCGGACATGCTCGAACAGCTCCAAGGCAACGAGGTCGATCTCGCCAAGCGGCCCTTCGTCCTGGGCCCCACGCTCACCTACGACCGCAAGACCGAGCGATTCACCGGCCCCAACGCCGACTCCGCGAACCGGTTCCTCAAGTGCTCCTACCGAGAGCCGTTCGTCATCCGCGACGCGGTATAGCTCCTCCGTTCGACGAATCCGAGAGCCCGGGAAACCGGGCTCTTTTTTTGCGACCCGCTTGCAGGCCAGGAAGGGATTTGGGCCACAGAGGACACAGAGGTCACCGAGGGAAGAGGAGGCGAAGGCAGGAAGCGAACAGGACCCGAAAACGCGACCGACAGAGAGCCACTGTCCTGGGGCCAGTAGAAGCGTGGAAGCGTAGATGCATGGATGCGTTCGGAAAGAAGCACGCCGAGCCTTGCCCGATCCCTAACGCTTCCACGCTTATACGCTCACACGCTCCAACGCGGCGTCCCGCCGCACCGAGCCACGGGTCACGAGACACGAGTCACTGCGGCCCCTGGCCGCCCGACGCTTCCGCCCCGTCCCGCCGTACCCCGCCTTCGTTCGTATTGACGCCGCCACGAGACGCCGATCCCCTCAGGCCCATTGCAGTGCCTGACCACGGTCTTACGTCTTGTATTTTTTCTTGGATTCGTATGATCTTTCTCTTGCAAGTTCAACGGGGGGAACGCATAATGGATCTTTGTCGAGACCTGAGCAACGATTGATGACGACACCTTCGCGAAGCGGGATGGGATCGGCGGTGGTGGTTCCTCGTCTTGGAATCGCCGGAACCAGGGTTCTCTGGGGAGAAGGGAGCCGAAGCGATGGGATGCAGGGAGAAACGAATTCGCCGAGCGAAACTGCCTCCGGGCGACAGAAGGGTCGCCTCCGCCCCAATTATCCATCACAAATCATCCTTCATCAATTCCGATGGCTTCACCCTCATCGAATTGCTCGTGGTGATCTCCATCGTCGCGCTACTGATGGCGATCCTGCTGCCGACGCTCCAGCGGGTCCGCAAACAGGCGAAAGCCGTTGTCTGCCAGTCGAGGCTACGCGAGCTGGGGCTGCAGTCGGCAATCTACATACAGGAGCAAATCGGTTCAATGAACGCCGCGCCATACAGTGACTGGTGGCTTTCTCACTGGTCATCAATACGCTTGGGTCGCGGATTGGTGCTCTGTCCTTCCGCTCCGACGCCGCTGCCCGGGCCCCCCGTCCCCTGGGGCGATGTGTTTCATGCGTACGCCTTCGGACGAGTGGACCCTGCGGCGCCACCGGAGAAGCGCAGTGTGCTGGGGTATGGCAGTTACGGTTGGAACGCGTGGTTGAACTACACCCCCGACGAGATGCACCCGTGGAAAGGGCGCCTGTGGCGTGGCCCGGATGTCAAGGGACCCTCGCGGGTACCGGTGTTCTTCGATTGCACCCATTGGTTCGCGGGACTTCATCATCTGGACCCGCCACCCAAGCAGCCGTTCACGCCGCCCCCCGAGCTGAATCCCAGCTCCTATTATGGCGATCGTGTGTCGTATCTATTCATAGAGCGTCATGGCCAGGGGATCAACATGGTGTTTCTCGACTGGTCGGTGCGCAGGGTGGGTCTGAAAGAGCTCTGGACACTCAAGTGGCACAAGGAATACGACACGAGCGGACCCTGGACCAAGGCCGGAGGGGTGCAGCCGGAGCAGTGGCCGGCGTGGATGCGAAAGCTCAAGGACTACTGAGGACGTGGCTCGTATCCCGTGACTTGGTGCGTGGGCTCTGGAGTTGAGACAAGAGCATGGAAGGAGACTCTGTCGAGGTAGAGGAACGTAGGTCAGGGAATGACGACTTTGCGAGACTCCTTCGGAGTATCTCTGACAGATGTGGAATGTGTGTGCGCATTCAGAGGTGGCCAGAAGACAAAGACAACGGACAGATGCTTGAGATCAAGGAGGTGAGGACTATGATCCGAGGACCGTAAGCAACAAGGAGGGATGCTTGATGAGATCGAGAGATGCCTCTCGACGGCAAGGAGATCGCCAATATTTCGAGACCACGTGTCTTGAAGGGAGGTTGTTGGTATGGAATCAATGAGATGTTCACAGGCATCTCTCGTGCTGGGCATCGCACTCGGTGTGGGCGCCCTCTGCATGGGAATGATGCCGCTCAACATAGGGTCGGGTTCTGTATTCGGAGGTTACTTTGAAGACGCTTTGATTGAGGGACACTGGGTGGCGGTGGACTCGGCTTCAGGTGGTTGCCAATACTGCAGCAGTGCGTCGATGCGAGCATGTTCAGAGTATTTGAATGATGGCAATCCCATTTGCACCGGAGGGTGGGCCGTAGTAGCAACGTGCGGTGGTTCCTGGACAACGCATGCGACTGGACTCGCCGGTTGTCTGGGGCATTCGTATTGCACTGATCTCTACGATGCCACGTGCACCTACGACTAAGCAGAGGCCCGACTTCATGTGAGACACCGTTCTTGTTGAAGCAGTGGGTGTGGAGCAAGGCTCTATGGTACTCCACACCCACTGGCGGGTTCTTTCTTGTTGGCACGTCACATGGAAATGTTCCTCTGTCAACCGTGCAGCCCGCAGACAGGAGGAAGAGATGCATGGCACGCTATTGGGGCTTCTATCTCTGCTGGCGCTTCTGCCGGCAGCGGGTGTTTCACATCCCTCGACGCCCCTGGACGTGATACAGCGGTATACCTTGAATCAGGACCATTTCAAGTCCTGGCGCATGGAGTACGAGGCCACGCAGAAGTCAACAACGACCCGCGATCCGAACCGGATCGACATGAGCTATCACACCTGCGACCTGCGATACGACGGCGAACGGGTATTCTGGCGGTGGCGCCGGTGGGGTGGCGTCGAGGGCACGCCGCATTTCACGCCGAAGGACAACACGCACTACTTGGGTATTCTCTGGGACGGCCAAACCCACAGCAGCTACCGGGCGAAGGATCAGGAGGGAAAAGGCCTTATCATCCTTGACAAGAACCCGCGTCGGGAGGACATCGACGCCTTGCTGTATGATAACATGGTGGGCTCCTTCATGGGCTGCCATCAGAATGCGTTCGAACGTGTCGATGAGATTCTGCGCTCGGCCAACCGCACTTCGCTGCGCGATGAACGGCAGGCGGTCAACGGGTCAGAGTGTCTTGTCCTCGATGCTACGACGGATTACGGCGAATACACGGTCTGGATCGATCCCGGGCATGGATACAATATCGCGAAGGCCGAGATCCGTGCCAGAGCGGCCCAGAAGCACCTCTACAGAGGTCGCCCCGTTCGCGCCGGAGAATCGATACTCAAGGTCGACATCCTGCGCTTCGAGGAGTTCGAGGGGGCATGGATGGCAGTGGAGGGTACGTGGGAACACTCGTATGATCGGCATGACGGAGCAAGGCAGAAGACGGAAACCCACGTGCGGATAACCGATCTGACCGTGGCTCCCGACCACGAGGCGCTACGCTCCTTCGTCAGGGACGACGTTCCGAACGGCACTGCGGCCTATATCGCGCCCTTTGCCCACATCCGCCATACCTGGGAGGACGGCAGTCTCGTGCCCGAATTCGACGGAGAAGCGGTCGGCAAGATCGACGAGATCGTACAGGAGATGCTTGGGCACAATGACCGTGATTCCGACTCGATGGCTCAGGGGAAACCGCAATCAGACCTGCCAGTACCGGTGGAAAGGCCGGACCAGGAGTTGCTGCCCCAAACGCCGGTGGTGGAGACCGGTGCCCACGCAGCCGAGGGTATGACGGACTTGCAGCAGGTTCGCGAGGAGCAGACCGACGCTCAGCAACAAGACCGCGCGGCCCGGAAGGGCCGCAAGGTGCAACATCCCCATTGCGGCCTCTACTGTGTCTATACTCTCGTCGGCTTGACCGGCGGACAGATGGACTTCTCCGATCTGGTCAAGTCGGAGTATCTGGGGCAACGAGAAGGCAGTTCGCTCTGGGAGGTCCGCAAAGCGCTGCTGGACCATGGTCTGAGCGCAGAACCGGCCGCAAGGCTTACGGTGGGCGGCTTGAAGAAGTGCCCCTACCGAGCGATACTACACGTTCGGGCGCATCCGGAATCACCCCAATACGATCACTACGAGTTGTTCCTGGGTGTGGAGAATGGCAAGGCTCGCCTGTTCAATCCACCCCAAGAACCACGGCTGGTGGAGTTCAAAGACTTGGCGCCGCGTTGGGATGGAAGGGCGGTGGTCGTATCAGACGGTCCGGTGAACATTGCCACGGTTCTCGCGCCCGACCGGCAACGATGGCTTACGTACGCGATCGTCGGTGTACTTGTGCTTGTCGTGGCGCACTTCGCCAGATGGCTCTGGCTCTCAACCGTTCCTTCGATCCCGCGAAGGTGGGCTCTCTGGGTGTCGTCAGGGCAGTTGGCCGCGATTGGTCTGGCGGCGTTGGTGTGTGGGACGCTCTGCCAGTTCGTCAGTGAGGCAGGACTGCTCTCAAATGCTTCTGCCACGCAGTCTCTCCAGAGAGGATACGCCGGCAGTTTCATCCCGAAGGTCCGCGAAGGCAGGGTTCGCGAGCTTCTCGGGACCAAGACGGTGTTCGTAGACGCCAGACTCGCGGGCGATTACGAGCGGGGCCATCTGGAGGACGCGATCAGTCTGCCCATCGACGCCAACGATGTGTTGTGGAAGGCGACGATTGAGAAGATCCCCCGGCATGCGCATATCGTGACCTATTGCCAGAGTGCCGGCTGCAAGTTCGCCGAGACGGTGTCGCTGAGACTGATCGAAGAAGGCTACTCAGACGTTTCGATCTTCAAGGGAGGCTGGGCCGAATGGGCGTCTAAGCATGGGCGGTCCCAGTCGCCGGCGCCGGTAGAGAAGGAGGTAGAGAGCGACAATGCAGAGCAGAACGATCCCGCGTAGTGGGCCGGCGTTGACTCTGTCGGAGGTTCGAGGCCGATTGCTGGAGGCGTTCGCGGGTAGAGCTGCGCAGAGGCAGGTGCTCGTATACCTGCTGATTGTTGTCTGTACGGCGGTGTTCTTCGCGCACTTGCCCGCGTTGTCGGCTCGCGCCCAGTTTCTCGATGACCAGGATTATGTGGTGAAGAATCCTCTCGTGAATCACCCGTCGTGGGAATCCATCGGCCGTTTCTTCTCCGAGGTATGGAAGCCGTCTACGGTCCGAGGTTACTATCAGCCGCTGACGATGGTGTCCTTAATGGTGGATCGTTTCCTCGGCGGTCCGTATGAGGACATGAGAGTCTATCACCGCACCAGTCTGTGCCTGCACGTTGCCAATACTGCCTTGGTGGGCGCGCTGCTCTACGTGCTCTTCGGCCGGCCCTTGATTGCCGCGGGGGTCGCGCTGCTGTTCGGCTTGCATCCCATGTCGGTGGAATCGGTCTGTTGGATCGCCGAGCGAAAGACGGTCCTGGCGACGTTCTTCGCGTTGTGGTCGCTAATCTACTATGTGCGATTCGCACGCGACGACTGCAGGCGTTACTACGTCGTCTGCCTGACGACGTACATCCTGGCCCTGCTGTCCAAGCCGATTACGGTCCCTTTGCCCGCGATGATGTTGCTGATGGACTATTGGCTGCTGAACCGGCTTGGCCGCAGGGGGATTGTCGAGAAGCTACCCCTATTTGCGGTTGCCTGCGTCTTCGGGGTGATCACCTATCTGTCGCAGAGTAACGCGGGGGCCGTGCACTTGCCGGGGCACTATAATCCCCTCCATATCCCGCTGATTCTCGCCCATAACATCGTCTTTTATCTGTACAAGTTCATCTGGCCCGTTCACCTCTCAGCGTACTATGAGTTTCCCTCGCCCATGAGCCTCGCGCATCCGATGGTGTTGATAGGTGTTATCGGGACGTGTCTTCTCATTGCAGGTTTGGCCTTCTCGCGTAGGCGCACACGTGCGCCGCTGGCCGGCTGGCTGATCTTCTTCGTAATGATCCTGCCAACCATGGGGATCATCAGCGTCACGCCGACCATCGCGGCCAACCGGTATGCCTATTTGCCTTCTGTAGGCTTCCTGATGGTGCTGACGGCGCTATTCTCATGGATGACCCGAGTCCGTGTCGATGCCAACCAGGGCCGACGCACGGCGATGGTGATGGTGTTCGTGCTCGCTCTGGCGGGCTTGGAGACGATCCCGATGCGTCACTACCTGACGCAGTGGCGAGACTCGGTGGGGCTGCACGAGTACATGCTGTCGATAGACCCGCGGTCAGTGGGCGTCCACGCCAACCTGGGAGTCGAGTTCACCAGACAGGGGAACATCCGCGACGCTATTTCCCACTACCACATCGCATTGAGCGAGTCACCCGGCAGGGCCCACATTCGCTACAATCTTGCCGTTGCACTCCAGGGTCTGCCCGACAAAGCAGATGAAGCGATTGAGCAGTACCAAGAAGTGCTTAAGGCAAATTCGATGTTCAGCCTGCAGGCCGCTCTCAATCTGGGGAATCTCCATCTTCACAAAGGGCAGATTCATCTGGCCATTGAGAACTACCGCAAGGCGCTGGAAATCAGACCGCTGTTCGTCGCGGCTCGCTGTAATTTGGGCAAGGCATTGGTCATAGCCGGTGAGTGGGCCGAAGGCATCGAGCACCTGCGTGAGGCAGTCCGCCTTCAGCCCGGTTTTCTCCTGGCGAAAAAGGAACTGGCGTGGTTCCTGGCGACACACCCGAGCGCCGAAGTCCGGGACGCGAATGAGGCGATCCGACTGGCCGAGCGGGCAATGGCAATGACCGGCGGCCGAGACGTGGGCGTGCTGGATACGCTGGCGGCGGCGCATGCCCTAGAGGGGCGGTACAAAAAGGCCGTGGAGACGGCGGAGAAGGCCCGGGCGCTTGCCGTGCGGGTCCGGAACCACGAACTGGCGGACCAAATCCAAGAGCGTTTGCGGTTGTACCAGTTCGAGTGTCCCTACTATGAGGACCCGAAGGTGCAGTTGGAGCGACTGATGGCCAAGCGCCAGGCTGAAGCCTGCACGCCGGAGATGAGAAGGCAAGCAACTGACGACTGTGAACTGGAAACGGACAACTCGGCACAGGAGGTTCTGGATGAAGCTCAGACGACTGCTACCCGGTAGGGAGAGGGCATTGTCTGCGTTCGTGCTGGTGGTGCGGCTGGGGCTGGGGTTCATGTTCATCGTGAGCAGCATGCCGAAGATCCTCCAGCCGTACGTGTTCCTCGGCAGTGTGTACGGCTATGAGTTGGTCGGGCCGAAGCTCGGTGTGCTCGTGGCGATGGTGCTGCCGTGGGTGGAGCTTCTTGCCGGCGTGTGCCTGGTTGGCGGGGTATTCGTGGGCGGGGCGCTGCTGGCAAGCATAGGCATGGCAGCGATGTTCACGTTCGTGCTGGGCTATGCCCTGTGGAATCATCTGGACATCAGTTGCGGCTGTTTCAGCAGTTCGGCGGCGGGGAAGATCAGCTACATGACCTTGATCCGGGCCATCGTGATCATGGTCGTAAGCGCGATGGCCTACGTTGGGGTGATTCTCTTGCAGCCCAAGCAATGGGTGCCGAGGGCACAGCCTGAACCAGACTCTGAAGATGCGAATGAAGTTGGGTCGGCTGCCGGGAGACTGGCGCCAGCGTCAGAGTGACCCTTCAGGGCCAGGCGGAGCGAGCGGAACGGTGCTAGGTGATCTTTCCGGCGTGTGACAATCGCTTTGTGCCCAGAGCGGCGGTTTCGGTCGGCTGTTCCTGGTGCGGCGGGTCGCGGAGAAGGGTAGAAGCGTGGGAGCGTGGGAGCGTAGAAGCGTTGGAGGGGGCTGAAAGAACGCCGGGCTCCTCTTCCAGAACGCATTCACGCATCTACGCTTCCACGCTTCTACCGTCCCCCAACCTCTGTGGGCTCTGTGCCCTCTGTGGCAAGAATCCTGATCCGTGCTCCGGAATCAGCGTTCATCAGCGTTCATCTGCGGTTGCTTCAAGCAGTGGCTCGTGGCTCGTGACTCGTGGCCCGTGGCTCGCGAAGACAACGCCTTACGGCGTCACTACGAACGGGATTCCGCCCTCCGCGTCGCTGCGTCCCTGTGTGCGCACCCCTATCCTTCTCTGTGGGCTCTGTGCCTCTGTGGTGAATGCCGTCGCTCCCAAACCCTTGCGCGACAACAGGTTACAATTATTCCAGAAATGCAACAAGTTATTGTCGTTTTGTATTGACAGAACTGCTCGGTACTTGTACCATATTCATAGCGTTGTGAAGCGATGTCTCGGGACTCCGTGGGGCGAATCGTGATTCGCCTCCGAACGAACACAAGGACAGAGCCATGGGAAAGCGAAGCGGACAAGCAAGAAGTCAAGAGGCAGAGGGAAAAAGGGCGAAGGCGAGACCAGGAAAGGCGGTCGGGGCGGCGCCTGCGTCGCGTGTGCGGGGGCCCAGGTCGCGGCTGCGGGTTCCGCCGCCGGAGAGCGACGCGTGGCCCGAGCAGTATCGCGGGGCCAACTGGAAGCCGGCGTACGCGTTCATTTTCGCGGGCAAGTGCCAGTTGTGCACGCACTCGTGTCCGCTGCCCAGGTCGCGGCAGTTGCGCGACAAGTGGACCGGCACGACGCGCCTGCTCCAGTGCACCAACCATCCGGCCTGTCCCGGCGAGATCGAGGAGGTCCTGCCGACGGATACGTGCCGGAATTTCAAGACGAAATGGTGGCGGAGGCCCAGTGACAAGGCGTTGAAGCGTCCCCATCCGACGGGGTGCAGGAACCGTCGCGGCGGCAAACGCATCCCTCTGGGCAACGGGCGGTTCGCCCTCGTCAGCGCCGCCGACTACGAGAGGGTGAGCAAGTACAAATGGTACGCGAGTCGTCACGGGCGGACGACCTATGCCATCACGCTGGGCAGCGCAGGCGAGGTGGCCATGCATCGCATGATCATGCGTCCGCGGAAAGGCTACGTCGTGCACCACGCCGACCACAACGGGCTGAACAATCGCCGGGACAACCTGCTCGTGTGTACGCCGCGACAGCACATGGCCGCACGGGGCCCTGTCGGCGGAGCCTCGCGATTCGTGGGCGTGTACCGACGGGGCGACAAGTGGGAGGCGCGGATTCGGTGCCGCGGGAAGGTGTACTATCTCGGGTACTTCGACGACGAGATCGCGGCGGCCAAGGCCCGCGACCGAAAGGCGTACGAACTGCACGGCAAGCTCGCATACTTCAACTTCCCCGAGGATTACGAGTTCTGAAAGGGACTTGAGAGTACCGAGTTCCAGGCTACCCTGATCTGTCCTGTTTGGCACTCTGCATTCTGAGCTTCGAGTGTTCGAGGCTCAAGTCGATCCATCGTTCGACCCAGCGGGTGAACCGCTTGTAGGTTGCGATCTGTCTGCGAATGTCCTGTTCCCACGCCGGAGAGACCTTGGGGGGAGGGGGCTTGCCGGCGGGAGGGCTCGGCTGTACAGTGATGTCCACAGGATGAACCATCAAGCCAAGAGACGCATCATGAAGAGTGTCTGGCACTGTGCGGCGGCTGCTTCGAGGTTCGCTGGCCCGCCTGCTGGAGACAATCGGGAATGCAGAAAGACTATCCCAAGACCAACGCGATTCGTTGTTTGCTCGACCGTGGGATCGAGTTCGAGCCGTTTTTCTACAAGTACGAAGAACGGGGCGGTACCCGCGTGTCTTCGCGGGAACTGGGCGTGGACGAGCATGTCGTCGTCAAGACCCTCGTCATGGAGACCGACGCCAAGGAGCCCCTGATCGTGCTCATGCACGGCGACTGCGAGGTCTCGACCAAGGGTTTGGCTCGGATTCTGGGCGTCAAATCGGTCGGTCCGTGTGACCCGAAGGTGGCCAATCGGCACAGCGGGTATCTGGTGGGGGGGACCAGTCCGTTCGGGACCAGGCGGGCGATGCCGGTTTATTGCGAGGCGAGCATCCTGGAGCTGGGCACGATCTACATCAACGGCGGGGCTCGCGGGTTCCTCGTCCGAATCGATCCGCGCGATCTGCCCAAGGCGTTGAACGTCACGGCGGTGCAGGTGGCGATCCCTGGATGATGAGGGTCTGGGGAGGTCGATTCGGGAGCGGAGGGCAGCCAGGAGCGCAAAAGAAAAACCCTCTGTCAAACCAGAGGGTTGTGGACAGTCGATGGGTGTGGCGAGCAGATCGCGGGCGAGTCTACTTCTGGGGAGCCTTCTTGTGCAGGGATTCTTCGGCGCTGTCGAGGTGTTCGTTGTTGCCGCCGGTCTGAACCTCTCCGTCAGTCTTCTGAGACTTCTCCCGCTGGATGGCGTCGTAGATCTCTCGGCGATGGACCGGGATGTGCTTGGGCGCGGTGATTCCCAGCCGCACCTTGTCACCCCGCACATCGACGATGGTGATCTCCACCTCGTCGCCGATCATGATGGACTCGTCTTTTTGTCTGCTCAGAACCAACATCGTTAACTCCTTTTATCGGCTGGCTTTACAGTGCTCCTTACGATACGGGCACTTCACCTGTTCGTATAGCCGATTCTTTCACATTCCCTATCCACGGCGGCCCTACGTGTGTTCCTTCACGCGACGAATCGCGTGGGAGGCCTCACGTCCCTGGCCCCGCATCTGAGTCCTGAAGGTTTCAGGACATCCTTATGTCGGCCAATTCAGGGAGGGCAAGCAGACAATTTTCGTTTTCTTTGCGCAGGGGGCGGCGACTACGGGGCGGATTGACTGTAAATCTCTGCAAAAGCTCAGTTTATGAGCTTTCTATTGGGTGAAGAAAGGGTGAAATGACTGGCGGAATCAGAAGGTTTCGTGCTTGCGCCACCAGTCATATCGGACCGCAATCCAGAACCCCAGGACCGAGCCCAGCGTTCCCAGGGTCACCAATTGGACGGGGACGATCGCAAAGACGCTGTGCGGGAAGAAGGGCGCCGGCAGGGTCTCGGCGAACCTCTGGAGGGTCTGGCCTCGATAGTGGAGAACCTGGGCTGTTCCAACCACCAGCAGTGACGAGAGAGCAGGCAAAATGTAGCTTTGGCCGAGGAACTGCTTGACGACGAAGCCTGCGACCGCGAACGCGGCTGCGACCCCGAAGATGATCTGGCCGACGTCCGGCTGAGCCGCCAGGTTGTGGGACATCGCCAGATTCTGCACGAAGACGCCCACGAAGAATTGCGAGATCACGACCGATACGCCCAAGGCCACCAGGCTATTCGCAAAGGCGTTGCCGGCGGGACCTTTTCGCGTCGTTTGCGCGTCCGATTCCAGGACGCTGTTGCGGGGCGCCTGTCGCAGACGCTGCGCCAGCAGGACTCCTGCGAAGCCCGCCGCGACGAGCAGCATCCAATAGAGGGGCTCCACGCGAAGGGATTGGATCAGCGCAGCCCGTTCGGCGGCGTCGTCCCAGATCTGCGTCAGTGCCCGCATGGAACCCGAGCGGCCCGCCCAGATGGCCAGACCGAAAGGCACCCCGAGAATGCCGATCTCCCGACCGTGCGGCCAGGCGATGAAGTAGCCCGCGAATCCGATCGCCAGGGCCAGGACGAGCAGCAGCAGCGTGCCGGAGAAGTCGATGACGGAGGCTCGGACGGGAAGCAGCGGGTCCGCCGGGGCCACCAGCGGCCAGGCGAGAATCCCAAGGACGACGATGCCCAATGCCGCCACCGCCGCGATCCGAAGCTTGTTGATCCATGTCAATTCCATACGAACTACTCCCAAAGAAAGCGCCAGAGTAGCGGCAACGCCCCAGTCTGTCAACGCCATGGCAGCCACGACACAGAGCCGTCGCGGATCTACGATTTGTGTTGACGACTTCCTTGCGGCTGCTCACTATGACGTACGCGTCGTCAACGCGGTCGCGGATGTGGTAAGAGGGTGCCGCGCGAATCATGAGCCTCGCGATTCCAGGGAGTCGAGAATGTCGAAGGTGCTGGCTGTGGTCGGCAGTCCCCGCAAAGGCGGGAATACGGAGATTCTGGTTTCCCAGATCGCCGAAGGGGCGGCCTCGGTCGGAGCGGCGGTTGAGATGGTCCGTTTGGGCGATCTGCACATTCGCGAATGCGACGGCTGTCATGCCTGCTGGCGGGGTCGGCCTTGCAGCAAGGACGACGACATGCGGCCCCTCTATGAGAAGATCGCGGCCTGCGACGCCATCGTGTTCGCAACGCCGGTCTATTGGTACGGCCCGACCGCACTGATGAAGGCATTCGTCGATCGGTTCGTGTACTTCAATTGCGAGGCGAATCGCCCGATGGTGCGGGGCAAGCGGGCCGCAGCGGCCGTGGTCCTGGAGGAGACGCACGAGGAGACCTGGCGGCCTGTCGTGGACTTCTTCCGCAAGAGCCTGGCGTATCTCGAAATGGACCTGGCGGACACCATCGTCGTTCCCGGCGTCGGAGACAAAGGCGCGATCCGCAAGGAATCACAGCGATTGGAGGAGGCGCACCGTCTCGGTGCAGCTCTCGCCTTGCGCTCGTAGAGGCGATCCATCCGGGTAACCCTCCTGTTGACGGCCGCTCATGCGACAGGGATAATGCCGCGTTCGTTCCGACGCCCCGATAACTCGGTTGGAGTGCAATCTCTCGAATGTATGCGTTGATCGCGATTCTCGTGTCGTTGCTGGCGCTGGTGGTTCTGCTGCGTCTGCGGGTCCGGATCGGCAAGGCGATGACGGCCTCGGCCGTGCTGCTGGCGATCTTGTTGCAGGTCACGCCGGGCCAGATGTGGGGTCATCTGGCGACCGAATGGCATGACCGACCGCTGACGGAGACTACGCCGTATCTGTTCGTGTCCCTGACGTTGCTCCTGCTTCTGGTCAACGTGGTGGGCGAGGCGATGGGGCAAATCGGCCTTTCGGCCCGCCTCATCCCTGCAATGCACGGCCTGTTCCGCAGTCGGCGCGTGGCCTTGGCGGCGATTCCCCTGGTCATGGGACTGCTGCCGACGCCCGGCGGGATCATGCTCTCGGCTCCGATGGTCCGCGAGGCAGGCGACAAGATCGGGGTCGAACGAAGTCGCGTCGCGGCGATCAATTTCTTCTTCCGCCACCAGTGGGAGCCGGTCTGGCCGCTCTTTCCGGCGGTGCCCCTGATCGTGACGATGCTGAGCGTCTCGCCGGGCAGGATTGTCGCATATCACGCAGCTTTGGCCGTCGCGGGGATGGTTTCGGGAATCGTCTTTCTTCTGCTGGCCGGCATCCCGCCGCGACGAGCCGAGCACATGGAGGCCCGCGCGAGCGTCGGTTCTCACGTGAAGGACCTGGTGCTCGTGTTCTGGCCCATTCTGTTCACCGCGATCCTGTACGTGAAGCTTCACGTTCCGCCAGCGGTGGGAATCCTGCTGGCGATTCTCGGATTGCTGCTGTTCCATCGGGTGGACGTGAGGCGCTGGCCGGGGATCTTCAAGGCCGCCCGCGAAGCCGACATCGTGCTGCTGCTGTTCGGGGCTCTGTGGTTCAAGCTCAATCTGGAGGCCGGCGGGGCGGTCGGCGCCGTCGTGACGTTCTTCCAGGACATCCACATGCCGCCTCTGCTGGTGGTGTTCTTGCTGCCGTTTCTGGTGAGTTTCAGCACGGGAGTGACGACGCCGACCGTGGCGATCACATATCCGTTCCTGACGCCGTTCATTCAGACCGGGGGCCAAACGCTTCTGGGCGTCGAGACGCTGGCCTTCGCGGGCGTCGTGTTCGGGCTGGCGATCAGTCCCATCCACCTGTGCCTGGCGCTGTCGGCCAGTTACTTCAACGCGCCGCTGATGCGGATCATCTTCAAGGTGCTGCCGCCGGCGTTATGCGTCGCGGCGGCGGGACTCGCGATGGCCCTGCTGGCTCCATAGCGATCGGCATTCAGCGAATCCGGATCGAGCCCACGTTCGAGCGGAGTTGAATCCGCCCTTCGCCGTTGCCGAGCGAGGCCCGAATCGACTGTTTGAGCGATCCCGAGATGGTGAGCGGCCGGTCGCTGCTGATGGAGCCGACGTTCGTTTCAGCGGCGACCGTGGCCGAGATGTCCCTGGGACCCGTCAGTTCGACGTCTCCGACGTTGGCGGAAGCGTCGATCGAGATCGTGGCAGGTGCGTCCGACGCATATTCCGCGCGGACGTCTCCGACGTTCGTGTGCACGGTGGCGTCGCTGCGCAGGCCCAGACAGGTGACGGAACCGACTTCGCTGCGAGCCTCCACCGAACCTGCAAAGCCTGAGATGTGGATGTCTCCGACGTTCACTGTGCTCTTGATCCCCAGGGAGGGCGGGGTGGTGATCGTGAAGTCCACCGACAGTTGATTGCGGCCAAAGCCGGACGGTTTGACCGCATTGACTACGAGGGTTCGCCCCGACGTTTTGGCCTCGATGCGAACGCTCTCGGCCAACTCCTGCGCCTGTTCTTGCGTCTTGGCCTTGACTGTGATCACGGCGGCGATCCGCGCCTCCGCGACGTCAACTGCCTTCACTTCGATCCGACCGACGTTCGTGCTCACATTCAGCGTGGCGATGCCGGCCAGAGGAACGCTCAGATCCTCGCTTCGGACGTGCTTGGCTCTGAATCCGTCGCCATCAATGTTGATGCTGCAACCGGCCAGGACCGTGCCTGCCAGGACCGCCGCGATGCCGAGGCGGTGATACCCGCGTGTTCTCATGTCCGATCTCCAGTCTGTCGTGCTTGGCTCTCTGGGACTTCGACCTGGAAGTTCCCTTGTTCCCAGTCGTTCGTCCTGCTCCATTATTGCGGTGAATCCGTTCTTATCAAGAGTGAAAGTCCGGATTGTCGCCAGGAAATCGGTCCGGCTTTTTGCTTTGACCGAGCGGGAGGATTGGGATATCGTCTGGGCCGCCGTGCGGCGCGCCGGTTTGACTGTGTAAACATGGTTTGGAGGCTTCCATGCCGGATCTGATCTTGACCGAAGGCTATCGACCTACATTGAATCTGCGCGAGACCGAACGCGCGATCAAGTTCATCAAGGATTTCTTCCAGGATCACCTGGCGACCGCATTGAATCTCCAGCGGGTCTCTGCGCCCTTGTTCTTGCGGAAGGGCAGTGGAATCAACGACGACCTCAATGGGGTGGAGGCCAAGGCGACGTTCCGCATCAAGGACGACGGGCTGTCCGAGGCCGAATGCCTGTTCTCGCTGGCCAAGTGGAAGCGGATGGTGCTGGCGGACTATGGCTTCGGGCCGGGCGAAGGGCTTTACACCGACATGAACGCGATTCGACCCGACGAGGAGTGCCTGGACAATCTGCACTCGGTCTATGTGGATCAGTGGGATTGGGAGCGTGTCATCAATCCGCAGGACAGGAGCCTGGAGTTTCTCAAGGGGACCGTCCGCTCGATCTATTCGGTGCTTCGCATGATGGAGCGGGCGGTGCATGACCGGTATCCGCAGATCGCGCCGATGTTGCCGGAGGAGATCACGTTTGTCCATGCGGAAGAACTGCTGCAGCGATGGCCGGACGTCGGGCCGCGGGAGCGGGAGAACCGGATTGTGAAAGAATGGGGGGCGGTCTTCGTGATCGGCATCGGCGGCGAGCTGCCCGACGGAACGATTCACGATGGGAGGGCGCCGGATTATGACGACTGGATCACGCCCACCGTCAACGGCTGCAAGGGCCTCAACGGCGACATTCTCCTGTGGTATCCGCTGCTCGATCGAGCGTTTGAGATCAGCTCCATGGGGATTCGCGTGAACGCGGATTCGCTGCAAGAGCAGTTGCGGGTTCGCGGGGCCCTGGCTCGGCGGGAATTCCCATGGCACAAGAGGCTCCTGGCGGGCGAGTTGCCCCTGAGCATCGGCGGCGGCATCGGCCAGTCGCGTCTGTGCATGTTCTTCCTCCGGAAGCTGCACGTCGGAGAGGTGCATGCGAGCGTGTGGCCTCAGTGGGTCATCGACCAGTGCCGGGAGGCGGGGATCACGCTGCTGTGATTCGGTGCGAATTCGGCGCAGGCAAAAGGGGATGACTTTCGCCATCCCCTTTCTCGTCTGTGGTCCTGTGTTCCGGAGGCTTCCGTGCGTTTAACGATCGAGGGTCACTCGCCGGTCTGGACGACGCGCGGTTCGACCGACCTGGCGGCGTCGCCGACCTTGACCTCGACCGGAGGCTGTTGGGTCGGAGCGGCCTTCAACTGCTCGATCGTGGTCTTGAGCGTGTCCGCCTGGCTCTGGGTGCTCTTGTGCACCTGGCTCATCTGCTCCTGGAGCTGGGCCTGAGTCTGACGAAGCTGCGAGAGGGCGTCGATCATCGCCTGCACGTCCTGGGCGATCTTGGCCTCGAATCGCTGACGCTGCTGTCCGTTTGCGTCGAGCGCGGCGCTGGTGGTCGCAACGCCGGTCTGGAGGACGCCCTGGAGTTTGGCGAGTTGCTGGTCGAGCGTGGCAATGCCGTCGGCCATCGCCTGAATCCGGGTTTGGACCGTGTCGAATCTCTCGGTCCAGCTCTGCTGGCCCTGGGCGATCTCGGTCAGTTTGACGGTCACTTCCGCACGGCCGGCCTGGGCTGTCTGATCGGACTTGGTCTGGATTTCGCTGAGGGCGGCGATGTCGCGAACCGCTTGTCCTGCGGTCGTCGCCACGGCGTCGATGCCGTTCTGGGTCTTGTGCTGATTCTCGTCCAGCTTGGCGATCCGACCGATCACCGATTCATCGTGACTCTGGATCGCCGAGGCAAGCGTATCCTGCCGGCCGGTCACCGCGACCAGATCCTTGGCGGTCTGTTGCGAGGTGGCGGCGACGGCATCCAGGCCGCTCTGCATCTTCTGCTGGTTCTCATCGAGCTTGGCCATCCGAACGTCGGTCGAGTCGTTGTGGCTCTGGACGGCCTTGGCGAACTGGGTCTGCCGCTCGGCGGCTTCAATCACGTTCGCCGCCGTTTGTCCAGAAGTGACGGCCAGCGTGTCCAGGCCGCTTTGCATCTTCTGCTGATTCTCATCGAGCCTGGCCATGCGGACGTCGGTCGAGTCGTTGTGGCTCTGGACGGCCTTGGCAAACCGGGCCTGCCGCTCGGCGGTTTCCACCACGTTCGCCGCTGTCTGTTCGGCCGTGACGGCCAACGCATCCAGGCCGCTTTGCATCTTCTGCTGGTTCTCATCGAGCCTGGCCATGCGGACGTCGGTCGAGTCGTTGTGGCTCTGGACGGCTTTGGCGAACCGGGCCTGCCGCTCGCCGGCTTCGATCACGTCCAGGGCGGTCTGTCCGGCGGTGGCGGTGAGCACGTCGATGTCGCTCTGCATCCGCTGCTGATTGTCCGCAAGCCTGGCCATATGGCCGGTGGCGGAGTCGCTGTACGCTCGGACCATGCCGGCAAGGGCGTTCTGCCGATCGGATGCGTCGATCACGTCCGCCGCGGTCTGGCTCGTGGTGGCGGTCAGGACGTCGAGTTGGCTGCTCAGCGTGTTCTGATTGTCGGCGAGCTTCGCCGTGCGGGCGATGATCGCGCTGTCCCCGGCGGCGATGGTCCGGTTCAGCTCGGCATGGCCGGTGGCCAGTCCCATGACGTCCAAAGCCGTCTGGCCTGCGGTGGCCGTCAGGACATTGAGGCTTTCTGCGAGGTCTTTCTGGTTGTTGTCGAGACGGGCGACCCGTCCGCTGATCTCGTCGCTGCGAGTGGTCAACGCGCTCTGAAGGGTGTCCTGGGCGAGCGATACCGCGGTGAGGTCCGCGTAGGCCCGATCCATGACGCCCGCCATGCGGGTGAGATCCGCCTTCATGGCCTGCTGATTCTCGGTCATCCTGGCGGCCTGAGCGGCGATCGCCTGGTTCATGGCCGAGTTCAGCTCGATCATGCCCTTGACGTTCATCGCCGTCTGGTCGGCTCTCTCATGAAGACCATTCATGCCCGTCTGCATCGCCTGCTGGAAGGTCGCCTGGCTATTGTTCAATGTGAGCATGGACAGGGCGGTCTGGCTGGTGGTCGCCGTGAGGAGATCCACCTGGCCCCGAAGGGCCTGCTGGTGCTCGGCCAATCCGGTCATGCGAGTCGTCATCGCGTCATTGTGATTCAACTGCTGCCGACGGAAGGCGTCCTGCGCCGAGGCCATTGCGCCCAGTTCCGTGGACACCTGCCGGGTCCGGACGCCGAGGTCTGCGATCGCGGCATTCGTGCTCCGGTGGTTGTCGGCGACCGCGGCTGCGTGGGCGGCCAATTCAGAAGTCATCGTATCGGATTTGACGCCGATCTGTTCGATGCCTGAACGAAGAGACTGATGCCCGTCGGAGAGTCCGGCCATCGCAGTGACGATCTCATCGTGGTGAGCTCGTGCGACGTCTTTCGCGGTTGCCTGCTCGGTTGCCACAACCGCGAGGTTCCCAGCCATCGCGTCCGTCTTGCTGTGGAGGTCCTGGACGGCGGTCCGGATCGCCTGCTGATTCTGGAGGCTTGCGGCCATCCGGTCTGTGACCACTTCCTGTCCGGTCCGCAACGTCTCCTGGAGAGAGGCGACTGCGGTCTGAGATTCCGACGAGGCTTTGTCCGCTTTTGCATTCAATACGTCGATGCGGGCCTGGAGGTCTTGTTGGCCCGTGGCCAGCCCGGCGATCCGCGACGTCACGGCGTCGTGGTCGGTCGCGAGCCTTTGCTGCAGAGTCGAGGCCGCGCCGGCCAGATCTTCGTTCATCCGGACCATTCTGCCGTCGAGGATCTCGATGCGTGCCTGGAATCTCTGCTGCGATTGCGTCAGACCTGCGAGTCGGTTATCGACCTGTTCGTGGTTGGCGGTGATTGAATCCTGGGTCGTCTTCTGGGTCGCGGCGATCGCGGCGAGCCGTTCAGCCAATTGGGTGTTGTTGTCCTGGAGGGTCGAGGACAGGGCGTCCTGCTTGCCCGCCACGGAGGCGATGCTTCGGGCCAGCGATTCATCCGCCTCGTGCAGGCGAACGACGCCGGCCTGAATGCCTTGCTGGTTGCTGACGACGACGCCCATGTGGGTGTTCAACTCCTGCTGATTGGCCAGCACGGTTTCACGCAGCCCGGCCTGGTGTCGGGCGAGGGCCGTCAAATCGGAGGCCGTTCGTTGCGCGGTGTCCTGGACCTGCGCCACCTGGCCTCCCAAAGACTGCTGGCCTGCCCGCAGAGCGTCTGCCTGGGCGTCGAGGCTTCGATGGCCTGCGACGACGGTTTCATGAAGCTGCCTCTGGTCGCTCTGAACGGTCTGGACGCCTGCGGCGATCCCCTGGGCCTGCGCGTCGAGGTTCTGGATGCCTTCCCCGAGTTTGGCGGTCCCGGCGTGGACCTGCGAGGAGAGGGTGGCAAGCTCCCGGGCATTCGCGGCCACCATGGCTTGCAGTTTGATCTGATTGTCCTCCATCCGGGTCAGTTGCTCGCCGCAACCGCAGACGAAAAACAGGGTCCCAGCGACTGCGCACAGACAGACGCCCAGCCTGGCCCATCGTTTGATTTCGAATCCCTTCGATTCTCGCATGGCGACTCCTTTCCTTCTTCGTGACCGCACAGGCCACAATCTTCCCAACCGAAACCTATCCTTGTTCCCTGTGGGAGGCAGGCGACCCAGGTTGCCCAGAATCCGCACTGCCAGTACTGGGAAGAGACTACTACCTTTCTCTGTCATCGGCAAGCATATTTTCAAACCTTGACTCTTTATGGGACGAGTCTGGAACGTGGGCAGAATACAGGAGATACGACGCTTCCAGGGACATCGTCCGGGGCTTGCCGGTCCGCCGGGGCGTCATGAATCGACCCGGTTCGCCGGCAGCGGTCCAATAACATAAGCCAAAACCTCAATTTCCCAGCTTGACAGGGTAGTCGGCTGCGCCTTATAAAATGGAGCACCATGGAGGAGCGGCCGGAGTCAGGACACGGTAGTCCGCGGTTTCAACGACGGCCTTGCAGGGTGTGCGGGTGGCCCAAATGCCGCGATTGCAGGGCGATCCTTCACACCTGGCAATGAAGTACCGTGTGTTCGCCAGGAGTCGCATAGAGACGGATCTCGCGGGGCATAGCGCATGATTCGCTTATGGATTCTGAGCGGCGAAGGGATTCTGGGTATCCTAGTGGGAGGTAGGGACATGCAGGCTGTGATTCGCATCACGTTCTGGGCCGTCGCGGTTGCCGTGATTCTGGGGTGTGGGTTTGGGGGATTCGAGAGTGTTGCGATTGGGCAGGTGATCGGATCGCCTCCCTCCTCGACGCTATCGCTGGGGCAGCTGATCCTGCGGGAGAACTTCGACGACAACGAGAGAAGCGTCATCTGGCGAACGCATGTGGAGGATCCGCGCAACTGCACGTTGGTCGAGAGGAACGGACGCCTGGAGCTTCAGACCACGGCCTCCGCGGCTGGGGCCTGGGCCATGTATGTCTCGAACGCCTGGCGATTCGACCCGCAGTTCGATTTCGCCATGAAGGTGGACCTGCAATACACGCCTCTGACATACGCCAAGGGCTGGATCGGCTTCGGTTTGACCTGCGACGCCGAGCGGCCGCGTCAGCAACAGATCGGCGTCGGAATCGGGGCGTCGAGCATGTACTCCCACTTCTGGTTCAGGACGGTGGACGGAATCTGCACCGACACAAGCACCGCGCCGCGGTTCAAGAACAGCGCGACGATTTACCTTTCGTATTGCGCCGAGGCGGACGAACTCTACGTCGGCGACGGCGGCTACGGCGTCGACAACGCATGGCTGTCGTTTCCCGGCCTGATCAAGGGCCAGTGGAACGGCAAGCCCCTGTACATCTGGCTCGGCGGGACCTCCGACGGGTTGAGCCTGACCTCCGGGCAGGCCTTCCTGGATAATCTGATGATCGAGAATGGAGATCTGCTGGAAGCGTCTCTTCGCGACGTATACCGGTTCTGGTCGCCCAAGACCGGCAGGCATTTCTACACCATCAACAGCGACGAGAAAGAGAGACTGCTCATCGACTATCCCCTGGTGTGGAAGTATGAGGGAGCAGTGTTCGCGGCGTTTTGCGACGACTCCGATCCTTTGACGCGTCCCGTCCATCGGTTCTGGTCCGACAAGCTTTCCACTCATTTCTACACGATCGACGAGCAGGAAAAGGACAAGCTCATCAAGGAGCAGCAGAAGATCTGGACGTATGAGGGGGTCGCGTTCTACGTCTACCCGTCGGGTTTGCAGCCGCAGATGACTCAGCCGGTGTACCGGTTCTGGTCTCCCGTCAAAGGCGGTCATTTCTATACGACCGACGAGGCGGAGAAGGAGATGCTCATCGCCAAGTACCCGAGGATCTGGACTTACGAGGGCGTCGCCTGGTACGCCCTGCGATAGTGTGGTTCGCGACGTTCATCGGACCGGCCGTCGGTTCGCGCGGGCGGCCGACAAGATCGACTTGAGCCCGGCGCTTTCCTCTGGTACAGTACCGTTCTGCCCGCCGACGGCAGGGCGGATTCGTGGCCGGCGTCTGGGCCAGGAGATCGGAAGAGCACACGTCTGAACTCCAGTCACCGAATACGAT
>CALEZT010000127.1 GCA_937927975.1 uncultured Phycisphaerales bacterium
ATCGGCAGCCCATGCCTGGGCCAGAGCACGATATCGCCCGCGTTCTCGCGGTAGACGGTCGCGAAGACGGCGCTGTGCAGCCGCTCGGCCCGCCGCAATCGCCAGGCCAGACTCACCGCCCGCTCGGCCAGCATCATTTCGATCCCGCCCACCGGCGCCAGATCCGCGAGCATCCCCTCGCGGTAGAGATCGAACTGGGCGGGGTCTTCTCCATGAATGACCACCTGCTCGGCCAAAAGCCCATGTTTGACGGCATTTTGCGAAGCCACCGCCTTGCCTTGGGCCGTCCGCGGCCCGGTGGACTTCTGCGCGTTCGAACGATTCGCCTGGATCTGAGCAACACTCGCCATGAGCAGCCCTCCATACTTGTGAGTTGCTATTGAACGATACATCTCGCATTACTTACCTATCATACGGATAGGCTAGTTCAAAACTCAGCAAACCCTGTGCCACCGCGGGTCTTTCTTGGCGTCCCGGCGGGACCGACGGCAGGTCCTTGCGGCACAAGGGTTTACAGGCGGTGATTCACAAAGAGCGTGGAATCCCGGCGCGACGGCCCAAGGGACTGCCACAATGGCAGCCGAGCGGTCTTGTAGGGTGTGCCGTGCACACCATCCCCGGGAAGGCACAGCCGAAGCAGTCGTGCGGGGGAGTCTACCGCTTCAGGCCTCCAGCATGGCACTCCAGGCAACGGACAGGCGGGGCAAAGCTCTCGAAGAAACGCCCCCGCTTCTGACTTCCCACAAACGCTTAGCACAATACCAGACCTGTGTTACTGGGGGGACATCATACCTATTTTGCGAACCGTTTGCGGTGTCGGATGGTGCCGGCGAGTTCCTGGGATCGAGCGGGGAAAGGGCACTATCCGTGCGTGGAAGAGCGCCGGGGCCGCCGGCGGCGCGGGCGAGGATCGAGAGGGGAGAAGCGAATGGTGAAACGACGATTGGACTGGCGTTTTGCGGTGGTTCTGATTGTAGCGAGCACAACGTTTCTCGCGGCGATATGGATCGTGCATCGCTGGCATCGGAACACCCAGTCGCGGCAGCAAGCTTCCGTCACTGCATCGAGCGGTCAGTAGCCGCCGGACGTCCCAATAGCTCCCGCTCATCTCCCCTGAAAAGACCCTGACAGACCTGTCGCGCAGGTTCCCGTGAACTTTTCGAAGTATTCGCTGCCATCGTGAAGAATTCACACGCATCCCCGCTAAACCAGCCCCCCGCTTCAGTCGATACTTTCCAGTGAACAGCCGTCAGGCCGGGACTGTCCCTGTCCGCCGGCGGGAGTCCGTGAACACCGAATGAATGAGCCCGGGTGGCTGGGGCCGAGAGGTCCGCAGTCGGGCGGGAGGAGCGTATCGTTTTCGACATCACACTCAAGGACTACCTCAAGGAAATCGATGAGTCGTCCCTGTTGACCGCCGAGGAGGAGTACGAGTACGGAAAGAAAGTCATGGACGAGAACGACCCCTGGGCCCGCGAGCAACTCGTGCGGAGCAACCTGCGGCTGGTCGTCAACATCGCCAAGAAGTACGGCGGGCGCGGCATGAGCCTGGGCGATCTGATCGAGGAGGGAAACCTCGGTCTGATCAAGGCGGTGGACTACTTCGATCCCGACCGCGGCACGCGGTTCAGCACGTACGCCGCATGGTGGATCAAGCAGAGCATCAAGAGGGCCCTGCTCGAGAACATCCAGCCGGTGCACGTCCCGACGTACATGGTGTCGCTGATCAACCAGTGGCGTCATGCGGCCTCCGAGGTCGAGGGCCGGGTTGGCAGGAAGCTGACGCTCGAGGAAATGGCCGAGCTGATGCACCTGCCGATCCGCAAGGCCAAGGTGATCCACCGGATCGTCGAGGTCCTGGGCAACACCGGCGAGAGCTTCGGCGGCGACGAGCAGGACGACTCGGTCGCTCTGGAGTCCACGCTGGAGGACAACAACGCCGGCCGACCGGAAGACTGCCTGGTTCAGGATGAGGAGAAGGCCAAGGCGGTGCGTCTGCTGGATGAGCTGGACCCCCGCGAGGCCGAAGTGCTCCGCCTGCACTACGGCATCGGCGAGAAGCGGCCCCTGAGCCTCAAGGAGATCGGCAAGAAGATGGGCCTGACGCGGGAACGAATCCGCCAGATCCGCCGGGACGCGTTGACGAACCTGTACCAGTACATGGAAGGCGAGTAGAATCTACTATTTACTATTTACGAATTACTATTTACAATACCTCGCGCAGTTGTGAGGTCCACCCTATCTTGAGGTGCGAAACCGTCGACGGATAGGGCTAAATAGTAAATAGTCAATTGTAGATAGTAGATCGAAAATGGCCACCGTACAGCTTGACCTGAAGAAGTTCATTCGCGACATTCCAGACTGGCCGAAGAAGGGGATTCTCTTCCGCGACATCACGCCGCTGCTGGCGGACCCGAAGGCCTTCCCCGCCACGGTGGACGCGCTGTGCGCCCCGTTCTTCGGGCTGGGCGTGCAGTACGTAGCGGCGGTCGAGGCCCGCGGGTTCATCTTCGGCTCCGCGGTCGCCGAACGGCTCGGCGCCGGGTTCATTCCGGTCCGCAAGAAAGGCAAGCTGCCCGGCGCGACGGAATGCGCCACCTACGAACTCGAGTACGGCGTGGACACCCTCGAAATGCACCGCGACGCGATTCCGCGAGGCGCCAAGGTCCTGATGGTGGACGACCTGCTCGCCACCGGCGGCACAATGTGCGCCGCCTGCGAGCTCATCGCCAAGGTCGACGCCCAGGTCGTCGGCATCGCCTTCGTCATCGAGCTGACCGACCTGCAGGGGCGCAAAAAGCTCGCCCCACACAGAATTCACACCTTAATCTCCTATTGACGCTACGCCACGGCAAGACAGAGGCAGACACACAACTTCTTATCAAATAAGGAGTTGTATCGGCGTGCGCTGCTAGGCTCCCCGCAACTCCCTCTGAACGTCGCAACGACACAACAGATTATTCATGCATTTTGATTGCATATTGTAACATTTCAAGCCATTATGCGTCATATAGCGTAGAGGTGATGCATTATGCAACTGATGTCCATTGAGGACCTTGCTGTTTACCTGGGCGTGTCCAAGCGAACGATCTACAAGTATCTGGCCGATGGGGACTGCCCGCCCTACATCAAACTCAGTACCAAGAACATCAGCTTCGACCGCGCGGACGTGGACGCGTGGCTGGAGTCCAAGAAGGTCTATCCGCCAAACACGACCGACGGAACCGGTCAGTCTCGCACCCCGCCCCAGAGAACGGCGTGGACGCCGCGGGCAAAAAGCGTCTTGGATGCGGCGTACGCGGAAGCCCGCCGGAACGGCTTCCCTCAGATGGGCACCGAACACCTGCTGCTCGGCATTCTCTCTGTGAGAGAATGCCTGGGGGCCGCGATCCTCGAACGTCTGGGCATATCGCAGGAGAAGGGCCGTCATCGTTACGAGGAGATATCTCCGCCGTCGGGGGAGCAGATCCGCGGCCAGATATCGTTCTCCGAGGATGTCGACAAAGTGATCCAGTGTGCTCATGATCAGGCAGACCAATGGGGTCACACGTATCTTGGAGCCGAGCATCTTCTCGCTGGAATCCTCCTGGCACAGCGAGGGCGGGGATTCCAGATCCTCGCCGACTTGGGTATCACGTGGGATCTCGTGCGCGAGGAGACGGCCAAACTGATTGTCTGTCGTGAACAACGACAGTCCGAATGAGTCGAATAGATGGCTATGTCGCCGTCCGTCTGGCAACGACAATGCGGTCGTGCTTCTGGAAATCCTTTTCGATCTCGATCGAGGCGAAAACGCCGGTCTGTTCGAGCAATTGTCGGACCGCAGGACCCTGCGAGTAACCGATCTCCATCAGCAGGATTCCATCGGGCTTGAGGAAGGGTCCCACCTTCTCTGCGATCCGCTTGTACACGTCCAGGCCACCCTCCCCCGCGTGCAGAGCGATTCGCGGCTCGTAGTCCTTTACGTTCTTGTCGAGCTTCTCGTACTCGACCGCGCTGACGTACGGCGGATTACTCGCGATCAGGTCGAACTGGTCGAGCGGCAGGATCAGGGGCTCGAAGAGATCGCCCTCTCGCAACTCGATCCGCTCCTGGAGGCCGTGCTTCTCGACGTTCTTCGCCGCCATGGCCAACGCAGGGGCGGAGATGTCCGTCGCGATCACTTTGGCGGCAGGCACGTTCTTGGCGATGGCGACAGCGATGATGCCGCAGCCGGTGCACAGGTCACAGACGAACTGGTCGCCCTCTCGCTTGCGGAGGAACTCGATGGCCCGCTGCACGAGTTGCTCGGTCTCGGGCCGGGGAATCAGGCAGTCGGACGTCACTTCGAACTCGATGGAGTAGAACTCGGTTTTGCCGACCAGGTACGCGACCGGCTCGTGCAGGCCCGCTCGCTTGACCAAGCCGCGAAGCTCGTCCAACTGCTCCTGGGGGACATCTTTGCCGAACTGGGTGTACAGTTCGATCCGCTTGAGTCCCAGCACCTTGGACAGCAATAGCTCGGCGCTGAGCCGGGGCGAGTCCACGTCTTTTTGCGTCAGGTATTCCGTGATCCACGTCAGCAGTTTCTGGATCGTCCAGTCGCTCATCCTTGTCGCCTCGCCACGAGAAACTCCCCTTCCTTGAAGATCTGAACGGCAAAGTCGTACTTGTCGATCTCCAGAGCGATCTGAAGATCCTCCGGATGAAAGTGCGGCTGGCCGGGATCGCGGAACTTGGCCACCTCGCCGCTCGCCAGCACGAGCTTGCGAACCGCGTCCCGGTCCGGCCGCCGACCCTGCATAAGATTCCGCAAGTACAAGGCGCAAAGCTCATCCTCATCGGTCCGCATCGCAGCGTTCCATCCCATCGCAACAATCGTCACCTCCGCCGGCCTCGCCTCGCGAATGACTCGTGCGGTCGCATCCGCCACAACGAACGACCCGGCGTAGATCTCGGTCGCCTCGGAAGCCGCAGCCACCCCGACCGTCCCCGCCCGCGTGGACAGGATCACCACTCTGCCCGCAAGGTCCGCCTGCATCAGCTCGTGCGGCGAGTTGCCGAAATCGAACCCCTCCGGCCGAATGCCATTGACCTCGCCCACGCAGACATCGCCGACCCCCTCGCTTCGCAGCCGCAGAGCCTCATCGACCTCCGGCACGATGATGATCCGATCCGCCCCCCGCGCGAACGCCACCGCCGCGGTGGTGAACGCTCGAAACACGTCCACAATCACGACGACGCCCTTCGCCCGCCGGGCCCCTTCGATCAGACTCTCAATCCTGATATTCATGGACCTCCATACCATTGTCAACGCAGAGGATACAGTCGTCGCCTCCTCTGGCAAGCAGAATTCGCCGCCGCCACATCCCGGGGCATACCCTCGTTATTCACGACTTGCACTCCTGGTTTGATTACGTATGATCAGAGAATTGGGGAATTGTAGACGCTTCGGGATTCGGTCAACCCCGATCGAAGACACCTCGGAAGCGAAGTTGGGACGGTTTCCTGATCTTGACAAGGAGGTCAACCATGGGCGTGATGATGCAGGGCTTCTATTGGGATTGCGCCGCGAGCGAGAACCTGAGCGGGAAATGGTGGGATCACCTGAAAGCCAAGGTGCCGGCTTTGCAGGCCACGGGTTTCACAGGTCTTTGGCTTCCGCCGGCGCAGAAGGCCGACTACCGCCTCGGTATGGGCTATGACCCGTACGACTTCTTCGACCTCGGCGAATTCAATCAGCGAGGCGGCATCGCCACCGGTTTCGGCACTCGCAAGCAACTGGTCAAACTGATCGAGGAATGCCACGGGCACAACATGCAGGTCTACGCGGACGTCGTCTACAATCACTGCAGCGGCGGCGACATGGAACCGAATCCGGACACAGGCGGTTCGGACTACACGCATTTTGCCCCCGCCAGCAAGAAGTTCCCTCGCGATTACTCCTGCTTCAATCCGAGTCGGTACGAGTCCTGGGATGCTCACGCCCGATTCGGCGGTTTCCCGGATCTGTGCCATCGCCACCCGGACGTCTACCGCTGGGTCATGGAAAACGCCCGTTTCCTGATCGAGGAGATCGGATTCGACGGCTTCCGATTCGATATGGTCAAGGGCTATGGCACCTGGATGATCACCGCCCTGCTCGAATATCGCTACCAGCCACAGGACGGACGCCGCAATGAGAACGACAAGGGCTGGAAATTCTGGCGCCCGTTCAGTTTCGGAGAATCCTGGTCCGGCGACCGCGAGATCAACGAATGGATCGACTCGGCCAACTCCTGGAGCGACAATCCGGTTGCCGCGTTCGACTTCCCGCTGCGATACCGCCTCAAAGACCTGTGCGACAAGCCGGGGTTCTCCCTGTGCGAACTGCCCCGGCCCGGCACGCTGTCCGCCGATCGCCCTTTCCAGGCAGTGACCTTCGTGGACAACCACGACTTCCGCGGAGGGAACAGTCCGCAGATCATCTGCGACAAGATGCTCGCCTACGCCTACATCCTCACCCACCCAGGCTATCCATGCGTCTTCTGGCTCGACTATTTCAACTACGGCCTGGCCCTGCCGGGCCAACCCAGCGGCATCGACGCCCTCATCGCGGCGCACGAACGGTACGCCGGCGGCACCTCGGTCACGCGATTCATCACCGACGATCTCTACATCATGGAGCGTCTGGGCTGGAACGGCCGGCCCGGCCTGGTCTTCGTCCTGAACAACCGCGCGGACCGTTGGCAGGGCGCGTGGATCGACACCAACCATAGCAACAGGCTCTTCAAGCCGATCGCTTGGCGTGGAAGCACAAGCATGGACATGCCCCACAACAGTCACAGCGCCACGGACACTCGCGCCCAGTTCTGGGCCCCGCCCCGCGGCTACGCGGTCTACGTGCCCCAGTAATCGCTGCTCGAACACGCCACAGTGAGCGAATCAGATGTACACCTTGTCCATCATCCTGGGGAACGGGATGCACTGGCGGATGTGCTTTTCGCCGGTGATCCAGGCGACCGTTCGTTCGACGCCCAGGCCGAAGCCGCCGTGTGGGACCGAGCCGTACTTGCGGAGATCCAGGTACCAGTCGTAGGTTTCGGGGTTCAGGCCCTGGGCCTTGATCCGTCCCAGGAGGTATTCGTAATCGTCCTCGCGGACGGAGCCGCCGATGATCTCGCCGAAGCCCATGGTCGCGAGCAGGTCGAAGTTCTCCACGACCTTCTCGTTCTGGCGGTCGGCACGCATGTAGAAGGCCTTGGCCTCGCGCGGGTAGTGCGTCACGAAGACCGGCTTGTCGTGCATCATCGAGATGATCGTCTCGTCCGAGCCGCCTAGGTCCTTGCCCCACTCGAACTCCGCGGCCAGTTGGGCGTGCTTGGGGTTGTTCTCGATCCGCGTGTTCAACTCGTCGAGCTCGGCATTGAGCTCGATCAACTCGGCGGCGATCTTGTCCTTCTGCCACTGTTTGATCTGCCCGGCTTCCTGCTTCTGGAGTTCGGCGATCCGGGTCTCGGTCTGCTGCTTTTGATTGCGCAGGCTCTCCAACTCGCCGGCTAGGTAATCGCGGGCCTTGGGGCCCTTGAGGATCTCGACCGCCTGCGTGTACGTCAGTCTGTAGAATGGCGGCTGGATCTTCTCCAGGGCCGGGATGTTCGCGCCGAGGGTTTCAAGTTCCTTGCGGTTGTCCGCCAGGACGCGGGCGGCGATGCTGGAGACAAGCCCTTCCGCCAGCTTGAGCAGGCCGTCCAGGTCGATGAACGCCACCTCCGGCTCGACCATCCAGAACTCGGTCAGATGCCGGCGGGTCTTGCTCTTCTCGGCCCGGAAGGTCGGGCCGAAGCAGTAGACCCGGCCGTAGCTCATCGCGGCCGATTCGAGGTAGAGCTGGCCCGTCTGGGTCAGGTGCAGCGGTCGGCCGAAGTAGTCCACCTCGAACAGCGACGTCTGATCCTCGCCCACGATCGTCGTGAAGATCGGCGTATCGACCAAGACGAATTCGTTGTCGTTGAAGTACCGCCGGATCGCGTCGATCACCGTATGGCGGATCTTGCCGATGCACCACTGCTTCTGCGAGCGAAAGTGCAGGTGGCGGTGCCGCATGAGGAAATCGACGCCGTGAGGCTTGGGCGTGATGGGGTAGCCTTCGGTGGCGCAAATCGTCCGCGCGCCGGTGACGGCCATCTCGTGCCCGCCGACGCTGCGTTCGTCGGCGCGGATCGTACCGGTCAGAGCGAGCGAGGACTCCTGGCCCAGCCGCTTGAGTTCGTCGAAGACCTCATCCGGGACCTTGCCCTTCTCGACGATGCACTGGCACAGGCCGGTGCCGTCGCGGATGATGAGAAACTGGATCTTGCCGCTGGCCCGGCTGTTGTAGAGCCAGCCCTGCAAGGTGACTTCCTGCCCGACATGATCTTTCAACTGATCGATATAGACGTTCTCGGCCATTCTCCTGTTTCCTTACTGTATAGGCATTGGGTTCGGCACGGCAACGCAGCGCCATAGCGGAGAGACTCAAACAAGCCGCATCGCACTTGCCTGCGATAGACTATACACGCCAGGCGGATTCTCGAAAAGCCCATAATGGTTCCCATCGCAGTGAAGTCCCGATATGATCCAACCAGAAATCGATTGCAGGAGTATCAGGATGACAGACGCTATCCGCTGGCGGCAGAGGTTTGAGAATTTCGAGCGGGCTTTTCGACTGCTCCAGGAGGCATTCGAGAAGGACCCTTCCCAGATGTCCGACCTGGAGAAGGAAGGGGTGGTCCAGCGGTTCGAGTATACGTTCGAGCTGGCGTGGAAAACCCTGTACGAGCGACAGACCGATCCTTGATGCCGCCGATCCGCATTACGATCCTCACCCGGTTTCCGGCGACGGCATGATCAGCCAGGCGATGATGTACGTCGCGGCGACGGGAATGATCGCCGTCGCCAAGCACAGGAATACGACGATCAGCCGGACCAGGGTCGGATCGACATCGTAGGTTTCGCCAATCCCGCCGCAAACGCCGAAGATCTTCTTGTCCGTCTTGGATAGGTGCAGGCGTTTCATGCCGTTCTCCATCAATCCACTATGGAGTTCTACGCCCTCATTGCATCTCTTGTTCCGGCTCGGAGTTCTGCCCCCGCGGCGGCCAGATCGTCACATCGTCCGCGAGGACCGTGCTCGTGAAACTCTCATCGTCATATTCGGTCCGGCTTTCCCCCTTCTCATCGACCCCGTTCTCGCCCGTGCTGTACAGTACGAAACCTTCACCGGTCGGCATGTACACGAACGGTCGGCCCCAGGCGTCCGTCCAGGACAGGTCCTTTCCATAGGCCTCGGCTGCCTTCAAGTCCGACGGCCAGGAGCCTCGGTCGTTCTTGTACCGCCGGAGAGCGACGACCCCAAGAGTCCCCCGGCGGATCGTCTCGCCCCTGCGAAAGATCCTGCAAAGACCGACGTGGCTCTCCCGGCCCATCGATACCATGAAGTCCATGAAGTACTCGAAGTTCCACTGGAAACGCGATAAATCGGCATTCACAAACAGGGAAGCAGACGACCCTAGTGGATCGGAAGTGTCGGGCTCCAGGTCAGGCAGGGAGATTTGTTTCTCGTACGCTCTGTCGATCCTCTCGCTTACCCGCGCCGGATCAGGAGGAAAGGCGAACCACTGCATGATGACGCGTGCCCTGTTGGCCCTTTGCTCCCAATACCCGGGACGCGCCGCATACCGGGGATTTCGGCTCATTCCGAAAGGGTCTCGCGAGTAGCGAACCCGCCCTGCTTCACTGACCTGATAGAACCCTGCGGCCAGCAGGTTCTTCGTACGAAGCCTCTCAAGTTCGAGCGTGGCTTCGAAGGTCGAACGCCAGTTGGTTTGAATGGCCGCGACTGCGCGGTGCACACGGTCCAGGTAATCCGAGTCCAGATCGCCCTGAACCATCGCCCGATTGAACTGCTCCATCGCGAGGGTTTCGACTGCAGCACCCACGAGCGCAAACATAGGCTCCGGCTGCGAGGATAGATGCTCGCCGAGTCTCAGAACGACAAGCTGCTTCTGCACCGAGACATCCAAGCCTCGTTGCCCCCAGTCCCGGTTGGCCGCCGCCGCCAGCAGGAACGCCAGTTGCCGCATGTCGGCCGTGGGGGGAATCTCAGCGTTCAGGGGCGCCAGCCAGCCCCGGATGCTCTGCTCGAAGAAGCACCGCTCCAGGCCGGCGGCCTCCACGAGCCGTTTCACCGTCGGCTCATGATAATCCAGCCACGCCGCGACGGCCGAGTATTCCTCGCCCCGCCACGGTCCATTCCTCACCCTGTCATACCAGTCGGCCGGCACGTTGGGTTCGTTGGGGTCTCCTTCTCCCCAGGTCCGGCAGATCTCCTCGTAGATCCTCGCCGCGTTCTCGGCATCTGGAACACGGTGTTTCGCGAGGAATGCCTCCATCTCGTTCTCGAATGCATAAGGTCGCCAGCCCTGGGAGTCATTCGGCAGGAAGATCCAGACGCCCGAGGCCAGGAGGATCAGACCGATCGCAGCCCAGAAGTACCGTCGAGGTCTGCGGGGAATCACAGCGGCTCCCAGCACGAGGGCGAAGCTCAGCACAGCGATCTTCCACGGAGCATGAAAGACGATGCTCGCCACAAAGAGAATGAACCATGCGGCAACCCACATCCACCGCAAAATCGCCAGGACTATCCGCATTGCGCCTCGACGCTTGCCATCCGCCAGCGTGTCGCTCATAGCTCCCTCCGAAAAAGAGCCAACATCCCATGGACGCAGTCCACATCGGCGGCATGCGTCCGAACAATTAGGAAAGACGCCTCAGTGCCGAATCTCTTCAAATCGTAGCTCAAAGCAAGCCTCACGGCCCCTGCACGCGAATCTTGAAGACCACATTGTGGACGGCGGCCGGGCAGGCGACCTGGCAGGATGGGAGATGGGCGTCGTTGGGGTACAGGAGGCAGAAGGGCCCCGGCTCCCACCTCCTTGGGGAGACTCCCGCGGTCTCTCTTCACTGCATGGCTTGAGCCAGCTTCATGTCCGATTTGAGCAGTTCATTGACCACGTGGGAGACATTCGACCGACGATTGCGGGCAATCTGCTCCACGAAACGTCGAACATCTGAATCGAGATAGACCGGCAGGTTCAGTTGGGCCTTGGCCTTGTAGAACTTGCCACGCGTTCCCTTGGAGAAGTCGTACTCTTTTCTCATGCCTTCATTTCCCATATTGACGTCGTTCATACCGCGTCGCTTTGCGACAAGAGAAGATACGAATGCGAGCGGCCGACGGATCGGTCCACTCGAACGTATGGCAGACCACAAGCAACCCTCTGTCCACAGACAATCCCAGTGTGACCCATCTGTCTTCCCGTTTGCTGTGCCCGGTGTCGTACAAAGAAAGAGCCTTCGGATCGGTGAAGACCGTGGCGGCTTGTTCGAAACCGACCCCGTGTGCTTTCCGGTTTCGTTCGGCCTTCTTGGGGTCCCACTCAAGAAACGTATTCCACCGTAGCGTCCTCGCACAATCACGCACATAGTCTGTATTCTAACATATGGCGTCGGGGCCGGCAACAGGACCTCTACACCCGGATCTTGAAGACCACCTTGTGGACGGCGGACGGGCAGGCGACCTGGCAGGACGGGAGGTGGGCGTCGTGGGGGTACAGGAGGCAGAAGAGCCCCAGCTCCAGCCGCGTCTGGGCGGGGATCGTGCCCACGCGATAGAACATGATGTCCTTGGCCTCGTCGTAGGGCTCGACGACCTCCAGGCCCTGGATCGGCGACCAGGCCAGGACTTCCTGGCCCGCGATCAGGGCCTGGATGTCGATGTATGTCCTGTGCGACTCGAACCGGCCCTGGTCGATCGGCTTGGTCGTGTAGTGCTGGACGATGTAGAACAAGTCGTCGTCATCGACGGGATAACGGCCGTCGGGTTTCTGCGCGATCGCCGGGTCCGCCAGGACGGCGAAGGCCTTCTGGAATCGCTTGTGCATCGGCTCGTACAATCGTCCATTCTCGATTCGGTCGACAATCATCTCGTCTCTCCCGGCTTCTCGCATGGTACTTGCTTGCGGATCTGCTCACGAGCAAGGTCCGCCATTGTCACAGCCCCGGCGGCATCGCTCACTGTCACCGCCGGGTACTCCCCGGGGTAGCGATACTCCACAGCGTAGGCGGTAAGTTCGGTCGTCTCAGAGAGATACCCGGCCAGGGCAGGATCGCATGCCCCGATTAACTCAAGAAGTCGCTTGATGTCGTGCGTCTTCGGGAACTCCACCTGCTGCCAAGTCAAGAGAGCCTTGAGATACTTCTCAACAGCCTGCTGTGCGTGGAATGCAATTGCTTCCAGTGGAGGATCGGCATCTTCCATGAGGCGATGACTGAGTCTCCAGTCGCCTTCAGCCTTCTCAAGCCACTGCTGGACGAGTTCTCGTTTGACCTCTTCAGGCGGCTTCATAGAGGACTCTCCCGTACTTGTGGGCCGGGTAGGCAATGCCGCCGATCACGTTCTTCGTCTCCTCGAACCGCTGCCGGCTCATGACGATTACGTCGATCGGCAGAGGCACATTCTCCAGAGCCGCCCGAATTCGGACACTCTCCTGCCGGGTATTCGAGACCTGCGACTCGACCACAAGCAAGTCCAGGTCGCTATCGGCAGTCATATTGCCTCGAGCAGCCGAGCCGAAGAGGATCACGCGATCCGGCTGCGCCATCTGCACGATCTGACCAACAATGCTTTGAAGAATGTCCTCGGAAACGGTCATGCTACATATCCAGTTTCTCTCGCAGATAGGCCTTGATCTGGTCGACCGCGACGCGGGACTGCTCCATGCTGTCGCGCTCGCGGACGGTGACGGTGCGGTCCTTGAGGGTGTCGCCGTCAACGGTGATGCAGTACGGCGTGCCCGCCTCGTCCTGGCGGCGATACCGCCGGCCGACCGCGCCCTTCTCGTCGTAGAAGCAGGTCATGTACTTCTTCAAGTCGTCGTAGATGTTCCTGGCGATCTCCGGCATGCCCTCTTTCTTGACCAGCGGGAAGATCGCGACCTTGGTCGGGGCCAGGGCCGGATGGAAACGAAGCACGTTGCGTGTCTCGCCGCGGACCTCTTCCTCGTCGTAGGCGTCGACCAGAAAGGCCAGCGTGCTGCGGTCCATGCCCGCGCTGGGCTCGATCACGTACGGAACGTAGCGGCTCTTCTTCTCCTCGTCGAAGAACGACAGCGGACCCGACTGGTAATCCTCGGCCTCCTCGGCCAGCTTGACCTTCATCAGGTCCCGTCCGTTCTCGTGCCACCTCGTGACGGTCCGCATGCCCCGCTGGTGCTGGCGGAGATCGAAGTCCGTGCGGTTGGCGATGCCTTCGAGCTCCTGCCAGTCGCCGCTGCCGAAGGGGAACTTGTACTCGACGTCCACGCACGCTTTGGCGTAGTGGGCAAGTTCGTCCTTCTCATGGTCGCGGAACCGCAGGTTCTCCTTCTTCATGCCCAGGTTCAGATACCAGTTGCAGCGTTGCTCCTTCCAATGCTCGTACCACTGCTCGTCGGTGCCGGGCTCGCAGAAGAACTCCAGCTCCGCCTGCTCGAACTCGCGGGTGCGGAAGATGAAGGCCTTCGTGGTCACCTCGTTGCGGAAGCTCTTGCCGATCTGGGCGATGCCGAACGGGACCTTGACGCGGGTGCTGTCGAGCACGTTGCGGAAGTTGGCGAAGATGCCCTGGGCAGTCTCGGGCCGCAGGTAGAGCACCATCGAATCGTCGGCGTTGGCGCCCATTTGCGTTTCAAACATTAGCTTAAAAGGCATGGGCTCGGTGAACTGGCCGACCGTGCCGCAGGCCGGGCAGACCTTGTTCTTCAGGTCGTGCGGCTGCGCCTCGACCGTCTCGACGTTCACGTGCTCGGCGTGCTCCTCCGCCTTCCTGCTGTTGGCTTCCTTGTCCTTGAGATGGTCCACGCGGCTTCGCGTGTTGCACTTCTTGCACACAGAGACGAGGTCCGCAAACTTGTCCGCATGGCCCGAGGCCTTCCAGACCAGGGGGTGCATCAGGATGCTACAATCGAGGCCGACGACGTCGTCGCGCATCTGGACGACGTTCTTCCACCAGGCTCGCTTGACGTTGTTCTTGAGCTCGACGCCCAGCGGGCCGTAATCGTAGCAGCTCGCCAGTCCGCCGTAGATCTCGCTGGACTGAAAAATGAACCCGCGCCGCTTGCACAGGGATACGATATCGTCGAGCTTCGTCAGTTTTGCCATACCACATTGTCTCCATAGGTTCAGGGTAAACCTTGATTATATAGCCCCCAGGCGGGATTACAAGGCCCTGCGATCCGTCGGATTCCGGAGAAGTCCTGGGCCGCGTGGGCAGCCCCCACCCGTTCACTGGCTCAGTTTCAGGCCGAGAACCCCGATCACGATGAGCACGAAAGAAAGCAGCCGCAACTGGCCGGCTGGGTCTCCGAACCAGAGGATGCCGATCAGAAAGGTGCCGGCGGCGCCGATGCCGGTCCAGACCGCGTAGGCGGTGCCGATGGGGATCTGCCTCTGGGCCAGCCACAGGAACAGGCCGCTCATCGCCATCGACAGCACCGCAAGGCCGATGAACGGCCACTTGAACCGCGTCGTCTGCGACAGCTTGAACCCCAAGGGCCAGCCCACCTCAAACAGAGCGGCGATCAACAACAGCAGCCATGCGAATCTCACGGTCCATTCACCTCTTTGAGTCCTTTTGCCGGAGACGATAGCATCGAGGCGAGGATCGATCAATAGGGTATCAGCGAAGAGAAAGAGCACGCGGATTCTCGCGTGCTTCGACGATGTGTTCGGGCCTCCTCTCCGCTGGTATCCCCAAAGCGATAAACGCACCTCTCGAATGCGGCCGAAGATCCCTGCGTCAGGAAACCGCAAGAACGGTCATACGCCTTGGGCCGGGTCGCCAAAAAAGCCAAGACTTGCGTTGTGCCCTGCGGTACAATACTTCCCCAGTTGCCGACCACTCAGGATCGACTGAAGGAGATAAGGAAATGTCGCCATCCGCCGGACATCACGAACGTCGAGACATACACGCCCATTCCCATCCTTGTCCGCGTCACAAGACAAGCCGCCTCGAAGCTCTGCGAAACAGGCTCCGCAACGGCTGGCTGTTCTGGTTGCTGCCGATCGTCGGGCTCGCGTCGCTGATCTGGTTCCTGATCCGCGTGATCCCCAAGCCCTCGCGTGCGACGTATCCCTGCCAGCAGATGGCGATGCCGCTGGCGTCCGGCTTCGTCGCATGGTTGATCGGCCTGGTTGGTTCGGTCGTCGCGTTCCGCAAGGCCAGGGGACTGCTGCGACAATCCCGCCTGCCCCTGGCGATCGCATGTCTCATGGCGATGGTCGCATTCGGCGTCGTTGCCCTGATGAACATGCCCGAAACCGACGCGATCGCGGCCGAGCAGCCCGCGCTGTCGCCCATCGGGCAGGCCAAGGGCATCCATCCCGGCCGGGTTGTCTGGGTGCACGATCCCGAAGCGACCACCTGGAACGGCCCGGGCGACGGTCACCTCTGGCAGGATGAGCACACCAACCCCGCCATCTGCGAGCGGATGATGTCCGACGCGATCCGCTCTCTGACGGGCGAATCCACCGACGCCAAGGCCTGGAACGCCCTCTTCCGCCACCACAACAAGACCCGCGAGAAAGGCGACGCCGGCTACAAGGCCGGCCAGAAGATCGCGATCAAGGTGAACTTCGTCGGCTTCATCAAGACCACCGACGCCGTGAACCCGCAGACCTACGCTCTGCAGAGCTGGGTCGATTACATGAACACGTCGCCGCAGATGATCGCGGCCCTGCTCAAGCAGCTCACGCAGAACGCAGGCGTGAAGCAGTCGGACATCGCCATCGGCGACGGCCTGGGCTACTTCGCGAAAGAGTACTATGACATGCTGCACAAGCAGTTCCCCGACGTGACCTACCTCGACTGCCAGGGCGGCGCCGGGCGGACGAAGATGGCTCCGTCGAAGGTCCCCTTCCACTGGAGCTGCCGGCCTGAAGGCTGCCAGGAGGACTACGTCCCCACAGCGTTCGTCGAAGCCGAGTACCTGATCAATCTGGCCAACCTCAAGGCCCACCCCGGCTCGGCTGTGACGCTGTGCGCCAAGAATCATTACGGCTCCCTCTGGCGACTGCCCCCGCAGAAGGGCTACTACGACATGCACAAGAGCGCCTTCAGCAAGGGCACCGGCGAGTACCGCAACCTGGTGGACCTGATGGGCCATTCCCAGATCGGCGGCAAGACGATGCTCTACCTGATCGACGGTCTCTACGGCGGGCTCCACTACGTCGAGCAGGTGCCCCGCAGGTTCCAATCGGAGCCCTTCAACGACGACTGGACGTCGAGCCTGCTGGCCTCGCAGGACCCGGTGGCGATCGACTCGGTGGGCCTGGATATCCTGCAGGCCGAGACGCCGCTGCACAAGTATTCCAGAATGGGCGGCGCGGACGACTACCTGCACGAAGCGGCCCTGGCGGACAACCCGCCTTCGGGCACTTTCTACGCGCCCGACCACAAGACCAACGCCGTGCGTCTGGCCAGTCTGGGCGTGCACGAGCACTGGAACAACGCCAAGGACCGCCAGTATTCGCAAAACCTGGGCAAGAATGTGGGGATCGAGCTGATGGCTCTCTCTGCGGAGACCAAGCCCGCGGGAGTCGTGCCGCCGGGCGAAAAGGCGAAACTGCTCGTCGCGGAATTCAAGTTCACCGAGGGCCCCGCCGCCGACGCCCAGGGCAACGTCTTCTTCACGGACCAGCCCAACGACCGGATCTGCAAGTGGTCGATCGACGGCAAACTGACGACGTTCCTGAAGCCCTGCGGCCGTTCCAACGGCCTGTTCTTCGACAAGGAAGGCAACCTCTACGCCTGCGCCGACATGGAGAACGAGCTCTGGAAGATCGACCGCAAGGGCAACGTCACCGTGCTCGTGAAGGACTACCAGGGCAAGCGGCTCAACGGCCCGAACGACCTGTGGATCGATCCCGAAGGCGGCATCTACTTCACCGACCCGCTCTACAAGCGCGACTACTGGACCCGCGACCCCGCGATGCAGCAGGACGGCCAGCACGTCTACTACCTCTCGCCCGACGGCAAGAAGCTGACCCGCGTCGCGACCGATCTGACCCAGCCCAACGGCATCATCGGCACGCCGGACGGCGCGTACCTCTACGTCGCCGACATCGGCGCCCGCAAGACCTACCGCTTCAAGATCAACCCCGACGCGACGCTCAGCGACAAGACGCTGTTCTGCTCGATGGGTTCCGACGGCATGACGATCGACATCGAAGGCAATGTCTACCTGACCGGCCGGGGCGTCACGGTCTTCAACCCCGAGGGCGTGCAGATCGACCACATTCCGATCGACGAAGGCTGGACCGCCAACGTCTGCTTCGGCGGCAAAGACCGCGACACGCTGTTCATCACGGCGATGGACTCGCTCTACGCGATCAAGACCCGGGTGAAGGGGGTGTATTAGCCCGGATTTCCCGGATGATCCGTTTGATTTCGGGTAGTGCCCTGTGCATTCCGCTGTCGGTCTCTTCGCGTCTCGCGATGTCGATGAGGTGACCGAGGTCGCGGTGCCGTTTGTCCGAGAGAGTTTTCTGCCAATCCGCCGTAGTTTGCCGACCTCCCGAGGCATTCTGCACTTGAATGCCCCGGGGAATCGGCGGTATATTCATGGAATGGAAGACCGGCGATGCGGGCAGATGTAGGCTGTATGGGAAATCTCGGAGATGGAAGCCTATGCGACGACAAGGGAAACAGAACAGGAATGGATGTACGCTGTTCCTGATGTGCGGACTTTGCCTGCTGCCGGGTCCCGGTAGCCTTTGGCTATCCAGGAAAGTGGCGATGCCCAAGGTCATCTGGGGGGGACAACCCCTGACAGTATCCGAGAGAGATCATTTCTTCGCCAGACTGGGTGAGGTGATCCATCTCTGGCAGACTTCCAGTCCGAGAGGATCCACAACTACCGAGGGGTCCTCTCTTCTGGGAATCGACCTGGACAGGGGACTCATCTGGTTGGAGCAGGATGGACATCCCGTCCCCGAAGCTTGGGTGACGCTCCCGAAGGGTGTTGACTGGCAGCTCTATCGTTGTCATTTGTCAAAGGCCACAGAAGCATTGCCCCGCTTCACTGTCCTACGTTCCCTGCCCCACGCGTTCACTCCATTACACCACGAGAGAATACACCTCGTTGACCAAAGCGATGGCCAACTGTCCCGCTATCAACTGCTGTCTCCTGTTTGGGAGAATGGCTCCCCTTGGGGAACGAGTTCTCTTCCAGCACTTCCGCCGGAAGCTCGTCGGGTCCCTCCAGGGAAGCCAAGCGTGGTGGTTGACGATCCGAGCCTGTTGTCCGACATGCAATTGCGTTCCGCCAAGTTTCCTGAGTGGCGAAGCACTGCGACAAATCCCGCCGTCCTCCCCCCAGCGTTCAAGCAATACCAGGAATGGCGGGCATCCCAAGGGCAACTCTTTCGGGCCGTGGAACAGTACCTGACAGACAGGGGATACAGTCTCCGTTGGATGCGTGCAAAGGCGGGACCATGCTACACGCACGGCAGCATCGGGGTCATGCTTGAGACTGCCAACCGGCCTTCTCGCTGGCGGAACTTTCAGCGTCGTCTGGGTATCTGGGAACCCTTTGACTATATGGCGTTCTTTGAAATTGAGAACCACGAAGGCGCCTGGCAGTGCTTCCGATTGGCGCCCGTTCGAGGAAGACCCTTGTTCTCTATTCCAGTGCCGAAAACACGAGAGGAAGAACCCGATTCTGCGTACGCGGGTCCTCCTTCCACATCCCTTGCGCCCTATTTGGGGCAGACGCCGTGGTCGCACACAGCACAGAACGGAGTGACCATTCAGATTGTCGGCATTTGTCTCGATAATGGTCACATCTGGTGGTTGCCCGATGGAACCCCCTCCCCTTTTTGGCCAGGCTACTGTAATCGGAGACTGGGAGCCGGAACGCCCTTGGAGTGCGTCAATGACGATCTGATCGAAACGTCCTATTCACACCACTATGACATTCCCAGAGGGGAACGCCTCCTGGTCATACGGACCAATGCCTCCCGGATAGTGAATCCCGACGCCCGCGCACGTTTATCCTTCCACCAGTGGCAATGCGACGGTCCTCCGGATTGTCTTGATCCTCTGACGGACCGGGAAGGCAATAGAGTCCACCCAGGCAGATACATCGTGTTGCGGTTGCATCCAGATAAGACTGACAGAACCACAGACTGCATCGTCAGACTGTGCTTGCGACCCAAACCGAAGTCCTCCTCAGCCGACCCAAACCAGAAACAGGTCAATCCCCATGCGACAGACAACGGCATCCCCATGACGCTGCACTTGAAGGACATTTCTCTCTCTATGGGACACAGAACAGATTTCAGAATGGAAGTGACCGCGGGAGATGTGGACGTTGCACAGTCTCCGCAAATCACTGTCTATCCGTAGTGCTTTCGAGGGACTACCCAACAAGGAAAAGACTATTAGCGTTTCAAGTTTGAACTGCGAGGTTTGATGTCTCGTAGACGATCCCCTTGGAGAGACAGGACATGCACATGCGAATAAAAACAGTGACGGCAACGATCCTCATTTTGCAGGCGGCTGTGGCATCCGCCGATTCACCGATCAACGCGGAGTTGCTCAGCGTCCGGAAGATTTGGGATCAGGCGCAGCATAACGCCTTTACGGATCTCGTGCGTTGGCAGGACCAGTTCTATTGCGCCTTTCGCGAGGGTCGCGGGCATGTCTCCAGGGACGGCAGGATTCGCGTTCTCCGCTCGCAGGACGCGGGCACGTGGGCTTCGGCGGCGCTGGTCGAGCTGGCCGGCTTCGACCTGCGGGACGCGCACCTGTCCGTCACGCCGGACGACAGATTGATGCTTTTGGGCGGCGCAGCCCCGCGAGAGAAGGACGGCCAGAGCGCGCCCACCGGCTCGTTCGTCGCGTTCTCCAAGGATGGTTCACAGTGGACCAAGCCACAGATCGTGGTTGAGCCCGGCCGGTGGCTGTGGTCCGTAACTTGGCACGAGGGCAAAGCCTACGGCGTCTCCTACGCCGCGGGGTCCGGTTCGCGATACTTGAGCTTGCTCGCCAGCGAAGACGGCGTAGCATTCAAGCCGGTGGTCGAGAGGCTGTTCGCTGAGGGCTTCCCCAACGAGACCGCCCTGCGATTCACCTCGGACGGCGTCTGCTACGCCCTGGTCCGACGGGACAAAGGCGGCGACGGGCCCTACAGCGCGATCCTCGGCGTCAGCGGCGGGGACTTCACGAAATGGACCTGGCACGACCTCGGCACCGAGTTCAACGGCTTCGGCGGCCCGAACTTCATTCAACTGCCGAGGGGCCAATGGCTCGCCGCCGGTCGAATGCACGAAGGCGGAGCCCACACGGCCCTGTGCCAACTCGACGTCACCGAGCACAAGATGACCAAGCTCCTGAAGCTCCCCAGCGGAGGCGACACGAGCTATCCCGGCCTCGTCTGGCACGACGGCCTGCTCTACCTGAGCTACTACTCCACCCACGAAGGCAAGACGAGCATCTACCTCGCGAAAGTCAAGATCGTTCAGTAGAACGAGCTCTGCGTGCAACGAGGGAACAGAAGAGAGAAACGAAGCCACTGGATTTCTCCTCAATCTCAGCGGCGGTTTGGAGACAAAGAAAAGGAGACACATATGATCGCAAAGAGATTCGCAATCGCGCTCGTTCTCGTGGCAACGGTCGTTCCGTGCGTGGCCCAGGAGAACACCCAGATCGTGGCGGCCGGAGCCCAGGCGAAGAAGCTGGCCGGGGATTTCAAGTTCACCGAGGGCCCCGCGGCCGACGCTCAGGGGAACGTCTACTTCACGGACATCCCCGCCAACCTCATCCTCAAGTGGTTCGTCGCGGACGGCAAGCTCAGCACCTTCCTGGCCAACTCCGGCGGGGCCAACGGCCTGTACTTCGACAAGGACGGCAACCTGCTGGCCTGCCAGGGCGGCGACCGCCGGCTGGTGTCTATCTCGCCGAAGGGGGAAATCACCGTGCTGGCGGACAAGTACGAGGGCAAGCGGTTCAACAGCCCCAACGACCTCTGGATCGACCCCAACGGCGGCGTCTACTTCACCGACCCCCGCTACGGCAGCCGGGACGGCATGGAGATCGAAGGCGAGCACGTCTACTATCTGACCCCCGACCGCAAGAAGGTGATTCGCGTCGTCAGCGACATGGTCCGTCCCAACGGCGTCATCGGCACGCCCAACGGCCGACGGCTCTACGTCGCCGACCACGGCGCCAACAAGACCTACTCCTATCGCATTGGCGGCGACGGCACCCTCTCCGACAAGCAGCTCTTCGCCGAGCAGGGCTCCGACGGCCTTGCGATCGACGCACGCGGCAACGTCTACCTGACGGGCAAGGGCATCGCCGTCTACAGCAGGCAAGGCGAGAAGGTCGCGGAGATCCCGGTCCCTGAAGGGCCCGCCAACCTCACCTTTGGCGGCGCGGACAATCAGACGCTGTTCATCACGGCTAGGACCTCCCTGTACTCGATTCCGACGGAAGTGCGAGGCGCCCGCACGCCCATCCGTCCCGGCGAGCGACGAGGCGGCCGCGAAGGCCGCCAGCGTCCGCGTCAACAATAGTCCTGCCCGTGGTGCGTTCGTGAGAGCGTTGGCTTCATCGCACGGAGATCCGCTGAAGCGCGAACCTCGGCCGCCTCGCAGGACACTTATTCTATGACATGGCGGAAAAGACGGAACAAGACTGGGTGAAGCAAGCCGCAAGGGGCGAATCCGCGGCCGTCGCTGAGTTGTATCAGCGATACTGGCGTGCGGCCCGGGCCGCGGCCTACGGGGTGACCGGAAACTTGTCGCAGGCGGAAGACGCCGCGTCGGAGGCTTTCTTCGCCGCGATGGAGAGCCTTGCGAGCCTGCGGGATCCACAGCGATTCGGCCCCTGGCTGCGAACGATCGTGATCCGCACCGCCCGGCGTTCCAGATCGCAAAGCCGAGTCTCATCGGAAGCCGCACTCTGCGTCGAGAATATGACCCCCGGTGAGCGTCTGGAACAACAGGAACTGGCGGCCCTGATCCGCGAGGCCGTGGAGGGCCTGCCCGCGATGAATCGCGAGGCCATCTGCCTGTATTACTACGAAGGTTACGACGTCGCAGACGCGGCTCGATTCCTCGGCGTGCCCGTCGGGACGCTCAAACGGCGTCTCCACGACGGACGCCGGCGGCTCCAGGCCGTGATCGAAGGCATCCTCGAAGGGAGCAAGCCCATGGATCCCGAACGCAAGCAGCTCGTCCAGGAACTCCAGAAGGCAGCGGCTGAAGGACTGGATTCGGAGGCGTTCTATCAGATCATGCGCAAGGCTTTGAGCCTGCGGCCTGTGCCGCGAGAGTTGCTCAAGGAGTTCAGAGACCGCCACCTGGAAGCGATCCGCAAGCGAGGGGGCAACCCGCCGTTGTCGCCCGAGCAGGAACAGACGATTCGCGAGTCGCTCAGGCAGGTTCACGAACCCTCCGAGCGGGCAAGCGATCCGCATCACCCCGTGGGGGCCGCCGCCGTTGCGATCCGGGCCGCGTTGCCTGAGTTCATGGCGTGGCAGGCGGACCTCTCCCAGGTCAACTTCGCCGAGCAAGCGAAACGGCTGTTCGAAAATCGAGCCGAGGCAATGTCGTGTCTGCTCCCGCCGGACTTCATCGAGAGACCACGGGCGGCATATCTCTCGGCGGAAAGGGCCCTGCTGATCCGAGATGAGGACGGCTCGGTCCTTCTGATGGGAGAGCTGCTGGAGAAGAAGGCCACGCAGGAAGCGTTTCGCGAGCGACTGAAGGCCGGCGGCTGCATGAGCGATGCCCTGTGCCTGCTGTGGAAACAGCCGGAACCGCTGGACTTGAAAGCCGTCGAAGACCTGCTGCGCCGCCTGTCCAAACGGGTGGCTCCCGGCGCGACGGTGCGATTTCGTCCATACGAAGAGCCCAGATACCGGGCCGCGCTACGCATGCAGCTTGGCGACGATCCGATCCCGGCGGCGGTCGGAGGCGTGCTCAACCGATGGTCGATCCTGCCGGAGGGGGTTCAGGTCGCTTCGGTCGGAATCCACCTCGAACCCTGGGCGTCGGCCCGCACCGGCCAAGTCGTCGAGCTTGTCAGAGGCACACCCTTTCCGTCGCTGAACCAGCCTGGATAGGCGCGCAGGCTACGCGGCCCGTCAAAACAGCATCGAGACAGCGTTGGGATCGCTGGAAGAGAGGCCGTGAATGAACTCGGTCACGCCATTCAAGACCATCGCGACGGCCTTGGCCGCCAGGAAGATGTAGAGCAAGCGGGCGATCATCATGCCGGCGTGTGGGCCGGCCAAACGCATCAAACGACTGGCGTTCCACGCGACCAGGAACACGAAGAAGAACGTGACCACCGCGGTGACGATCATCAGACCCTGACCGATGGCACCGGTCGTGATGATGGTCATCGTGATCGCGCCGGGTCCCACCATGATGGGAAAGGCGATCGGAAAAACCGCCAGCATGCGACTGTCCTTGGGATGCTGATATACCGGCCCCTGGCTCATCACGCCGCGGAGGGCGATGGTGAACAGCAGGATCCCGCCGGCGATTTCGAGCTCACCCACGGTGACGTTGAACAAATGGACCAGGCTCCAGTCGCCGATCAACGCGAAGACGGTCACAACGAACAGCGAGGTGAGGACCGCCAGCTTCATGACGTTGCCCCGCTCGCGGATCTCCAACTCCCGCGTCAAGTCCGCGTACACAGGGATATTGCCGATGGGATTGACCACCGCGAACAGCAGCAGACCATGGTGAACGACCAGACCGAGCGGGCCGGCCGACCCTGCAATCCCCCCTGTCGGGAGAATTCCGAATGCCATATTGTCGAGTCCTTACTGCGCGTCCGGCGTTCGTCGTCGCTCCCCAGTTCGACCCGCGGCCGGACCTCGCGGTCCTGCTTTCATGCATCCCCCCTGCCGCGCCATCAATCGGCAGGGGCCGCATATAGGGGTCCGAGTCTACCGGCGTGAGTCGGCCGCCGCAATATCCCCCTGCACAGAAGGCAGAATATCGCCTGGATTCCCCGCGAAAACCGGCCAGACGACAAGAAGTCGTCGCAAACTGGCGGATCGCCTCCCGGCGGTGCGGCGGATCGCGACAGGTCTTTATCGCTTTCGACGGCGGTTGGCCGTCCAGATCCGCTTCATGGCCTTCAAGAGACCGCTATGGTCGCCCGTTCGCAGGTGCTCCGTCAGGAGCTTGGCGTTAGCGTCGCGATAGTACTGGAGCAGAGCCGCCTGGAGCCGCTTCTCGTGCCGACCGCTGGGGATGTGGATCGTCCGCCCTTTTGCGTCCCGACCGGCGACGTACATTGCGGTCGATCGTGTCAGCGGCACAGGCACGAAATCCTGGACCTGGCGAGGCTGCCAGTTGCGTCCGACCAGATACTCGGTCAGCTTCACCGCGTCGTCGAGCGTGCAACCGGGATGGGAGCTGATGAAGTACGGCACGAGGTAGTACTCGCGACCGGCGCGTCGGCAGGCCTCGTCGAATCGAGCCTCGAACTGGCGGAAGCTCTCGAACGTGGGCTTGCCCATCAGTCCCAGGACGCGATCACAATAGTGCTCCGGCGCCACCTTCAGGTGCCCGCCCACGAAGTGCTTGACGAGCATGTCGAGGTACTCGGGGCTCCGCAAAGCCAGGTCGTGCCGGACGCCGGAGGCGACGTAGACGTGCCTGCGTGGCGAGGGCGTCCCGCCCTCGGATCGCGGGCAAGATGCCCGCGACACTGGAGCGCCGATGCCCCGTTCCTTCCATCGCACGAAGGCCTCCATCATCTCCAGCAGAGGTCCGAAGTCGAGGTTCAGACTTGAACACAGCGAGGGATAGACGCAACTGATCCGCGAGCACGGCTCGTCGGCGGCGCAGCTTGTGCCGTACATGTTGGCGGTGGGTCCGCCGATATCGCTGATCGTGCCGCGAAAGCGAGGGTCGGCCGCGATGCGATCGGCCTCCGCCAGCAGCGAGGGAATGCTGCGTGAGGTGATCTCCTTACCCTGGTGAAAGTAGATCGAGCAGAAGGAGCAGCCGCCGTAGCAGCCGCGGTGCGTCGTGATCGAAGACGCCACCGGATCCAACGCTGCGATTCCGCCTTCGCTGTCGTAGCGAGGGTGCCATTGCCGCGTGAACGGCAGGTCGTACAGGCCGTCCAGTTCCTCGCCGGTCAAGCACCTGGCCGGCGGCATCACGACGATCGCGCCGGGGTCCTGGTCCTGAACGACCGGCCGGCAGCCGGGACGGGCGAGCAACTGGTACTGCTCGAAAGCCGTCATCACCTGCGGCTTGTCCTGGCTCTGCTGCGTCAGCGAAGGCAATCGCACCGCGTCCTCCGGCACCGGTACGCTGCGAACCACTTTGTAGGCCGTGCCTGGAATGTCGGTCATCGCGTCAATCGATTCGCCGCGATCGAGCCGTCGAGCGATCTCCGCGACCGCCAACTCTCCCATGCCGAAGACCAGCAGGTCCGCTTTGGCGTCGACGAGCACGGACCGCATCATTTTGTCCGAGATGTAATCGTAGTGGACGAGTCTGCGGAGGCTGGCCTCCAGGCCGCCGAGGACGATGGGAACCTGGGGATACGCCTCGCGGGCGCGGGCTGCGTAGGTCAGCAAGGGCCGCGCCGGACGCAAGCCGGTTGCCCCGCCGGGACTGTAGACGTCCGCCTGCCTGCGGTTGCCCATCGAGGCGTAGTCGTTCAGACGCGAGTCGATGCAGCCGGAGGTGATGCCCCAGAACAACCGCGGCGCGCCCAGTGAACGGAACGGGTCCACGCTCCGCCAGTCGGGCTGAGCGAGGATCGCAACGCGGTACCCCAGCTTCTCGAGCCAGCGGCCGATCAACGCCACGCCAAAAGACGGGTGGTCCACGTAGGCATCGCCCGTGATGAGAATGACATCCGCCCGGTCCCAGCCCCGGCGGGCCATCTCCTCCCGCGTCGTCGGTAGGAATTGCTTCATATTGTTCAAATCAATCATCCGAAGACGCTACCCTCGCATTGCATGCAGCGAGAGAATCGAGGTCACTCCAGGGAACGATGGGACTAGGATAGCATGTCCTGGCACGCCGGTCAACGCGACCCTATCGACAAAACAGTTGCGTTTTCGGATCGATTCCGGCACTATGATGGTTTGGGCGAACGGTCCCGTTCGCGCGAAAGTATAGTGCAGGGCGCCCCCTGCCATCGCGACAGGGGTGCGACCTGTGATTGAACCGGTGTGCCTGGCACACCCTACGGAGGTTACCGCTTTGAAAGAAGGGGGCGTACCCATGCAGAACCATCCCATCTCCAGACGCCAGTTCATCGAACGGACCGCTGCCGTAGCCGGTGGGCTCGCGGTCGCACCGCTGGCGGCGCGGGCTGCGGCCAAGAAGACCGCCGTGGACATCGTGCCGCTGGGCAAGACCGGCCTCAAGACCAGCCGGCTCGGCATCGGCATCGGCAGCAACTCCGGCAACGTGCAGGCGCAACTGGGCCAGGAGGGTCTCAACCGCCTGGTTCGCTACGCCTACGACCAGGGCATCCTGTACATCGACGTCGCTCGGTCGTACCGCACGCACACCATGGTCCGCGATGCGATCAAGGACCTGCCCCGCGAGAAGATCTTTCTCCTGACCAAGATGGGCGGCGTGCCCGAGAATCCTCTGGCGGAGATCGACAACTACCGCAAGACCTACGGCGTCGATTACATCGACTGCCTGCTCGTCCACTGCACGATCGCACCGAACTGGGAAGAGGAGCGCAAGCGGGCCATGGACGCCATGTCCGAGGCCAAGGACAAGAAGATGATCCTGTCCCACGGCGTCTCGTGCCACAGCCTGCCGGCCCTGAAGCGAGCGGTGGAGCTCGACTGGGTGGATGTTCACCTCGTCCGCGTCAATCCGCAAGGCGCGCACGTGGACACGCCGCGAACCGACACCTGGAACGCACCGAGCGACGCATCCCACGTTCCGGCCGTTATGGAGCAGATCAAGCTCATGAGGGAGAAGGGCCGGGGCATTATCGGCATGAAGCTCATCGGCGACGGCGACTTCAAGAAAGCCGAGGACCGCGAGAAGAGCATCCGCTTCGCCATGCAGTGCGGCCTGCTCGATTGCGTCACGATCGGCCTCAAGAGCCCTGCCGAAGTCGACGAGGCGATCCAGAGAATGAACAACGCGTTGGCGGAAGTCGCGTAGAGTTTGATTTCTGAAGTGTGAAGTGAAGAGTGCACGCCACGCAGCGTCTGCGTCCACATCGCTCTTCAAATCGTAAATGGAAAATCGTAAATCGTGAATTCCGAGGGGTTTCTATGATTCGTCGTCCTGCCGCCGCCGTCGCGTGTGTTGCCGTACTGGGTCTCGCCGGCCTGTGTGCCTACGCAGCCCAGAGCGGCGTCAACAAGACCAGTCCCGAGTTCCGCAAGCAGTTCATCGACAACTTCAAGCGCACCGGCCTGAACACCACGCCAGGAGACGCGATGATGCTCCGCATCCTCGTGGAAGCCGCCAAGGCCAAGCGAGGCGTCGAGGTCGGATCGGCCAGCGGATTCGGCGCGATCAATATGGGAATTGCCTTCGAACGGACCGGCGGCCATCTCTGGACCTTCGACATCGACCCGACCGCGATCAAAGAGACCCGGGAGAACCTGGAGAAGATCGGCCTGGAGAACGTCGTCACCGCGGTCGAGGGCGATGCCTTGAAGACGCTCCAGAACGTCGAGGGCCCGATCGACTTCGTCTTCATCGACGCCGTGAAGCAGGACTACTACAAGTACTTGAAGATCCTGGAGCCCAAGCTCGCGCCGGGCGCGGTGGTCGTCGCGGACAACACGATCCAATCCGCCCGGGCGATGAAGGACTACCTCGACTACGTCCAGAACAGCCCCGACTACGACACCGTCACGATCCGCGCCTCCCTGGAAAAGAACGACGGCATGACGATCAGCTACAAGATTCGGTAGACCCCTCGTTCGCGAAAATCCAAGGGCCGCCCGATTCGCCACAGTCGGACGGCCCTTCTTCATTTCTTGTCGTAAGACTCGGTCGATTTCTCGCCGCGATGCCGGGCTAGTCGCCAACCGCTTCTTTCTTGAGCGGGGTCGTCCACAGATAGACCGTATGGCCGTCCCATTCGTCGTCTCCCGGCACGTTGACGACCTGGTCGGGCGTCACACCCCTCATGTCGAAATCGTGCGAGACGATCCTCGAGCCGGGCTTGAGCTTCTCCAACTGCGGAATCAGCTTCACATTCAGGGACGGCAACAGGTACAGGGTCACCACGTTGGCGCCGCTGAGGTCGAGCGTGAAGATGTCCTTCTGTTCGATGGTCACCAGGTGCCCGACGCCGTTGTTCGCCACGTTCTCCAGCGACTCCCTGACCCGCTGCGGATCGATGTCGTAGCCGAAGGACCTGCAACCGTACTTCTTGGCGGCGGTCACCGGAATGCGGCCGTCGCCGCAACCCAGGTCGTAGACCACGTCGCTCTGACGCACCTTGGCCAGTTCCAGCATCTTGTCGACGACGTTCTGCGGCGTCGGCACGTAGATGACGTCGGGAGTGCGGGGCTCCGCGGGTTTCTCCTTCTTCAGCGGCGCCGTCCAGAGATAGAGCGTGTACGTCAGGCCCGGGTTCTCGTCGTCTTCGACTGTAACGACCTGGTCGGGAATCACCCCCTTCATGTCGAAGGCGTGCGAGACGATCCGCGAGCCGGGCTTGAGCTTCTCCAACTGCGGTATCAGCTTGACGTTCAGCGCGGGCAGCAGATACAGCGTGACCACGCTGGCGTCGCTGAGGTCCAGCGTAAAGATGTCCTTCTGCTGGATCGAGACGAGCTTGCCGATCCCGTTCTGCTCGACGTTCGCCAGCGATTCTTTGATCCGCTGGGGATCGATGTCGAAACCGCGGGCCTTGCAGCCGTACTTCTTGGCGGCGGTCACCGGAATCCGTCCGTCGCCGCAGCCCAGATCATAGACCAGGTCGTTCTTCGTGACCTTGGCCAATTCGAGCATCTTCTCCACCACTTTTTGCGGCGTCGGCACGTAGACGACGTCCGGCTTGCGGACCTCGACGACCGGCTGCTCTTTCTTCAGAGGGGTCGTCCACAAGTAGACCCGGTGGCTGCGAGGGGACTTCTCCTCGCCCATCACGGTGATGACTTGGTCGGGCGTGACGCCCTTCATGGCGAAGTCGTGCGAGACGATCCTCGATCCCGGCTTGAGCTTCTCCAGTTGCGGAATGAGCTTGACGTTCAGATCGGGCAACAGGTACAGCGTGACGACATTGGCTTTGCTGAGGTCCAGCTTGAAGATGTCTTTCTGCTGGATGGTGACCAGATGCCCGACCTGGTTCTCTTGAACGTTGACGAGCGACTCGCGGATGCGGTTGGGGTCGATGTCGAAGCCGAAGGCCTTGGAGCCGTACTTCTTGGCGGCGGTCACCGGGATTCGTCCGTCGCCGCAGCCCAGGTCGTAGACCACGTCGTCCTTGGTGACCTTCGCCAGCTTGAGCATCTCGTCCACGACGTTTTGGGGCGTCGGCACGAAAATCACGTCCGGTCTGCGGGGCGGCTCCGCGGCCCACGCCGACGAGATCAGACCCATCCACAATGCAGCCGCACAGATGAACGACGTTTTCCTGGTCATGGTCTACCCCTCTACAGAAACGATTCCACACTTCTTGCCCGCGCAGACAACACCATTACACGACGCGTAAGCTTGTCATTCTATTGCGTACGTGACCAAGACGAAATCCCCCACACGAAAAATTTCTGCGCCATGGGAACCGGGCCTGCGTGCGACGTCCCCTCGTGGACGGCCTGCCCACTCCTACAGCCTGATCCATTCGACCAGTCTGTGACAATGCCGGGGAATCCCGAGGGGGCTGCATCCCGATGGATGTAGCCCCCTTTCTCTTTGCGCATAATAACCGAAACCGTGCTTGGCACGAGCCGGCCGAGCCAGGCCGCCGGCAGGGGCTCCGCCCGGTCGACATGTGGCGAGATCGAGCTCGAAACGTTCACTGCCGATTCGGTCTTGCATCCGGGCCGGTTCGAGCATAATCTGGTTGAGCCGGACGGGTGAAGGCGTTTGGGCCAGGTGCCGAACCGGTTCGCAGAGCGATCAGTAGTTTCATAGACAGAAGGTCCCTCAAGACACAGGTTTTTCACGTCGGAAAGCCCCTGGTGCGCAGCGGGATCATCTTGGATTACCAGACCATGGACAGCGAACGACTGTTGTACGATATCAACGAGTTGAACCATCTGTTTCGAGGCAGCGCAAGCGTCGAAACGTTGCTGAGCAAGGCGGTCGAGATGGTCGCCGAGCGGACCCAGTCCGCGGTGTGCTCGATCTATCTCTACAACCCCGAAAAACACGAACTGACGCTGCGGGCCACTTACGGCCTGAACCCCGACTCGGTGGGCCGGGTGCGTCTGAAGCTCGGACGAGGCCTGACCGGCCAGGCCCTCCAGGAGATGCGGACGATCTGCGTGACCAACGCCAGCGAGAGCCCCAACTACCAGTTCTTCCCCGGCATTTTCGAGGAACGGTACAATGCGTTCCTGGCGGTGCCGATCGCCCGCGGGCTCTCCAAGATGGGCGTCCTGGTCCTCCAGCGGGACTCGGACCACCGTTTCGATCCATCGGACATCACCGCCCTGGAAACGGTGGCCTCGCAGCTCGGCAACATCATCGAAAACGCCCAGTTCATCATGGGGATTCACGAACCGCCGCAAGAGCCGGTCAAGACCATCCCCGCGGGGCTGAAGTTCGTCAAAGGCAAGAAGGCCGCTGAGGGGTTCGCCTATGCCCCTGCGATGGTCCGAGACCGACAGAAGAGCCTCTCGCTTCTGGCAAGCCATGATTGCGGCAAGACGTACGCTCTGGAGGATTTTCACCAGGCGGTGACCCGTACGGAGAGCCAACTGGAGGAATTGCAGGAGCAGGTCGAGCACAAGCTCTCGGACGCGGCCTCGCTGATCTTCGCGGCGCACCTGATGATCCTCAAGGATCGGGATTTCATCGGCAGGATCACCGAGAAGATCGAGTCCGGCGTCAACGCCCCCCAGGCGGTGGTCGAGGTCGCAACCGGCTACATGCGGAACTTCCTCCGAAGCGACAACGATTACATGCGGGAAAAGGCCAACGACATCGAGGACCTCGCCACCCGGCTGGTCGGCAATCTCACCAGCCGAAATGACGAAAGGGACGTTCACCGCGACCACGTCATCGTCACCCGCGGGCTGTTTCCCTCGGACCTGCTCAAGCTCTCCTCCGAGAGGGCCAGCGCGATCGTCCTGGTCGGAGGCGGAGCCACCAGCCACATTTCGATCCTGGCCCGCTCCCTGTCGATGCCCATGGTCATCGCGGACAGCCACGACCTGCTGAACGTGCCCGACGGCACCCCCCTGCTGGTCGACGCGGAGATGGGCAATGTCTTCGTCGATCCCGGCGACGATGTGCTCGACAAGTTCTGGGCCCGCCAACGAGCTCGCCTGACCCTGGCGGACCAGAAGAAGCTCATGAAGCCCGAGACGACGACCGCCGACGGCTCCCGCGTGCAGCTCCTGGCCAACATCAACCTGCTGACCGACCTGAAGGTGGCCAACGAGCTGAATTGCGACGGCGTGGGCCTGTACCGCACGGAGTTCCCCTTCATCATCCGCACGACCTTCCCCTCGGAGGCCGAGCAGTACGTGATCTATCGCAAGCTGGTCGAGTCCATGCCGGGAAAGCCGGTCACCTTCCGCACGCTCGACGCCGGCGGCGACAAGATCCTGTCCTACTACCACGACATCAAGGAGCAGAACCCCGCGCTGGGCATGCGGTCCATCCGCTTCTCGCTGCAGAACAAGCCCATCTTCGCCGAGCAGGTCCGCGCCATCCTGCGGGCCGGCCTCGGCGCCCACCTGCGGATCATGTTCCCGATGATCTCGTCGCTCGACGAATTCCAGGAGGCCAGACAGGTCGTGCTGGAATCGATCGATCTGCTGACCCGACAAGGCGTCGAGCACAACTCCGACCCCAAGCTCGGCATGATGGTCGAATTGCCTGCGGTGGTGGACCTGATCGAGGACTTCGCCCGCGAGGCGGACTTCTTCTCGATCGGGACCAACGACCTGATCCAGTTCATGCTCGCGGCCGACCGCACGAACGAGGCGGTGGCGGACTTCTACCTCGCCCACCATCCGTCGGTCCTGCGCACGCTGAACCGGATCGCCCGCGCGGCCCTGGAGTACGACTGCGACCTCTCGATCTGCGGCGACATGGCCCACCAGACGCAGTACACGCCGTTCCTGCTGGGCATCGGCATCCGCACCTTCAGCGTGGACCCGATCTTCCTGCTGCGAACCCAGCAGGCGATCAACGCCACGAGCCTCAAGGAAGCCCAGGCCCTCGCCCAGACGCTTCTCTCCAAGAGCCGGATCAGCGAGATCGCCGCACTGTTGCCGCCGCAACAACCAACCCCTGCGGGCCAATGATGCGGATCAGGAATGGTCCGTGCGCGCCGAGGATTTGTCGTTCTGAGGCGGAGCCGAAGAACCTGGGCACAGGACGAGAGATTCCCCGCAGTCGCGAGCCAGATTCCTTCACTCCGCTGCGCTGTGTTCAGAGCCTGCCCTGAGCAACGCGAAGGGATGACAAGACCCGCGCACGAGTCAATTCGAATCCGCATGAGGCGCATGATGTGTGGGCAATGACGCCAGGACGCTTCTTCGCAAGTCGAGCGTCCCCGCTCGACCCATCCGGGATAATGCAGCGGGAAAACCTCGTTATGCCTTCGCCGACGCGAAGTCCTCGACGAACTTCACGCACTGGGCCACGTCTTCCACCAGTTGGGGCGAGAGGTGCTCGTACTCGATGGTCGCCAGGCCCTTGAATTTCAGAGCTTGCAGTGTCTGAAGGACCTGCGTGTAGTTGGCCTTGCCCTGGCCCAGCGGCACGTCGCGAGCGTCCACCTTGCCCACCTCGGCGACATCCTTGAGATGCACGCTGATGATGCGCCCTTGGAGCTTCTTGAGGCACTCGGAAGGGTCCAGGCCCGTGCGGACGTAGTGACCCGTGTCGGGACAGGCGCCGATCGCCTTGCTGCGGCCCTCGCTGACCTTCAGCACGTTCTCGGGTTTCCAGTACCTCGAACCCGCGGCTTGTGCGTGGTTGTGGATCGCCAGGTTGATCTTGTACTCCTGGCACAGACCGTCCAGCTTCTCGACGACTTCCATGGGCGGCTCGGCCACGAGCGTCTCCACTCCCATCTCCTTGGCGAAATCGAAGACCTTGCGGAAGGCGCTCGCGTCGGCTTCGAGCGGCGCGTAGTAGCTGGCCATCTTCAGGCCGCGGTCGTCCAGTCGCTTCTTCATCTCGCGACGCTGCTCGGCCGAGAGCGATTCGCTGGTCTTGAGGTCGGGCTGCTCCTTGCTGAGCGGCAGGAAGAACGCCGGCTCGACGTTGACGATGCCGAGGCCCGCGATGACGTCAATGGCTTCGTAGAAGGTCCGATCGCGGAACGTGTAGAGCCCGCACGACAGCCGCCAGCCCAGTTTCTCCGCGTTGGGCGTGCTGAGTTTGACTTTCTTCGCTTCCGCCGCGGCGCCTCGGGTCGCCACCGCCAAAGCAGCCCCCGCTGCCATCAGGAATCCCCGACGACTCAGTTGATTCGCTCCCATGACTCACCTCCATTGAAACATGTTTGCGCGATCGCGACATGACGCAATGACCCCGCGACTCCGGGACGAAATCACGCCATTTTGGACTTGTCGGTGTCCGCCGGCCCTAGCTGCCCTTGATGTCTCAAAGCAATCCGAGAACCGGTTCTGCCCGGCTCACGCATGCTTGGTGATCGCCTTGTGGCCGCGACCCGGCTTGATCTTCTTGCGACCCGCGGCGCGGGTCCGCTGGCGATTGAGCACCTTGCGGCCCCCGGCGGTCTGCCGGCGGGAACGGAACCCCTGGCTCCTCTTCTTCTTGCGATTGCTGTGTTTGCCGTTTTCCATAGTATCCTTCCGTCCTCAAAGCCTCGGATCAAACGATCGTAAGTACAGGCCCAGTAATGAGTAACCGCCGTCGGACAGAGCCCGCTCGGCGAATAGCCTGTACAGAATACCAGATGGGTACGCGGATTTCAACGTTTTTTCGCACCCCCTCGAAATCCATATAGGACCGGATTCCGCGGCCTCCCCCTTGTCGTGCGGAATTCCTGAAAACTCAACCGGCCGACGCTCGCAGTCACGCGGACGCCGGCCGGCCGTCAAATCATCAATCACCCATCATCAATTGTCAATATTCAGGGCCCCATCACGCGAATGTCGTCGATGAAAATTCGCCCGGCGCCGTTGAGCGTCGAACCGGTGCCGTCGCCGACGCCGAGGTACATCTTCTTGATCCTGGCGACGTTGACGCCGGTGATGCTGCTCAGCGGGATCTTCCATTCGGTCCAGTCGTTGTTCAGCACCGCCGCGGGGTCGGGATGCGCGAACTTCTTCGACTTGCCCGCGTTGTCCTCGACCGTGAGGTACAGTTCGTCCTGGATGTTGCCCGGATGGTCGATGCCGATTTCCGCCATCAGCCAGGAGCCCGTGCCGCCGGTGGCGACGACGTTGGAGTACTGGGCGGTGGTCGCGGCGGCACGGTTGGTGCTCGTCAGGCACAGCCCGATGTAGACGGTCCCATTCATCAGGATCGTCTGCTCGGTCCCGAGAACGGTCCAGGCGGTCCCGTTCGCAGAGTACTCGGCCTTGAAGACGTCGCCCGTGCGGGTCAAACGAACCCAATATGGCGTCCGCAGGCCGGCCACGTTCGTCTGGTAGCTGACGTCGTTGGTGTAGGGCCGGTACGGGAACGAGACGCCGTTGCTGGGGGTCATGACGACCGCTGCATGCTTGGCGTTGGACGCGAGGCTCTCGCGGATCATGACGCCGGCCTTGGCCCAGCCGTTGGTCATGACGAGACTGTCGACGCGGGCCACGATCGAGCCGTTGCCGCTCAGACGCTTGTACGCGAACCGGCACTCATCCGTCAGGTCCCAGATGTCCCGGCCGCCCGCGCTCATCGTGAACGAGTCTTCGCCCGTCTGGGCATAGGCCAGGGGATAGCCTTTGAACCACAGGCTCAGGCTCTCGACGCCATAGCCCGTCCAGTTCTGCGCAGGGTCGAACTCCCGCTGGGCCTCGCTGACGTACGGAGACCCGATGTTGTTGAAATCCATGGGCATCGACTGCTTGCCTCCGTGGAGGATCGTCCGTTCCGCGAAGGGGGCGGTCATGTATCCGACCGTGGAGTTGCTGGCGCCGGTCGTGAGACCGTCGATCCAGGACTCGTAGAGGCGCGAGCCATCGTTGTCGGTATAGCTCTCGAAGTCATCGACGATGAGGAAATCGGGGATGGTGAACTCCCAGATCACGCCCTTGTGCACGGTCGTTCCGTCGGCTTCGACCTCGTCGATCCGCCAGAAGTACTTGCCGCCGCCGAAGTCCACGAGACCTTCCAGCAGGAAAGCCGTGTCGCTTTGGCGACCCTGGTACGATGGCGAGGTCACATCCGCGGATTTCACCGCATTGCGGTCCTTGCCGAAGTACACGTCGTGCTGGGTCGCGCCGTCGCCGGCGGTCCAGCCCAGCGCCACCGCGTCGCGAATGTCGAGGTTGACGCCTGTCGCAGGCTGCGGATTCCAGGCAAGGCTCGGATCGCCTCGCATGGCCTCTACGATCTGCTCCGGCGTCAGGACGATCTTGTAGATGCGGACGTCGTCGATCGCGCCGTCCCAGAACTCGACCTCGTCGTTGACCTGCCGGCCGATGTGGGCCCGGCTGCGGATCAGGTTCCAGTTCTTCGCGCCGGAGACCACTTCGACGCCGTCGGCGTACAGCCGGGCGGTCGCGCCGTCGTACGTCAGAGCGATGTGATGCCAGACGCCGGTATCCCAGAAATTGTCGATGTAGATGTCGTCGGCATAGCCGCCGCCATAGAGGGACGCGCCGTTGAGGCCGATGAACATCGCGGTCCCGCCTCCCGCGGAACCGTAGGCGGCGATCCACTTCCAGCCTGCTGAGACGCTGTCGGTCTTGGCCCATGCGCACATGCTGCGAGGTTCTGTGCCGGCGGGCCAGCCTTCGGGATTGCCCAGATCGACGTAGTCGCCGTCGCCGTCGAAGTCCAGGCCCCCGCCGACCATGCCCTCAGTCCATTTGACGTTGCCCCGGAACGTGCCGTGCAGGCCGTGGCCCGACCAGTCGATCGCCTTGGTCCCTTCCTGCTCATCCAGCGACCACCAGCCCACCAGATCGGGGTCGGAGACCGGGATCACAGGCATCGTGCTGAAACTCCAGACATCGCCTGCCATCTTGGTCCCGCCGGTCTGGACCTCGTCCACCCGCCAGAAATAGGTCGTGCCGATCGCCAGTCCTGTGGGGGCGTAGGTCGCTGTGAACTGGTTGCCCTTGAACGCATCCGCAGCCCCGGCGGCGACCGCCGCCTGGTCCGTGCTGAAGTACACGTCGTGGCTGGTCGCCAGCGTCCCGGCGGTCCAGGAGAGCTTCACATCGAGATCCTGGAACCTTGCGCCGGGGGCCGGACTGGCGTTGAACGCCTTCACCGGCGCCGCGGAGAACGACCAGAGGTCGCCCGTGTGGATCGTCGTTCCGTCGGCCTCGACCTCGTCGATCCGCCAGTAATAGGTGACGCCGGAATCGAAGCCGGGAATGTACCAGTAGACCGCGGACCGCCACTTCTCGCTCACGAGGTCCGCCTCGGTCAGATCGGGACTCTTGCCGATGTAGACGTTGTGCCACTGGGCTGTGTCGCCGGGGATCCACTGGAGCAGTTGCGAAAGCACGCCGGTCTGTCCGTTCGCAGGGATCGGACCGCGGGCCTTGAGCTTCGGTGGAATCAACGCCTTGACCTCCGCCGGGGTCAGCGCGTGATCGTACAGGCGGGCGTCGTCGATCATGCCGTCCCAGAACTCCGCGGCGTCGTTGACCTGCCGACCGAGGTGCGCCCGGTTCAGAACCAGGTTCCACGCTTTCGCCGCCGAGATCACTTCGACGCCGTCGGCGTACAGCCGGGCGGTCGAACCGTCGTAGGTCAACGCAATATGGCGCCAGACGCCAGTCTGCCAGAAGTTGGCGACGGAGATGTCGTCGCCGTAGCCTCCGCCGTACAGGGTGCCGCCGTTAAGACCGATGAACATCGCCTGCCCCGTGGCCGGAGAGCCATAGGCCGCGGCCCATTTCCAGCCCGAGGAGATCGTGTCGGTCTTGGCCCAGGCGCAGAGAGTTCGAGCCTTGCGGCCGTCCGGCCAGCCTGCGGGATTGCCGAAATCGACGTGTCCGTTGCTGCCGTTGACCTCGATGCACCCGTCGATCTCGCCTGCTGCCCAGGTCACCCCTCCCATCAGCCTGCCGTGGTAGCCGTTGCCGCTGGCGTCGGACGCGGTCGTGCCGGCGGTTTCGTCCAACTTCCAGTGCGCGACCAGTTCCGCCGAGACCGCGCCGGCCCAGGCCAGCACCAGGCACAATCCCACGAAACAGACTGCTCTCTTACTCATGACGTACCTCCTTCCCAAGAACCGTCATCGAGGCCCTGGCCAGGACGCCGGGCCACAGGTCTGAACGCTTGTCTCAGATCCCTATGAGTAACCCAACAGAACCGATCTCTATCCAGAAATCCGCCAACCTCATCATCGGCAGTTCCAACTCCAGCGACAAGTCTGCGTCGCATCAGAGTATACCCCATGCCGACGACGGAATACAACGGAAGGGACCTGCGCGACGGCGCAAGTCCCTTCCCATTCTGCCATGGTTCCATGCACCGGCGGTTGGCGACAACCGTCCGGCGAATGTCACGATCTCCGTTACGGTTGGACCGCCGAGCGGCCGTAGCCGATGTCGTCGATGAACACCATGCCCGAGCCGCCGCTGGTTGCGCCCTTGGCGCCGACGCCGATCGTGAGCTTCTTGACCCGGCTGAAGTTCGCGCCGGCCAAGCTGTTCATCGGGATCGTCCAGCGGGTCCAGTTGGCAACAGTCGCCGCGGTGTCGCTGGTGGCGGTCGCCGACTTGCCGGTGCTGTCGGTCACCGTCAGATACATCGGCGCGGCGTCGTTGTACTGAGCCGCATTGATGATCGCGCCTTGCCAGTTCCCGGTCACGTTGCCCGTGGCGGCGATGCTCTCGAACTGGAAGGTCCGGTCCTCGCCGGCCGCGTGCGAAGTGACGCAGACGCCGATCAGGACCGGGTCCGTCATGGTGATGTTCGTCATGCCCATCTGGGTCCAGGTCTTGCCGTCGGCGGAGGTGGAACCGCTGAAAGTGCCGCCGGCCCGCTCGATCCTGACCCAATACGGGACCTTCAAAAGCGTAGCACTGTCGTTGTTGGCCGAAGCGCCATTGGTGGCCGAGCGATACTGGAAGCTGGCGCCGTTGCCTGCGGCGCCATCGGTGTTGGCGGTCATGATCATCATCGCGTGGGTCGAGCCGCCGTTGACGGTGTCACGGATCATCACGCCGCCTTTGGCCCATGTGTTGGATCCCGGCCCGATACTGACCACGCGGGCGATCAGGCTGCCGTCGCCGGTGAGGGTCTTGTAGGCGTAGGTGAATTCATCGGAGTTGTTCCAGATGTCGGCGCCGGCGCCGGTGAGCGTCATTTTGCCGCCGGCCTCTGTGACTTCGGTGGTGGCCAGCGCCGGATAGCCACGGGTCCAGACGCACAGCTCGGACGCGCCCGAGCCCGTGCAGTTCTGGACCGTCTCGAATTCCAGGACCGCCTCGCTGAAGTACGGGGCCTTGGTGTTGTCGTAGGCCAGAGGCATCGACTGCTTGCCGCTGCGGACCACGCCCCTCTCGGCAAACGGAGCGGTCATGTAGCCGACCGTTGAGCCGCCATAGACGGCATCGGCGATCCCGTCGAGCCAGTACTCATAGATCCGACTGCCCTCATCGTCGGTATAGCTCTCGAAGTCGTCGAGCATCGCAAACTCCTGGGTTGTGAAGCTCCAGACGTCGCCTTCGTACGTGCCGGCGTCGCCGACCTCATCGACTCTCCAGAAGTACTTCGTGCCGAAGGTCATGGCAGCCGGGGTGTAGCCGTGGGTGCTGACGGTGCCGGCGGAAGCCGTGCCCGCAGCGACCGCGGCCTCATCGGCGCCGAAGAACACCTTGTGCGAAGCGGCTTCGCGTCCCGGACGCCAGTCCATCGAGGCGCTCAGGAGAACATCCGTGGCGCCGTCGGCCGGAACGGGCTCGCGCGCCTGGACGGGCACGGAGAAGAACCGCACCTCGCTGAGGCTCACTTGTTGGGCGACGCCGCCCCAGTTGCTGTTGATCGTCAGCTTGACGAACTTCGCCTCGACACCGGCGAAATCAACGACCGTATTGGCCACGTAAGTGACATCCGCGGTGGCGCGGGCGAACTGATGCGGCCCTTCCAGCGTGGCCCAGGTCTGACCGTCGGCGGAATACTCGATGGTCACGTCCTTGGCCCCGAAACCGACGAAGGCCTCCACGATCTGGTTGGCGTTCCAGACCCAGAGTTCGTCGAGCTTGTAGACCTTGTCGAACTCGTACTGAATCCAGTGCGGTTTGGCGCTGCCGCTCATCCACATCTGAGTCAGCTCGACCGAGTGCTGATCGTCGGCGTTCAAGCCGGAACCGTTGACCGTGTTCTGCGGTCCCGTGTCCGCTCGGTTCTGGCTGGAGGCGGTGGCCGTTATGCCTTGGATCGGATACGAGAACGGCTCGGCCGTGAAGCTCCAGACCGATCCCTTGAAGATCGTGTTGTCGGGGGCCGCGTTGACCTCGTCGACCCGCCAGTAGTAGACGGTGCCGAAATCGAAGAGGTCCGCCGAGTCATAACTGGCGGCCTCCTGGCCCTGGCTGACCAGAACGCCCTTCGGGTTCGTCCGACTGGCGGCATCGACGTCCTCAAGGCTCGTCCCGAGATACACGTCGTGCGTGGCCGCGAACTCCCCGGGCATCCAACTCAACCTCGCGTCCTGGGGCACGTCCGTCGCTGCGTCTTCGGGCGCCGGGTCGCCTGCCAACTCCGTGTCCGGCCCCTTGCCGGCCATGGCCGCCAGAATCTCGCGGAGCGTCAGAGCGCGCGTATAGAGCCGCACGTCGCTCAGGTAGCCCTGCCAGTTCTCCTGCGCGCCGCTGAAACCGTCGGCGCCCATGAAAAACGGGTTCGCATCGAGAGTCTTGGTCATCGTATTGGTGAGCGTTGGAACGCCGTTGCGGTAGTAGGTCAGAGACGCTCCATCTTTGACGAGAACATGATGGATCCAGACGTCGCTGGGGATGGACGTGTAGTTGATGCCGTTGAGGTAGGAGCCATCGTCGTTGTAGCACTCGAACCGCGTGGGCGTGAACTTGACGAACTGCAAGGGCGAAGCCGTCCCGCCGTAACGATTGCCCAAGATCACGTCGTTGTTGGTCGCCTGGGCCGCGGGCTGTTTGGCCCAGAAGACCCAGGTGAAACTGTTCTGCAAAGTCAACGCCGGGATGGTCAGGCCGGTGGTGATATAGGCGCCGCTGCCGTCGGCCCCATTGAAGCCCACGACCATGCCTCGCTCGGGATCGTTGACCCAGACGGAGCCGCCGGTCCCCAGGCCTCCGGTCGGATTCCGGATCGTCCCGTCGTGCCCGCCGCCGGACAGATCGACGGCCGTAGTGCCCGACCCTTCGTTCAGCTTCCACCAGCCGATCAACGTCGGGTCTCCCGCATGCGCCGCGGAGCCGGCCATCACGATGGCCGCCAGGACGCACAGTGCCAATGATGTCTGTTTCTTGCCCATAACAGTCCTCCTACACATGTCAACACCACACTAGAGTTTCGACCCTGCCACGGTCGCACATTTCGCAGAACTCCAGGGCGCCCCGCCGCGACACCATGCGGCGGGGTCCCTGGAGCATATCTTCAATCGCTCACTGAGCTGAGCGTCCGAAGCCGATGTCGTCGATGAACACCATGCCTGAACCGCCGCTGGTGGCGCCTTTGGCGCCAACACCGATCGTGAGCGTCTTGACCCGGCTGAAATTCACACCCGCCAGATCGCTCATCGGAATCACCCAGCGGGTCCAGTCGGCCACGGTGGCTGCGGTTGCGCTGGTGGCGGTTCCCGACTTGCCGGTGCTGTCGGTGACGACCAGGTACATTGGCGCCGCGTCGTTGTACCGAGCGGCGTCGATCACCGCGCCCTGCCAGGCGCCGGTCACGTTGCCGGTGACTGCGATGCCGTCGAACTCGAAGGTCCGATCCTCACCGGACGCATGCGAGGTCACGCAAAGACCGATCTGAACCGGCGAGGTCATCACAAGGACCGTCTGGCCCATCTGACTCCAGGTCTTGCCGTCGGCGGAAGTCGAGCCGGTCAGGATGTCGCCCTGCCGCTCGATTCTGACCCAATACGGCGGCTTGAGGACCGTGCCGCTGTCGACGTTGCTCGATGCGCCGTCGGTGACCGCGCGATACTGGAAGCTGGCGCCGTTGCCCGCAGCTCCGTCGGTATTGGCGGTCATGACCATCATGGCGTGGGTCGAGCCGCCGTTGAGGCTGTCGCGAATCATGACGCCGCCCTTGGCCCAGGTGTTGGTGCCCGGGCCGATGCTGACGACGCGAGCGATCAGGCTGCCGTCGCCGACGAGGGTCTTGAAGGCATAGGTGAACTCGTCGGAGTTGTTCCAGATGTCGGCGCCGGCGCCGGTGAGCGTCATTTTGCCGCCGGTCTCGGAGACTGCGACGGTGGTCACGGCCGGGTAGCCCCGCGTCCAGACGCACAGTTCGGTCGCCCCGGACCCGGTGCAGTTCTGCGGTGAATTGAACGTCAGCGAGGTCTCGCTGAAGAACGGCGTCTTGCTGTTGTCGTAGGCCAGGGGCATCGACTGCTTGCCGCTGTGCACGATCTTCTGCTCCGCGAAGGGGGCCTCCATATAGCCCACCGTCGAGCCGCCGTAGACCGCGTCGGCGATCCCATCGAGCCAGTACTCATAGAGCCGGCTGCCCTCGTCGTCGGTGTAGCCCTCGAAATCGTCGAGAGGGGCGAATTCCTGGGCAGTGAAGCTCCAGACCGGCCCTTCGTATGGGCCGTCTCCGCCAAGTTCATCGACCCTCCAGAAGTACTTCGTGCCGAAGGTCATGGCGGCCGGAGTGTAACGGTGGTCGGTCACGGTACTGGCCGCGACGGTTCCGGCGGCGACCGCGTCGCTGTCGGTTCCGAAGAACACCTGGTGGGACGTGGCCTCGCGTCCCGGACGCCAGTTCAGCGTGGCCGCGAGACTGACATCCGTGCCGCCGTCGGCGGGCATGGGTTCTCTCGCCTGCACCGGCGCCTGGAAGAACCGCACCTCGCTCAGGCACACCTGAGGAGTGATGCCGCCCCAGTTGGTTTCGATGTTCAAGCGGACGAACTTGGCCATGGCGCCGCCGAAATCGACGATCGTGTTGGCGGTATAGCCGGCTTCGCCCGGCGCCCGGGCGAAGGAAGTCACGCCCTCCAGCAAGGTCCACTCCTCGCCATCGACGGAATACTCGATGGCCACGTCCTTGGCGCCGAAACCGACGAACAGCTCGACGATCTGGTTGGCGTTCCACACCCACAGCTCGTGCAGTTTGTAGACTTTGTCGAACTCGTACTGAATCCAGTGCGGCTTGGCGTTGCCGCTGAGCCACATATGGGTCACTTCGGTGGAATGCTGATCGTCGGCGTTGAGGCCGGAACCGTTGACCGTGTTCTGCGGCCCGGTGTCCGCCCGGCTGCTGCTGGAGGCGGTGGCCGTCACGCCGGTGATCGGGTAGGCGAAGGGTTCAGCGGTGAAGCTCCAGACCTCGCCTTTGAAGATGGTGTTGTCGGGCGCCGCGTTGACTTCGTCAACCCGCCAGAAGTAGGTCGTGCCGAAATCGAAGAGCCCTTCCCCGTCGTAGCTGGCGGCCGTCTGGTTCTGGCTGACGAGCAGGCCCCTGGAATCGGCCCGGCTCGCGTCATTGACATCCGCGAAACTCGTTCCGACGTACACATCGTGCGCCGCGGCGTACGCGCCCGGCGTCCAACTCAGGACTGCATCCTGGGGCACGTCGACCGCCCCATCCTCAGGGACAGGGTCCTTGGCGATGGACTTGTCGGCCAGGCCCTCCATGATCTTGAGGATCTCGGCCGGGGTCAGTGCATTGTTGTAGATCTGCACGTCGTCCATCAGGCCGCGAAGCCGACGTCCGGTGGCGCCGGAGTTCTCGCCGATGTAGAGGTCGAAGCTCGCGCTGTCGCCGATCTGCCCGCCGTAGGTCTGCCGGGCGTCCTCCCTGCCGTCGATGTAGATGATGGCCGTGGTCCCGTCATACGTGGCGCAGTAGTGGTGCCACTGATTGTCGGTGATGATGGTCGGGGCGTTGAAATAGTTGCTTCCGCTGATGCCCATGTGGGTGCCGTTGCCGGTGCCGTCGCCCCGGCTGGCGCGGTAGGCCGCGTCGCTCTTGGCCAGGAACGCCTCCCAGGTGACCGTGAACGACTGGACCTTGAACCAGAACGCGATCGTGATCTGGTCCCGGATGTTCAACGACGCCGAGCGGCCGCAGTTGATGTACGTGTTGCCGTCGAACTGAAAGGCGCCGCCGATCTTGCCTGCGACCCACTGGGGGTTGCCGACAACCGTCCCGTTGTTGCCGTAACCGCTGGAATCGGCGGCTACGTTCCCGCTGGTCTCGTCGAAGGTCCACCACCCCACCAGATCCCCCGACGCCGACCAGACCGGCCCTAGACACAAGATACAGAACATCGCAATAATCGGCTTTCTCAACATTGTCGTCCTCCTTCAAAATGAGTCCGGTGCTTCAATGCTGGCACGCGACGTGCGTGCGCCAGAAGTGCTTGCTGCTCTGCGGTTGTGAAAGATCTGAGAAAAAGGGCGTGTGAGGAACTCCGGTCGCGTTCACAGCCGTGCGGATCCTCCCCTAATCGCGGCCGCTCCTGCACATGCCCAGAGAAACTGGCTATGCCACTGGCTCCATTGTACAGAGGGAGTTCATCCTGGATCAATCAAAATCTGCATCTTTCCGCTGGTGATTGTCTTTTGTCGTCCGGCGAAGAGGTCCTGTCGCCCCCCTCCCAGAGGACTCGTACCTCCGAATCGTCGTGTTACGCCTTGTGTACCCCAAAAAGCGATGGGGCCCCTGTTTCGCGAACAAGGGCCCCGTCTGATGATATCAACACGTTCCTGATCTGTGGGCAGGCCCGACTCAGAACGGTTTGGCCACCGGCTGCGTCTGACCCATCACATACAGAAGCTCCTCTTGAGACAGAACGCGGTTGTAGACCCGCACGTCATCCAGCGCGCCCAGCCAGAAGTAACTCGTGGTGGATTCGCCGCAACCCAGCTTGAACGAACCCGTCGAGGCGCCGAGCAGGGCTGTCGTGGCCATCTCACGATCCAGATTCCCATAGACGTAGGTCCGGATGAACTGACCTTTGGAGTAGACGCCGGCGACGTGATACCAGACGTCCTGCTGCAGAACGGCTCCCCCTGCAGAATTCCGGTTCAAGGTGGCCGCGTTGGCGGACGTACGGATCTCGAACTCGACCTTGTTGGTGGTGAAGAGACCCATCTTGTAGCCGCCGGTGGTGCCGTCCTGGTTCGCCGCGATCTTGCGATCCCCAGCGGTGAAGCCCATCTTGATCCAGGCCGTGATCGTAATGGCGTCGGTGAGGTTCAGGCTGGCGTTCTTGCCGCAGTCGATGAAGGTCTGTCCGTTCGTGAACTCCATCGCCTGCCCGACTGCGCCGGGGACCCAGCTGGCGGTCCCGCCGGTGACGGTCCCGTTGTTGCCCTTGCCGGAGGTGTCGTTCGTGTTGCCGTCCAGGGTCCAGAGGCCCACGAGGTTGGCATTGCCCGGATTGACGGGGGTAATGAACTGGGGAGCCTTCGGATACAGCCGGATGTCGTCGATGTACAGCTTGCCCGCGGCGCCGGTGCCCTCGATGCCGATCGTGAGGGTCCGAACGCTGCTGACGTTGCCGACGGTGGACAGATCGATGTTCCAGGCCTGCCAGACGGCGCGAGTCAGGTCCGCAGCGGCTCCATTGTAGGCCACCTTGGTGCTGTTGATCTTGACGTACAGTTGCCCGGTGTTGCCTGCGGCGCCGGCGAACTGGATCGCGAGCGTCTTGATGCCGCGAGCGGTCCAATTCTGGGCCGAATCGAAGGTGATCTGGGCTTCAGCCAGGGCGAACTTGCTGTTGTCGTACAGAATCGGCATGGACTGGTTTCCGCCGTGGGTGTTGGTTGTCTCGGCGAAGGGGGCCTGGTCGTATCCAACCTGCGAACCGCTGGCGCCGGTGGTGATGCCATCGACCCAGGCCTCATAGATCCGACTGCCTTCGTCGTCGGTGTAGCCTTCGAAGTCGTCGACGACCAGATACTCCTGCGTCCTGAAACTCCAGAGGTCGCCTTCGTATGTGCCGGTATCGCCGATGGAATCGACTCTCCAGGAATACTCGGTGTCGAGGTTCATGGCAGCGGGAGTGTAGCCATGCTCGGCCACGGTGCTGGCCGGTGCAGTGCCCCCGGCGACCGCGGCGCTATCGGCGCCGAAGAACACCTTGTGCGAAGTGGCCTCGCGACCGGGCCGCCAATCCAGAGAGGCGGTCAGGGGGACGTTCGTCGCGCCGTTGGCCGGCACAGGCATGAAGGCCTGGACCGGCACATAGTAGAACCGAACCTCGCTGAGGCTCACCTGCTTGGCCATTCCGCCCCAGTTGGTTTCGATGTTCAGCTTGACGTACTTGGCCTGGACGCCGCCGAAATCGACGACGGTGTTGGCCACGTAGGTCGCGGTCCCGCTGGCGCGAGCGAACTCGGGGACGCCCTCCAGCGCGGTCCAGGTCTGGCCGTCGACCGAGTACTCGATGACGACGTTCCTGGCGCCGAAGCCGACGAACCCTTCGATGATCTGGTTGGCGTTCCAGACCCACAGTTCGTCGAGGGTGTAGACCTTGTCGAACTCATACTGAATCCACTTGGGCGATTCGTCGTTGCTCATCCACATCTGGGTCAGCTCGACGGAGTGCTGATCGCTGGCGTTCAGGCCGGAGCCGTTGACCGTGTTCTGCGCTGAGGTGTCGGTTCGGCTGACGCCGGAGGCGCTGGCCGTGATGTTCTTGATCGGATAGGCGAACGGTTCGACGGTGAAAGACCATACCTCGCCCTTGAAGACCGTGTTGTCGGGGGCCGCATTGACCTCATCGACGCGCCAGTAGTAGGTCTGGCCGTATTCGAGCAGGCCGTCCGGATCGCAGGTCGTATCCGCCTTGCCCTGGCTGATCAACAAGGGGCTCGCTGCGGTGGCGGTGTTGACATCGGCGAACGACGTGCCGAAATACACGTTGTGGGTCGCGGCGTAGTCGGTGCCCGCCCAGCCCAGAACCACGTCGCGAGGAATGTCCGTGGCGCCATCCTCGGGGACAGGCTGACTGGCGGTGGTGAACGCCTCATAGTACTCCGCCACCGCGATCAGGTTGGCGACGCTGGCCGGGGCGCCCGTGTGATCCTCGATGCGGACGAATCCGCGGAAGGTGTCGCCCGGGACGTAGTGCTTGACCCAGCCGGAGGCGGCGCCGTTGCGGTCCGTCGCCAGGATCGTGAGGTTGGGAGTGATCGTGGCGCCCGTCGGACGCGTGGAGTTCCACACGGTCTTGAGGCCCCAGCGTTTGCCGTCCTCGGTGATCGTCACCGCGGCGCCGACGTCACGGGTGGCCGAGGAACCCGCAAAGCCCAGGACGTTGATCGAACCGTTGTCGCCCCAGGTTGTGTTCGCGCCGCCCGGCGCGGATACATAGTAGAACGGGATGTCGGAATACCAGACGACTTTGCCGCCGGCTTCGAGATACCGACGGATCGTGCAGGTGGCGTTCTGCGCCTCAGCGACCGTGTTCGGCGCCGCGTCCCTGCACATCACGACCACGCTGAGCTTCTTGTCGGCGATGCGAGCGTCCATCCAGGCCTTGAGTTCCGTCCCGTTGACGACCCGATAGCCGGCCGCGACGAGGGCATCCCGCACTGCGATGCCGTCGCCGGCCCAGGCTGTCCCGAAATTCGAGTCCCAATAGGCGACCCGATCATAGGGACTGCCCTGAACTTGCGCCGCGGCCAGCGAAATCGCCGCCATCGCAAAGAGTACGCGGACCGATCTTCCACACATAGTCAATCCTCCTTACCAGACCGAGATCTGAATGTCACCGTGGCCGGGCACATGCCGCCACGCATTGTCTCAAACTCCGACCTCAATCTCCAGTCAAAGCAGGATGGCGCCCCGCGAAGGTAGACGCCATCCTGCCCGCCCTGCCGTTGTTTCCCGACAGAGCGACTGTGTCTTGCGATCGATCGCCCTACTGCCCGCCGACGGGCCGGCCGAAGGCGATATCGTCGATATAGAGTATGCCGCCGCCGCCCTGGACCGGGTTGCTCTTGCTGCCGGCGCCGAGGTACAGCTTCTTCACCGACTTGAGGTTCACGCCCGTCAGACTGCTGAACGGAATCTTCCACTGCGTCCACTCGGCCGACGTCGCCGCCGTGGCGTTCGTCGCCGTGGCGGTCTTGTTCGTGCTGTCCTGCACCGTCACGTACACGCTCGTCGGACTGTTCGCAGGCTGCGGATCGTTCCCGATCGCCTGAACCTGCCACGAAGCGCCCGTCACATTGCCGGTGATCGAAACCCCCGACATCACCGCGGTCGTCGTCGCCGCCACGTTGTGGCTGGTCACGCACAGACCCACGTACACCGGGTTGCTCATCACCACTGTCGTCGAACCCACCGTCCCGTCCGCGGCCTTGAGGTCCGTCCACGTCGTGCCGTCGGCCGAATACTGCGCCGTGAAGACGTCGCCCTTGCGGGTCAGCTTCACCCACTGAGGAGCTGTGACGCCTGCGGTCGCGGGTATGCTCGCCGCCGCGGCTGCGGTCGTCGCACGCCAGCCCAGGGAAACCCCGCTGCCGAACGACTGGATGAAGTACACGAACTTCGAATCTTCATCCAGGCTCTGGCGGATCATCACGCCCGCCTTGGCCCAGACGTTCGTGTTCACCAGGCTCTCGACCTTCACCACGATCGAGCCGTCGCCTGTGAGCGTCTTGAACGCGTAGCGGAAATCGTCGGCCGTGCCCCAGATGTCCGTGCCCGCCGCGCTCATCGTGATCGTGTCGCCGGTCTCGACGAAGGCCGCCGGAGCGCCGCGGACCCACAGACTCAGCGTATCGGCGCCGTGGGTCGTCCAGTTCTGCGCGGGGACGAATTCCCGCTCGGCCTCGCTGTAGAACGGAGCCTCGGCGTTGCGGTACTCGAACGGCATCGACTGCTTGCCGCCGTAGACGATCGTCCGCTCCGCGAACGGAGCCTCCATGTACCCCACGAGCGAACCGTTCGTGCCGCTGGTCAGACCGTCGACCCAGGTCTCGTAGATCCGGCTGCCCTCCTCGTCCGTGTAGGACTCGATATCGTCGATCACCTCGTACTCGCGGGTCGTGAAACTCCAGACCAGGCCCTCGTAGAGCGCCGGGTCCATCGCGTCATTGACCTCGTCAACCTTCCAGAAATAGGTGGTCCCGAAGTTCAGCGGGCCGGGATCGTAACCATGGTCGGCGACCACTTGGGCCGACACGCTCCCGCCGGCTACGGCATCGGCATCGACGCCGAAGAACACTCGGTGCGAAGCGGCCTCGCGTCCGGGCCGCCAATCGAGTCGGACGTCCACGTCAACGTTCGTCGCCCCCGACGCCGGCTGAGGGAGCCTGGCTCGGACAGGAATGAAGGAGAACCGGACTTCGCTCAGACCGGCCGCGGGCAGACCGCCCCAGGTGCTGTTGATCGTCAGCTTGACGTACCGGGCCACGGCTCCGCCGAAATTGACGATCGTGTTCGCAGCATAACTCGCCGCGCCCGGCGCCCGCGCGAACTCGGGAACATCGGGCACCGCCGTCCATGCCTGGCCGTCCGTCGAGGTCTCAACCGTGACGTCCTTGGCGCCAAAGCCGAGAATGCTTTCGAGCATCTGATTCGAGTTCCAAACCGTCATCTCGTACAGCTTGTAGACGTCGTCAAACTCGTATTGGATCCAGTTCGGCGCTGTACCGGCGCTGACCCACATCGCCGCGTCGTCGGTGCCGTGTCGATCCCCGGTCATTCCGGAATTGTCGATGGTCTTCTCCGGACCCAAACCGGGCTGGGAACTGGAGGCTGTGGCCTTCACAGGGGTCACCCGATAGCCGAAAGGCTCTACCGAGAAACTCCAGACGGAGCCTTTGAAGATCGCATCGCTCGGCGGAGCATTGACCTCGTCGACGCGCCAATAATAGGTCTTGCCGTATTCGAGAACGCCGGGCGGATCGTATGTGTTCGCGTCGTGAGCCTGGCTGACCAGCACACCTTTCGAATCGCTCCGACTGGCCGCGTCGACGTCCGCCGACGAGGTCCCCAGGTACACATCGTGCGTACCGGCATACCCTCCCGGCTTCCAGCTCAACACGACGTCGCGAGGCACGTCGGCCGTTCCGCTGGACGGGAACGGGCGATACGCGAACAGCGGCGCCAGACCCGGCAACACCGGCGCGGTGTCCGTCGTCCACGTGGCGCCGACGATCGTGCCGTTATGCGGAATGGACGAGCTGTCGAAGACCGTCGTCCCCTGCCCCTCGTCGAACCTCCAGTAGCCGACCAGCCCGGCCTCGGTGCCGCGGAGCTCGTGGCCCATGCTCTCCTGGATCTGGCTGACGCTGAGGGCGTGATTCCAGATACGGACCTCGTCAATGATGCCGGGGACGAACCGGGCGTTGCTGGTGTTGCAGCCGATGCGAATCATGTTGGAAACGCTCAGTCCGGCGATCGAGGCCGGCACGTCGTTGCGAGAGCCTTCTTCCACGCCGTCCACCACGATGGAGATCTTCGTCCCCTCTTTGACGTACGCCACGTGATGCCAGGAGCCGGCGACGCTCGTCTTGCCGGTGGCCGACCAAACGCCGACGCCGTCCGCCTGGGTCTGGTATCGCGACACCGGGATTGCGCTGTTCTGCAGACTCAGGTGGAACCCGACCCGGTTGGCCGCGGCGCCCCAGTAGCTGTTCGAAATCACCACGCGAGTGTCGTTCACCCACGGCGTGTCGGCCTTCACCCAGGCCGACATCGTGATGTCCTCCGAAACGAGGGCCGTCGCGATGTCCACGCGGTTGCTCGTTCCGTTGAACTTCAGCGCGGCGTCATTGGCGACGCAGACGCCGGACAGGGCTGCAAACACGCTGCACACCACCGCCAGAAATACACCCAACCTGAATTTCCTGATCTGATACATTATCATCCCTTTCACAAGAGAGCCTCTTCGGATCTCTTTTCGTGCTCATTTCCCCGACTCACTGCGCCGGCCGGCCGAAGGCGATATCGTCGATGTAGAGTATGCCGCCGCCGCCCTGGACCGGGTTGCTCTTGCTGCCGGCGCCGAGGTACAGCTTCTTCACCGACTTGAGGTTCACGCCCGTCAGACTGCTGAACGGAATCTTCCACTGCGTCCACTCGGCCGACGTCGCCGCCGTGGCGTTCGTCGCCGTGGCGGTCTTGTTCGTGCTGTCCTGCACCGTCACGTACACGCTCGTCGGACTGTTCGCAGGCTGCGGATCGTTCCCGATCGCCTGAACCTGCCACGAAGCGCCCGTCACATTGCCGGTGATCGAAACCCCCGACATCACCGCGGTCGTCGTCGCCGCCACGTTGTGGCTGGTCACGCACAGACCCACGTACACCGGGTTGCTCATCACCACTGTCGTCGAACCCACCGTCCCGTCCGCGGCCTTGAGGTCCGTCCACGTCGTGCCGTCGGCCGAATACTGCGCCGTGAAGACGTCGCCCTTGCGGGTCAGCTTCACCCACTGAGGAGCTGTGACGCCTGCGGTCGCGGGTATGCTCGCCGCCGCGGCTGCGGTCGTCGCACGCCAGCCCAGGGAAACCCCGCTGCCGAACGACTGGATGAAGTACACGAACTTCGAATCTTCATCCAGGCTCTGGCGGATCATCACGCCCGCCTTGGCCCAGACGTTCGTGTTCACCAGGCTCTCGACCTTCACCACGATCGAGCCGTCGCCTGTGAGCGTCTTGAACGCGTAGCGGAAATCGTCGGCCGTGCCCCAGATGTCCGTGCCCGCCGCGCTCATCGTGATCGTGTCGCCGGTCTCGACGAAGGCCGCCGGAGCGCCGCGGACCCACAGACTCAGCGTATCGGCGCCGTGGGTCGTCCAGTTCTGCGCGGGGACGAATTCCCGCTCGGCCTCGCTGTAGAACGGAGCCTCGGCGTTGCGGTACTCGAACGGCATCGACTGCTTGCCGCCGTAGACGATCGTCCGCTCCGCGAACGGAGCCTCCATGTACCCCACGAGCGAACCGTTCGTGCCGCTGGTCAGACCGTCGACCCAGGTCTCGTAGATCCGGCTGCCCTCCTCGTCCGTGTAGGACTCGATATCGTCGATCACCTCGTACTCGCGGGTCGTGAAACTCCAGACGTCGCTTTCCCAGACGCTGGGGGTCGCAGCCTCGTTGACCTCGACGACCTTCCAGTAGTACGTGGTCCCGAATGTCAGATCGCCGGCTTCGAAACGAGCGTCGGCCATGGTCTGAACAGGAGCCGTCCCGTCGGCGACAGCCTGCCGATCGGTCCCGAAGTAGACCTCATGAGAGACCGCTTCGCGCCCGGAGCGCCAGGAAAGCGTCCCATCGACAGATGCGCCCGTTGCGGCCTCGGCCGGAACCGGGGCGCTTGGCTCGACTGGAATCGAGAGGAATCGAACCTCGCTCAGGCCGTACTGAGGCAGCATGCCGCCCCAGTTGCTGAGGATCGTGAGCTTGACGAACCTGGCGGTAATCCCGCCCAGTTCGACCTCGTCGGCGGTGTGCGTCGCGGCGCCGCTGGCCCGAGCCACCTGGACGTCGCCCAGCGAAGTCCACTGGACGCCGTCCACAGAGTACTCGACGGCAGCTTCTTTGACGCCGAATCCCAGCACGGACTCCAGCATCTGATTGGAGTTCCAGACCAGGGCGCGGTCGAGTTTGTAGACCTTGTCGAACGCAAACTGAATCCAGGTGGGCTGCGGGCCGCCGCTGCCGCTGAGCCACATCGTGGTGGGCTCCGTCGAGTGCTGATCGGCGATCAAGCCGGAGCCATCGACGGTCTTCTCAGGTCCCATGCCCGCGTTGAAACTCGACGCGGTGGCGGTGACACTCGATATCGGGTAGGAATAGGCCTCGGTCGTGAAGCTCCAGACCTCGCCTCGATGCACGGTCGAGGGGGCCTCGACCTCGTCGATCCGCCAATAGTAGGTCGTGCCGAACGCCAGCGGTCCTTGCGGATCGAACTGCGTGGCGGTCTGGGCCTGCGCGACGAGAACGCCTCTGGGGCTGGTCCTCTCGGCGGCCATCACGTCCTCCAGGCTCGCGCCGAAGTAGACGTCGCGCGCGACGCCGATCCCGCTGGCCGTCCAGGCCAGGACCACGTCGCGAGCCACATCCTTGGCCTTATTGGCCGGGGTGGGCGACTGCGCCTTGACCATCGAGGCGGGTGGAATCTCGACAATCTGCTTCATCTCGTCGGCCGTGACCGCGCGGTTGTAGACCCTCGCTTCATCGAGCATGCCCGCGAAGGCCTCATACGGGGCGTTGCTGCCGTCGTTGCCGAAGTTGGCGACGGTGTGGAGGGCCGTCAGGCCGGAGTACGAACCGGTGGCGAGTTGGGCCCCATTATAATAGATGACGTAGGTCCCGTTGTTCCACGTGAAGGCCACGTGGAGCCATTCGTTCATCGGAAGCTCCACCATATCCGTCCTGGTGGTGTGCGAACCGCCGAGGCCGAAGTCCAGCCTTCGTGAAACGTTGGTGCCGTCCTGCATGTAGAGCTGGATACGGCTGTTGAACTGCGGCTGAGTCGTGTGGCCGAAGATGTACCGGCCGCTGGAGGCGGGCTGAGGATCGGAGAGATACACCCACACGGAAACGGTTCCGGCGGTGACGGACATGCCTGTGGTCGGGAATTCCAGGCGGTCCCCGACGTCCCCGGTAGCCGGAGGCGCGAATGACAAGGCCCCGGCGTCGCGTCCTTCGACCCAAGTCAGGGAGGCGCCGATCAGCGTGCCGTGACGCTGATTGCCGGAAGAGTCAAAGGCGGTGGTCCCGCTCGTTTCGTCGAGCTTGAAGTAGCAGACCAAGCCATCATCGAGCCCGGCCTGCACGGGTGTGATCGCGCCGACGACAACGCCGAACGCACAAAGAACGGTCAAGAGCCTTCCACGCATAGCATCCTCCATTCCCAAAAACCCTGCGGGGACCGCGCGGCAAGACTCCGGCCCCGCACATTCAATGATTCTCCGTCGCCGGCCGACCGGTCCGCAGCCAAACCGATCTCGGACGACAGCACTTGTTCCCGATTCAACCGATGACGGTCGCGCCAGGCGGGCGTCCACCGATGGCAACGCGATCGAGATCAAGCTCTTTCCTAGCAAAGAGATGCGCGAAATCGATCGATAGCGATGCAATTGGGGACAGAGAAGATTCTGATGTGACGCGCCAGCCTGCCGAACCACCTCCTTCCTCTCGGCATCCACCAGCCACGATCTACCGTTTTGACCATGCAGACGTCGGAAATGGTCGTGCTAAGGCTTCACCATCCGACCGAAGTCCACATAGACCCTGCTCCACACGTGCGGAAGCCTTCGACAAATCCCACACACAAGGCTTCCACCACCTGGGTTATTTCGGAATCATTGCAGACCCAAATAACCATTTTCCGTTATACCAGATCACCACTCGTTGTTTCAAGCGAAATTTCGAACGTCTGCGGCCGGCAAATCGATCGCCAGGGGCAAGCAAATGCGTCGTCCGCCCCGGGAGGTCCATCTCTACCACATATAATGAAAGGAGTTCTTATAGGACCTGTAGCGAATACGGTCGATCCGTGCCAAGACAACCGCCAGAACATCGGAGACTCCCAGAAAATACAGACTCATGACCCATACACCCGATTCACTCCATCTTATCTATTTTCACTCAAGTTTTCAAAAACCAGCCTCCGATACAACACTTGTCAAGATGACAGATTACCCATCTTGACTCGAAAGTGAATATACGATGTTACGCAGGTTCAAAGGTCGGCACAACAACATAAGGATGGACAAGGAGACTCGAATGGTTAAGGAAGAAACACTGGCCCGTTATCTCGAAGCCCTGCTCCAGGGGGACCGCAGCACCTGCCGCTCCGTCATTGAGGAGACGATGCAGCGAGGCGTGCCGGCCAACTCCATCTACCTGCACCTGATCTGGCCGGTGATGGCCGAGATCGAACGGCTGTCGAGAACGGACCGCATCACGTCCGTCCAGGAGCACATGGCGACCCGCATCAACCGAACGATCGTGGACCAACTCCAGAACAAGCTGCCCCGCCGGCCTGCAAAGCACAAGAAAGTCGCCGTCTGCTGCTCCCGCGAGGAACTCCAGGAACTCGGCGCCCAGATGATCGCCGACCTGTTCGAGAGCGACGGCTGGCAGGTTCGCTTCCTCGGCGGCGGCCTTTCCAACGACGACATCTTCGGCTACATCAACGAGTACGCCCCCGACGTGCTGCTGGTCTACGGGACCACGCCCAAGCAGGCGCCGGACATCCGTCGGCTCATCGATCATGTCCGGTCCGTCAACGCCTGGCCGGAGATGCGGATCATCGTTTCCGGCGGCCTGTTCAACCGCGCCGAGGGCCTGTGGGAAGAGATCGGCGCCGACGGCTTTGCCGCCACGGCCGCCGAGGTGCTGCATGTGGTCACCGAAGAGCAGCCGGCCCCTGCGACCGACCGTCGGACGGTCAACCGCCGCAAGAGAAGACAGCAGGCCGCAGCACAGGAAGCGGTCCTGGCGGAATAGAAATTCACGACGCGTCCCATGGGTCCTATCCGTCCTATTCGTCCCATAGGACTGATGGGACCCATAGGACCTATGGGACGCTCTCCGCTAAGACACGGGCTTGTGGATCTTGTACTCGACGCTGTCGACCAGCGCCAGCCAGCTTGCCTCGATGACGTTCTCCGAGACGCCCACCGTGCCCCACAGGGACTGCTTGTCCCGCGATTCGATCACGACGCGGACGCGGGCTGCGGTGCCCGCCTTGCCGTTGACGACGCGGACCTTGTAGTCGATCAGACGCATCTCCCGAATGCACGGGTAGAAGTTCTCGAGCGACTTCCGCAGCGCCGCGTCCAAGGCATTGACCGGGCCGTCCCCTTCGCCGACCACGTGCTCGAACCGATCGCCGACCTTCAGCTTGACGGTCGCCTCGGTGACGATCTCGCCGCTCTGGCGTTTCTCCACATCCACGTGGTATTTGATCAGTTCGAACGACGGCTTGAACTCGCCCAGGACCTTCTTGATCAACAGATCGAAGCTCGCGTTGGCGGCCTCGAACTGGTAGCCCTCGCTCTCCAGCTCCTGCACCCGCGCCAGAATCTTGCGGGCGAGCTTGGGGTCCTGGGCCAGCTTGGCCTTCTCCATCTCCGCCAGAACGTTCGACTTGCCGCTGAGCTCGGAGATCAGGAACCGTCGCTCGTTGCCGACGAGCGCCGGATCGATGTGCTCGTACGTGCGCTTGCTCTTTCGCAGCGCGTCGACATGCAGACCCGCCTTGTGGGCGAAGGCGCTGGCCCCGACGTAGGGCAGGCTCGTCACCGGCGCCAGGTTGCTGATCTCATAGACGAACCGCGACGTCTCCGTCAGCAGCCGCATCTTTTCAGGGGTCAGGGCCTCGTAGCCCATCTTGAGAGCCAGATTGGGAACGATCGAGCACAGATCCGCGTTGCCCGTCCGCTCGCCCATCCCGTTGATCGTGCCCTGCACCTGCCGGGCTCCCGCGCGGACCGCGGCCAGCGAGTTGGCGATCGCACAACCCGAATCGTTGTGCGTGTGGATGCCGACGACGAGCGTGCCGAACGTCTTGCAGACCTCCTGCGTGATCTCGAAAATCCGCTCCGGCAGCGAGCCGCCGTTGGTGTCGCACAGCACCAGGGCGTCCGCTCCGCCTTCCGCGGCCGCCTGGAGCACCTTCATCGTGTACTCGGGGTTCTCCTTGTACCCGTCGAAGAAGTGCTCGGCGTCGAAGATCGTCTCAATGCCCTTGCCCTTGAGGTATCGCACGGACTCCGTGCAGATCTTGAGGTTCTCCTCGAGCGAGCAGCCGAGCACCTCCCGCACGTGCAGGTCCCAGGTCTTGCCGACGATGGTCGCCGCCGGGGCCTTCGTGCTCACGATCGAACCGAGCGACACGTCGTTATCCACGGTGCAGTCGGCCCGCCGGGTGCTGCCGAAGGCCGAAATCCTGGAGTTCTTCAGGCCCAGTTTGGCCACCTCCAGAAAGAACTGCATCTCCTTGGGGTTGGAGGCTGCATAGCCGCCTTCGATGTAATCCATCCCCAGACCATCGAGCCACTTGGCGATCGAGAGCTTGTCCTCCAGCGAGAAGCTGACGCCCTCGGCCTGCATCCCATCGCGCAACGTCGTATCGTAAACCGCAACTCTTGCCATAATGTGATCCCAACTCCTGTTCCCTGTCGCCGGAGGGCGTCGGCTCCCAGGAACCGCCCACGCCCATACGGACCGGCACAAAACCGGTTATTGTAGCGGTTGGAGCGAGATCTGTAAAGCTCCTGGTTCGGATGCCGCGTCGCTGCGATTGGGTTTCTCTTGCGAAAGACCGCCTTTGACGCCATACTACCTTGCAGCGAAGCACCTCCGAACAGACCGACATGAGCGGTATGGAGAGCATCTATGAGGCAAAGAGCAGTGTGGCTGATCGCCTTGGGCGTCGGCCTTGTGGGATGCCATCGGGCGACCGGGCCATCGTCCGACTCGTCGAAACCCGACAATCGCAAACTCGTGGCCGACTGGTTCCAGATGCCCCCGGTTTCGGGGATCAATCGGCAGAACACCCTGATCCCGGTCCTTCGAATCGGCGGCAACTACTATACGACTTATCGCGGCCTGGAGATCCCGCTGCAGAAGACCCCGGAGGGGCTCAAGTGGAACCTGCTGCCCTCGCCCCTGGCGGACACCACGATCGGCTACTTCGGCCCGTCTTATCCCTGCTCCATCCGCGTCGTGGACCGGACTCGTGCGAACCTCGACCCTTCCTATTCCCCCGACGCGGCGCCGCCGGTCCTGATGACGAAGGCGAACGAGCCCGACGGCCTGCTCGACGCCACCGCGCCCCGCCCGCGAAAGCTCGACGACTTCGTCGGCGTCTACTATCCCGTCTGGTTCCCCTGGTTCCGCCTGGACATCCGCAAGGACGGCAGCCAATACCGGAGCGTGGAGCAGGTCCTGGCCTCGATCGAGCCGCCGCTCCAGTGGACGCCGCGAGGCAGAGCGCAGATGATCACCCCGTTCGCCGACGGGCTGGGCTTCGTCGGTTTCCCCGGCGACCCGCACAGCCTCGTGTACAACGAGACGCTCAAGCGTTTCGAACTCGTCCGAGCGGACAACGGCCTCAAAATGCCGCTGGCCAAGCTCCCGCCCAAGAAGGAGATCACCCTGCCCACCCTGCCGATTGGAATCCCGACATGGAACTGACGGCCCATTCCGCACTGGACTTCCGCAGGATGACAAGTGTGCAATGAAAGGAAGAACCGCATGTTGCGACTGCTCTTGGTAGCTCTTGCGTTCTTGAATCTAGCCACCGGCGCGATTGCCGTGCAGGACAACAGCCCGACGCAATACCGCGTCGAAAAAGACCTCCCTTACGTGGGCGAGGCCAAACCGACCACGGCGTACCAACTCGAACGGTGCCGCCTGGATCTGTACTATCCACAGGGCAAGACCGCTTTCGCCACCGTCGTCTGGTTCCACGGCGGCGGACTGACCGGCGGCAACCGGCACATCCCAACCGGGCTCCAGAATCAGGGCCTGGCCATCGTGGCCGTCAACTACCGCCTGTCCCCCAAGGCCACCTGTCCCGCTTACATCGAGGACGCCGCGGCGGCCGTCGCCTGGACGTTCCGCAACATCGCCGCTCACGGCGGCGACCCGAACAAGATCTTCGTCTCCGGCCACTCCGCCGGCGGGTATCTCACCAGCATGGTCGGCCTGGACAAGCGATGGCTGGCCGCCTGCGGGATCGACGCCGACCGAATCGCGGGTCTGATCCCCCTCAGCGGCCAGACCATCACGCACAGCACGATCCGCCAGGAGCGAGGACTCCCCGAGAGGGTCCCGCTGATCGACTCATTCGCGCCGCTCCACCACATCCGCGCGGACGCCCCGCCCATCCTCCTGATGACGGGCGACCGCGAGATGGAGATGGTCGGCCGCTACGAGGAGAACGCCTATCTCATGCGGATGCTCAAGATCGTGGGCCATCCGGATGTTACGCTCTATGAGTTCCAGGGCTACGGCCACGACATGGTCGAGCCCGCCATGGGCCCGATGCTCAGATGGATCAAAGGAAGAACGGCCGCCAGACCGGCGCAGTAGGCGACAAAGGCGCCTTTCATGCCTGTGCGCGTCTCGTTTTCCCGCTTTCTTGCGAAATCCCTCGCGAAATGGGGCAGGCGACCCCACACCCCACAATAAATCCAGCCATTCAAGCGTCTTGCTGGATGATGACGAAGAACACCCATGATCGCGTGGTCATTCGCCTGCGGTCGTGAGAGACCGTAAAGCTCTTTCTCATCGGGACTTGGACGACTGCTCCACACGCGTCGCCCCGTGCATGGACCGATCGCACGGTTGACTTGGAAGCCCCCATCCTCTACAATGAAGGGTGGCTGCAACAAGGTTTCCTGCTCTTAGGAGAAAGCCTATGGACTCTGGGAATGACAGCCAGGTATGGCGGTACAAGTGGCACATCGCAATCATCGCGATCACGCTTGCAGTCGTGCTCCTCTTGTCGATCTTCACGAACGTCTTCGAGAAATCCGAGAGCGTCCGGCAGCCCGTCTTTCTCCTGGGCGGCCTGATCTTCCTGGGAGCCCTGCTGGCGACCTTGTCGAGAGTCTCCCGCATTGTCGACACGCTCAACGAGAACAGCGCCCGGCTGGAAGAAGCGAGCAAGGCCTTGAGCAACATCCGCGACGGCCTGATGCAGATCAATCACAGCACGCGGATCAGCGACGCCGCCAAGGCCATCGCCTTCCGCGAGGAAGACAAACGATCCCTGCGGGAAGCGGTCTTCGAGCGGCTCAAACAGAACGACTTCGACGGCGCCTACGAGATCGTCGATGAGATCGAGAACCGTTCGGAATACCGCCTCCTGGCCGAGCAGCTTCGCCGCCAGGTGGACGACTACCGCAACGCCACCGAGGACGAGCGGGTCGATCAGGGCATTGTCGAGGTCGAACGGCTGTTCGACTCCTGCCAGTGGATCAAGGCCAGCCTGCAGATCGAATCCCTGATTCGTGCGCACCCGATGTCCGAGAAAATGAAGTCCCTGCGTCAGGAACTGGTCGAGCGAAAGGAAGAGCGAAAGAGGATTCTGCTGGCCGCCTGGGACGACGCTGTGACGCGACAGGAAACCGACCGCAGCCTCTCCATCCTCCGGGAACTGGACATGTACCTGACGCCCAACGAGGCCCTGGCCCTCCAGGAGGCCGCCAAGGACGTCTTCCGAACGAAGCTGCACAACCTGGGCGTGCAGTTCGCGATGGCGGTCTCCGACAAGCAGTGGACCAACGCGCTGGACATCGGCCAGCAAATCATCAAGGACTTCCCGAACAGCCGAATGTGCGGCGAAATCCGCGAGAAGCTCCACGTGCTCCGCCAGAACGTCCAGATGGCGAACAACTGATAGGAAGTGTGAAGTTTCAAGTGTGGAGCTTGAAGGGGAAGAACTCTATGTCTTGTTCCCTTCGCTTCAAACTTGACACTTCAAACTTGAAACTCGCTCACTGGAAATCGAACAGCGACTGGGTCTTGACCATCGTGACCTGGTCGGGATAGGCTGCGAACGTGTGGATGTGCAGCTCGCTGCGACGGGCCTCGAAGTCGATGTAGCAGAACGGCTGGAGACTGTCCACCTCCAGCTCGGGGAACTTCACGAACACCCCGCGATTGCGGGCGAACCGCTCCAGGTCCGTGTGGCTCTGGCGGTACAGATTCGGGCTCATCTTCTCGATCTGGAAATCGGTCATGTAGCTGACGCCGCGACTGAGGGTACACTTGTGGGTCCGCGGCCCGCGGAACTGAAATCGCTCGACCAGACCCCGGTGCGGCAGCAACTGCCCCGGCGTGCTGACCACTTCGCTCAAACACACGTCGCCTGCGAACACGCTGACCACATGGGTGCAGCCCGTCACCCAAATCAAGGCCTCGTACTTCTCGGTCTTGAGCTGGCGGCTGGCGTAGAGCTGGAACAGTTCCGGATGCAACGGCCGCTGGAACAGGCTGAAAGTCAGTTGGTCGATGGCAACGTTGATTTGCGGCGATTCCATAACGAATAACCCCGAAAAACACGCTTCAATCTTTCGGCCTATTATAGCCGATTCGACCGTCTGATTCAAGTGCAATATCAGTGCTGATAACGCCGTTTCGGGCCCTTATGGGACGATTGTTTCGCAACCTCTGGAGATCACACGAGTAAGGAGAAACCAGTTTTTTTCCGGGGTTCCAACAGAGCCCAACGCGGACGTCGGGCCTGCCTAGCGGGCGAAGAACAGGGCGTTCATGACGGTGGCGATAATGTCGTAGAATGCGTGGGTGCCGGCGGTGATGCCGAACCCGCGGATGGCGAACAGCAGAGCGAAGTACACCCCTGCGATCGTGCGGAAGCCGAACTCCGTCCAGAGAAACGGAGCGCTGCGGCCCAACTGCCCGTCGACCCAGATGATGTGATGATGGGCGCTGAACAGCGCCGCGGAGATCATCACCGACAGGACCACCGCGTTCTGATGGCCCAGGCCGATCAGGTCCTGAAACAGCACCATCAGGACACAGATCAGGATCAGGCGAAAGACCAGCTCTTCGTAGATCCCTGCGCCGACGCCTGTGATGACGTCGGCCATCAAAGACCGCTGGGGTGCGCCTCCGGCTGCGAGACCATCCGCCATCAAACGCCCCACTCCCGGCGCCCCCTCTCCCTGTAGAGCGGAGCAGGCGACAACCTGTGGGCCCGTGGGGTCGAATCGCGCGACAGGGTCGGGGTGCGCCGCCGAGCTGTTGAACAGCAGGCTCAGGATGATCAAGGGCACCGCCAGAGAGACGCACTCGAACACCATGGGCGTGTAGTCGCCCAGACAGAAATACCACGGCTTCTTCGACGCGATCTGCAGGCCGATGAGAATGACCACCACCATCATCGGCGGCGCGATCCAGGCGAACCGGGCGCCGGTGCCGAGGTGGCGAAGCAGGTTCTGCAGCCAGACGAAGGCCACCACCCGAACCTGGACCTGGTTCAGAACGTCCGTGTTGATCAGGATCGTGCCAAGCTCATAGAAGATGATGAACGGCAACAGGAAGGCGATCGCATACACCGGCCGGCTCGTCCGTTCCAGGTACGAGTCCTGGGCGAAGTTGAGCAACTGAGCGGTCGCGTAGTCCTTCTTGTGGTTCTTTCGGCCGGCCATCGGCAACGAGACCCTTTCGCGGTCCTGCAATCCTTTCGCTTGACCCCCCGGAATCGCACCGGTGAAATCCTTGGGAGTGTACTTCAAACGAATGAAGATTACAATAGGTCCGAGTATCGCGCGAGCCGCCCGCCGGGTTGATGCGGCGGTCCCAAGAACGCAACGACGCAGGAGAACATGGCGAATCGAATGAAGACGACACGAGAGAAACTCTTCGAGATCTACCGCCTGCTCTTCGATTTTTTCGGGCCTCAGCACTGGTGGCCCGGCCAGACCCCTTTCGAAATCGCCATCGGCGCCATCCTGACGCAGAACACCAGTTGGAGCAACGTCGAGAAGGCCATCGCCAACATCGAGGCCGCAGGCTGCCTCGACGCCCACAAGCTTCACGCGCTCGACATGGAACAGCTCGAACCGCTGATCCACCCGGCCGGCTACTTCCGCGTGAAGGCCAAGCGGTTGCGGAACTTCACCACCTGGCTGTGCGACCGCTACGGCGGCGACATGCAGGCCCTCGAAGACATCGCCGCGGGTCGCCTGCGTGAAGAGCTCCTGACCATCTCGGGCATCGGCCCGGAAACCGCCGACTCGATCCTGCTCTACGCTTTGAACCGCCCGATCTTCGTCGTGGACACCTACACCGCCAGGGTAATGGTCCGTCACGGCCTGATCCCCGCCGAGGGCCTGGAGTACAGCCAGTTGCAGGACCTCTTCATGTCCAACCTCGAGCCCGACGTCGCCTTGTTCAACGAGTTCCACGCCCTCTTGGTCATGACCGGAAAAGACTACTGCAAACCCCGCCCCAAGTGCCATGCCTGCCCCCTCAATCCCCTGCCCCACCGAATCGACATCGAATGCTCCTGAGCCTCTCCCGATATCGCCCCCGCCCGCCTGCGACGCCCCGCGCTCGCGACGAGGCCGGGTGACGCCGGCTTCGATACCCCCATCGATGTCGTACACAAATGAATAATTTCACCGTCCGTCCCTTACTCCTGGCCCCCGCAAGGCTTGCGCGCAGCCCTCCTCGCCATTATTCTATTGACATACGACCAGTCTGAATTTATTCTATATTCACCAGCCTCCGGGCTGGGCCGCAAAGCGGCCATCCGGCGGGGCGACGCGCGCGTCGCCCTTCTGCGAGATACGAGTCACGAGACACGGGCCACGAGCGACGGTCCCAAAGGAGGTGCTCGATGAACGATCGATGTTGCGCCAACTGCCGATTAGCCCTGATGCTGCGAAACGCCGACCCTGGGGCGATGGTCTGCGTCACGCGTCCGGACGCTCCGGGCGAGCCCACTCGGGTCGCTCCCTGCGACGGGTGCCCCGCGTTCGAGCCCCGGCCCGACCCGCCGCAGCGGGCCCAGCCGGGCGACCCGCCCGACGACCGATCCGCCCTGATCCCGCTGACCCGGAACACCGTCGCGGTGGTCGACATCGAGGACTTCGCCTGGCTCAGCCGGCACAAATGGCACGCCAAGAAGCTCGGCGGCAACTTCTACGCCTGCCGGCACGAGAAGGGCCGCACGATCCTCATGCACCGCGAGATCATGCACGCCCCCAAGGGCATGGTCGTCGACCACAAGAAAGACGGCACGCTGAACAACCGCCGGCGGAACCTGCGAGTCTGCACCCAAGGCCAGAACCGGGCCAACAGCCGCCCCCGCCGCGGGCGGTCGGGCTTCAAAGGCGTCTATCCGCAGGGCGACAAGTGGTACGGCCTGGTCGAGCGAAGCGGCAAGCAGCACTACGCCGGCACCTTCCCCACGCCGGAGGAGGCCGCCCGCTCCCGCGACCGCCTGGCAGTAAGACTCTTCGGCGAATACGCCTGGCTCAACTTCCCCAACGAGATCCGAATCGTCGCCTTCCGCGGCACAATCCGCGTGCACGTGCAAATCACGGCGACGATGACGGTCCGTAGAAGCGTGGAAGCGTAGAGGCGTCGATGCGTTCGGAAAGCCCCTGCGGGCACGGGCCGGACAACGCTTGCACGCTCATACGCCATTCCTTGCATGGAAACAGGCTTGTGTTCTCATGCGTAGGGTGATAGAATGCACCGTGAGTGATCCAGAATGGTTCAGACTTGAGGTATCGCCATGAAATCGATCACCATACACGATCTCGACGATTCGCTGGAAGCCTTGATCGAAGAAAAGGCCAAGGAACACGGATTGAGCATGAACAAGACGGTCAAAATGCTGCTGCGCAAGGCCCTGGGCTTGGACTCCGGCGGGAACGGCAACGGGGATCGCAAGGCCGACTTCGACGAGTTCTGCGGAGGTTGGACCAAGGCCGACGCGACCGAGTTCGAGCGGAACACGAAGGACTTCCGGAAGGTCGACCTGCGAGACTGGCGATGAAGAAGATCCTGCTCGACACCAGCGCATACAGCCGACTCCGTCAAGGGAGCGAAGAGGTCCTCGACGTCCTGAGCCACGCCGATCTCGTCCACATGTCCGTGTTCGTCCTGGGTGAGTTGTACGCCGGCTTCAAGGGAGGCTCGAAAGAAGCCGCCAACCGCGAACTATTCGAGCGATTCCTCAAGCGACCTACGGTTCGCGTCCTCGCCGCCACGAAGGAAACCGCGGAAGTCTTCGCCGAGATCAAGAACACCTTGAAACGGGCCGGCACGCCCCTGCCGCTCAACGACGTATGGATCGCGGCCCACGCCGTGGAGACCGGCTCGGTCGTAGTGACCTTCGACTCCCACTTCCGCCAGATCCCCGGCCTCCGCCTGTGGGAGCACATGCCGAGATAAGCACATTGTGTCGGATCCCCTCTCAAAAACAGGCCCCGGAGTCGCCTGCTGGAAAACAATACCTGACACCGTCGCTTCCTCATCGATGAGAATCTGCCCTGCTTCGAGGAGAGCAGGGGCCCGTGATCCGTGGCCGGTGCGGCGGAGCCGCGTGGGAGCGTGGGAGCGACAGGATTCACTGACCCGCGTGTCTGCGAACGCTTTCCCGCTTCTACCTCTTTCTCACGTGTGCGCCCCGGTGTGAATGTAGATTCTGCTGTGTTCGTCGTCGATGTAGACTTGCCAGTACTCTCCGCCGTTCGAGGGTTGGATGGCCGTGGCCCCGAAGCGATGGAACAAGTCCCTCGCGCAGCGATCGCAGGTCTTCGCATCCAGGTTCTTGACCGCGGCCTGGAAGGCCGCCGGGTCCATGTTGACCAGTTCTTGCGTTGTCATATCTCCCCTACGTTACCAAGTCGCCGCCGCCCCGTCCAGCCCTTGCCAAACCGGCTCCGCATCTCCGACGGGTCACGAGCCACGGCGTCTCAACCACGAAGCTCCCAGCGCGGCCTCCGGCCGGAACGCTTCACGGTTCACGAGGCCCGTGGCACATTCCCTCCGACGCATCCACGCTTCCACGCGGCGAAGCCGCTCTTGACACCCCGCCCCTTCCGCTCCATAATCACACCGTCGCTCAGCCGCTCCGAGTGACGAGCGACCAGCGACAAAACGCGCGGTTCCCGTCCGCAGGTTGGCCCGCAGCGGTCCCATGAGGACAGCGAGGCGTTGCGAGAGGCCCCTTTGAGGTTGAGGATGTGCCGACAAATGTACATAAGACCTTTGGTTCTCTCCCAAGGACTCGAAAGACTCGCGACAGATTCGGTTGAGGCCTCTTCGCAGGGGGGTACCGGAATCTACAGTGACAATCAGATTCGGCAACTGATCAACAATGCTTATGCGGAACTGCGGGTGCATCCAATGGAAGACACTTTGCAGGCGCCTCTTCAGAAATCCCTGCACTGGGTCTTGCCGATCCTACAGAGGGCTTTACGGAAGCTCATTGACAAAGGCGACCTGGAGGATATCCGTGAAGATCCGACGCGCGCGATCCTCCAGAACCTCAAGAGACACCGCATCATCCAGGCTCCGAAAACGACTTTTGGCGCGTACATTGTCGAGGGCACATTGTATGTGGAACGGCCGTATCTGGGGCTTCATATGCTTGAGGAGATCTTGTTTCACGAACTGCTTGAAGCGTGTGGAGTATCGCATTATCAGGCTGTGAAGCTGACGCAGGATTACCTCTGGGATGCCCTGCTCCCTGAGAAGGACGATGTCGCAGCGAATACGGATACTGTTCCCGACGAGTGGGATGCTGCGGATGCTGTCATTCGTGAGATCTACACGCCCAGGGAGGCTGCGATCAAATCTGCGAATGCAGACATCGAAGCGGCCCAAGAGGATATCCAGACCGGGCGAGCTTATGATTTGCCCGAACAGAGCAATAAGGCGCAGGATTTCTTCCATAAGAAATTCGAGCGGTTCAACAAAGCCGTCCACAACGCCACATATCAACAGGGCAACTATGTGGATTTGCGGAGCTTGCCCAACAATGTAGAGATCTATGTAGTTGGCGATGTGCATGCCTGTTGGGATAATGTGGAATTCATCCTTAGGCACAGGGCGCAATTCATTCCCGGTACAACCATCGCGATCGGTGGATTTCCCTTGTCTGTGCTGGAGAAAGTACAAAGAGGGGAAGCTGTGCTTCTCTTCAATGGGGATGTCGTGCACTACGACATCCACAGTGAGTATACACTCGTACAGCAAGACTATATCCGGACCAAGGCAGGCCAGAACAAAGCATTTCTGACACAGAAGGAAGCTCAGATCATGCGAAAACTGGCTGATATGAGGGCAACCATGACCATTCTTGACCTGGTGATGGACCTCAAGATAGAGAATCCCGATCACGTGTATTGGATCTTGGGCAATCATGATGACTGCGTCTATCGCGGGGCCGACAAATGGCACATCTATCAGCATTCGCTCTATTGGCTTGCCTTGAAAGAGCGATTTGGCCCATGTTGGGCGCATCATTACATCCGCTTTGTCGATGATTGCCCCTTGGGGCTGATTTCTGACGGAATGTACGCGTTCCACGGTGGATTTCCCAAGGAGCGATTGGCTGATTACGAACGGTGCAAAAAGAACGATCCGGCCGTCTATGACTTTGTTGGCAGGGGTTTTCGCAATCGTCAGTTTGACACGGAAATATCCGCATTCCTGGAGGCAGAGGGGATCTTTTATAGTGTGATTCTGCTGAGTCATATGCCGGGCTTGTTGAAAGAGAATGAATACTGGGCATGGTTGCACGGCAATTCCGTCTGCCTGATTTACGGCGCCAAGATCTACACGGGATATGCCATCTTCAAGAACAGAGGCAGTCTTGCCTTTGAAAATGTGACTGACCCGAAAGGCGTGGAGCTTACGCCTCCCAAGGATTTTGCCATCCCTGCAGTTGCGATCGAAGGCCGCTGGGATAGGTTAAGAGTGTATCTCAGCAATTTGCGTCTCGGCCATTACAGAGATTACACGTTGTGTGACGAGACGCCCGTTGTAACGAGGCTCCAGAAGGAGGAACTCATCAACCTGTCTATGCGGGAGACAAGTGAACCTGCGGAAGAGACGCATGAGACCTGTGAGCTGCCGCGTCACAGTTGGCTTGCGACGCGCAAGGAAAACATACGGTTCTTATGGGACACGGCTTGGGCTGTTTGCTACGATGCCGTGAGCGCTTTCGTCACCGGTATGTGCTCTCTGGGCAAGACAGTCTGGGGCCTAACTAGACTACTGGGACGATTGATTGGTCCCCTCATCGAACTATGGAGCGTATTGAAACGAGTGCTCGGTCCTGTCGTACGATGTGTGGGGATCATAGCGCGTCCTTTCATCGGGGCGGCACGCCATGGGATCCGACTTGTCGGACGCCTCGCAAGGGGCATGGGCCGCATCTCCGCTTCCATGTACGACCGATACCGCAAATGGGGCCTGTCCGACCGCATGATCGTCTGTTTGACCGGCATGGAGGAAGGCTTCTTCAGCGGCATCTGGACATGCCTGATCAACCCTGGCCTGAAATCCATGCTGCGCTTGAATCCATGGGCCGGAGTGATTCTGGACCTGCTGGGGAATGTGATTCCGTTTCTGTTGTTGCACCACGAGCGCTTCATCTACAGAGGAGGTCATATCTGGCGCGTTCCTCCGGATGACACCAAAAGGCAGAAACTCCGCGATTATGCCTGGCTGATGGGTATGCGCGTGTCCTTGAATTTGATCTTCGTGCTGATGCTTCATTTTCTGCCACGGACCATAAGTGGTTTCTTAGGATTACCCGTCCTCTGGATCCTCCACAGCGCGGTCAATTTCTTGGGCCAGCCCATGGGAATGGCGTCAGGAAGGCCAAAGCAGTGCGGGAAGGAGTGTATATGGAAATGATTCTGCGGGGTGGATGTTTGTGCGGGGCCGTGCGGTATGAATGCGCCGGCGATCCGGGCCAGGCGAGCTATTGCCACTGTGACGACTGCCGCAAGGCCACGGGCGGGCCCTATACGGTGGGCGTCCTCGTCCGGGCGAAGGACCTGCGGATCGTGTCGGGCGAGGTCAAGGGGTTCACGACCATCGCCGACAGCGGGCGGAAGATCACGCGCGAGTTCTGCCCGAACTGCGGCTCGCCGCTCTTTACCCGGGCCCAGAAGTGCCCCGATCTGGTCTTTCTCAAGGCCGGATGCCTCGACGAATCGCACCTCGTCAGGCCCAACTGCCAGACCTGGACGAAACGGGCCGTACCCTGGGCGTACATCGATGAGAACCTGCCCTGCTTCGAGGAGAGCACGGGCCCGTGACCCCTTGAATCGACTATCGACGATTTCCTATTGACTATCTTTTTGCCGGATCGGCGTTCATCGGCGTTCCCGGGCGGTGGCTCGTGACCCGTGGCCCGGAGAAGTGTGAATCATCTGGCGGATTTGTCTTTTCGGGCGGTCTGCGGTAGGACGGAGGCATCCGAGCAGCGAAAGGGCAAGGCATGAACGATGAACAACTTCTCCAACGGATTGTGTGCGATCCGAAAGTCATGGCGGGCAAGCCGGTCATCCGCGGCACCCGCATGACGGTGGATTTCATCCTCAACCTGCTGGCCCACGGCGAGACCGACGAGGAGATTCGCGCCGAGTATCCGGGCGTCAGCCGGGAGGACATTCGCGCCTGCCTGGCGTTCGCGACCCGGACCCTCAAGGAGATGGACTTCATGCCTTTCGCGGGGTAGACGGCGATACGTGACCGGTGCCCCGTGACTCGAACCTCGCGCAGGAAGAGAATTCAACCGCGGAGGACGCCGAGGGAGGCGGGCTGCAGGCCACAGGACTGCCCCCTCGGGCCAGGGCTCCCCCGACGCTTCTACGCTTCCACGCTTCTACGCTTCCACGCGGCGAAGCTGCTCTTGACACCCCGCCCCTGCCGCTCCATAATCACGCCATCGCCCAGCCGCTCCGAGCGACGAGCGACTGGCGACGAAACACGCGGCCTTTGGCCGCAGGTTGGCCCGCAGCGGCCCCACGAGGAATGCGAGGCGTTGCGAGAAGCCCCTTTGAGATTGAGGATGCCGAACCTCGGAAACAAATATGGCGTGAGCGTGTTCACGGAGGATTTCGTGGAGCAGTTGAAGAGGTCAGGGCAATGGTAACTGGCGGCGGAACGGGGTCATCCATATAGGGGTTAATGAGGATAACAGGGGACAGGCCTTCTTGCAGTAGATCTAGGATATACCCAGATGTCAGTGACATGCGACGAACAGCGTTCAGGAGACGGTGCCCCACGCTTCGCATCAGTGGTCCGAAGGAGACTCCTTGTCATTGTGGTGGTGCTGTTTGTACTGGTCTTAGTGCGGTGCCTCGCATGCCAGTCTATGCCGCCTGACCTGAGCGCTTGTACGCACATGGAAGTTCAGTATGCCGGCGGAGCCCTCAACTACTTCTTTCCAAGCACATCCATGCAGCAGGGTGGCTTCAACGAGGAGGAGAGGGACTACATACGGTCCTACAATAGATGGGTCGTGACCGATCAAGAGCAAATCAGGGCTTTTGCGCAGCAGGTCAGCCAGGGCACATATACGTACCTGGGCTGGCGGTGGTCGTTACTAATGATCGCCATGGCCCCCCCGACCAAGATCGTCGGCTATCGACCCGAGGGTGGCAGGGTATCGCTCTCTGTATATGGCCGCTCGGAAATCAGGAGGTTGTCCCGTTCTCAGTTGGAGGTGCGGTGACCACTCCACGGTGAATCCT
>CALEZT010000128.1 GCA_937927975.1 uncultured Phycisphaerales bacterium
CCACCGAGATCTACACTCTTTCCCTACACGACGCTCTTCCGATCTAATGTCAGAAGCAGCACGAAAACCAGTCGCCAGACCAACTGCGTCCGCAAGGCGGCTTGCTCATGGTCCAAGTACTGCGCCAGCAGGTAGGTGTAGCCATCGGGAGAGGATCTCCGCACGCACGCCACACTGTGGCGGTCCAGCGTCATCAGGGCACGGTTGCCGCTCATGCTGAGCATCGCTTGCTCAAGCGGCTGATTGCTGTACTGTCTCGACCGGGCCAGGATCTCGCCATCCGGGCCCAGGATCATGATGTGGTGGCCGGGGCTGATGCGGTGATCCATCGTGGCACAGAACCGATGCACATAATGCATGAACTGACTCGGGTCTGTGATCAGGCGGTGTGCCTCCTGGAGGGCGCCGGCCTGCTCATCCAGTGAGACAACGATTCTTTCGAGTCCAAGCCGGTACTCCCGGAAATAGTCGAGAGTCATCGCGGTAGCGGATATGCCTGTCACACCGGCGACAATCGCCAGCAGCAGGCGTAATCGCAGGGAATCGTGCTTGATTGTCCACCGCCACATCGAATGTACATCCTGAATATCAGTCGGCTCGCAGCGGTACCAGCGTGCCTATATTGAGCCCCGGGCTGCTTTCTTCGATTCGTGTTGAGGCTACATGCCCTGCGGCGGCTGTTGCTGCTCGACGATGGCTTTCTTGAGGCTGGCGGTCTTCTCTGCGTACGTGAGGCGGTCCCACTGGGCAGGGCAACTGCCGCAGCAGAATGCCACCTTGTCTTTGCCATGGATCCTTATCAATCCGGCCCCGACCGTCTCGGCGGTGATTTTGCCGCCCATGATTGGACAACGGTCGTTAACGTACTGTGGGCCGATATGCTTGCCGAGCGCCAGCTGAAGCGTTTCAAGGGAAGCTTGGATCTGCCTCATCTCATTCAGGGCTTCCTGCTGACGTCCCGCCTGGAGATGCTGGATAGCCCGTCCGACCGCCTCCTGAACAGCCGGCACCTGCTTCGAATGAATCAATTGCAGGCTCGCGTCGTTCTTCACGGGCTTGGTCACCCGTGTTTGCTGCGGTGCCTTTGTCTGCTGCGATGGCCGTGTTTGTTGCGATGGCCTTGTTTGTTGTGGTGCACTACGGGGCATCGTATGCCTGTGCTGGGCGTAAGTTACTCCGGCAGTGTACGACTCGATGAGAGCGATCATGATCAGAATTGCCCCAACCTTCAGATTGCGGTACTTCGTTGTGCCCATACATGTCTCCTCTTCGTACGTGGTTTCGGGATCGGCCGTTGACATCGTGTCACACTCATCCTTCGTCGGAAGGCCACGGTCGCCGATCTCATGATTCCTGTTCTTGGCACTTCAAACCAAACCTGGCTACCAGCGGCTCGGTGTACCTATCAGGCACGGGTAGCCTCGCGGCCATTGTTACGCCCGAAGAAGCAGCAGGGGTATCTGGCTTTGCTCCCAAGGGCAGGGAAAGAGCTGCCTGAATTTCGCTGGGTACTTGACCAGCCAGTGACTGTTGCATGCCGGCTGCGTGCATCTGTACCACACATATTCATAGCCCGCCTTGGTCGTCCTTGTAGTCTCATGCATGAGCTGCCCACACCCGGGGCAACTGCTGTTGGCGGTTACTGTCGTCTTCATAGCCACACTCTATCCTTGTGCTTCTCATGAGAACGGATCTTACAGAAGGCCTCCGGAGACTCAGGTACCGTTGCATCCAAGTACAACTCACCCCACGCGGTCTCTCACCATGTCATCTTTGCCTATCAACCCATCTCCCTGCGGCAGATGGGACAGTCGGAGGAAATGCTGCAACGATCGCATGTGTGCACCGTATCGCCCACGTGCCCGCCCACTGCCCGTTCCACCGCAGCGCGCGTTGTCTCATCCAGGGCCGAGACGCGCCTGCACGACGGACAGGAATGTGCAGTGTAGCTCAGCCCCGTAATTGGCATGACTCGCGTCTGCGCCTGACAGGCCGTGCAAACAGCTTCAGTTCTGGCTGTGGCGGTGCTGTTCACAGGCTGGCATCCGGCCAGCAGCACAAGGGGTCCCATACCGAACGTGAGCAGGGGTAATACCCATGCCCCAAAGTATCTGTCGTTCATAGTTGGCCTCCTATGGCATCGATCTTAACAGGTAATAGCCACGAACATCTGTCACCGCAGTTGCATGCGGCCACCATTCATAACGATTTGCCTACTGGTAACGTTCCGTGAGTGCAGATTCTTTTTGCCTAGCGCTGCGAGATCAGGGGTAAGCGGGTAGGCCATCAAGCACTGGAATAGATATGAGACTGCGCATCGGCCATTGCACTTATGGGAACGATACAGAACCCTTGGCCGTTCATGTCTGTGATGGCAGCTCAGTCTCCATATGAGGCTGCGTTAGGAAATCCCGGGGGCCGACATGCCGTGCGGCTGGCGGAGACACTCGGATAATGCAAAACGGATAGGGACTCTGGACATGGCAGCGTTGACGGCACTGGTGGTGACGGTTGGTGGATTCGTACTGCTGATTGTGGGGGCAGAGACGCTTGTCCGGGGCTCGGCGTCGCTGGCGAAGCGACTTGCCATCGCGGAAATCGTCATCGGCCTGACTATCGTGGCATTAGGGACCTCGATGCCGAGATGGTCGTGAACATCTTTGCGTCGGCACAGGGCCGCAGTGAGATCATCTTCGGCAACATCGTGGGCAGCAACATCTTCAATATCCTGCTTATTCTGGGTATCTCAGGGCTGATCTACCCCGTCGCAGTCCAGCGTAGCACGATCTGGAAGGAGATCCCGTTCTCGCTGCTCGCGGCGCTGGCACTGTTTCTTCTCGTGAACGACTCATGGGAGGCGACGAGTCCAACCGATGTCCTATCACGGGCGGATGGCTTAGTCCTGCTGCTGCTGTTCGTCGTCTTCATCCTGTACCGCATGCGGTGGCCTTCAACGCCGATCTATACGTCCTGATCGCGACTACCGTGTTCCTGTTCTTTGGCATGTTCACAGGCCAAAAGTACCGAATCGATCGTTGGGAGGCCATACCGATGCTGCTTGGCTTCGGCGGCTACGTTTCCTACATGCTCTACTATCGCTGATCCACGAAACCACTGCGGCGCCGGCGTACGGAAACCTCGATTGATAGGAGTTGGACGGATAGTTCAGTACCTGCTTTGGTCGTTTGTACGTAGCACGACGCCCACCCAGCTACCCGAGGAATTCCAGGGGCACAAGGATACCGATACCCAATGTGAATAGCGGGGATATTGGAGTGTGAAAACGTACCCTTGCGGGGGTGTATCGCGAGTTGCTGTTGACGGTCGTTAAGCAGAGAACTCTTTAGGCCGTGAGCTTGTTCCCGAGTCGCAACCAACTCGGCCTATTGAGGTTCGATGGATGGGAGTTCTAATGTCTTAGGCAAGGATTGCAGCGAACTCTTTTGCCGCCGCGGACGTAGCAGGAAGGACGAATTGTCCAGGTTGGCAGGCCGATTTCAGTATTTCTCATGTGGGGGAAGCGTTCACCGTGCGGGCAAGACGCGGTCTTCTAAGCTATTAGATCTGGCACTGTCTCTGAAGCCGGGCGGTAATCGGGTTAGGCAGGAAACAATGAAGACAAGGTGGTCATGGATTCGCAGTTCCCCGCTAACCATTCGAAAATTGGTCATTCTGTGGGCCATCAGCATGTTCCTGGCGTGGGTGATCCTGGTGGCCGGCTGGCACACAGCAAAGAGAGAGTTGACTAACCACGGAAACCAGATCTTCGAGAACATTCTCATTCTTGGCAAGGTGCGCGAGCTGGAGTTGGCCGTCCTCGGTTACACACGCGAAGAGCTTCTCTGGCATGCCACGTACAGTGATAGCGAGCACCAGGAGCATCATGCCAGCGGCAATCAGAAGCCTCATGGCAGCGAACACCAGAAGGCCGAAGTGTACCAGAAGCGTAGAGATGAGTATCTGCAAACCGCAGAGCGAATCGTCGCAGATTCCGACTCATATGTGACCACGGCCAAGACGCGGCAGCTCTGGGCTCAAGTGCGGGAAGGTCTCGGATACTTTCGGGAGCATTCGGAACTCTGCGTCCATGATGCTCTGGAGACGGAAGAGCAGCGTGGCGAGGACCTCCAGGCGCGGGTATCTCGCCTCCAGCAGCAATACAAGTGCGACATGGGCGACTTGCTCTATGCCATGAAGCGGCTACAGAGAACTGCGAGCACTTGGGCGGCTCTTCTGTCGGCCGGCTCTGCCGTTTTGCTGGTGGGCGGGTCGCTGGGTGTTATCCGTCGCATGATCCGTCCGGTCCTGGCTCTGACGGAAACGGCCGCCGCCTTCGGCGCGGGGGACTTCTCCACCCGGACGCCGGTCCCGCACGATGACGAGATGGGCGCACTGGCTCGGACCTTCAACAACATGGCAGTTGATATTGCCGACCGGGAGAAGAACCGCTTACAGTTTGTGGCGATGGTGGTGCACGATCTCAAGAACCCGCTGCTCGCCATCGAGATGGCCAGTTGCCTGCTACGGCAATCCGTTGCAAACGAACAGCAGCGGACCAGCTATGTTGACGCCATCGGCACCGAGGTGAAACGTCTGCGCGGCATCGTCCGCGACCTGACCGACGATATCCAGGTGACGACTGGCCGGCTCTCCGTTCGCAAGACTCAAGTCGATCTGGCTGCCCTGGTGCGACAGCTGGTTCAGACGCCGGCTGAAGCCTTTTCGAGCCATAAGATCGTTTTGCAGCTCAGTGAAGAGTGCTTTGTGCTCGGCGACGCGGAAAGGATCGAGCGGGTTGTGCAGAACCTGGTTTCGAACGCCGTCAAGTACAGTGCTCCCGGCACGCGAGTCACGGTGCGCGTCGAGGCCAAAGAACAACTCGCGGTGCTGAGTGTCTCGGACGAAGGTCCGGGCATCGGCGAAGAGGATTTACGAGTGCTCTTTCAGCCTTTCGGGCGAGGTCGCTCTGCAGACGCTTTTGCCGAGGGCACGGGGATGGGCCTGCATATCGTCAAACAGATTGTCGAGGCTCACGGCGGCCGGATCGAGGTCCAAAGCGAGGTCGGGCGCGGCTCGACCTTCCGAGTCAGCCTGCCGCTTGCCTGATCGCAGAACGGCAACCGTGTTCAACAAGTGCCAAACGAATACTGTCGAGGTCCCTGCTGATCGTCTTTGCAGTGATGAACTTGACTGTCGCATTGACGGCTTCCGCGTTCTTGCCCGTGGGGCACTTCAGTAGGCCGCCAAAGCGGCCTTGGATGTGACGAACGCCGTCGAGGAGCGCGGACTGTGTCCTATCTTTCTCAAAATCGAGAAGGAGTGCCGCGCCGGCCATCTCTAAGACTGATGGGGACGCTGTGCGAGCAGATAATTAATTGCCAAAACTGCCATGGTAAGGAACCAATTCGCTCCCGCATCCGTTATGACAGTGAAACCGGCCCTGTGATAGCCACCTAACCACTACGGCAGTGCAGGTACTATTCGTTGATGGCCGAGTGGATTGTAGGAACAGGTTCTTGTCCCATGGTTAACCCGAAAGGAAGGTGTCACGATGAAACGACTGATGGTTCCCGCTGCTTTAGTCCTGGTTCTCGCCCTTGGCTCGTATGCTATTCTCGCCCAACAATCGCCCATGCCCCAAGATGGGCACGCCGGCATGATGGGCAATATGAGTTGTTCCGGATGTGCCATGACGCAGACTGCGGTTGCTGCTACCAATGACGGTGGCGTGATCGTGGCAGCCGCCGGCAAGCTGATCAAGTACGATGCGACCCTCACAAAGGTCAATGAGGTGGATATCGATATCGATTGGGACGCAGCCAATCAGAAGATGCAGCAGAACTGTCCGATGACGCAGATGATGAAATAGCCGGCCTGTCGCCCAGAACATTGACTTCACTGTCCGATGGGCGCCATGGCCGAGAGACCCATGGTGCCCATTTTGCATGATATGGAACACGTGTGAACGCACGGGACGGGTAGGACTCAGAACAACCGTCGCTCTCTGTGCCCATAGACGGGATCACCCTGTACCGCGAATGCGCCGGTTCAGATCTGTGAAATGTGCAGCGTGATCGCCGATCTCCCCAGGGCGGACAATCAGAACGACTTCTGAAACGCGAAGGTAACGCGAAGGTCCGGCGAATCCTCGGCGATGCCCGTCCCGATCCCGGCGGCAATGACGCTCAGAGGCGTGCACTGGTATCTCACGCCAAGTTCGATGAGGTGTATGTCCACATCCTCCTGGCGTTCCTGTTCGAAGATGTAGTCCGCCACAAGGATCGCATCGGCATCAATACGCCGGCTGTAACCCAGACCCAGCATGTAGTGATCGTCCCGCTCGTCTTCCTGCGATTCGGCATTGTGCATCCAGGCGGCGTTTAGATGGACTCGGTCGAGACTGTCAGAGGATACTTGTTGCGAAACACGGTCGTATAGGGCTTCATCATCACGCCGGCCCGTCGCATCGTGATGTCCAGCGGCGCAATGGATCGTGGAATATCGAAGTTCTTGAGGTAGTACTGTACTGAGCGGTCCGTCCACTCCTTCTTCTGGTCCCACGGGATGGCCTTGTACGACAGGATGTCGTACGTCTGCTCGTGGTGCATGTGGGTCTAATCGATGGCCCGCGACAACTGCCACACCGCTCGCATGGTGTATGACGCAAATAGTTCCATCGTCAGTTCGGTTCGCGGGGGGTGGAAGGTGTATCACATGCACTCAGCGTTGAACATCTCGTCGAAGTGCTCGTTCCTGGCGATCGGGGTTAGCAGCAGCACATCATGCTGCTTTCCATGCTCGAAATGCATCGCCGCCGACATACGAAACGAATCATTATGGCGATGGAAGAACGCGATATTGTACGGCCCCCGAAGATATGACACCTCGGTCCGCGGCTCGAATTGGCCCAATCAGATACTCTCCACCAAGAAGGTGACAATAAACGATAGGCGTACCATATCTCCCTCCTTCTATCCGTTGCACTTTGGCAGAAACGATAGGGCTGCCGCCCATTGCCCGTCATCAGGGATTCTCCCCTGGTACGGCTCTCTTTGTGCCTATGCCACCGTCAGGATATAGTTACTCCTATCAAGGGGATGGCCCCGCATCGAAGCCCGTTGCGTACAGAGTCCATCCCCTGTTCACGGGTTGTTCTCGCCCTATCCCGGCACGTGCGGCTACAACAGAGGCCCGATCAGACAGCGTGGGCTCCCACCATCTTTTCGCACTCCTCGGCGCAGCGTTCGCACATGTCGGCACATCGCTGGCAATGATCCATCTTATGCTTGCGGCATTCCTCTCCGCACGCACGGCAGATATCCGCGCAGATGCGGCAGATCTCCTCGGAGGAGTCCGACTCGCTGGCCATGAATGCCGAGGCTGTAAAGCAGATTTTCGCACAGTCGCGAAGGAGAGTGATACAGCGAGCCAGTTTCTTTACATCGTCTTCCCGTAAACACGCGGTGGCACAATATTCACATTCGACGGCACATTCATTGCAGGCTTTGATGCAGTCTTCGAAGTTCTGTCGCATGTCCATAATTCACCTTCCTTGTCATCGCTGGTCGTTTGCCTTCTTCAGAGTCTGTGATTCACAGTTTCCCCCCGCAATTACCCATGGCTCATGGTACGGTTCAGAGGAAATTGATATTCGTCTCCATTGGGGCGTTCCAGGTGATGTCGAAGATCGTGCCGTGGCGAAGACGGTATGGCTGACGCACCTGCAGATACAAGCATGCTGAGGCCATTAGACTTTCCTGTGTGAAGCTGCTCAGGCAACATGTAGCACCCTGTGATAGATGGCGTCGACTTTGGCAGCGGAATCCTCCCAACGGAACTGGAGGGCCTCCCTGCGGCCATTGATGCGCAGCAGGTCCCCCAGCGGAGGATGCCGCAGCACGGCGACCATCTTGTTGGTCATCTCGTCGATATCCCAGAAATCCACCTTCAGGGCATTTCGAAAGGTCTCGGCCAAGCCGCTCTGTTTGCTGATGAGCACGGGTACGTCATTCGCAAGCGCCTCCAGCGGTGCAATGCCGAAGGGTTCGCTCACCGACGGCATCACGTACAGATCGGCCATCCGGTAGACCCTTTGCACGTCGGGACCTCGCAGGAAGCGAGTGAAGAAGACCCGGTGTCCGATCCCGAGCCAGGCGGCCAGCTCGATAACGCCATATAGGCGGTCCCCGTCGCCCGCCATGATGAACTTCACGTTCTTGAGCTTCTCCAAGACTCTCTTGGCGGCTTGGAGGAAGTACTCAGGTCCTTTCTGCATGGTGATGCGGCCGAGAAATAGGACAATCGGGTCGCGACTGGCGGGCCACGACAGTCGCGGCGATGGCTGAGGCGAGTCCGGAAGATCCACCCCATTGTAGACCACGTCCACCTTCTCGGGCGGCACGGCGTAGCGGTGGATAACGATAGTGCGGGTGTATTTGCTGACGGTAATCACCCGGGTCGCCGCGTGCATGCCCTGTCGCTCGATATCGTACACGAATTGGTTTACGCGCTCGCCGCTACGGTCGAACTCGGTGGAGTGGATCTGGACGACTAGAGGTTTACCGCTGTGGGTTGCCAAGGCGATCCCCGCCGGGAAGGTCATCCAGTCGTGGGCGTGAACCACATCGAACTCTTCCGACTGTGCCACCTTCATGACCCTTTGTGCGTATCGATATACCTCCGCTCGCAGATCGAGGCCGTAGGGGGTCGGGGCCGATAGGAGGTCGTCGGCGAGTTCCGCCTCAACCCTCGCGGTCAGTTGTCGTGCCGGCATCGGGCCGTATGTGCCATAGGCGCTCATCCGTGACGGGAGGATCGCTCTGATGCGGACATTGGACAGTTCCTGGCTGAGAACCTCGGTTGCTTCCCGACTGCCGACCCCGAGGTGGATGGGCTTTTGTCTGGGCAGTACGAACGTCACGTGCATCCCTCGCTGGCTCATTGCCCTGGTCAATCCATGACAGGCCGTGCCGAGCCCGCCGCTGATGAAGGGCGGGAACTCCCAGCCGAGCATAAGTGTCTTGACGTTCATTGATGATGCTCCAAGACGCGGCCTGCTCCTCTGGCTCATTGCACGAGTGACCGTGATTATGCATTTCGACAACTTACAGTCCGGTTAGACCAGTCTACTTGGGCAGCCGGACGGGCGAATGAGGGAAGTTGCCAATCGAGTCCCAGTGAAACACGCAATTGTGACGGTTTCGGGCGACACTACATTCCGACTGTTCTGCTGACTCATTCGATCTCCGCTGCTTGAGTTGCTGCAGGGGCTGGGTACTATTCCTGACGAGGCGAAACCGTTGGAGGGAGGCGTCAGATAGTAGCAGGGTCAGACGACTGGCAAACAGAGAAAAGAACGGCGGAATATGAGAGATTCCTTGCGCCAATGGCGGCGATCTGTTGAAGCACGAGTGCAAGATGGTTTCGAAAGGGATGCTGCACCTGTTGGGACCGGCGTTCACCGACGAGGTGGTGTCGGCATCCGACCGGTCCACCCGTGTTCTGCGGAACTTGTAGTCGATTGTCGATCACAGCTGGCTCGCGCAGATGAGCTACATGTCGATTCTACCGGGGGGTCCGGGCATCGAGCACTCGACGGGGGGCCTCCTTGCGCTGAATCCCATCTACTTCGATCCCCAGAACATCGTGAAACTTGCCATGGAAAGGGCGTGCAACGCCGTGGCCTTGACGCGGGCTGCGTATTTTGCGCCCCATTTTACAGTGAAACCCCTATCGTAAATGCAGTTCCATCGCGTTACGCATGTCATGAGAGAGTATTGACCAGTAGTCATATGCTTTTCGGCAGTGCAGGTTTACTCGCAGCACGAATCCTCGAGAATTGAACAGGAGCACTACAATGAAAGCCTTCAGGCAAGAAAACGAGTGTGCCAAGCTCATTATCGCGTTGGCAGGTGTGTTTCTTCTAACTCTGGCGATCTCCAATAGCAGCCTGGCTCAGAAGGTACCAGCCGAGCGCGCCAGATCGGAAGAGCGTCGTGTTGGGAACGGGTGTGAAACCCGGGTGGGGGCGTCACCATTAAAAAA
>CALEZT010000129.1 GCA_937927975.1 uncultured Phycisphaerales bacterium
CGAACGTGACCAAGTACGAGGCTTCGAAGCTACTTGACGAAGAACTCGCCAGAATTGGTGAGTAGGGACTGCACCGGCGGGGGGCCGCCCGGCCCCTGCCTCGCCCCGCTTCTGCGGGGGAAGCGGCGGGGGAGATTGCCGGGCCGGGGTCCCACGGGGAGGTGACCGCTCGGCCGTGGTGACGGACGTCATGGGCCCCGGTGGCAGGGCCACGCGGGGCAAAGTAGCTCGCCCCTGAAACCCATATAGAGCACTTCGCCGCAGAGGCTCAGTCGGCCGTATAAGGATTTCGCCCTCCGGGCCCGGGGCTCGGGATCCATGTTCGGCGGCCCAGAAGCACAAAAGGTGGTTCGCCGTGGCGGCGTCCGCGAGGCCACGCTTTAGAGCTTCCCCGGGGGCCGCCTCCGGGGGAGCCTGGCAGTGCGGGGACTGCCCAGAGATCGGCGAAGCCCCTGAAAGCGTCAAAGACCGGATGTGTCCGGCGGCGAGCCGTCCTTTCACGCTTCCTGCCTTCATGCCCTTCAGGCACCGGGACTTCGCGGAGCTTGACCGCCCAGACGGCCACGACCGAGAGAACGCCTCGCCACGGACGGCTCGGTGGATCACGCGGGGGGAGCGGTCGCGGACGACTGGGGCGGGGGGGGGATCTGCGAAAGACGTAAAAGTCGCTTCGCGAGCCGGCGACGGTCGCTCAGCTACACTTTTGGGTCGTTCGCCTCGTGGACTGGCCGTGCCGGCCTGACCTCGTCCTGGGGCTGCAGGACCGACTGGACTTGGCCCGGGCGGAAGACGCTTATCGAAGGCTTTAAGGGACTTTCGCCCTGCGGGCCCGCTGCGCTGAAAGTCGCTTAAATCTTCGAACGCCAGACGCTCCGGGGGCGGCTACGAGGTTCCGCTCGTAGCCGCCAGCCCGAGCGGTCTTCCTGCCCTTCCTTGCGGGTTTGTTCCAGTCCTGTTGGGGAACAAACCCTTCAAAAAGCAAAAAGGAGGTGGGCAAGATGAAGATGGAGACGTTTCTAAAGGCACTGAGAGAGGATGATTTCGGAATCGGTGACAGCTTTCGGCTGGGCAACTTCGAGTTCGAGGTCGTCGGGACCAGAGGGCCGAACCGGGTCGATGACGATGGCCCGGTCTTGCGGCAGGCAGGCTTCTCCGGCGGGCATCGGGACGGCGTTGGGAGCGACGATGCTCTGGGCGAGTTGGAGCGTGTGGCATTGTACCGGCTGGTTTCCGGCGGGAGGGCCGGAGCACGGCGGTGGTCGACAGGGCGGCGGGGGAGCTAGCCCCCGGTCGCCGGGTGTGATCGTCTGGTGACGATGAGGGGAGCGGGCTTTGCGTAAAAAACGAAGCACGCCGCGCCGAAATTGTATTTCGGCGCGGCTATATCGCGCGGCGGCCTGGCGGTCGCGGCGGGTGTGTTTGGGTTTGGTCTGACCTGGGATGCGGGTTGGGGAAGAGGTCGCCTGAGCGGCGGTTTGCCTCTCGGTCAGAGGGTGGGGGTCCCCGGGGGAGGGGGACGTGAGGAGAGGCTACGATGCAGGGTCGGTGGACGCGACTTGGCGGTCGCAGCATGAGGCCATGGGAGGCCAAGGTATCGGATGGAGATCCTATGACGGGGTTCAACTTTCGTTACCCCGCGCCCTTCGGGCGCGGGGCGTGTGTATGTTGAGTTTGTGGAGTTCTTGAACTGTTGTTCCGCTTGGAATGGTAGTGAATACGCCTGGAACGGGAACAACAGCGTGGAATGTAACTGCCATGAAATAAAGAGGTTACGTTTCAAAGTCTCCGATCTTAACATTTAACGAGCGGAACGACAGCTTTGGACGTTCCGGAGCCATTTCATGACGTGTCCGGCGCCATCGCAGGGAGTCTCACGAGGCTCCTTGGAGGGCATTGCCGCCTTCATCTTGTGGTGGTTATCCGTCGGCCGACTTGGGGCAGGTAGGGCGGACTTGCCATGCGACAGTCGGGGGCCGAGGACGGCCTTGCCACCGCGATCGGCCGTGTGTCTTCAAGGGGGACGATCCTTGAGTCCGCCACCGGTGACCGGTCTCGACAGAACACGTCCATGCCAAGTGGGCAAGGGATGCTGAGAATACCTACGGCACCTCTGGGATAGAAAGGGGCACGGCGCGAGGGTCGCTCATGAGGGATCGGCCGGGTCCCGTGTACGGGCACCTTGGAGCCGATCCATCCGGTGAGCATCGCGCTGTGTTTGTGGGGGAGGCAGGGGGGGCTGGCCCGTCCCCGTTCCATTGCCGTGCTCTGCACTTGGGTGGGCCGTCGCCCTGGGACCGCAAGGCTTATAAACCCTCTCATCCTTCTATTACCACTTCATAATTACAACATGGTCTACCATGACATCACCCGACCCAAGGCACGGTACTCCACCGATAGACAGGACTATGGCCGAGAGGAGGCTCCGTCCATCTCCCCATACGGCCCCCTGTTGGCGGGACCCCGAGGGGGTTACTTCGAGAAGTTCAAGCTCGATGCGGCCCTTCTGAAGGAAGCCTTGTCTTCCTCCGCCGGCCCCCGAGATGCCACGCTCGCCGAGCAGGTCTTCGGCAGCCAAGCCCGGCAGGGGCGGATCAGTCTGACCCATCTGGCGAACATCCTCCATGAGAGGGCTCTGCTGCACAGCAATCGCCTCCGGGATATCAACCATCGCCTGGTGGATTGCCAGGACCGTCTCTCGGTCCTGAAGATGCACTTTCCCCTGGACGGCGGAAAGGCCCAGCAGCACCTGGAGAAGGTGATCCTCGATCTGGAAAGCCAACGGCACGAGGAGGAGATCAGCTTCTGGAAAGACAGCGCGGAAGTTCGGGAACAGCTTTTCGAGGGCGCTGCGACGTACGGTGCGGCCAGACGCCGAAAGGACATGCTCTACGGCGTGGAGGCGGAAGATGTTTGATGGCAAGAGCAGCAGGATGGAAACCGTCCGACAGCTCTGCCGGAGGCTGCGACCGATCCTGGGAGCCAGGATCGATGAGGTATTCACCGCCTATTGTGCCGAAGATTCTGACGGCAAGCAGCAGCTTGAGACTTACCTCGAATTGCTGTCGGCCAAGCACCTGCCCCAGGGCCTCGATGATAGTGAGCCCGGCCTGATCCCGCCGTCCCAGGAGCAGGCCCAGGGTCAGTACCCCATTGGCCAGGTCAGCTACTCCGGAAAGAGCCTCTACCCATTCGGTCTTCGCGAGAACGAATGGATCCAGCACATGGCCATCCTGGGCCGGTCCGGCAGCGGGAAGACCAATATCGGCTTTTCGATTCTGCAAACCCTTATCCAGCATCATAAACCATTCCTGGTTTTCGATTGGAAACGGAACTACCGGGACCTTCTTGCGCGACCGGAATTCCACGATGTCGAGGTCTACACGATCGGCAGGAACATCGCACCGTTGACATTCAATCCCCTGATCCCGCCGGCCGGCACGGACCCCAAGACCTGGCTCAAGAAACTCAACGAAGTTATCGCCCATGCCTACTGCCTGGGCAATGGCGTTCTCTTCCTGCTCCAGCAGGCGGTGGATGCTGTGTACGATGAGGCGGGGGTGTACGAGAACCTCGTGGCGCGATGGCCGACCTTCAAGGACGTGCTGGCGAAAGCGCGGAGCATGGACACCCGGGGCCGGGAGGCGGGATGGCTGTCCTCTACGCTCCGGGCGCTTTCATCGCTGTGCTTCGGCGGCATGGGCGAACTGCTCAACTCCTCCAGCAATAAGAGCATCGATCACGTCTTCGATGGCAACGTGATCCTGGAACTCGACGGTCTGTCCCAGGCGGACAAGACCTTCTTCGTCCAAGCCTGCCTGCTCTATCTGCACCACAAGAAGATGGCGGAGAACGTGCGGGAGCGTTTCGACCGGTGCATCCTGATCGAGGAGGCCCACCATGTCCTCAGCGGACAACGAACCTCGCTGACCGGCTCTGAATCGGTCATGGACACCACATACAGGGAGATCCGGGAATTCGGCGTCAGTCTGGTGCTCCTGGACCAGATGCCTTCCAAGCTGTCCGGCTTCGCCCTGGCCAACAGCTACGCCACGATCTGTATGAGTATGAGCAACCGGGCCGACATCAACGCCATGACCCAGACCCTCCTGCTGGATAGCGGGAAGGATATCCTCGGTACACTCGATGTGGGTCAGGCCGTGGTGAAACTGCAGGGCAGAATCCAGAGGCCTTTTCTGATCTCGATCCCGGAGTTCCATATTCGCAAGGGCCGGGTGACGGATGAGCAGATTGGGCAGTACATGAAGGGGAAGATCTGTCGGTTCGGCGCCGAGGATCAAGTGTCAAACGGCGCAACAAAGGAAAAGGATCGGCCCATGGAAGATGACGCGGATGATTCTCCGAGTGGGCCCCAGATCGCTTTCCTGCGGGACATAGCAGACCATGCAGAGAGCGGGGTGGCGGCCCGGTATAAACGTCTCGACCTATCCGGCAGGCAGGGCCAGAAGCTGAAAGCGAAGCTCTTGGCAGCAGGCTTGGTTGAGGAGCAACTTGGGACCACGCCAGGCGGCAGGCTGATGACGATTCGGCTTACCGATAAAGGCGAACGAATGCTGTCCCAGGCGAGGAAGGCCGCGTAGCTGCTGAGAGGGTTGATCGGGCAATCGCACAAACCAGTTCGCCCAAGCAAAGTGTGTGGAGAGTTTACGCGTCAAGTCGATCGGTATCGCCTGACGTTTCGAGGAGTGTCACAGGGATAGCGCACCGCCAGCTACGCCGATCGTCTGCGCTGGCTTTGCCTGTACGAGACGCGGGCTCTTTATAAGCTTTTCCCACCACTGGCAAGTGAGAACGTGCCGGCCGGATAACCAGGGTCGTCGAAGTTCCTCTGACGCATAAACTCCACACAGAGTCTTCACTGCCTACTGCACGCAGAAGATCGGGATCGAGAAGCAGAAGGGGCGCCATTACGCCGGTGAGTTCCATGCTCCGGCGGGTCTGGACCACCGGGGCGAAAGATTTATAAGGTAGCGATTCCATCGTAAGCGCAATATGAATCACGCAGAAGATCTCTCAAACGAACCTGAACACACGGCAAACGGCCCGCCCTCCAAACGGGGCTCTGCCAAGAAGCCAATACCGGCCGGCAGACGCTCGAAGTCTTTCATCTGGGTCACATGGATCACCAAGCTCATGGCAGGGGAGAAGCAATGCGAGTGGGCGACTTGGTTTCGCTCCCACTATATCTGGGAGAAGGTCCCCAGCGGTCTGGATGTGGCCAAGTGGACGGCCGATCACGCACAACTGCTTCGGACTCGTAAGGCTGCCTTGGAGGCCGAAGGCTTCACCGTGTACGCGGAGGATCAGAACTCCTTCACCCTGGTGGGGGAGACCGGTATCGAAGTCTCCGGAAAGCCCGACATCGTGGCCATCCGGGGAGCGGAGATCTGTGTGGAAGACTGCAAGACCGGCAGCCCGCGTCATTCCGATCACTTCCAGGTGTTGATCTACATGCTGGCGCTACCTCACGTCGAAGGCCCTTGGAAGGACCGCAAATTGGAGGGACGGCTCGTATACGGCAACACCCTCGTGGACATCCCCTCATCGAAGATCGACGACTCGCTCAAGGAGCTGTTCCGTAAGACGATTCTGCGAATCGGCGGAGAAGAACCACCGACGAAGATGCCGAGCTGGGGCGAATGCCGGTACTGCGATATTTCCAGCGCCGATTGCCCCGAGAGAATGGAAACCGAGCCCAAGGCGATCGGCAACCACGGCCTCTTTTGAGATGACCACTATCGCCCACGATGAGTATCGCCTCAATGGCCGGAAAGAGCTTCTGGGATTGATTCCGTCGTGACGTTGATCATGACGCCACCGATTTCTTCGAAAAGCTATGGCGGCGTGACTCAGACTGCTGTCGATGCCGTTCAGATTGGCGGATCGGGAGACAATCATCCACGACTGCGGCATTCTACTGGGACAAGTCGGCAAGGGCGTGAGATGCCTGCAGCCTTTGTTTCAGCAGTGTTACCCTGCGGCGGGCATCGGTGTTCTTGACGGCGATGGCCAGGGCTTTGCGTGTGCCCACCAGCACCACCAGTTTGCGGCTGCGGGTAATGGCCGTGTAGAGCAGGTTCCGCTGGAGCATTATATAATGCTGAGTGTGGATGGGCAGGATCACCACGGGATACTCGCTGCCCTGGCTCTTGTGGACCGTGGTCGCATAGGAAAGGTGAAGCTCGTCCAGCTCGTTGAAATCGTATTTCACGGGGCGGTCCTCGAAGCGGACCGTCATCTCCTGCTCCACTTCGTCGATCTTGGCCACGCGGCCGATGTCGCCGTTGAAGACGTCCTTGTCGTAGTCGTTGACCATCTGCATGACCTTGTCGCCCACGCGGAAGGTCCAGCCGTACCGCTGGATGGCCGGGCCGGTGGGGTTCAGGGCTTCCTGGAGCACTGTGTTGAGGTTCCGACAGCCCAGGACACCCCGTTGCATGGGCGAGAGCACTTGGATGTCGTCGATGCGGTCGAAGCCGAACTTCTGGGGAATGTGCTCGCACATCATGCGCCGGAGCATCTCCACCGCCTTGTCGGGATCGGCGACCTCCACGAAGTAGAAGTCCGTGCTGCCGGGGGACTCCACTTTCTCCAGCGGAAAGAGGGGCATCTCGCCCTGGTTGATCCGGTGGGCGTTCGTGACGATGGCGCTGCGGGCCGCCTGGCGGAAGACCTCCGTCAGCCGGCAGACCGGCACTTTGCCGGAATCGATGATGTCCCGCAGGACGCAGCCCGGGCCGACCGAAGGGAGCTGGTCCACGTCCCCAACGAGAATCACGGCGGCCTGGGGCGGGATGGCCCGTACCAGTTGCCACGCCAGCGAAATGTCCAGCATCGACGTTTCGTCGATAATGAATATGTCGCCATCCAGGGGATTCTTGGCGTTGTGCTTGAACTGGAACGTCTTGGGATCGAAGACCAAGAGCCGGTGGATGGTCTTGGCCTCGCAGCCCGTCGCCTCGGCCATCCGCTTGGCGGCCCGACCCGTGGGCGCCGCCATCCGTACCTGGAGCTTCTTGGCCCGCAGGATCTTCACGATGGAATTGATGATGGTGGTCTTGCCCACGCCGGGCCCGCCTGTGATGACCAGCACCTTGGACCGGCACGCCAGTTCAATCGCGTGGCGCTGCTGGGTCGCCAGTTGCAGGCCGGTTTTGCCCTCGACCCACGCGAGGGCCTTTTCCAGGTCAATCTCCGGGCAGGGATGTCTTCCGACTTGTCGAGCAATCAGGCTGGCGGCGAGGTTCTTTTCCGCCAGGTCCAGATTCCCCAGGAAGACGGCCGGCACCGGCCCGGCATCGGTGTCCAGCGTCCGGGCGACGATACGTTCTTCCTGGAGCAGGTATTCCACGGCGGTCCGGATGATTTCCTCGGGGATTTCCAGAAGCGTGGCGGTCATGGTCACCAGTTCCTCCCGGCCATAGCCGCAATGGCCCTCTTCGGTAAGTTGAAGAAGAACGTGTTCCACGCCGGCGCGGGCCCGCAGATCGGACTGCTGTGCGATTCCCACGCTCTCGGCGATCACGTCGGCGGTCTTGAACCCGATCCCCTGGATGTCGCGGGCTAGGCGGTACGGGTCCTGGCGGACCTTCTCGATGGCCTCGCTACCATAGGCCTTGAAGATGCGAAAGGCCCGGCTGGTAGAGACCTTGTGCCCGTGCAGGAAGATCATGATCTCCCGGATGGCTTTCTGGTGTGCCCACGCCTCGCTGATCGTCTTCTTCCGTGTGGGTCCGATGCCGTTGACATAGGTGAGGCTGTGCGGATTGGCGTCGATGATCTCGAAGGTCCGCTCCTTGTACACCTTGACAATTCGCCCCGCCAGGACCGGGCCGATGCCCTTGATCATGCCGCTGGCCAGGTACTTCTCGATGCCCTCGACCGTGGTCGGAGGCATGGTGCGGAGGATTTCGGCCTGAAACTGCTGCCCGTATTCCTTGTTGACGATCCATCGCCCCTGGGCCTCCAGCCACTCGCCGGCGCGGACTTCCGCCAGTGTGCCGACCACGGTCACCAGCTCGCGGTGCCCGCGAGCCTTGATGCGCAGCACACAGAAGCCGGTTTCGTCGTTGTGGAACGTGACGCGCTCGACAAGGCCCGCGATCGTCTCGGGTTGGATTGCGGCAAGTTGTAGCGGCTGATTGGGCATTCTTGGCGGCGATTGTAACAGAAAGCTCGTGGATCGCATATGATGGGGTATTCTGCTACCATCAGCCATCTTTCGGGTTTGGGTTCCCTCTTTATGTCCTGCGGATGGCTTCCCTGCTGCGGATTGGGTAGCGGCTGCATGGGCATCGGACGGGTTGGACTTTGCCCCTCCAGAGCCGACCTTCATAAAGCCTGTTATCGTAAGCACTTGCGATAGCATGCCTCTCCCTTGCGCCCGTCATGTCTCCGCTTTGTCTCCCCTCGTTTCGTCGCCCACCCGCGCCGGCGGA
>CALEZT010000130.1 GCA_937927975.1 uncultured Phycisphaerales bacterium
GGGTCTCGACCTTCAGGTCGTCCTTGAGCTTGAAGAAGTTGCGGCTCTCGGGGCCAGTGATGCAGTCGAACAGATCGGCTTTGTGCCGGATCTGGTTGATCTGGTTTTTGACCGTATGGGCGGACTTGCCCAACGCGGTTGCCACGTCCGCGTAGGACATTTCCCGGTCTCTGTTCTGGAAGAACACGGCCAGAAGGCGCTTCTGTTGGTCGGAGAACCGATCGACATCGAGCCGCCGGGCCGGGGCAAAGGCGGTAGGTTCCGCGGCGGGCAGGACAGGTGTGGTCTTGGGCATACCGATCGATCGGTTTAGGTGACTGACAGGTTCGGCGGGTTGACTGCTGACGATCTGTTCCAGCCGCATAATCGCCTTGCCATGTTGGTCGGTGAGGTTCCTGCACTCGGTGATTGAGTTCTCATGTCTGTTGAGGGCCATGTGGATTGTTCCGATTTCGGCGTCCAGGCTTACGATCCGATCGTTTACGTTCGAAAGCGCCGCGGCCAGTCGGCGGTATCCCTCCTGCCAGGGATTGGACTTGGGCGGCCGGATACGCATCCGGAACAGATCGAGCAGACCCATCGTTATCCTGCGGTTCCTCCGAACCTATCGGGCAGGCCAAGGGCGTAGATCTGCCGCTGAAGATGGGCCAATTGTCGCCGGATGTCTTCTCGTATTTCCTCTGAGATATTGGGAATGTGATCGTTCAGGATCGAGCGCAGACGCACCAGGCCGGCTGTGAAAAAGGTATATTCGTTCTTGAGGTCATCGCTTGCTGGATCGTGCATTTGAAACGCCCAGATTCGGTGGGGCTGGGCCTCGGCGCGCTTCAACCGCTCCCAGGCCGCAAGGGCCTTGATCCGCCTGAAGCTCTCATACAGGTTGTGCAGTTCTCTCTGGAGATCCGGTTCCATTGTGGGAATAGAAGGTCGCCCGAGTATAAAAGCTTTGCGGCCGGTCGACATATTTGGGGAGAGTACTCACACAAGCTCAGGAGTACATATCATCGTAGTCATCCAGGTCCTCCCAATCAATGGGGTAGGGTTCCTCTTCATGGTCCTGTTCCTGGGATTCGTGGAGATGGTCCAGGATTCGGTTGACCACCCGGCGGATCGCGCGGGTGTTCTCGCAGATCTCTTCCAGGGTGCGAATGGCCTTGTCATCGTGGGGTGTGTTCGTTTTCGATGTCATTTCAGAATGACAACGACAAAGGAGTATTTAAGCTTTACTATTCTGTACTATATGGTTTCGTTGTTGCAAAAGGGTATGTGGATATGGAATATAGACGACGCTAACGGAAGGAAGCCGTAGGCTGACTGGAGTTAGCGTCGTCGTGGCTTCGCGTCGCGGGGGTCAGGGACCTCGAAGGCTTGACCTCCCGGCGTCCCAAATTTGGGTCGGAGTTGTTCTCCGCAAATTAAGGCGGGCTTACCAAGGAGGTCAAGCTATGCGGTATTCTAATGGATTGCGACGGGAACACAAGAACACCCAAAGGAAAAAGGAAGTCGTGGCGGGGCGCACCCTGATCTGTAGTTTCGATCTGGCCAGGCGCAAGCACGCCTATCATGTGGTGGACGCGGAACGTGATGTCCTGGCCCGTGGCCATGTCCCCCATTCACTGGAAGGCATGGAGCAGCTCCTGAAGGAATTGGAGACTCTCCGGCAAAACCAGAAGTACGATCGCCTGGTCTTCTTTATGGAAGGGGCTTCGTATTTCTGGATGCCGATAGTTTCCCTTTTGGTTCGCAAGGGGTACACGTATCGCTTGGTCCAGAATCGAGCCGTGAAGCACCAGCGGCTATTGGCGGGACAAGGGGGGCACAAGAACGATCCACGGGACGCGGCGCACATCGCCACGCTGGCTAGCACGCTCCACTTCACCTTCACCCAACTCCCTTTTCGACCGGAGTGGATTGCCCTGCGGGCTTATGCCCTGGAGTACCAACAGCTAGTCGATCTGGTCACGGCGGAGAAGAACCGCATCCACGCCTTCCTGGGGACCATCTTGCCGGGCTACTATGGCATCTTCGTCGAGCCTTTTGGTGAAAGCTCCTTGGCCATCTTGGAGGCCCTTCCCCATGTGATGCAACTGGAGACTGAAGCGTTTGTGGAGCAGGTGCGTCAGCGTTTCCAGGGCCAGAATCTGCAGGCAAAGCGCTGTCGAGCGGTCTGGGAATACGCCCACTCCGAGAATCCCTGGGGCTATGTGGAAGCCCGAGCCGCGTTGTCGGAGAGAATCGCCACCGCCGCCGCCCGAATCCAGCTTCTGTCGCAGCAACAGGATACGGTGCGCGAACAGCTCCTAGCCGCCTACCGCCAGATTCCCTATCACGAAAATGCGGACTCCATCCACGGCAGCTCCTCGGTGGAGAACGCCGTGCTGCTGGGGATCCTGGGGGACCCGAAGGACTTCGATGCGGCTCGGACCTTGGTCCGCGTGGCCGGACTGGATCCAGGCGAGCAGGCGTCCGGAGAGTACGAGGGCAAGAGCAAAATCACGAAGGTGGGTCGTACGCAGCTGCGCCGTGCGGCGGTCAGCGCGACTATGGCCGTGCTGAAATCTCGCCGGAATCCCGATTTCGTAAGGCGGTTGTTCGGTTTGCAGCAACGGCAAGAGCATCGTTTGACGGAGCTTCAGGCTCTCTGTGCCTGTGCGTCGAAGTACCTACGCACGGTCTGGTGGCTTTGCGTGACCGACACCCGCTATGAACCCAAGGTAGCCCACCACGGGTTCGCCAGAGAGACGAGTACGGGATATAGTAGAACTACAAATACAGCACAGGAGCCGGTCCTGACAATCGAGTGAGCGCATACGTGAGCTTTCCAAGAGAGGGATGAGAGCCCGGATCTTAAGACTGGGTATAACCCGCACCATAACATGGGCTCCCTCTCTCCTACCAGCTCGGATGATGAATATTGGGGATAACCCGGATTGCAGAGTAACCTGAGCGGAACCTTTTCTTGGAAGCCATCGATGTCCTTAATCGGACACGAGCTGTATGCAATACGCGAAGATACTATGCAGAGGTATTTACAGGATTTCTCTTGAACCGCCCTAATAGAATGTTATGGTGGTCAGAAATAGTGGATAGAAGAATAGGGGTGTAGGCTGGCAGGGAATGGGGAAAGGGGAGGGCCTTCACGTCGGCCCTCCCCCAAATCCGCCTGCCTTGCTCAGAGGCAGGCATCGGCGATAGTGAGCTCCGAGGCCAGCAGGTTCAGTTGGAGATCGAGTTCGGTGGGCAGACGCCGCAGATACTTTGTGAACTGGGCGACCATCAGGCCGGCAGCGATATTGGCGCAGTAGATCGTGGTCTTGGCCGTGCAGGGGCCGGCAAACGCCTCTTCCGCACGGAACAACGTGGTCGGGTAGTGGGCCCGTGACCTGGAATCAGAAGCGGTCAGAACCCGCAGGACCTCGGCGCTCATGCGTGCATCGCAGAAGAAGCCGACTTTGTCTTTGACGGCTTCCCAGATCAGACGGCGAACGTCGATCTGATCGACGCACACGAAGACCGTGTTGCCGATCTCCATGCTGCGACGGAACCGCTCGGGCACTGACAGGATTTCGATGCCGGAATTGATTCTCCCGCAGAGCGCGGCCGTGGCCTCGACCTTGAGCTTGCCGAGGTCCTCTTCCAGGTAGCCCTGGCTGGCCAGGTTTGATACCTCGACCACATCGAAATCCACCAGTTGAAGCGATGGGACCCCGATGGCTGCAAGCTGCATCGCCACCTGGCGGCCGATGGCGCCGACGCCGATGACCGTCGCTTTGCAGGCGGCAATCCGTTCCGCGGGGACGATGTCGCGCTGGCGGCTGTACCGTTCGTGATCTCTCATAGGAAAAGCACCTCCTGTTCATTGTTCCAAAGATCCGGCCGTTCGGCCAAT
>CALEZT010000131.1 GCA_937927975.1 uncultured Phycisphaerales bacterium
AGGATTCACCGTGGAGTGGTCACCGCACCTCCAACTGAGAACGGGACAACCTCGCGTAGCCGAAGGACCTGGGCACAGGACGAGAGATCTCTCTCGGTCGCGAGCTTGCCCTGAGCAAGGCGAAGGGATGACAAGAACTGGGCACGAATCAATCCGCCGGGTGCGGCAGGCATTCGGTGGCAGATTCCGCTGGGCCGTACCGGGTGGCAGCGACAAGCGGAGTCCTCGGAGCTTGTCGATGGCTTCCTCGCATACGCAGAACCATCGACAAGCTGGCGCTTGTCGCTGCCACACGGAGTCGAAGGAAGACCCTTCTTTGTGCCTCGTGCTCGACGCCCTGTGCAGTTGCGAGGAGAGTTGCCACCACATTGCGGCCACACCCCCAGGGCCGATCGATCAGTCCGCCTGCCGACCTCAATCATCAATCACAAGACCGCTCTCCTGTGCCGATGGCTGTGGCACTCGATGTTGACCGCCACCGGCAGCGACGCGATGTGGCATGGTGCGGTTTCGATCAGCACGCCGAGGGCGGTCGTATCGCCGCCGAGGCCTTGCGGGCCGATTCCCGAAGCGTTGATCCGTGAGAGCAGGTCCCGCTCCATCTGCGCGTAGAAGGCGTCGGCATGCGGGGCATCGAGACGACGCAGGAGCGACTTTTTGCTCAGGAGGCAGCAGCTCTCGAAGTCCCCTCCGATCCCCACGCCCACCACGAACGGAGGGCAGGCGTCGGCGCCCGCCTGGCGGACCACGTCCACGATCCAGTCCATGATCTGGCAGGGGGCGGCGGTCGGCCGGAACATGCGGAACTGGCTCTTGTTCTCGCAGCCGCCGCCTTTGGCCATGAGCGTGAGAGTGAGCTTGTCGCCGGGGACGAGGGACAGGTGGACGATGGCAGGCGTATTGGTCCCGGTGTTCTTACGGCCATTCAGCGGGTCTGCGACGACGCTCTTGCGGAGGTAGCCTGTCTCGTAGCCGGTCCGGACGCCTTCATCGATCGCTTCCACCAGCGTCTGACGGCCCGGTCCGGCCGGCGCGACCGCGACCTCGCTGCCCTGCTCGACGAAGACGATCGCCAGACCCGTGTCCTGGCACAGGGGGATGCTGTCCCGCGACGCGATCCGAGCGTTCTCGACGAGCTGATCGAGCACGCGCCGCGCACGCGGATTCGATTCGGTCCCAGCGGCGCGTTCCAGGGCCGCCAGCACGTCCGCCGGCAGCTCGTGACAAGCCGCAACGCAAAGCGACCGAACCGCCTCTGCGATCTTCTCGAATGCAATCGTTCTCACAGCGCCCCTGCCGATCGATGACACAGATTCTGCCAAGTCTCTGCAGGGCTCCTGTCATCCTGAACGAAGCACAGCGTAGTGAAGGATCCGGCCTGCGACCGAGAGAACCCTCCCGTCCGATGCCCAGATCCTTCGGCTCCGCCTCAGGATGACAAATCCCCGCGCACTGGTCAGTTCCCGGTGACGCTCAACTCGAAAGTCTTGTACGTGACGTTGTCCATGTCGTCCTTGATCCTCAGGGCGATGACGTGCTCGCCGGGCTGGAGCTCTTCGGTGACGATCGTGAAACTCTCGTCGGTCGTGTCGAAGACGAAATCGTCCGGCAGCGTGCCCTTCCATTCGCTGTTGCTGTCGACGGTGTACTCGAGCGAGCGGATGACGCTCAGGTCGTCGGTGATCTGGAGCTTGAGCGTGGCGGCCTTGCCGTTCTTCTCGATGGCGTACTTGCGGATCACCGGACCGGTGTTGTCCACGACGATCGGCTCGCTGATCCGGCTTGCGGTCAGTCTGGTGGCGATGGTGTTGGTCCGAACGTCGTCTGCGGTGACGCGGACCTCGTAGCGTCCGTCCTCGACGGTCTTGCTGTCCCATTCGAGACTGTCCGCTTCGACCTCGTCTTTGATCTTGATCCAGGTCGAGCGTCCGAGCCGACGGAAGTCCAGGCGGTACAGGATCTTGTCGTCGTTCTCGTCCGAGGCCTTGTAGTTGATCTTGAACACGCCTTCCTTGCCGGGACTCCCGAGCCGACCGACGTCCACCGTCTCGATCCGCGGCGCCAGGTTCGGCACCGTGCTGGCGACCGCGATCTCGCGGATCAGCGGCGTCTTCTGTCCGTCGCGGGATTCGAGCACGAGCTTGTACTGGCAGAACCGACCGACCGGGCATCGCAACTGAATGGGCTCGGTGACCTCGACCAGCTCGGTCCACTCGGAGAACGTCGGGTCGTTCACATCCTTGACGTTGCCGCTGCGCGAGGCTACCAGGATCTTGCAGCCTCGCGGGATGTCCGCGTCGATCTGGAGCTTGCCCCACTTGGCGGGCTGGCATGCGTCGATCAGGTCCGACTCGAACGTCCCTTCCGAGGCGAAAGCCGACGAGAGCAGAACCAGCCGGGCGGGGTTGGCGGTGCCGATGTAGAGGTCCTGGTCGGAGGGCGTCACCGCGGTGATCTGCGAGGCCTTGTCGTCCTCGTAGACGACCGCCTGACGCTCCGCGTCCGGGTCCACCATGAAGAGCTGCGCGTTGTTGCCGGAACCGACGAAGATCTTGCCGTCCTGGGCGGCCATGTTCAGGAACACCGCGGGCTCGCTGAACAGCTCGCTGACGTATCCCTGCTTGTTCACGCGGTAGACGTAACTGGCGGCGCCCGGTTTCTGCGGAGGCCTCGGCGCCGGACGCTGCTGCGGCGGCTGCGGGGGCCTGCCGCCGGAGGCGGGGCTCGAGTTGGCGATCTTGAGCGTGGTGCCGTCGGACGTGGGCGACTTGCCGTCTCCTTCCTTCGTATCGGGCCGGCCCGAAGCCGCCTGCTGGGCGGCGAACCGCTGCTCGGCCTCCACGACGTTGGCCGCGGTGGCGGTCGCATAGAGGACGCCGCCTTCTCCCGGCGCGCCCTCGGCGAACAGCAGCGAGCTGATCTCCGGCTCATCGCTGTCGTAGACCACGGTGGCGGTCTTGGTGCGAGGATTGATCTTGTAGATCAGGCCGCGGGTGTCGCTGCCTGCGTAGATCGAGCCGTCTTTGCCCGCTGCGATGGCCAGGATGTTCTTGTCCGGACTGTCGTACACGAGCTGAGACACCTTGCCCGAAGGATCCAGAGCGTAGACCTTGCCCTGCGGACCGGTGCCCAGATAGATGTTGCCGACGTTGTCCGTCTTGATGTCGAAGATGTACGAGGCGTCGTTGGGCTCGAAGATGGTCTCCATCTTGCCGCCTTCGTAACGACACAGGCGGCACTTGTCGCCGCTGACGCCGACCAGGAGCCGTCCGGCCACGTCCACCCCCATTGCGAAGATGTGCTGGTTGGCGAACCGCACATCGGCCTTGACGAGCTGGCCGCCTTCGTTGGAGTCCGAGACCGCGTCCTTCTTGGCGTCCTGCGACTTCGTCGCTGCGACTTCCTGCTCGGTCGGATAGATCTTGGTCAGTTTGCCCAGGCTGTACCGGTAGATGTTGCCGTTGGGACTGGTGCCCAGGAAGATGGTGCCTCCGCTGACGACGACGCTGTTGACGGACCAGACGCCGTCGAACTCGGTGGCGAGCACTTTGGCCGCCCGGCCGAGCTGGAGGGTCCCGCGCGAGGTCACGATGACCCCCTGCGCCTTGCCCGCCAGCAGGTCCTTGCTGCTGGCGTGTCGGCTGACCTTGCTCGTGACGGCCATCGCGCCGGAGGCCGACACAAGAACAGTCAACAGAACGGCCACTATGCCACTACGATCCCTAAGGCGACATCTATCCATGATTGCTCCTCTGCGGCCGGGTTATTTCTCTACCGTGATGGCCACGATTTCCTTGTCGGCGATGACGGTGCCGGTTTCTACAGTTTTTTCCACCCAGTGCGGGTAGGGGACGGCCGCCACGGCCCGCTTTTCGCTCTGCAGGACGAGCGCCTTGGTCCGAGGCAGATTCGGCAGCTCCGCCTTGTCCAGCGTGATGCCGTCCGGCGGCAGAACCAGCAGGCCGTACAGCCGGGTCCGATTCACGTTCAAGGCGGTGTTCAGGGCGTCCACGAGGGTCTGATAATTCGTCGCCAGAAACCGGTAGGGCGCCGCTTTTCTCACGAAACTCGAATACTCCTGAGCGCCGATGAACATCAGGCTGTACTTGCCAGGAGACAGGTCCTTCGGGACCTCGATGCGGACCTGGTGTTTGCGTTTTTCTTTCAGGTAGGACTCGATCACGACGTCGGCGACGATCTCCTCGCCCGCTTTGACCTTCGAATCCGAGATGTCCACCGACCAGATGTACGAGTCGATGTTCTTGGGCGTCACGCACACGTCGAACCGAAGGGCCTTCACCGCGGCGGCGCCGAACGGGTTGTTCAGCAGCAGAGCCAGGGAGCCGACGACCTCCGAAACCGGCTCCATCACCTCCATGTTCGCGGAGGCGTTGTCGAACCGGATGGCTTGACCGTCCTCGAGATCGATCGCCATGCTGTAGCGGATGCTGTGCTCGGGGGGAAAAGACCCCGCCTGGAAGACCGCGCCGACGATGGCCGACCGCACCAGCATGGGCGTCAGCACCGCGTTGTAGGCGACCTGGCAGTTGTACGTGCGAGGCTCCAGCGTGTTGAACCGCTCGACCCGGATGGTCAGCGGGACCATGAGGGGCTTGGCCCCGATCCGACCGAAGACCGCGCCGGCTTCGTCGGCGGTGATGGCGCCGAGGATCTCGGAGCTGGTGCCCAGCTTGGTCGATCGCTGGAGGCTGGAGATGACCGTGTAGATCTTGCCGGCGGCCATCGGTAGATTCGTCGGGCCGTAGCCCTGGAAGCTGTGGCCGAACCCGTAGACGCACCCGTCGCGGACCTCGGTCACGGTCCCGAGCACGTTCATCTTGATATCGCCGGTGACCAGGGGCATGGTGAGCGTGCCGCCGGGAACCAGTTGCGCGGGTCCGTCCTTGGCGTCCATGGCGCCGCTGAGGCCCGGCGTCGCGGCAAATCCCATCGCCTCCAGCGGACCCGCCAGATGCCGGAAGGCCTCGCCGGGCAGGCCGGAAATCAACAGCGGACAAGGCAGCGCCGTCGCGCCGGCGACCGGCGCTCCCGAGAGCTTTCTCGCGGTAAGCCCGTCGGCCACCTCCATCACGTCGATCGGTCTGGAGTAATCGAACGCCATGGCCGAAGCATCGGACCGGCCCCCTGAGGGGCCGGCGTCGTTCGTCAGGCCGACTTCGAGCATTTCATCGATAGGCGTGACCCCATACAGCGGGTCTTTGGAGAAGCTCCAGCCGAAGGCCAGGGCCCCCGCCAACCGACCGTCGATATAGACCGGCGAACCGCTGCAGCCGCCTACGGGACCCGTGTGCTTGAACCGCTCGTCCAGACCCACGACCAGGATGGCGTTCCTGCCCGGATCGAAGTCGCGAACGACGTCGAGGACCTTCAGCGCGAACTTCTCGATGCCCGCCTGGCCGTAATCGGTGAGGCAGTAGGCGTCCATGCCGGCTTTGATCTCGTCGATCCCGATGTATCGCTGCGAATCCCACAGCGCGTCGATGCGGGCCTGCCGTTTGCCGGCTCCCGCGGCGCCGGCCGGGATCGGCAGACTGACCGCAACACCGAGCAATACAACGAAGACCCCCGTCCGTGCGATTTTCGCCTTTGGCATTCTGTCCATCCCCAGTACTTGCGTTCCGTCGATCGGAACCGACGAAAAAACCGTGGGCCTGCTGCCCGACTTCCCCTTCCGTCGGTCCCATGAAGCAACGCAAAATTCTAACCACACAATAGTTCCATTGCAAGGCAAAAGAGCTTCTGTTAATATATTGGTTTGTCTTTTCGGTGGCCCGATAACGTCGAGCCAAGGCCTTGGGATCTGAGAAAAACGGAGAACGATAATGAAGTCGGATCATCGTCATGAGTTGAAATCCAACGAGTTGGCGGATTGGTTGGCGAACTTCCCGGAGTGGTTGAAAGAGAATCAGAAGAACCTCCTGACCGTCGCAGCGGTCGTCGTCGTGGCGCTCGTCGCCTACGTCTGGATCTTCCAGCACGGAAAAGCCGTCGCCGCTCGCAACCAGGAACGACTGACGCTGCTGGTCTCGCAGGTGCCGCAAAGGATCAACGAAGCCATGCGCGCCTCGGCCCAGAACAGCGACCAGTCCATGGCTTTGGGCTCTCTTGCGGAAGACCTCAGGGAATTCGCCGGCAGTATCTCCAACGACAACATGGCCGCTCTGGCCTTGATCAAACGGGGCGAAGCGATTCGCGCCGAGCAGCACCTGCGCAGCACCGACGCCGGACGCGACGCGTTCGTCGCCCAGATCGGCAAGGCCCAGGAAAGCTATCAGAAGGCGCTGGATCGCAAGCCCTCGAATCCCGCCCTGGCCGCCGCGGCGCAGTTCGGACTGGGTCTGTGCGAGGAGGACCTGGGCAATTTCGACAAAGCCGCGGAGATTTACCGCGCGATGAGCCAGAAGACCGAGTACGCCGGCACCGTCGCCCAGGCGGCGGCCGAGTATCGCGTCAAGATCATGGGAGATTTCAAGACCGAGGTCGCTTTCAAGCCCGCGCCGCCGGAGCCGAAGGTGACTTTGACGCCGCAGGCCCAGACGCCCACGATCCAGATCACGCCGGGCGAAGCTCCGACGGTCGCTCCCGCTCCGATCGAGGTGGCGCCCGCCCCCGCGGAAGCGAACCAACCCGTCGGCGGGTGAGAGAGATTCTCGAGTCGCCATGGATGAACTGCAGGATCTCAGAGGCCAGCACCTGACGCTGCACGTGGGTGTCGGCATCAGCAAGCGCCGGCTGGACAAGTATCTTCACGGCCGGTTCCGCAACCTCAGCAGGCACTTCCTGCAGGCCGCCATCCGCGCCGGCGGCATCACCGTCAACGGCAAGCCCGCCAAACCCAGCCAGCAGCTTCGCCACGGCGACGTCGTCGAGATGACGCTGCCGGAGCCTCCGAGCAAGAACATCGAGCCGGAGGACATTCCGCTGGACGTGATCTACGAGGACTCGGACATCATCATCCTCAACAAGCCCTCGGATCTGATCGTCCATCCGGCTCGGGGCAACAAGTCCGGCACGCTGGTCAACGCGCTGGTGCACTACTCCGACCAGCTCTCCAGCGGACTGGGTGAGTTCCGACCCGGCATCGTGCACCGCCTCGACCGCGACACCACCGGCGTGATGATCGTCACCAAGCACGAGACCTCCCAGTGGAAGATCGCCAAGCAGTTCGAGAATCGCCAGACGCAGAAGACGTATCTGGCGATCGTGCACGGAACGCCCGAGCTGGACGCCGACCGGATCAACGCGCCGCTGGCGGTGCATCCGCAGGTCCGCGAAAAATACGCGGTCCGGCCCGAGATCGGCAAGGAGGCGATCACATACTACGAGGTCCTGGAGGCGTTCCGCGGGTTCTCGCTGCTCAAGTGCGAGCCCAAGACCGGCCGAACCCATCAGATCCGCGTACACCTCTCGCACATCAAGCACCCGATCGTTGCCGACGACATGTACGGCGGCAAACTCGTCTACCCCTGGCAACTGGCGGACGCGGAACAGGCGGTCGAAGAGCCCGTCATCGCCCGCTGCGCTCTGCACGCCTTCAGCATCGAGTTCCGCCACCCCGGCACGGACCAGATGGTGAAGTTCGAAGCCCCCTTGCCGCCGGACATGCAGCACCTGCTCGACATGCTCCGCGAGCACCGCCGGCGGTGACAACGCTATTTCCCGTTCTCCCTCCAGGGCCGCTGGCCGAAGCCACCTCCTTCATCATCGCTAAATACGCTTTCAAGAGCCGCCTCTGGCGAGGCGGAAGTTTATCGCTTTGGGCCTCCAGCATGATTATGAGGGCCGGCACCAGCAAGGGCGCCGGCCCATGCCGTATGGCGCCGCTACGGTGCTCGGGTCGCACTCCTGCGTTGCCCTATCCCCCGTGACGGCAAGGCCGATTGCACAATACCATGCTGGTGGCTCAAAGCGATAAACTCACCCCTCGGAAAAGCAAATCAAGCGGAATGCCGGACCATTCGCAGACTGGAACCGCGTCTTCCGAAAGACAGTCCACGCGTGGCATTCGACGAATCCATTTGCCTGCCCCCTGCGTCGCGTATAGTGAGCCCGCGGCGGGGATGTGAGTCGAGGATACGTCTAATCCACTTGCCTGTGTCGGAGGCGACTTTGGCTGCGATCACGTGGTTCCGTTTGCTGTGAGGCGCACGTCGGGAAGAGGTCTTATCCCGTCACTCCTGGGGCAGTCGGGCCAGATCGCCGTCGGAGCCGGCGATCATGAGGATGTCGCCCTGGTAGACGACCGTGCCGGGCATGGGCACCGCGATGATCGGGCCTTTCTCCGTCTTCTTGGCGCGCGTCTCGTCGCTGCGTTTGATGAGCACGAGGTTGACGTTGTACTTCTGGCGAAGCTGCAGGTCCATGACGGTCTTGCCGTCGAAACTCTCCGGCGCCTCGATCCTCGCCAGGCTGTATCCCGGCGCGAAATCGATCTTCTCGCCGATCTGGGGGGCAATCAGTTTGTACGCCCACCGCTGAGCCGATTCGAGCTCGGGATAGATGACTTCGGTCGCGCCGACCTTGGAGAAGACCTGGCCTGCGACGAGACTCTCGGCCCTCGCGTACACGTGCTGAACCCCCATCTGACGCAGGGTCACGACGGTCAGGATCGCGTCCTCGAAGCCCTTCTGACCCATGCCGATGATGGCCACGTCCACGTTGTGCACGCCCTGGGCGCGGAGGGCCTCTTCGTCGGTGCTGTCCAGTCGCACGGCGTGGCCCACCTGGTCGCGGATCAGATCGATCACCTCGCGGTTCTTGTCGATCGCGATCACCTCCGCGCCGCTCATCGACAGCGCGATGGCCAGCTTGCTTCCGAATCGTCCCAATCCGATGACTGCGAAACGTCTCATGAGAGTTTGAAGTCTGAAGTTTCAAGTTTGAAGCGACAAATCACTTCACACTTGAAACTTCAAACTTGACACTCCTTCAATAGTATCCACTATGTTTCACACACCGATCTTCAATGCGTCAACCGACGATCACCACCTCTTCCGGGTAGTCATACCGGACCGCCCTGAGATTGAGCGTCAGCGCGGCCAGCAGGGTCAACGGCCCAAGCCTGCCGATCAGCATGACCACAATGATAATCAACTTCCCGGCGTCTGTCAAAAGCGGAGTCACCCCGGTCGACAGGCCCACCGTGCAGATCGCGGAAACGACCTCGAAGGCCAGATCCATCAACGTGAAGTCCTCGGGATAGTGAGACCGCTCGGTGATCGTCAGCGCCATCGTCGCCAGGAAGATCACCGCGACGAACAGCACGGTGATCGTCACGGCCCGCCGGAGCACGACGATGCGGATCGAACGATGGAACATCTCCAGGTCGGTTCGCCTCCGAAGCGCGGCCACGACCGTCGCCAGAATGACCGCCAGGGTCACCGTCTTGATGCCGCCGGCGGTCGAACCGGGCGAGCCTCCGATGAACATCAGGAGCATGAGCACCAGCTTGCTCGAAGGGGTCATGTCCGCGATGGGCACTGAGTTGAAGCCTGCGGTCCTGGCGGTGATGGATTGAAAGATCGCCCCCAGCACGTCCGGCGGTCCGGCCGGCCTGGCCCCTCCCGAAAACTGTTCGAGAATCAAAATGGCTGCTGCGCCGACGACGATGAGCACGCCGGTGACGCTCAGCACGATCTTCGATTGCAGTCGCATCCTCATCGGCGGCTCTCCCGCCAGGAAGAGCTGCCTGCGGACGCGTCGAACCCAGAGCAGCCGGAATCGATCGAGAGACAGATTCACGAGATTGTAGAGGACTCCGAAACCCATTCCTCCCAGAATGATCAAGGGACAAATCACGCCGTAGACCTGCCACTGGCGGTTGTAGCGGACCAGGCTGTCGCCCATCAGGTCGAAACCCGCGTTGCAGAAGGCGCTGATCGAGTGGAAGACGCTGAAGAACGATCGCGAGTGCGTTTGCGCATTCCAGGCGGGGATGTCGTCCCACATGCCGAACAAGGCCAGGGCCCCGCCGGCTTCGATCAGGATCGTCAGGACGAAAATGAACAGAATCGTTCTGCCGATGCGGCTGGCGGTCTCCGTGCTGAGCAGGTCCTGCATCGCCACCGTTTCGCGCAGAGTCAGCGCCTGGCCCAGCAGCAAGGCGAAGACCGCTCCGAACACCACAATGCCCAGCGCGCCGAGCTGGATCAAGACCAGGATGACGACCTGGCCCATGAAGGTGAAATCCTCGCCGGTGCTGGCCACGACCAGGCCGGTCACGCAGGTGGCGCTGGTGGACGTGAACAAGGCGTCGATCGGTCGCAGGGACATCCGTCCGGGCGTCGCCTTGGGCAGCATCAGCAGCACGCTGCCGGTCGCGATCAGGACGATGAAGCTGATCACCAGGGTCCGACTGGGATTCCTTCCGGTGGCGGCCAGACGGACCGACAGGAGAAAGAACTTGATCGTGACCTCGAACATGAGGTAGATCGCGACGGCCAGATGCCGGACGCGATAGGGATCGACGTCGGGGAACCAGTGCTCGGCGCCGATCACCGCCGCCGCCAAGGCCAGCAGCGCGGGGACGTCGTACCAGTTGACGTAGAGGTATTCGCGTTTGAATTCGGCGTTCACCAGACGGATCACGCTGGTGCCCAGGAACGTGAAGAACACCACCGTCTGAACCGTGAAGACGATCGATTCCGGGACCGGCGACTCATAGAACCCGAACAGCAGGGCGAATGACGCCACGGCGACCAGCGACGTGACGCCTCGGATGCCCGCCAGGACGGTCTCCAGCGAATTGTATTTGTACGTAACTTGCATAGCGCATCGGCTCTGCCGGCGAAGCAGGGGCCCTTTTTACACCTTCGGCCCGCGGAATTCCAGCAAAATCGGATCAGGCGACGTCGACCAGGCCCAGGGAGTTGCCGAACCGCGCGATCATCGCCCGTCGGATGCTGCGATGCTCGGGCCGGGCCAGTGTCGGGTCCGAGAGAACGACCTGGAACGCGTACCTCCGCGCGATCACGAGCAGATCGTAGTCGTCGATGATGTTGGCGATCTTCAGGTCGGGCAGTCCGTGCTGGCGGGCGCTGAACATCTCGCCGGGACCGCGAATCCGCAGGTCCTGCTCGGCGATCTCGAACCCGTCGTTGGTCCGGGTCATGACGTCGAGCCGGCTCCTGGCCACCTCGTTGTCCGTGTCGGCAAACAGCAGACAGTAGGACTTCGATTCGCCCCGTCCGATCCGGCCGCGAAGCTGGTGAAGCTGCGCCAGGCCGAAACGGTCGGCGCCCTCGATCACCATGATCGTCGCGTTGGGCACGTCGACGCCGACCTCGATCACGACCGTCGAGACCAGCACGTCGATCTGACCCTTGCGGAAGCCCGCCATGACCTGCTGCTTCTCGGCCGACGGCATCTGGCCGTGCAGGAGAGCGACCTTGAACTCCGCGAAGACCCGCTCGGACAGCTCCTTCCACGTATCGGTGGCGGCCTTGATGTCCTTGCCGGTTTCCTCGACCGCGGTGATGCGCGGGCAGACGAAATACGCCTGCTTCCTGGCCCGCAGGCGGTCGCGGATGAAATCGTAGGCCTTGCGCCGGTCCTTGCGGTCCACCCAGCGGGTGACGACCGCCCCCCTTCCCGGCGGGAGCTGCTTGATCACCGAGACGTCCAGGTCGCCGAACGCGGTCATCGCCAGCGTGCGGGGAATCGGCGTCGCGGTCATCACCAGACAATGGGGCGCACTGTCTTTTCGCAGCTCGGCCCGCTGGTGGACGCCGAACTTGTGCTGCTCGTCGATCACGACCAGGCCCAGGTCGCGGAACTCGATGTCCTTCTGCAGCAGCGCGACCGTGCCGACGACGATGTCGATCTCGCCTCGTCGGATCTGGGCGAGGACCTCGTCGCGCTTCTTGCCGGTCATGCCGCCGGTGATGAGCACACGCCGGACCTGGCTGTTCTTGAGATACCGCTCCATGCTCAGGAAGTGCTGGGACGAGAGGATTTCGGTGGGCGCCATGATCGCCGCCTGCGTCTTGTTGGCGATGGCCAGCAGGGCCGCATACAGCGCGACCACGGTCTTGCCCGAGCCGACGTCGCCCTGGAGCAGACGGTTCATCGGGGTCGTGCGGCCCATGTCCTCGGCAATCTCCGCGATACAGGCGTTCTGATCGTCCGTGAACAGGAACGGGAACCGCCTTCGAATCCGGCTGTCGATCTCGTCGGTCATCACGCAGGGCACAGCCTTGGCGGTGTGCTGCGCGCGGTATCGGCGGAGCCCCAGGCCGAGCTGCATGAGGAACAACTCGTCGTACTTGAGTCGGCGCTGGGCCTGGTGGAGCTTCTCTTCATCCGGCGGCATGTGGATCCAGGCCAGCGCGTCCTTTCGGCCGATCAGGCCGATCTCCTTGAGGCAGCCCTCCTCATGGAACTCGTCGACCAGGGCGTCCAGACGATCGAGCACGGGAAGGATGATCTGTTTGATCTGCCGGCTGGAGAGTTTGCCGCTGGCGGAATAGACGCCGCCGCTGAATTGCCTCTGGGGCTCGGTCTGCTCCTCGTCGAGCACCATGAACTTCGGGTTGGTCATCTGGAGCTGGTGCTTGTAGATCGCGGCCTTGCCCGAGGCGAGGATGAACTGGCCGAGCTGGATCTGATTGCGAAGGTAGCCGCCGTTGAACCAGACGATCCGACAGACGCCGGTCTCGTCGCTGACGATCGCCTCGAAGACCGGCGGCCTTCGGTGCTGGCGAAAGTCGATCGACTCGATCAATCCGATGATCGTCGCTTCTTCCTGGGGCTTCATCTGCCCGATCTTGATCGCTTCCGGCGCAAAGACCCAGTCCCTCGGAAAATACTCCAGGAGATCGGCCACGGTGCGCACGCCGAGCTTCTCGAAGACCGCCGCCCGCGCAGGCCCCACGCCCTTGAGGAATTGCACCGGCGTCGAGATCGTTATGCCCTCGCCGCCCTGAGTCTGGTTTGGAACCACGTCCTGCATACCGAAAACAGTTTCCCGTCCTGCCCTGTGCGATGAATGCCATTCTCCGCCGGCAGCCGGCCCCGCGATTTCGTCCATGCGGCCATCCTATCATTTCGCTGCGGGACTCGCCAGCGGCAGGACCCGCTCTCAGAACAGCAGCTTGACTGCCGCGGCGGCGGCCAGGATCTGAACGGTGTCGTTGAAGATCTTCTGCGGGACCTTTCGCAGGAACAGGATGCCCGCGACCGCCCCCAGGGCGATCAACGGCAACATCATCAGGTCGAGCTTGAGCGACATGGCATTGATCAAGTTCAGATTGGCGCTGAACGGCACCTTGAGCCAGTTGACCACGAAGAAGAACCAGGCGCTGGTGCCGATGAAGGCGAACTTGGGCAGCCGCATGGCCAGCAGGTAGATGACCATGACCGGTCCGGCGGCGTTGGCCATCATCGTTGTGATGCCCGCGATGAAGCCCATCAGCGGCCCGAACCACCACTGGCTCGGGATCGGTGCGTTCTCCCCTTGCAGGCGAGTCCGCCAGTAATTGACCGCGAGCATGCCCAGGATGATGACGCCGATGATCCGTTGAAGCTGGGCGTCGGAGACGTGCCCCATGGCCAGCCAGCCCGCCACGATTCCGGCAAACGCCGGCGGCAGAAGCCGCAGGACATACCCCCACTCTGCGTGCTGGCGGTAGTAGCCCGCCGCGAAGAGATCGCCCAGAATGAGCATGCCCAGTAGAATGCCTGTGGACTCTCGCAGGTATTCGAGAGGAAAGGCCATCGCCATCAAGGGCGTCATGAGGATGCCCAGGCCCGGGATTCCGGTCTTGCTCAGGCCCACCAATACCGCGGACAGCCCGACGAGAAACCATCCCGTCGAAGTCAATTCGTACATGCTCGAACCCTGCTTCTGCGAAAAACACACCGATCTTTCCGAATGACAAGCGATGCACTGTATCCCTTTGGGGGTCATCCGGCAACCCACTTCTCGCCGGAATGCCGGCGCGGTAGGATGGGAGAAAAGAACCGTGGCGCACAAATCCCGCAGTGAAAGGAGAAGACCGTGAAAGCAAAGAGACTTGCCTGTTGCCTCCTGGCGATCCTGCTGGCAGGCTGCGTGCCCGTCGTTTCGCTGCACCCGCTGTTCACCCGAGAGAGCCTCGTCTTCGAGGAGAAGCTCGTGGGCACGTGGGTCAAAGACCCCAACGATCCCGAGGTGACTTGGGCGTTCTCCCGTCTGGATGAATCCGCTGCCAAGGGCCCGCTGGAATCCTGGCGAGAGGACATCACGAAGTTCTATCGTCTGGACATCACCGATCAGGATGGCCGCAAGGGCTCGTTCGCCGCGTGCCTGGTCAAGCTGGGCGACCGTCTGTTCCTCGACGTCTTCGCCGACCGGTTCCCCTCGGGCGAACAGGACATCGAGAAGATGCCGCTGGCCTACAACGGGTTCTTCTTCGTGCCGGTCCACACCTTCATCCGAGTGGACGCGATCGACGGACAACTGACGCTTCGCATCACCGACGACGATCGCTTCAAGGAACTGGTGCAGGCCGTGCCCACAGCGGTGAGACATGAAATGGTCGACGACCGCCCGATCCTGACCGCCTCGACCGGGGAGTTGCAGCAATTCGTCGCGAAGTTCGCAGGCGACGAGCGGCTCTTCCCGAACGATCTGGCCCTGGTCCGCAAGACCCGGTAGCGGCAGGTCCGCCCTCGCCCCCGCGGCAAGCCGGGCGGCCGGGCTCGGACGGTTGCCCAGGACACCGAAGGAAGAGGGCGGACCGATCCGGATTCCGGCCCTCGGCCGGAGGTTTTGCGCTTTGGCCAGCAGCATGGAGGATGTGCAGGGCACATCCGAACGAAACGCGGGGTCGCATCCATCATGCTGCTGGCCCAAAGCGGCAAATCTCCTTTGCACGACCGCCTCGGGCGTGCTCTCCTGGAGTCTGGCGGTTGTCTCGTGACGCCGACGAGCTGCGACTTCTGTCTATGCGCGAGACCGGTTTCCGTTCAGCCCTGCAAAGGGTTTGTCTGAGGCCTTGCAGCTACGGTCATGCACCCGGCCGCCTGGCCGCCCGCCTTCCTCGGACGGTTTCTGTATTCTCAACTACCATGGATTCGGGTATGATGGCGGTATGAATGAGCAAAACCAACGGCAGGGACCGGCGCCGACCGAGCCGATCCGCTTCGGCGAGCCCCGCCGGTATCTCGTGGACATCGATTCGATCTCGACCAGCCAGCTCTTCGCGGACTGCGTCGTCGTCGGAGCGGGCATCGCCGGTCTGCGGGCGGCTCTGGAGGCCGCGGACCACCGCACCATCGTCGTCGTCTGCAAGGGCAGCATCGACGAGAGCAACACGTGGAACGCCCAGGGCGGCATCGCCTCGGTCCTGCGACGGGAGGACACCTTCGACGCCCACGTCGCGGACACCCTCCGCACCGGCGGCGGGATCGCCGATCCCCAGGTCGTCGAGCAGGTCGTCCACCAGGGCCCTGAGCTCGTCCGCCAGTTGCAGGAATGGGGCGCGGGCTTCGATCAGGTGAACGGCCAGATCGACACCACGCTCGAAGGCGGCCATTCGCACGCCCGCGTCCTGCACGCCCACGGCGACGAAACCGGTCGGGCCATCGCCGAGGCCCTCATCGCCAACGTCCGCAGCAAATCGAACATCCGAGTCATCGAGCACTTCTTCACGATCGACCTGCTCACCGACCCGACGCGCAGCGGCGCTGCGGGCAAGGAGAACCGCTGCATCGGCATCATCGGCCACAGTCGCGATCACGGGCTCCAGATCGTCTGGGCGGCCAACACGATCCTGGCCACCGGCGGCGGCGGCCAGCTCTACCGCGAGACGACCAACCCCTCGGTCGCCACCGCCGACGGCCTGGCGATGGCCTATCGGGCCGGGGCGGTCCTGCGCGACCTGGAGTTCATGCAGTTCCATCCGACGACGCTGTACATCGCCGGCGCGTCCCGCGCTTTGATCACCGAAACCCTTCGAGGCGAAGGCGCCTATCTGCTGGACACGAAGGGCCGACGCTTCATGGAGGACTACGACGAGGCGGGCGAACTGGCTCCGCGAGACGTCGTGAGCCGGGCGATCCTGGCCCAGATGCGAAAGACCGACGCGACGCATGTCTACCTCGACATCCGTCACATGGACAAGGAGTACTTCGCCAAGCGGTTCCCGCTGATCAGCGACCTGTGCGAGAGCTTCGACATCGACGTCAGCCACGACTTGATCCCGGTCCGGCCCAGCGCCCACTACATGGTCGGCGGCGTCAAGACCGACGCCCTGGCCCGCACGAACATCGAGAACCTCTACGCTTGCGGCGAAGTGGCCTCGACCGGCCTGCACGGCGCCAACCGGCTCGGCAGCAACTCGCTGCTCGAAGGGCTCGTCTTCGGCAAGCTGGCAGGCCAGGCGGTCCTGGCCAGCGAGCCCAGCGACCTGACCTCGCTCAAGCACCCGGTCATCCGGTACAACATCCCGCACTCCGACCGCAGCCAGCTCGACACCGCAGACGTCCGCAACTCCCTGCGAGCCTTGATGTGGCGCAACGTCGGCATCACGCGAAGGGCGCAGCCGCTGGCCGAGGCACAGGAGATCATCCGGTTCTGGCACCGCTACGTGATGGACAAGGTCTTCGACGCAAGGGAAGGCTGGGAATGCCAGAACATGCTCACAACCGCCCTACTGGTCGCCCACAGCGCCGATCTCCGCAAGGAAAGCCGGGGCGTGCACTACCGCATGGACCACACGCAGACCGACGACAAGCGGTTCCGCACACACACAGAGATTTTGCGGGCCGGCTGAAGAAGCAAGACATGGGACGAATAGGACGGACCGTCAAAATTCCGGCAGGCCCGCCGGGTCGATGCCGAACTGCTCCAGGAGCTCGATCGCAGCCGGGAGTTCCTTGTGCACGATGCGAAGCGGATTGTCGCTCTCGATCGCGTTGAGCACATTCTGCGAGTGGACGACCTGCAGCCAGTAGGGCTTTTCCTGGATGCAGAGCCTGGGTACTTCCCCTGGGATTTGGCAGTGCTGCCAGCGGTAGACCGTGCCTGAATCCTGTAAATCCTCCACCAGCGTCAGGCAGTTGTTGAACCAGTATTCCATCACCCACATCCGCCGATCGGCGAGGTCGAGAATCAGGCCGAAGGGAAAGACGATCAGCCACGGCTTGGCCTGGGTCTGGCTCCGGGCCCGCCAGGCGTCCTGGATGTCCTTGACCGCGTCCCGATAGAGGGCGTCGTCGTTGTCGATTCGGGTGGTCATCAGATCGTATCGGCCGGGCGAAAGACCCTGTCTCCAGTCGGGGTGATCGGGCTGTTCGAAGATGAGCTTCATCGTCGGGCAGGCGAATCGCTCCAACTCCCGAACATACCTCTCGGGCGTCCGGCGATCCATCAGGACCAGCCACGTGAAATCCTGGCAGCTCTGTCCGGCCATCGAAGGCAGCGTGATCGTCGTGAACAGTCTCATGCGGTGGTCCATCCACGCTTGAGGGTCCGCGCGTTTCCAGGGATTGGGGCCGTACAGTCCCGCGTTGAATCGCGTCAGGATGTAGTGTCTGAACTCCGCCATCCCGCCTTCCGGTCAATCCTGCAACGCGGCCATCAGCCACATCGTATACGCAACCATCGGCGTCCAGTATTCCGAAACATGATAGACCCCGTTGCCCAGGAAAGGCTGATCGTCGGCGGTGCCGCCCAGGCCGTTCATGACGGCGCCGGGCAGTCGGGGCGTGAACGGAAGGAACTCGGTCGTGTTGACGAACTGCGGCGGATGGTTGTGCCCGATTCCCTCGACCGTGCTGGAGCCGAACGGGTTGGAACCGAGGATCCAGTCGAGCTGCCTCTGGGCGGGCCATCGCAGAATCGGTTCGTCGAGGACCTTGGCCGCTCGGAACAGGCCGATGCCTGCCGAGGCGATATTCGCGTTGATTCCCACCCACCAGTCGTTCGGCTGCATGAAATAGCGATACCAATAGTCGCCGATCTTGCGGCCGCCACCGGGGTCCTGCTTTGTGTAGAACCCGTGCGGGACAATGCCGAAGCTGTTCTGCTGCGAGATGGCCACCAGATAATCGACGGTGTAGAGCCGGATGGCTCTACGCCAATTCTCCGACTCGGCATGATCAGGAAACAGCTCCACGAGATCGCATAATCCAAACAATGGCCAGCAGCCGTGATAGATGTCCCGATAAGGCTCGGCATCCGAGGCATTTCGCCGGTAAAAACCTCGAACGGGGCTGTTCTGAGCGATACGCTCGGTCACCTGGCACTGCGCCAAGCGAACGGCGCAGTCCACCGCGTCGTTTTTATACTTCTCGTCACTCGTGCAACGGTACAACTCGACGGCCGCCGCAAGCGCCCCGCCAAGCGTCTCGACCCCTCGCTGCGGCCCATCCTTGGCGCACCAGTCGTAACACCGCTTCGCCGCCTCCAGGCAGCGGGCCGCGTACTGCGGATCGCTCTGCTTCGCCAGTCGGGCCATAAGCGCCTCGGCGACGACGAACTTGTACTGGCCGATACGGTCGAGAGGCTTGGTCTGGATCACGCGGTCGTCCTTGGCGCCCACGATCGTCATCCGATTGGTGGTGCCGCCGGGCGCCGGCGCGAGGGTGACAGGCTCGCCTCCCTCGGGACCGATCGCGTTGTCGGTCCAGCGATTGCCGTCGCCATGCACGAGCGCGTCGCCGCCGACGTGGTTCATCACGTAGCCGTCGGGCTCCTGCATGTTCAGGAAGTACCGGTTGCCCCATCGCAGTTCGTCCATGATCCGGTTCCGCAGAGGCGCGTCGTCCGTCAACTCGTAGACCCGGGCCAGGCCGATCATGCCGTGGATCGTGGCGCCGACCCACTTTCGCAGATCCGAGGCGTCGTGCCAGCCGCCGGTGGTGTCCTGGTGTTTGCCGTTGTCGAGCCGCACCGCGTCGTCGCAATGGCACGGGGCCAGGTAGCCCGTCGTGCTCGGCCCACACCGCTGCAACGCAAAATACCCGACGATCATGGCGATGGCGTCGTCGTACACGTCCGGCGAGATCCGGAACGGCCAGGACCGCGACTGTCCGGCCTGGATGTAGTACGTACCGGGCTCTCGGACAGCACTGAAATGCCCCTGGAGAAAAGAGCCGAAATCACCCTGAGTCTTGCTGAGCGACCCCGAAAACACGACTTTCAAATCGCTCGTCCGAATCACGTCGAACCGATCCGCCGGGCCCTCTGGCAGCACACAGAACTTGGCGGCGCCGGGCGCAAAGCCCACCTGGTTGACCCTGACATCGACCTGCAAGTCGCGGGAGAATAGCTGGCCCAGGAGAGGAGCCGTCGCGCACAGGATGATGACGAACAACGAGAGACGACGTGAAGAACCGGCTCGTTTCTGCATGATGCTCCCCACAGAACAAAGCAGCATGGCTTATCCCTTCAGAGTGCACAATCTTCAGGCCAAAGCACCCACGCAGTGTAGAAACCGTACGGTGGAGCGTCAAGTCGAATGCCCAGGCTCAAAATGCTCGCACGCCGCATTGGAGCCGGCGGGCGGATACGGTAGAATCGTATGTGTGTGAGAAACACGCTCTTTGAAACTTCGATCGTTCTTAGTCGATAATCGATCCCAAGGTCGGTCGGGCGGTCGCTCCGCGTCGTGTCATGCGGCGCGGGGAGGAAAGTCCGAGCAGGATCGCGGGCCTCCCGAACGCGAGAAGTCGCGTTCGGGGACCCCAGGGCGCGGTGGTGGCTAACGACCACCGGGAGCAATCCCAGGGATAGTGCCACAGAAAACACACAGCCGACGGCCCGGCGTCGCTCTTCGCAGCGCCGCAGGGATCGGGCAATGGTGAAAAGGTGCGGTAAGAGCGCACCGCGGCGATGGCGACATCGTCGGCAGGGCAAACCCCACCGCCTGCAAGACCAAGCAGCCGGTAGGCGACGACGGACTCCTCGGGCCTCGCGTCCGAAGGTCCCGAGCCGTACTCGGCCCGGGTATGTGCGGCTTGCGCCGCACGACCGGCGGGTAGGTCGCATTCCGCACTCTCGTGACGAGCAATCGTCGCGAGGCGGGAGAGCCAGTCGGCAACGGCTGGTCCAGATAAATGATCGCCGCCCGCCCTTCGGCGGGAACAGAACTCGGCTTACAGACCGGCCTTGGGATTGATTATCGACTACGGGCGACGTCCTCCCGCTGGAAATGGCACATGCAGGGCGGTTACGCCATCCGCTACGAGAAAAAGAAGCTGATCTTCATGCACCGCCAAATCGCCCAGCCGCCCAGGGGCATGGTCGTCGACCACAAGAACCGCAAGGAGCGGGACAAATACTTCGCCCAGATCTACCATCACAACGAGCAGTTCTACCTGGGCCTGTTCGACAAGGAGACCGACGCCGCCCGCGCCTACGACCAACGCGCGATCGAACTGTTCGGCGAGTTCGCCCGAGTGAACTTCTCCGAGGAGTGGCCGCCGGACCGCCGCAGGGAAGTCCACGCCCCGAGCGACGAGAGACGAGAAACAAGCGACGCCCCCGCCGTCGCCCTTGATCATTCTCTGTGTGCTCTGTGTTCTCTGTGGCAGAAAACCAAGAAGATAGTTCTTGGGCCACAGAGGGCACAGAGACCACAGAGAAATCAAAGAAAGCCCCTGAACCGCTTAAAGCATAAACGAGGCCCTGACCCCGTACCCCCAACGGCCAAAGCCCAGAAAAGTAGAATGTCCCCTTTTTGTCCGCGCATGTTAATGTGCCTCCTACACGCCTTCGTGGCGCACTGACTGTCCCAAGGTCCCCCCGGTATCGGCGGCTTCCCCTTCCTCATGTCAACACGGCGAGCCCTTTCACGATGTCCCACCTGACGGAACATATTCAAATCGCCACTGGTGGCGGATGTACTTGCCCTGGTATTCTAACTCCGGAAATAGCGATCCAACATGGACGCCCACACGTTTCAGCTGTTCTCGCAACTTCCGCTTCGCACAACTAGGAACAATAAACACATCTAAAAAGGGTTTGCCCCGGGGTATCCACTCTCTGGTTTCATCGTTCCAATCGTCGCCACTCGTGTCTGACTGGAGATGCTGGCTTATCCACAGGAGTCCTTTCGGGTCTGGGAATCGCTCCCACGGGGCGATCTGCTCTACCTCTCTGTCATAATCCTTTCCTCCGTAGATGGTAAACGTTGCAAGCTGCATAGATTCCCGCTCATTGAGTCGCGTTGGAAAGACCGCGACGGGACAGGCTAGTTTGGCCAGAGTCTTTGATCGTGTTGCGAACTCATCATCCTTAGTCCATCGCCAGAAGACATCGTCGTTTACAGCCATCTCAACCTGTTCCAACTTGCCTGTCTTCAAAAGTGTTCGGCGCAGTGATCTGCCCGTCCGTGAGAGTGCCATAGCACTTCGTAGGATCACGTCTGCACTGTCTGCAAGACACACATATCGTTTGGAAGTGGAAACTCGCGTGATCTCGTTTAAACGACCGGCATTTAGGAGCCATACTGCACCATCACAATCGGCGGTGGTGTCCGCCACAGCAAAATATAGTGCCGTCACAATGTTCTCCGTCCAGTCCAACACACGACTCGGTGCTCCATAGTGCTGCATGAGGCACAACCACTCAAATATATCACTGTAGTCTCGTCGCATAGTGGCTCTATGCGCCATGAAATGATGTACGAGCGTTGACTCGTCGTACATGGTCCCGTCGCATTTCATCTTCCGGCAACCGTCGTGCACAGGATGCCAACTCTTCTCATGAAAGAGCGTGTCCTTTCGGCAGGGCTGCATGAAATAGTCCGTGCGGATCAGTATCTTCG
>CALEZT010000132.1 GCA_937927975.1 uncultured Phycisphaerales bacterium
CCTGCCTGGGCGAAGCTCTCGCGCCAGCTCATCGCGACACTTGCCACAGGGATTCTCCTGGCGAACCACCAAGCGACCGCCAGGTTGAACGCCGCCATGATCATCAAGGCCGGCACGATCCCCTTGAGACCATAGGCATAGTACATCGCTATCGCGACGGCACTGCCGACACCTGTGCCAAGCACCGTCATCCGGGCCAAGTCGGCGATTCGACGCGTGCCTTGCAGCAGGGCAGACTGTCCACCCGCCAGACAGGCCATAAGAACCGTCGCACTCAGAAGCGCCAGCGGAAACGCATGGGAGGACGTCCCGAATGTATACCGACTGATTGGACCCGCCAAGGCCGCCAGGAGAACTGTCCCAACGAATCCGGTGAGCCACACCATGCGTCGCAGGGTCAGGACCGTCCTGGCCACACGTTCGGCATCGCCGGTGCCATGGGCTTGAGCCACATCCCGCACCCCGCTGGCGCCAATGCCTAGAGAAGTCAGTGTCTGCACCAGCCCCGTAATGGCGAGGTATGTGCCCTGCAACCCTACGCCAGCCGGTCCCAGCAACACGGCCACGAACTTCGTGCGGACCATGCCGACCAGGATGTTCACCACCTGGGCGCCGCCAACGAGCGAGGAAGACTTCATGATCTGACGATAGGAGCCCTCCCGAGCATCCTCCGGCCCCCTGGCTTGTGTTGTCTCTTGCTCGTTTATGGCAGCTACAGGCATGTCCGAATGTCCGGATACGATAGATGGCATACAGACTGACTTATCGAAGATCCGCGTATGCGATTGGCGACGTAGACGATTCCTACAGTTGCATGGGGGACGCATGGATCATATCCACCACAACAGACACATCCGCAGCTCCGAGATGTGGTCCCATGGGAAGACTCAGAACAGTGCTGGCCAGTTGTTCGGCAATGGGAAAGGCTCCATGTGACCACCCCATCTCCCTGTAGGCTTCAGACAAATGCGGTGGAATCGGATAATGAATCAATGTGCCGATACCCTCTGATGACAATCTCTGTTGGAGAGCATCTCGCTCTTCATGACGAACAACATACTGGTGCCAGACAGGTTGCGCCCAATCCGGAACAAGTGGCAGAGTCAAGCCGGAGAAATCTTCTAAACCGGCCAGATACCGCCCAGCTACTGCGCTTCGGCGTTCATTCCATTCATCAAGGCATTTCAGCTTCACACGGAGAAAAGCCGCCTGCAGCTCATCTAATCGAGAGTTAAAACCCTTGTACTTGTTGTGGTACTTGATCTCCGACCCATAGTTGCGTAACATACGAATGCGATCGGCCACATCGGGGTCATTGGTGGTGACGGCACCCGCTTCTCCAAAAGCGCCGAGATTCTTGCCAGGATAGAAGCTGTGAGCTGCAGCATGACCAAGACTGCCTGTTCTTCGCCCTCTATATCTGGCCCCCTGCGCCTGTGCATTATCCTCGATTACCTTGAGCCCATGTTTCTCAGCGATTCTCATGATCGGATCCATATCGGCAGGTTGACCGTAGAGATGCACAGGCATGATACCCTTCGTTCGGCTTGTTACGGCTGCCTCGATCAAGGCAGGGTCAATGTTGAAAGTTCTCACATCAGGTTCGACCGGAACCGGCGTCGCCCCGGCGTAAGTCACCGCAAGCCAAGTGGCAATATAGGTATTGGAAGGAACGAGCACTTCGTGGCCTGGGCCGATATCGAATGCCCGCAAGGCAAGATGCAGCGCATCCAAACCGTTGCCAACACCCACGCAGCATGCGGCCTCACAGTAGCTTGCATACTCCGCCTCAAAAGCCTTAGTTTCCTCGCCGAGAACATACCAACCCGATTCCATGAAGCGAAGGTAAGCGGCATCCAACGCATCCTTCAACTCCCGATAAGGGGCCTTCATGTCCAACGCAGGAATATGCATGGTCATCTGCGGAGCACCTTGAGAAACTCGCTGTACTCTCGGATGTAATCCGCTGGGTCGTATTCATGAGAGGCAAACACCATCAAAACCGCCTCAGAAGAATACTTGTACTGTATGCCCCATACATAAGGCGGAATGTACAACCCTACCCAGGGAACATCGAGGAGAAACTCCTCACGCTGCGTCCCATCATCCGCAACGACAGAGACCGACCCTCGTACACATACCAGGAACTGATGACACTCTTTATGGGCATGCTCTCCACGCACGCGAACGCTTGGAACATCGTACACGAAAAACATGCGTCGAGGCGTGAAGGGCAGATCTTTCTCCCACTCCAACGCACAGAGATTACCCCGCAAGTCAGCAACATGGGTAAGCTCCGTGAAAACAACACCGCGGACTGCAGAGACAGTCTTCTGCGGATCAACCACCTTGCGGGCAATCACGTGCGAAGCTGTATCGACATATCCCACGATCCTCGCGGGATTGCCCGTGACGATAGCATTCGGTGGTACGTCGTGCGTCACAACCGCGCCCGCACCGACCATGGCCTTCTCGCCAATTCGAAGGCCCGGGAGAATTGTGGCATTGGCCCCGATCGAAGCTCCCCGGCAGACGCGAGTCTTGAGAAACTGCTCGGGATACTGTTTGCTGCGTGGAAACCTGTCGTTTGTGAACGTGGCATTGGGCCCCACGAACACATCGTCTTCGAGCGTGATGCCATCCCAGAGATACACCCCGCACTTGACCGTCACTCGATTGCCGATCCGCACGTCGTTTTCGATGAAGGTATGGTCACAAATATTGCAGTCGGCGCCGATAACCGCCTTGCCAAGGATGTGTGCAAACGCCCAGACGCGCGTGGCCTCACCGACTGTAGCTCCATCTTCGATCATCGCATGCGGATGAATCTGAGCCGCTGGATGAATACTCGCCATCAGCCTTTCCACCCCAATTCAAGAAGTTACTCGCTCTTCCGTGCTGAGCTGCACTCGCTAGCTTGCGGCACATGCTTGCACACAGGCAACAAGAATCTCCACATGACCGCACCCCAAGTACCCAGAAGGTAACCAACCACGGCGAATATGGGCAGGAACCCTCTGGCGCCCACGTATCCACGCTGAAGAGACAGGACGGTGTAGAATAGGAGAAACACCACGACGAGGCACATGAGCATTAGAGATACCCGAACAGATGCTTTCCGCGTAAGGATGAAAGCACAGAGTAAGCTGAGACTACCTATGACCAGCACTATGCCACCGTAACAGACACCTGAATCCGTGAACTGTCGGTCTCAGTTTCTATGGTGAGTTGCCCGTTCCCACGGCGGCTGGTTCGGTGAATCGATGGTACAAACGTTGCCACACAAATCGCCACGGATTGTCTTTCCACAGCTTCAGACGGAAGCGACGGGCGTGGCGGGTCAGGCGGGCCGCCAGGTACATCAGATCCTGGATCACGCTGCGCAGCCGACGGCGCGTGACCGGCTTGCTCAGCGGCATCTTCTCGTTCGGCGGCAGGCGCCGGTCCTCCACCAGGGCCACCTGGTCACACAGCCGCAAGACGTTGTACGCCACCTGCCCCAGCGCCAGCATCAGTGCATTGGTGGCGAACTTGCCGCTGGGCAGTCGCTCCAGGTCCATCTCGGTCTTGACCTCCGAATGGAACTGCTCGCTGGTCCCATGCTGATGGTACAGTTCGATCACATCCTCGGCCGATGCCGTACGCGGCCCCAGGCTCGTCCACCACGTTTCGATGTCGATCTCCGGTACGAGCAACCGCTGGCCGTCGGCGGCGATGGTTCGCTCAACCACCTGGAAGATCACGCGCTGCAGCCGGCCGTCTCGCTCGCGCCAGGTCTGACCGGTGTACACCTGCTTGCCTTCGCGGGGCTCGGTCCAGGTGCCCAACGCCTGCGCTTCTTCCAGCCAGTCCTCTGGCGACTCACTGCGCAGATTACGCTTGATGATCCAATCGACCTTGTTTTTCCGCAGGCGACGCAGGTTTTCCTCGTCGTCGTTGCCCGCGTCCATCCGCACCAGCAGCTTGGCGTCGGTTACCTGACGAGCCAGTTGGATCACCCGGTCCAGGAAGTCCGGCGTACCGCGTTGGCAATGCTGGTCACCCGGACGCAGTTCGCTATGAATCAGGTAGCCTTCGAGGCCCAGGTAGGCGAAGATCGGCGCATACCCATCGTAGAGCTTGTACGTGCAGGCGACGCCCTCCTTCTTGGTGCCGCGGTTGTCCCACGGCGAGACGTCCACGTCCAGCGGCACGCGTCCGCGGTGGCAGGGCGCCAGAACCGGGACGTGATCGCGGAGCAGGGCCGCCGTTTCCTCGTGCAGGATCGCCAGCGGTGCCGTGCCGAGTTGGTCCAGCCGCTGACGCAGCGTTTCCTCCGAGGGCAATCGGCTCAGCCCCAGGGCCCGGGCGAAGAAGCTCTCGCGTCGAAACGGCTCGATGGCCGCGTAGTCGCTCTTGCCCAGACACAGCAGACCGATCATCGACAACAGCACCTCACCGTGCGGCAGCGCCGGTCGTTTGCATCCTTCCACCGCCAGCGCATCCAGCCGCGACCGCAGCTCGGTCTGCTGCAACAACGCGCCGGCCAAAGCCAACCCCGCGTGGGAAACCAGGATGTCGTCTGTTTCCGAAATGATGAATTCCATGGGCGTTTGTCCCTCACCTGCAGGGTGAATTCGTGTCGCCCTTCATCATCCACATTTCACGTCGGAAAACAAGGACATTTCTCCCATCGAAGCGGAAGAAACGTCACGGATGCAGGAGACAAACAGTCTGGCTGGACGCCTTGATTGTACTGCACTAGCCAGTACTTGATCTGACGGCGGTTTCCTATGGGAGCTCACGTAAGTCGCAACATCCGCTACCGTAGCAACCCAGAGTTCATCATTGTGGTCGCTCGCATACCTGCAGAAGTCAGTTAATGCGTTGGCATCTGTCGTAAGATCACCGCCGACACCGACCTCATGTCCAACAAGCGTGTCCTTTCGGCGCACCTGCAAAATCTGAAATTTTGAAGGCGACCCGCGACC
>CALEZT010000133.1 GCA_937927975.1 uncultured Phycisphaerales bacterium
GCCCCTGGAGGTGAGCGAACCCCAATGGTTCGCCCTGCTGACGAATCTCGCCCGCCTGGAAGGCGGTATCCAACTCGCCCATGAGATCTCGGCACTTGACTTGTTCCGCTACGATTACGCCGAAACACAGCGGGTCATCGAACGCATCCTGGGCCAGGGCTACATGCCGGTTGGTTGCAGGACGATCATGAGCCCGGCGATGGGCCGACCGGGCCGCGGCGTATTTCGCTGTCCACGAATCGAAAGCTGTCCGGCCAAAGCCCCCATGTACCTGGCCGCCAGTCATACAGTCTACGAACGATAGGAGGTTACCAGCATGCAAGAGAACGAAGTGAAAACACGACCCATCCGGGTCTTCCGCTGCGGCGCCGTGGCTGCCGCCATCTGGGTTGACCACAGGGTCATCAATGACGCCGTGGTGAAGGTCCACTCGATCCAGATCACCAAGAACTATCGCCAGGGTGACGAGTGGAAGCGCACCACGACCTTCACCACCGAGGATCTGCTCAAGGTGGCCATGGTGGCGACGGAGGCGTACAAGTTCTTGCGACTGCGATCAGAGGAACCGGCCGAGCCTGTTAATGGCCGACGGCCCGCCGAGGACATGGACATCAGCAGCGGCACCGAAAGCTATCCCGCTGGGCACCCAACATTTCAATCTCATCAGGGCCAAGGGCCCGAAAAGGAGGTTTTACCATGAAAGTACACCACTGCTCTCTCAAATGCGGCATCACGCGTACCAAGGAGTTCGAGAAGAAGGGATTGGCTCAGTATGCCGCCAATGTCGGCACGCGCTGTGGCCACCAGTGCACCTACTGCAGCACCCCCTCCCTGATGCGGATGCACCATTCGTTCGAGGAAGCTGGGGAAAGCCCGTTTGCCGAAGGGTACGCCCTCGTCGATCCGGCGACGCCGGAGCGCATCCGGCGCGACGCCCGGCGACTACGAAACAGAGGCATGGTCCAGTTGTGCACCATCGTCGATGCCTGGGCTCCCGAGGCCCAGGAACTTGACCTTGGCCGCCAGTGTCTTGAAGCCATCCTCGCCGAACCCGGCTGGACGGTTCGGATACTGACGAAGAATGCCGCCGTGGCGAACGACTACGACCTGATCGAAAGGCATAGGGACAAAGTCCTCGTCGGCTTGAGCATTACCGGGACGGCGGATCAGGAGGAAGTTCTCAAAGCCATCGAGCCCTACGCATCCCCCATCCGAGAACGCATGGCGGCCCTTCGGGAGGCCCACGCCCGGGGTCTACGGACCTATGGCATGCTCTGTCCGATCCTGCCGGGGATCGCCGACAGGGCCGAGCAGATCGACGAGCTTGTGCGCTTCGCATGCGAATGCGAGGCCGAGGAGATCTTCGCGGAGGCTGTCAATCCGCGCGGACGCGGCCTGATCCTGACGCAGAAGGTTCTCGCCGAGCACGGCCATCACGAACAGGCTCAAGCCGTCGGCGAAGTACGAGACAAGGCCCACTGGTCTCGGTACGTGGCCGATCTGATCCGCCATGTCCAGCACAGTGTCCGCCGATTCCACGATCTCCGCAAGCTGCGATTCCTGCTGTATCACGACGGACTCACGCCAAACGACGTGGCCGCAATACGGCGGGATGACGTCGGAATCGTCTGGCTGGGCAAAAAACAATAACTCACTCCCACACAGAAAGGAACTGCAAGATGGAAGAGACCATTCAATCAGCCTTGACCCCCGTTGCGATCGCAGCGTTGGCGGGAATCTTCATCATCGTACTGGTGTGCTCCCAGAGAGCCCTGAAGGAGATGCCATTCTTCGCAGACGGCCCTACCTGGGTCCTCGCGTTCGGTGTGGCCATGCTCTCGATCATAGGGATTGTCCAGTTCTTCGGATCGCCGGAGCAATCAGTTCCGGCCCGAGAAGCATCCAAGAAGCCGGGCGGCCTCCTCGATTTCGTTTTGCTGCCGTACGTCGTTCTGGCCCTCAGCATCGTTTTCGTGCTGCTCTTAGCCGCCATCAAGCGGCTGGGTGACCGTCGGCGATCACGCCGTCTTTCGGAGCTTCTCAGCAGTACTGAGGCCATGATCAGGCCACCGGCGCCGAAAACCAACCGTGCGAAACGAGCGAACCCGCTCACGTCACCACAGGGACACAGACAATCGCTTGAAAACAGAAAGGAACGGTGACAAGGGGCAATGCCCAAGGACAGCGAAGTATGGCGGTGGTCCGAATTCCCGGATCGTCCAACGGCGGACAAATCGAGCCACAGACTTTGACAGAAGATGACGAAGCAGAACAACAACTCGGTTGGGCGGCAAC